>CALIDI010000006.1 GCA_938023035.1 uncultured Leptolyngbyaceae cyanobacterium | reverse complement strand
TTGACGACGCTGGTCTGAATCCACCACTTGTCTCCCTGGCAGCACCAGAAACAACATCGTCAAGGCCATCACCCCACATAATTGGGACAGGGCAAAGTTGTCCCGCAGTTTGGAAGCTTCCAGATGAAAGCCATTGGATGGCAAAGCTAAAAACGATTCTTCCACACAGAACCTCAAACGGTATTGAGCGAAGGTTGGTAAGGTTGCGGGTTCATCGCTGGCAATCACCCAATCCTTATCAAGATACAGGTTGGGATAAGGTTGGGTTTTGCCGATAGATACCATCGGGGTGAAGAATCCGACCTGTTTGGCGGCGATAGACCAGAAGGCAAAACCGCGTGGATTTAAGACTCAGACAGGTGATGGGCTGTTGGGGTAGGGGAGTGCTCGCCTTAAAGGGCGAGTGCAAAGACTCAACGTCAAGATCGCGACCTGGCAGTTAAGGCTTCTTAAGGGTTGTAAAGCTGCATGACGGCAGTGATAGGCATGCGCGATCGCGCCCCTAAACTTAGGGGGGATTGATGGCCCCGTTGAAGATGCTCGGCAGCGGCACAGGCAATCATGGCGGCGTTATCAGTGCAGTACTTCAACGGCGGGAAGAGTACTCTCAAACGGTGCGGCGCCGCTGCTGCCTGGAGGGTTTGGCGTAAACCGGAGTTGGCTGCGACCCCGCCCCCGACCGCAATGGTATCGAGGCCGTAATCTAACGCACAGGCGATCGCGCGTTTGGTCAACGCCCGTGCCACGGTTGCCTGAAAGCTAGCCGCCAGATCAGTCACGGGCAAATCTCCCTGCTGCCGTAGTTTATCGATCAAGCGCAGCATGGCTGTTTTCAACCCACTAAAGCTAGAGTCGTAGGGATGAAATCCCCCCGTTGGTAAGGAGACTTGCCCCTCTGGTAATGGAAATGCTGTAGGATTGCCCTGCTGGGCCAGACGATCAATCACCGGCCCTCCAGGATAGCCCAAATCGAGCAGGCGAGCGACCTTATCAAAGGCTTCTCCTGCGGCGTCATCGCGGGTACTCCCAAGGGTTTCGTAGTGGCCGCAATCTTTGACATAAATCAGGCTAGTATGCCCCCCCGATACCAGGAGACAAAGAAAGGGCGGCTGCAAGTCAGGATGGCTAAGATAAGAAGCGTAGATGTGACCCTCCAGATGATGCACCCCCAGAAATGGTTTGTTGTGTAATAGGGCCAACGTTTTTGCTGTGGTTAGCCCCACGAGCAAAGCCCCAATTAGCCCAGGAGCCGCCGTTGCCGCGACGCCATCTAAGTCGGCCCAGGTGATCTTGGCTTGCTTAAGCGCTGTATCAACCAGCTCATTCACCGTTTCGACATGCTGGCGCGAGGCCACTTCTGGCACAATGCCGCCATATGGCTGGTGAATCTCAATTTGAGAAGCAACGAGATTACTCAAAACATCACGATTGTTTACAATTGCGACGGCTGTTTCGTCACAACTTGTTTCAATTGCTAAAACCCTTGTCATTTACTGGTACCTTGTGTTGAAGGTATTAAGCCTCTCTTTGTAGCTTAGACGGCTACGAAGGTGTATGAAGCGGTCGTAATGCAATTTCTTTTGGCAAACGTCCCCTGCAAAACGCAGCCATTTCATCAACAACTTTGTATTCGTAATAAAGGGAAACAATTCCATGCGACGGTTGTTTGCATTCATTCTGGCAATAGCTCTCTGGTTTGGCGTTATGCCAACCACCCCCGCCGAGGCGTCTGTGCTCACCCCCTGTAAAGACAATGCTGCCTTTATTCAACGGGCACAGAATGCAGTCGGGGCCAATGGTAAGGCTCGCTTTGAACTCTACAGCCAACTCTATTGCGGTGAAGAAGGTCTACCCCACCTGATTCCTGATGTTGGTACTGGTCATGAAAATCAGTTCGCAATCCCCGGCCTGATTTTTCTGTACATAGCTGGCTGGATTGGTTGGGTTGGTCGGGCTTATCTGATTGCAGCTCGTAGTAGCGGCAATGCCGAAGAGAAAGAGATCATTATTGATATTCCTTTGGCGATCAAATGCGTGGCCCAGGGTCCCCTCTGGCCTCTCCTGGCTGTTAAGGAACTGACCTCTGGTGAGTTGACTGCTAAGGATAATGAGATTACGGTCTCACCTCGTTAGTTCTATCGTTTCACGCTGTTTTGGAGAAGTTTCATGAACTATTTCTTGAAGTATCTTTCGACCGCTCCGGTCGTTGCTACTATCTGGTTTACTATCACTGCTGGAATTTTGATTGAGTTCAATCGCTTTTTCCCCGATTTACTGTTTCATCCCCTCTAGGGAAGATTAACAAAATCGGACATCACACTGCGATCGCCCTCAACGGCGATCGCTTTTTCTTTTTATAGTTTTGGTTTTCCTCAACATATTGTTACGTTAGAATGCTCTCGACATTATTGAGATAGCAGAGTCACCATGGCAAAAACTTCCTCAAAAGCTAAGCAGGTGCCTGTATATCTGGTGGGTGATGCTCCCATGGGGGAATTGGCCACACCCATCAATGCAGGAGCCTGGTCAGTTTGGTTTATTAACAACCTGCCTGCCTATCGTCCTGGGTTAACGGCATTTCGCCGGGGGCTGGAAGTTGGCATGGCTCATGGTTATTGGTTGCTGGGGCCTTTTATTCGTCTGGGGCCACTACGGAATGAGCCAAGTGGTGCGATCGCGGGTTTGCTTTCAACGGTTGCACTGGTATTGATTGCGACAGTTACGATGTCTCTTTATGCCGCAACGACCCCGCCCTCACCAAGGCCCATCGTAACGACCCCCAATATCCCCGATACCTTTACCAGCACAAAAGGCTGGGATAACTTTGCCTTTGGCTTCTTCATTGGCGGAGTTGGCGGCGCAGTGGTGGCCTTTGCTTTCCTCCTGGGCTTGAGTCTGTTTGGGTGACTTAGCGCGTCATTTGCCACGTAAAGTCCACGGGGGGGTAAAAAGTGAACTCTCTCTACCCCTCGGCAACCCGCAGGAAGCTGGCTGTATAGCTTGGCGTAAGCGATCGCATTTTGGACTGGCAATTTTGGGTAGCCGCCGCCCTCAGCGCCAAGGGCTTAATAAGGACGGTGTCTTGGGGGCAATGGCCTCTCTTACCTTCTGGTGAATTAGCAGCAACCTGGCGATCGCACAAGACCTCTGTGGTTAGGCTGATGTAGATCACACAGTGTAGAAATTTTATGCATGGGGGTGATCATGACTATGGAAATGCCCGTGATCATGACTATGGGAAACAGTGCCCTGGGAGGCTGTTACTTTTGCCAGAGCCGGATTAACGCTTAGCGCTTGCTCTGACAGCAACGCCGCAATTTGAGGATCTGCCCAGGCGGCTGCCATCTGTAGAAAGTCAGGATGGTCATTAACGCACTCCATCTGAACATAGGTCACATGGGGTGCACGGCGACGGAGAGCCGCGATAATGTGGTTTACATCCAGTAACGTTTCATGATTTTCAGTGGCAAACCCAATCGGCATAAACACGATCGCCGTTGCACCCAGATCAATCAGATTGCGAGCGGCCAGTTCAGCATTGGGTTGGGTCCACTCAATCAGGGGGGTTTGGTGATTGAGCCAACCTACCGAAATGAGGGGATAGCGGTCAATCAGGTGCGATCGCACTTGTTCGTAAAGCGCCTGACTTTCATCAATCCCAGAAGTAAACCCCTTTGCCTTGTGGGGACACCCATGGTTCATCAGCACAATCCCAATTTGGGAGGGTAAGTGGGCGACGGCCAAGTCTGTTTGAATTTTGCGCTCAACCAATGTGGCCATCAGGTTAATGTAGGCCGGTTCGTTATAAAACGAAGGAATATAGCGAACCCCTGTTACCCAGTGGCTATTTGCATCCGACAACTGCGCCAGTGCCTTGTTGACCTGCTCGACCGCAATCCCACTGGTGAAAATAGAATCCACCACCAGCAGCGGGTAAATCAAAATTTTGTCGAACCCTTCTGCCTTAATTTCGGCGAGAACTTGCTCTGGTAAAAACGGCTTGCAAAAATTAAATGCCTTAAAAACCTTAACTCGCTCCCCCCAACGCTCTTGCAGATGCCGTTCAATGCCAGCGCGCTGTCGCTCAAAGATAGCATTGTGGGGTGAAATGAAGTGGTCATGCTGATGGCTCCACTCGTGGTGATCAAACACGGCCAACAGTTTTGCCAGGGGTGGATAAACCCAGGTAGGCACCGGGGCAAACTTGGCAGTCAGCAAGTTGAGAGCTTGCTCGTTATAGTTGGCAAAGTCTGCGTAGCTCTCAACTTCGCCATAGCCCATTAACAGAACCGCGACCTTGCTCTCTGAGCTGGTCGCATGAACACTGGATTGAATTTTTTCAGGGGTTGCAACCACAGTAGAGACCTCGTTCAATGGTGGATAAACCAATTCCCTGGGCAAATGGCCCAGGAATCACCGTAACCAGGAGAGGGAGTTAGATGGGTTAACTCCATAACCCATTGGTTTCGTACTCTAGACTAGCATCCCCTACCTGGGGATGGGGTTAATCACCGGCGCAAAAGGGAAAAATGGATGTCGGTTCAATGGGTTATTTGTCCGGGTGTGCATTCCCCAGCCTGCACGGATGCGTTCTTAGCAGCTCTGGCAAAGAGTCTGGCCGAGCTAGGGGGGGCGATTCTGACAAAAAGGGTTGAGGAAGCGCTGGTGTTTCCCGGCGATCGCCGCTTGCCCTATTGCGGTTGCCAGGTTTTGGCCTTTCTCAATGAAACGGTGGCCCCTACGAGCACTATTGGGTTGATGGGCTTTAGCGCTGGGGTTGTCGGAGCGATCGCGGCGGCCTGGGGTTGGCGATCGCAGGGTCGATCGATTCATGCCTTCATCGCCCTAGATGGCTGGGGCGTTCCCCTGGGGGGAGATTTCCCCATCTATCGGCTCAGCCATGATTGGTTGACCCATCTGACCTCGATTGGTCTAGGGCACTGCCGAGCCAGCTTTTATGCCGATCCAGGAGTGCCCCATTTAGAATTGTGGCGATCGCCCCACACCACAATTGGCTGGCAGATGCGCAGTAACTTTACCCAACCCACCCGGACAACAGCAGCCCGGTTTATTGGAGAGATTTGGCAGAGTGGAGGATAGAGTGTGGGTGTGAGGCATCAGAGGGGGATCGCATGAGGCAAGTTGTGAGGCAGGTTAGGATTGTGGCCGTTTGCGTGCCCCTGGTTTGGGTGCTAGAGGTATTACCCGATCTTGGGAACTCGACGAAAAGTTGTATAGCCGCTGATTGGGCTTTTGCCGATGAAGCCTTAACGCGCTGTATGATGCTTGGCAATACAAGGGCATTCCGCCTTCAGCCGTTTTTGGGTCTACCATCCACTCGCAGTTCCCTGATGACTCAGACGGTTCATGACAGGCACATGGTGGCAAGCAAGATCCGTCAAGAAACTAGGGCCTCTTGCCAACAGCGTTATTAAGCCGGGTTTGATGCAGCATTTCGGATGGGTAGTCAAGATGGGCGCAACTTTCGCCGCTATGGGGCGGGTTATTATCCCAAGCCGGGGCGTGCCCCCCACTCCCCTTCGGATCGTTCCTATCAGGCGGGCTACCAAGCTGGGTACTATGCGGGTTTTCAAGTGGGCTACTATGGCCAGACCCAAGCCGGTGGGGCACGTCAATTTTATCGGGGTAAGAGCGAGGGCTATCGCCGGGGTTATGCGGCTGGGCAGCGCGATCGGCAACAGAGCTGGGGTTATCAACCTCAGCCCAATCCCCCTAGTGGGATCAGTCGAGAATATGAGGCAGGTTATCAGGTCGGCTACTATGAGGGTTTTAATGAAGGTTATGAGAGTCGATAAACAAGATGCTTGACCCAACAATTCCCCTGCTTGATTTACAGGATTTTATGGCGGGGGGCGATCGCCAGTTGGCCTTTACCCAACAACTGGGTGCGGCATTGGAGGGTACGGGGTTCTTTGCCCTGATTAATCACGGGGTTTCCCAGGATTTGATTCAGCAGGCTTATCAGGTGACCGCCACTTTTTTTGCCCAGCCAGTGGCTGTCAAACAGCAATATGAAGATCCATGCCTGAATGGGCAGAGAGGCTATACCCGTTTTGGCAGAGAACATGCCAAGGATCATCCCTACCCAGATTTGAAGGAATTCTGGCATCTAGGGCGATCACTGCCCACTGGGCATCCTCTGGCTGATCGCCATCCCACAAATCTGGTGCCGACAGAAGTTCCAGAATTTCACCCGATCTTGGCACAACTCTATGCCCAACTAGAAGTTTGTGCGATGCAGCTACTCCGAGCCTGCGCTTTGTATCTGGGCGAAGCAGAAGAATGGCTGGTGCAAATGGCCGTGGATGGCGATACCATTCTGCGGGTGATTTACTACCCGCCGATTCCGCCGGATGCCCATCCGACCAGTTTGCGGGCAGCCGCCCATGAAGACATTAACTTGATTACCCTGCTCTGTGAAGCGACTGCCGGAGGCTTAGAACTCCTGCAAAGGGACGGTTCCTGGTTGCCGATTCCGGCCTTGCCAGGGCAAATCATTGTAGATAGTGGCGATATGCTGCAACAACTGACCAATGGCCTATTCAAGAGCACAACGCATCGGGTGGTAAATCCTGAAAACAATGGCGATCGCCGCTTTTCGATGCCCTTCTTTGTGCATCCCCGCGCTGACGTTGAGTTAACGCCCCTCCCTAGTTGTATTGCCCGTACGGGGGGCAGCCCCAAATTTCCCTCGATAACAGCGGGTACTTACCTGCTGCAACGATTGCAAGAAATTGGCCTAACGGCTCATCCCCCACTGAGGAACTGAAAATCCCTCTATAGAAGTAGACAAGTAGATCTGTGGGCAGAAAGCTTGGGACAAAGCCAAGGACGCGATCGCTCATTCTGGTCAGGCTGTCTGGGCCGCCCCATCCCTCATTGGTCAAACGATGACCAGGTTCATCTTTTCTGGCCCTGGCTTCTGCTAAAGTAGCGAGAAATTGTTATCGGGCCTCTTCATGGATGCACCTCTGTTTCAGGTTGAGAACCTGCGCGTTGCCTATCCTCGTCGGGAGGATACACCACCGCTGTGGTCAGTGGATGGAGTTTCGTTTACCCTGAATCGCGGGGAGCGCCTAGGATTAGTAGGGGAGTCGGGCTGTGGCAAATCAACCCTGGGACGAGCCGCGATGCGACTTTTGCCAGAGGGTACCCAGGTAGAGGGCCAAGTACTATTTGAGCAGCGCTCATTGCTGGATTTTTCTCAAACGGAACTGCGTCAATTTCGTGGCGAAGCCGTGGCACTGATTTTTCAAGATCCGATGACACGCCTCAACCCCCTCATGACGATTGGCGATCATTGCTTGGAAACTCTCCAGGCCCATCGCCCGGACTTATCCAGCAAAGCAGCCAAGGATTTGGCGATCGCCACTTTAGAACTGGTTAGTATTCCCCCATCACGTTGGAGCCAATACCCCCACGAGTTAAGCGGGGGGATGCGCCAGCGGGTTGCAATTACTCTGGCGCTGCTGCTTCACCCCAAGCTCATCGTGGCCGATGAACCCACAACTAGCTTGGATGTGACGGTTTCCGCCCAAATCTTGCAGGAACTGACGCGTCTCTGTGAACAGCGTAATATGGCGTTACTGTTGATTTCCCATGACTTGGCCCTGGTGGGAGAGTATTGCGATCGCATCGCCGTGATGCAGGCAGGCAAATTGGTTGAAGTCGGTTCAACCGCAGCAGTATTTCGCCAGCCGCAACACCCCTACACCCAATCCCTCCTGGAAGCAGCGCTGCATCTCCATCACACGGCGAAGCACCCACAGACGCAACCGTTAACAGCAGGCCAACAAAAGGCGATCGCCCCCTTACTGCGGGTAGAGAATCTGCAACGGCACTATACGCTAGAACAAAACTTCCTGGCACAAATCTTCTCCCAAACCCCAAACCGCACCATTCGCGCCGTCGATGATATCAACCTAGAGCTTTACCCCGGTGAAACTTTGGGCCTAGTGGGCGAATCGGGTTGCGGTAAATCCACCCTATCCCGCACGATTTTACAGCTTGTGCCACCGACAGCAGGCCGCGTTGAGTTTTTAGGACAAGACCTGACGCAACTCCCTCGACAGGCGATGCAACAGCAGCGGCGGCAAATGCAAATGGTGTTTCAAGACCCCCACGCCTGCCTCAACCCAATGATGACCGTCGGAGAAAGCATTGCCGATCCTCTCCTGATCCACAAGCTCGCCACCCCTACTACGGCCAAAGCAGAAGTACTGACCATGTTAGAGCGCGTCGGGCTGGCACCATCTGAGGAGTATTATCAC
The DNA here is from genome assembly GCA_938023035.1 of uncultured Leptolyngbyaceae cyanobacterium. Taxonomy (GTDB): domain Bacteria; phylum Cyanobacteriota; class Cyanobacteriia; order Leptolyngbyales; family Leptolyngbyaceae; genus DSRU01. The sequence goes on along the minus strand of CALIDI010000006.1, from coordinate 61,136 downwards.
CGTTACCCCAGGGAGTTATCTGGTGGTCAACAGCAACGGGTCGCCCTGGCACGGGCATTGATTACCCGACCCCAACTGGTGATCTGCGATGAGCCAGTTAGCATGTTAGATGCCAGTATCCAGACCCAAGTTTTGGAACTGATGACTGACCTTAAACAGGCCTTTCAGCTTACCTACCTCTTTATTACCCATGATCTCCGGGTCGCCCGCTTTTTTTGCGATCGCATTGCCGTGATGCAGGCAGGCAAAATTGTTGAACTGGGTACGACAGAAGAGATTTTTACCCACCCGCGCCATCCCTACACCCAAACTTTGCTAAAAGCGGCTCCCCTACTGGCCAGAGTACAAGCTTCCTAAGAAAATTTATCGCTCTGGGTTGTGTTTAACACAACCATCTTCCAGGCAGAAAAACAACAGACGTTTGTTCCTTGCACTACATGATGAATAGCACTGCTCATCTACAGTAATCGAAAGCAATGAACGATAGAGACACCCTGTAAGGGAGTCTTATCAAGTCTTAGGATTAGTCCTAAAAGGTATGGCACGACGCGAGCGTGTCAAGATATCAGGGTAAAAAAGGAGAAAAGATTGCTTTTGCCCTGGCCAGAGATGCCATCTCTGCCCCCCCTTCCTAGTACAGCAAGGCGCAAACTGCTGGACTCGTCTAAGCCGCCCTCATCCCCTAGCTCCTGCTCCCATCGGGGAAGCAAAGAAGCCGGATCGAAGCCCCTCTCCTGCCCACTTTGGGAGAAGGGTGGGAGTGAAGGGCAGACAGACTCATGCCTGAGCCTGCTAACCACCTCCACTTTTTTAAGTTCATGACTTTAGCGACATCAGATTCACTCCACGCCATTCGCGGCGCATTTCTAGATTTTATTGGTGATCCTTTTCATGGAGATGAGTTTAGCAGCGTCAGGTATTTGCCTGATGGGTTGATGATCCTGGGAGAGGGCAAAATCCTTGCTTTGGATTCCTATGAAGCGCTACAGAATTCCTATTCCCATATTCCCACAACGGCTTACCCCGATAAGCTGATTATGCCCGGTTTTATCGACACGCATATCCACTATCCTCAGTACGAAATCATTGCCGCCTATGGCGAACAGCTATTGTCATGGTTGAACAAATACATTTTCCCTACTGAGCAGAAGTTTAGTCATAAAGCCTACGCTCAAAAAATTGCCTCACTCTTTTTCGATGAATTACTGAGACATGGAACGACAACTGCCCTAGTATTTGCTACTGTTCATCCCGAATCAGTTGATGCCTTTTTTGAAGAGGCAGAGCAGCGAAAAATGCGGATGATCTCTGGCAAGGTTTTGATGGATAGAAATGCCCCGGAGTATCTCAGAGATACTCCAGAGAGTGCCTATGAGGAAAGTAAGAAACTCATTCAAAAGTGGCATAAAAAGGGGCGTTTACTCTATGCGATTACCCCTCGGTTTGCTCCGACCTGTAGTAACAAGCAACTTCACCTTGCTGGCAAGCTACTTCAGGAGTTTCCAGATGTTTACCTACACACTCACCTCTCTGAAAATGTCAAAGAAATTGAGTGGGTCGCAGAACTATTTCCCGAAAGTACCGGTTATTTGGATGTCTACGATCGCGCTGGTTTGGTGGGTGAGCGGTCTGTTTTTGCCCATGGCATTCATCTAACCAATGCTGAGTTTAGACGGTTATCAGAAACACGAGCAACCATTGCTTTTTGCCCAACGTCCAATCTCTTTCTTGGCAGCGGCTTGTTTAAACTATCTCAGGCAAAATCGCCAGACTATCCAGTAAAGGTGGGCTTGGGTACCGATGTCGGAGCCGGAACGAGCTTTTCAATCTTGCACACAGCCCATGAAGCCTACAAGGTTGTGCAGTTACAGGGTGAATCTCTCTCTGCCTTTAAGGGATTGTTTTTAGCCACCTTGGGAGGTGCAAAAGCCCTTTTATTAGAGGATAAAATTGGCAACTTTGACGTGGGCAAAGAAGCCGATTTAATTGTCCTAGACCCCCAGGCTACTCCTGTGATGGCCACCCGAACCCAGAAATTTCCAGCCGTATCTTTAGAGGATTTGGCGCAGAAGCTCTTCGGCATGATGATGCTAGGGGATGATCGGGCCATTCATGCCGTCTATATCGCTGGGGAGTTAGCCCATTGCCGAACATCTTAGAAGAAAGATTTCTAGGCAAAGGGAAGAGAAATTTCTAGGCAAAGGAGCAGCCCCTTCAAGCGGGTGCCTTTTGGACTGCTTTGAATCTTGCTGAGGCCTGGTAGACTACGGCATCCGTCGTCTGCCCTCACCCCTTTCTTTGAATGCCTGTTAGTAAGGTGTACCCCTCTCCCAAATTAGGAGATGGGAATTAGGAGATGGGCTTTGCTTTTCCCTGCTCTCTCAATGGAGATCAGGGGCTAGGCGATGAGGGTGGCTTGGACGAATCCAAAAATTTTCGCCTTGCTTGTACTAACCGCTCAACTAGTTTGGGCCTTGAGAATTGTCTCAGGGTAAGTCGCTTATACCCAGTCGCTAAGAGCGTCGTTGGCTGAGCTTCATCATTCCTAATGGATCTTCTAAAGAGAGCAGGTGGCTGGTTGTTTATTTACTAGAAGCCTCCTCAGACGAGGCTTCAGACTCTAGATTACTGCGAGTCGCACAGATTCAGGTTAGGAAAGGTCATAGGGGAGAAGAAAACTTCGATTTGGGGAGAAACTTTCATGTTTTCTCCCTGCACCTAAAGGTCTTAACATCCTTTTGCGATTCCGGATTACAGCAATACGCCCGATGAGTATACTGCTCCAGAGCGATCAAAAGCGCGCTTTGACCGGGAGATCAGGGTTAGGTGAAGGAAGAATCGGAGCAAAACCTAGCACGACCCAGAATGCTATGCAGGCTTACGGGTGGAAGAATCGGTCAGAGTTGCCTCTAGCAATTCACTCGCCAATGAGCGCACAGGCTTTTCTGCAAGTTTTTGCTGATACAGCTCATCCGCAAACTTGCGAGTGGCCTGTTCAGTCAAAATTTGCTCGTAAAGGTCACTCAACTGCCGAGCCACCCCCTGCCAACTAAATAGATTTTCCACTCGTTTCCGCGCGTTGTTACCTAGCTGGCGTGCCCATTCGGGATGATTCAAAATTCGATCAATCGCCTCTTTGAATGCACCAACATCCTTTGGTGGAGCCAGTAAGCCAGTTTCCTCTGGCTTCACGGTGTAGAGCAGCCCGCCAACGCTGCTACCAACAACAGGAACCCTGCAGGCCATTGCTTCAATGGTCACTAAGCCAAATGGCTCATAGTGACTTGGCACCACTACTAGATCGGCTGCTGCATAGTAGGTTGGCAAAATTTCACGACTCAGTCGCCCTGGAAAATGGGTAAAGCTGGCTAAACCTAGCTCTTGCACAATTCCTTCAATGCGTTCGCGCTCTTTGCCATCGCTGTGCCCAGGACGGCTACCACCACCGATAATCAGCCGTAATTTGCCACTATTCCGCCAATCGGATGCCGCGATCGCTCGCACTAGAGTTTCAATGCCTTTGCGCGGGTCAAACCGCCCGACATAAACGACTACCTTTTCATCTGCCGCAATGCCAAGTGCCTGCCTTGCCTGGTTGCGCCCAACTGAACCAAAGTGCTCTGTGTTTGTGCCACAAGGAATAATGTCAATACTGCCTTGGGAAGACATCAGCGATCGCATATGCTCCTTCTCTTGGGGACTAGTTGCAACAATACGCTCCGCCGTCTTCAAAACCGCCTTTTCTACCTCTAAGCGGGTGCCCGCAATCATTGGCACTGGTGAAACATTTTGGTATTTAACCACTCCCAGAGAGTGGTAAGTATGAACCTGAGCAATCTCTCGCCGTTGCTTTAGCTCCATCCCAATAGCTGCAGAAATCCAATAGTTGGTGTGAACTAACGAGTAGCGAACCCCCTCCTCCGCTTCAAATCGCTGAAATGCATCTACAAAGTCAGGCACATAACCATAGATCTCATCTCGGGGAACAAAATCCTCCGGCCCTGCAACCAAGCGAATGGTTCGACAGCCTTCGCAATGATGCACAATCGCTGCTTGTTCTGCGCTGGCTTTGCGGGTAAACATGTCAACCTGCCAACCCAAGCCTGCCAGAGCCATCCCCACCTGGCGCACATAGACATTCTGTCCTCCGGCCTCCTCCTTGCCAATTTCGGCGGCAGGATCACCGTGACACGAAATCAACGCGATGCGGTTTTCTCGTTTAGGAAACATGGTTATGAAATGAAATTGAACTCAACAAAAAACTAGACAAGACTTGACTGAAGCTCACTCTAGAGAAAGATGACAGCAAAAGCTACCAGCCATACTTTACCTGGGGCACTAGTTTTACACATCTCTCAATCGAGAGAACAACTAACTGGAACAAAGTGCAGCAGAGGTAAATAATAAGGCTAAAAACTCGGCACGCTTTAAACATCTCAAACCACCTTGTTGAAATCAAAGTAGCTGAAACGATAACCAGGCAACACTTAAGAGAACGCTATCTACAAGAATACTAAGAGCAATTCAGAACTATTACAGAGCAAGCATTGTAGAAATCCAAACAACTTTCTCTATTGGCTAAGACTCGTTCCTCTGGAGCATATCGCAATAGCCATCAAAATTTCTAAACAAACCAGTGACCTTTCAGGTATTGAGCACAGCCCATCAACGTCAGGTGAATAGCCATACAGCAACATGGCGTTCGAAATGAGTCATCCCTGTCTCAGAATTTCCGGGTTTCTCCTATTCACTTGCTCAAAACTTTAACATAGGTTTTTCCTTCTGGCAGGTGTTTGTTGAGCCAGCATTCGGAAGCACGTCCGATTTTTGTCGCATCTAATCGTGGAATAACCCAGCATGAAAAAAATAAAAGGTCTAGCGCAAAATGGCTGAAATACTTGCCAGGCTGAATCTAGTAAGACCCGGAGGAGGCGAGACCGCAAAGGTGAGTCCGTAAATTTGATTTTGCTTGTCAAAAATCAAACCCGTAGCTGACTACTAAGCATAAGATATTAAAATAAAAAATAGGATTCTCAAAGTTTTTGCTAATGTGTATCGTTAACCGCATTTCGTTGTTCTGGATCCCTGAGAACCATTTTTCTGTATTTATTGTGACGAAAGCCAGGGTTTGTCAGAGCCAGCCATAAGAAAAGCTGTTAACTTTCAGATTCTCGAATAGAAGTCTTTAGGGGTAAGGTTGAGGGCGATCGCCATAGAACTTCAAGCTGCTTCGCTGGCATCGTTAAATAGAGCACATCCCCTGGATTCAACTGCAAATTTAACAGCTCCCAGCCGTGAATCGTTTGACAACGAGTCACCGCATAGAGGGGAACACAATCACACTCCGTAGCGATTTTTTCCACTTGCTGATGACAAAAGGGATGTCCTGGAGTAATCACAGTGGCTAATGCCACCCAAAGCCGATCGACTGTCATGCCATTTCCCAGGATGCGCCCCCCCAAAGCCGCTGCGGCAAATGCCGGAGCGACCAAATCAGCAGGGCTGAGAACGGCCTCAAAGTCAAAAACTCGATGGGCCATCCGGGCAAATTCGGGATCTTCATAACGAACAATGGCGGCCACTCTGGGGTTTAAGCCTTTGGCATTGAGGGCAATTTCTAAATTAGCTGTGTCGTTACTGGTTACCGCCAACAGGGTTTGAGCCTCTTCAAAGTTGGCTAATCGCAAGGTCGAAGGCAGGCTGGCATCTCCCTGAATGACTGGAATTTTCATGGCTCGGACCGTATTGAGGAACCGGCAGTTGGGGTCTTGCTCAATCACTACGACTTCATGGCCATAGGAATGTAGGTGATTCACAATTTGCATGCCAACGCCGCCTAAGCCACAGATGATGAAGTGCCCGCGATGGGGAATGCGAGCGACTTCCCAAAACCGATCAAACCGGGTGCCTAAAATAAAGTCGTTGAGCAAGGCATAGGATAAACCAATGATGGCCGCCCCGACGAGCATAATTAGAATAGTAAAGACTTTAATCAGGTTGGGGACTTCTTGCACAGGGAGGAGACTATCCCCCGATCCCGTAATCAGGCTAACGGCAAATAGAAGGGCATCTAGGGGGGAGGTTCGCAGTACAGAAACGAAGTAGACTAATGTTCCAATTAAAATTGTTGAGAGCAAGAGAATGGTGCTAGTCAACAGGGCGCGGCTATTTTCTCGCAAATAGCGCAGGGCTAGTGCAACTTTGGCCAAATGTTGCCGGAATGTGCGTTTATTGGATCGTATCTTTGGCTTTGTCCCTACAATTAAACGATCGCCCGGTTGCAATCGCCGACCTTGACGGATCGCCGTAATCAGATCAATCTCCTGATCGGCGGCCAGATAATAAATCAGCATGCGATTGCGATCTTCCCAGAGGTCGCTGAGCGATCGCCCTAGCCAGGGGTGATCCGCTTGAATCATTTCTTCGTTGATCGGCCAAGTTTGATTAAAGAGCTGAAGTTGGCCAATCGCCGCACTCCCCAACCCCATAAACGCAAAAATAGGAGCCGCCAGATCGGCCACACTCATCGTAATGTGATCGGGCAAGGTACTATCTAGGCGATCGCCCAAGCTCGTATTAAACAGGCGATTCACAATACGAATGCGGGGATTAAGCACCCGTGCCTGCATCAAAGCCGCTAGATTAACCCCATCATCACTACTGGCTAAGACAATGGTTTGCGCCTCGCGGATGCCTGCCGCCAATAGGGTCTTAGCGGTTTGCATATTGCCAATCACAATGTCATGGCCCTCTTCACCCGCGACAGGTTGATCATTCACCCCCACCACATCAGCACCCTGTTGTCGCAGAAGGCGAAAAATGCGATAGCCTGTTGAGCCAAGCCCACACACAATAATGCGATTTGAGCTGCGGGGAGAGGACATGAGGCTTACCTGTAAAGTATAGATATTCCCCCATTATTTGAAGCAGTGAGGCTCCCAGGCTGTAACTGAAGGCACGATTCCCCTAAATAGTGTTTCAGCTTTCCCCCTTACCTCAGATCGTAGGGTGGGTAAAGGGCCTGCGCTTGGGTACTGAGTATTCTGATGAGTGCATCCCAGTTTCGTACCTCCCCCGCAGGAAGCAAGATACACCCTAAATTCCTCTCCAAAGAAGAGCTGGCTGCAAACACTTGCAGCCGCCGGTTGCTCCTGTCGTAACCCTCACCCTAAATTTCTCTCTCAAGGAGGGAGAGGGACTTTGAATCCGGCTCTTCTGCGCCCAAAACGGGAGAAGGATCTGGGGAATGGAGCGCTCTGCTCTTTTCGAGTGGGGGCAACTTGCAAAAGTGAGATGCCCCCGCTCTGGTGAAGCAGATAATTGGATTCCTGGCGTAAGGCGGAATCCCCCTACCCTGGATGAAGCAGATTTGAGGTAGCATTTGCCCTGGCACAGCCCGCATTCGTTACGCGTTAAGATTGCCGCAAAGGCGTTGATAACCCGTCAATGCTGACACTGTTCTTTTGCTGCTGATAGGCCAGGATACCGACCTTTCCTTTTTTCTTTGCCCAATTCAGTAGGTGATCGCGATCGCCCACGAGTTCATAGAGAGGCACCCCAAAGCCGCAGGAGGTTTGCACCCGATTGATCGTAGCCGTAATAATCTGACGTGTACCCGGCAAAGTCGGAAACAGGGCACTCACTTCCTCCCATTCTGGCGCGCTCGGCAACAAGGTTTGGCCTTGCCCATAAAGCCTTAGAATCAGAGGCTCTCCAGCAAAAGCGCAGAACATGAAAGTAATTCGACCATTTTCTTGTAGGTGGGCTGAGGTTTCATTGCCACTGCCGGTTAAATCCAGATAGGCGACTCGGTTCGGTGATAATACGCGAAAGCAATCAAACCCTTTGGGAGAGAGATTGACATGCCCATCTGGGCTAAGGGGCGCGGTAGCAACAAAGAAGATTTGTTGCTGCGTGATAAATTGCTGCAGTTCTTCAGTGATGCAGTCGTAGAGTTTTGCCATGGGAAGGGGGTTATCTGAAACTGAAGCGAATGCTCGCCATCTGAATCTTAGGCGAATCATCTACAACAATCGCATCCCGTTTGAACCACAAAATCCAAAAGGGCGTCGGATAGCCACCGGATTAAGGACGGGGTGCAGCAGTTATGGAGTGCGGCTGCGAACCTCTTGCGTTTAGAATCTACAATACCCAACCTAAGCCCTGTCTATCACCGCTAACAGGCTTCGCTCACCCCTCTCTGGGGGGATGGATGACAAACTCCAATGCCTCGTTTTCGCGGCTGCCAAACTTAATCTGATAGCCCGAATGAAGGCAGATTTCGTCTCGATGCACCTTATGCCAGCCATCCTTGCTAAAAATCCAGGTACCGTAACGAGAAAAGTCTTCCAGGTAGTAAAGCGTTTCACTATGATCGTTGCGGTTGACTTGGCGACAAAAAATCACGGCATGTTTGCGTGAGGCTCCGGCTTGGTCGTCTCGCAATACTAGGTCATTCTCACTTTTGTCGCGCCCTACCCGCATCATGCCATCTCGAATCTGCCAGACTTTTGCGGTTGTGAGCGATCGCAGCGAAGCAAGCGGAGCATGGCCAATCCGGGTAGTTAACCCCGGCATCTGAGTAGGGCTGCCTTCTAACGGCTTTAACAATTCGCCATCATATTCTGGATGCATATAAAGCACCGGCAGAGTCCAGGCCTGCTGGTTAAACTTATATAAAGTCAATAGATGTTGACGTGCAACGGCAACAGCCTCGTCTATGGGTAATCGTTCCGCCAGCGAGCGGGCAAATACCTGAATAAAGCTAAGGGCCTCTTCATCAGTAATGCTGTCTCGCATTCCCAAGACAGCAGGTACCCCATGGTGCAGCAACACCTCGGCTAGGCTACTCCGAGGAATAGCCCGCGAAGCCTTGCTCTCTGGCACCATTGCTGGATGCATGCCATCTTGATAGTGATCGGGTTGAGCACCCCAGCAGGCATTAAAAACCGCTAGCTTCACCTGGCAACGCGTCAAAACCTGGGCTAACTCTGTTCCATTCAGGGTCATCTCCGGTTGCAGAAAGAGCATCCCCCCATCGGGAGCAGGTTCCCCATGCCCTGCGTAAAACAAGACATTGTAGGCCTTGGTTTCCAGGAAATGAATGAGTTCGGCTGGGGTCGGTTGTATCAGCGTGTCTACTTGACAGATGTGGTTGGTCAAGCCCTCACTGCTCGTAGCTTGGCGCAGCACATTTGCCAGGGTTTCTGCTTCCTGTTGTAGTTTGAGCAATTTCGCTGAGTGATTTGCCTGGGAGGGGTCGCTGTAGGGATCGGCATCGTGACCCAAAACAAGCAACACTTTGAGGGCGTGATCGGTGCGGAGGGTGGGGAGGGAATGAACATCGGATGTGGTGCGACTAAACAGCACCTGTCGTCTCAGGGAAATGGCCTGTTTCCCAGGACCATCTTGCATAATTTCCCAGGGCAAGGCAATCATATCCGGATCTCTTAACTCTAGGCGCAGGCGTAGGGGGCGACGCTGGCCAACCGCAATTCCCTGGCTGTGGTTAAAACTGACTTGAATTTCGCCTTCAAATATCCATTGCCACAGGCTAATGGCCAAATCTTGCATCAGGCGCCCAGCATAGCCGATCGGTTGCTCTGTCGTGACTCCGACTTCATCGGCCAAAAAACTGGGGGGCAGGTGTTGGGGCTGCACTTGAGACACCTGGGGCACCCTGGGCACGCAGCGGGTCGAAAACATTTCTTGCCAGGCTTGCCAGCGCCTGGTCAGAGGCTCTGACCAGGCCGATTCTCTGACAACAAACCCACCGGGAAACGGGGCCTTAGTAACATGCAGAACATAGTGCCCAACTCTTTGCAGCGGGGCGATCGAGATACTTAAGCAAGGAATTTCAGAAGCCATTCCTGGATAACTAATTTTTTAGCGACAAGTTAATTAAGTTCAAACATTAGGGGGGTGGTAGATGCAGGGGTAATGAGAATACCATTTTTTATTGCAAATTCAAGGGGGGCTGGTGATTGTATCGTTTAATTTCAGGGCGGTGATGGGTGTTTGTCATCTAAGGGCAACCCCTAGGGGAAATGGTGCATCAGGGAAACGATGAAGAAGTGGGCTGTGGCAGGGGGGCAAGGTCACGGGTTGAGCTAGGTAGAGGAGCACAGGATTGCTCGACTATCTGGAGGATCTTTGGGGAGAGGGTGGCGGGTTCTACGATCGCTAAACGGGAGACGAGTACTCGTAGCTCAGCCATCACCTCATCTCCAGCTTGGGCTACCCCTTGACGGACTACTGGCTCTGGTTCAACCCAGCAAATCTTGAGTGTGGTCAGTATCCCTGCTTTTGATTCGGTGTGGCGTATAACCTTAAGAAGACTGCCCTGGGGAATTCTGACAGAGGGCACCGATTGATTCTGAGGTTCCTTTGCCAGGGGCAAGTTTAAGGTGGCAGGGGGTTGCCCATTGCTTGGATCTGCCGGAATCACTTGTAAAAGTGCCGATGTGAGCGGTAGGGTTATCGGGGTGGATGAAGAGGATTCCTGTTTTGATGGATCTGGAGCTGGCTCGCCGATGCTGGTCGGCTGCGGTGGTGGAGCTAGAAGGGTACGCAGAGCCGGCGATCGCACATAGGCCACCATTCCTCCTAACCCTATCATAGCCAGCACCGCCACCAGCCAGGGCAACCAGTTTAACCGCTGGGGTGGAGCGAGTAGTTGAGTGGGGGGTGGCCCCTGAGACTCATGACTGCTATCAGACGGGCAGAGGGCCAAATCGGCAGACAGGGGGGTAGACACACTGGTAGGTTGCACTTGGCAGAGCAAGAGTCCAATCGTGACATTATCATGCCCATTTTGGCTATTCGCGATCGCCACCAGCCGTGCAATCGCCGTCTTGACATCGATCTTTTTTTGCAGCACGGGCAACAACTCTGCATGCCAGTTTTCCTCTATCCGATTAAAATCACTCAAGCCGTCAGAGCACAGCAAAAACAAACAGTCTTCATCCAGAATGTAGCGTTGCACCGTGGGATGCACCAGGGTTGAGTCTCCCATCCCAAGCGCCTGCACCAGTGCCCCCGATCCTGGGTGTTGCAAAGCATCACGATAAAGGTTGTAGCCCAGCCGCACCTCGCGAGAGGCTAGATCATCGTCTACAGTGACTTGCTGGCAAGCATTTGGGGTAATGCGGTAGGCGCGACTGTCCCCCACATGAGCAAGATAGAGTTCATGTTGGGCGGCCAGTCCCATGACTAGGGTTGTCCCCATGCGTTGACGTTCCTGGCGCAATTCCATATCGTTGCGCTGACTGATGGCATCATTGGCAATCAATGTGGCTTTTTCCAGGGCTTCGACCCAACCTGCGGTATCCAAGAATGCGGGAGGCTCTAATCGAGGTTGGAGTTGTTGCTGAATCGTTGCGATCGCCAAGTTTGAGGCCACATCTCCACCTTCATGGCCACCAATGCCATCGCAAACAACCACGAGCGCGACCTCACGGCTGACATCAACTGTTCTGATCGTACCCGCTGGGGGATAGCAGGCATCCTCGTTTTGTTGGCGAGTGGGACCGCGATCACTCTGGGTTGCCAGCACAACCTGGCGCTGATAGGCCTGCCCGACTTTAGTCAAAGCTCGGTCTAGAATAGTGACCAGTGCCCCACTACTCACCAACTGCCTCTGTATCAGTTGATGACAAAGGGCTGCTAAAAAGTCCTGTAAATCAGGATGCGCTGTCGCTATCCAACCCTGCCACAACCGTCCCAAGTGACTGAGATCCGGCGTTAACTTGCCATCGGGCTGTAGCTGCAAGAGATGGAGTAAAGCCCCATCCACCCGGAGGATTTCTGGTGTCAATAGAGTAGAAGCAACCCGTTCAATGTTCAGGGGTTGCCAAAGCCGTGCCATCTGCCACAACCAGTTGAGTTGGCGCAGACTCGTTGCCGTTGCCCAGGCATCGGTGAGTCTGGGCAAAAGCTGAATCCCTGGCTCTAACCGGTTGAGCGGCACCTCTAGCAGCAGCATTTCACGACTGCCCTGCCGCTGTCCCTGAATCAGTGTCGTATAGACCAGCGGTACCTGAGGCTGATAAGCAAATAGGCGGAGATAGGGATCTAATATCTCGGAGATTTCTTCTGGGGCATTGGGGGCTATCCCCGGTTGGGTGTCGAGTAGTAGCTGGCCTTGCTTTACCCAATAACGCTCCGCCAGCAAATCCCCTGGCTGATAGGCTTCTATCCCACCGCCAACTGCCCACAAGTAAACCTTTGGAATTGCCGTACCACAGGTCTGACAACAACGATTTAGCTCAGGATTCGCCGCTCGGCAATGGGGATTTGGGCAATAGATGGTAGCTGAAGCAGTTAGCATAGCAAATTCTAGCAAGCCCAAATCACGATAAAACTAAAGTTTGTCTAACCTACTTTCACATGCGCCACTGCTAGCTCTGCAGAAGGAGGCGTTTTCAAGCAGCTTTGTAACAAGCCTAGCTGTAGGGGCTCTGCCTGACTTAGCTAACAGTCATGGTTGCCCTAAAGGCTGCGTAACGGGTCAAGAGCTAGTCAAGATTGGTGACGACTAAAGACCACTCGATCATCTTAGCAAGTTGAATTCCGATACTGTCTATGGTAGTTCACAGCGTATTTGTTAGCGATCAGGCGCTTGCTAGACCATTTTGGCTAGATTGAATCGGACAAACGCTGCGAAATCGTACTCCCTATGATTTTATGGACTAGAGTCTGGCCGCTTTGACCGGTCAGTTGCTGTTAAGACCGTGGCGATCGCGAGCTAGACAACCGACCCAGCATTGACGTTTGGGCGCTTGGTTTTGTCCCTAAGCGTTTTGACCAAAGTGATTGAGTGCAACCGCAGGGCAACCGAATAGGGCTTTAGCCCGCAAGCCGCGATCTGCTTGAACGCTAGCGCTTCACCGAGAAAGGGCATGGAGTAATGCTTGCAGTTTAAGTTGCACCTCGGCTAGTTCGTGCCTGGGGGTGGAACCGGCCACGATACCGGCTCCGGCAAACAAGCGAGCATTGCAACCGTTTACCAGGGCAGAGCGAATGCCAACGGCAAATTCACCATTGCCCTGATGGTCAACCCAACCAATCGGAGCAGCGTAGTGGCCTCGTTCAAAGGCTTCATGCTGGCGGATATGGTCACAGGCGATCGCCCGGGGCATCCCTGCCACCGCAGGGGTGGGGTGGAGCTGAGCTACAACATCCAGTAGAGGCACGGCAGCGGCCCCAGCTTGAATCGGCGTATGTAAATGCTGAATATTCGTTAACTGGCGCAGCCGCAATGGGAAAGAGCGAGGATTTAACTGCAACTGCCGTAGCTGGTGTGTAATAAAATCACGCACGACTTCGTGCTCATGGATTTCTTTCTGGCTATGCAGGAGTTGGTTGGCAAGCTGGGCATCTTCGCAGGGTGTGCTACCCCTTGGCGCAGAGCCAGCCAAGGCATCGGTGCATAGATAGCCTTTTTTTAGACTGACCAGGCGCTCTGGACTCGCTCCCAGGAAGAATTTGCCACGCCCCTGGTTGAGGGCAAACAGGTAGCAATCAGGGTATTGCCCCCGCAGATTTTGGAGACAGTCAATCGGGTGGAACGGTAGGGGCGATCGCACATCGACCGCATGGGCCAGAACAACCTTATCTAAATGCCCCTGCTCAATCGCCCAGAGCGCCTGCTTCACCGACTGCTCAAACCGCGAGGTTGTCGCCACTGCCTGCATTTCCAGCAGCAGGTTTGGCCGAACAGTCAGTTGCAAGCATTCCGACGGGGCCACTGATAGGCGTTGTAATGTGTGCCAAAGGCGCTCAGTCGTTGACTCAATCGCAAACTCCTGATCGATTAAAACATTGGCAACCACAATGTAGCGATCATCTCCACAGGCAACCTGCCACTCTGGTAAGAAGATGGTAGAACCCAGTCCCTCAGGGGTCGCCTCGGAAAAAAAATGAAACCCGCAAAAAAAATGAGGCCCCGCTAGTGGTAACTGACTCACACCGGCTAGATGGGTATTCGCCAGAGTTTGTTGAATAAATCGTTGAGCAGCCTTAAAGCGATCATCCCCGCTTAAATGAGCTTGCAGCACTGCTCCAATGGCGGCAATTGCTACGCCTCCCTGCAGTGGATAAGGATCAGGGGTAAAATCACGTTTCTCAAAATAAAAGCTGACCTGATCCAGTTGCGCCAGTTGATCCAGCGCCCAGAGGGGGTCGATTGGCGCAACCTCCACCGAAAAACTAAAAATCTGAGCCTGTTTCCTTTGTTCAAAAGACTTCTGAGCAGACAAAAGCAGTTGATATATTTCTCGACGGGTTTGAAAATGCTGTTTGCGAAAGGGTGTAACAGTCATGTAACAGGAGTTATAGAACCTTATCCTCAGTATAAATGGGCGATCGCCCTCTCCTGGCGGTTTACAGAACGTAACGCGGCTACTCCACCTAGAAGAGCGCCCTCACAAATGAGCGGCAGCCAACTTCCGCCAGCCACCCATATTCCAATATTCTCTGACACATCCCGCATTTATTCTCTTGTCCGTTTCTCCCGATTCGCCACCCCCCCCGAGACCGCCTTTGATTGCTCCAACCCCTGCCAGCAAGGTCATTGCTCCAGTAGATAGGCCTTGTCCGTAGAGTCATATTGCGCCTAATCCCACCATTCCGATTAATTTCTTTAATGAAGAGAATATGTTTCTGGTCATCCTGGGGATGCAAGGTGGCAATTTGAAATGGCAAAATAACAATGAAGCTCATCGGTGAAGTCTAATGATTAACCCAGAAGGTGAAGACCTATTTGGAACCGACACCCTGGAGCCAGACACCAATCAATTGTTAAAGTATCTGCAACTACAACCACCCGAAATTCTGGCTCAGGTAGCCAAAGCCCTCACCCCTGAAGTGAAGCAGATCATCTCCAACAATGTGCAGGGCTTGGTGGGAATGCTGCCTGCGGAGGCATTTAACGTCAAAATCACGACAGACCGTGATAACCTGGCAGGCTTATTAGCTTCCGCCATGGCGACGGGCTACTTTCTCCGTCAGATGGAGCAACGGATGGAAATGGAAGATCTGCTTTCTGGAACGGTGTCCCTCAAGCGCGAGTCGGGCGACCAGTAGTGGCTCTCTTTTCCCTAGTTGATTTACAAACGCCCCATAGTGGATACCACTGGCAACGGGGGCAACGGCGCTTTTTTGAAGGCTGGTATTTTCGCGTTACCCTGCCTGCTGCTGGGCAGAGTTTTGCCTTTATGTACTCAATTGAAGATCCGGCAGGGGGGCAACCCCACTCTGGAGGAACGGCCCAGATTCTGGCGATCGCGGATCAGTATCTTTGCCGTACCTTTCCCGCGGTTCATCGTTTTTGGGCCTGGTCAGAGGCTTTAGGGCTGGGGCATTGGCGCAGCTTTGAGAATGAACCGGCAGCAAATCTGCGGTGGGATACCAGGGCCAACTGGCTTGCACCGGCGGCGTTTGAGCAGCAAATTCAGGAAGGCTATCAGGCCACAGCCACCTGGCACCAGGGCAAGCTGACAGAGCCAAATGGTCACACAGCTCGCTGGCAATATCAAACGCGACCCGTTTATGGCTGGGGAACCCCCACCCAAACCCAACAGGCCACCGCTGGCTGGTTATCCTTTCTGCCTATTTTTGAGCCGGGCTGGCAAATCTTAATGGCCCATGGGTTGGCCACCGGCTGGATTGAGTGGCAAGGTCAGCGTTATAACTTTACAAATGCCCCGGCCTACAGTGAAAAAAATTGGGGAGCCGCTTTTCCAGAAAAGTGGTTCTGGCTGCAATGCAATGCCTTTCTTGGCCTGCCCGATTTAGCTTTGACGGCTGGTGGTGGCCGACGGAGCGTGCTGGGGTGGATGGAAGAAGTCGCGATGATTGGCCTGCACCACCAGGGTCAGTTTTATGAGTTTGTGCCATGGAATGCCGCAGTCAACTGGCAGATTGCCCCCTGGGGCGATTGGCAAATGACCGCTGAAAGTAGGGAGTACTTGATTGAACTGAAAGGGGCTTGCCCAGCGACGGCAGGGACTCCCCTGCGTGCCCCAACCCGCCAGGGTATGCAATTTGTCTGTCGGGATACGCTTTTGGGAAGCATTGACCTGCAGCTGCGGCGGCGTTATAGCAGAACCCTGCTTCTAGAGGCCCATAGCTCTTTAGGAGGCTTGGAAATTGGCGGTTCTCCCTGGGATCAACCCTGGGTCAGTTGAGGGTTGCTGCTGGCTTGAGCCGGTGAACCCTGCCAGTCTATTCACTGCAATGCCCTTAAGCAGTATGGCAATGGCTCGGTCGTTGAGACCATTGGGAGTGGGGGGGTGTAGCTACCAGCCAGGGGTTTCACTCCTGAACCTGGCCTTCACTCAGGTGGCAATGCCTGTAGCAATGGTAATGGCAGTGCTATCATAGACCCAGATTCGCGGCTCTGGGGTAAAGATGTGACTCAATGCCCGCGTGAGTTTATGACTGGGGCTGTAGCTCAGCAGGATAGAGCGACCGCCTCCTAAGCGGTAGGTCGAGGGTTCGAATCCCGCCAGTCCCGTCTTTAGTGGTTTTGCCTTGGGTTAACCCAATTGCTGTTGCAGCGGTATGAATACTGGGCAGGGGCGACGCTCTTCTAGGTTGTCTGGCTTATTCCAGGTAAAGGGTGCCTTGTGCTCAGCGGCCATCCACAGTAACCGTTTGGCCCGGGTCATGGCCACGTACAACAACCGATATTCTTCAGCAGTTTTGAGGTTTTTCGCCCGCTCCCAAGCGGCGGTGGCATCCCTGGGAGGAGGCGTCTGATGTAGGTAGGCGCGCAGTTGGGCGCGGGTAATTTCGGCCAGGGTAAAGTCTCCTAAAAACCGGCGTGCTGGCGGTACCCATTGACTTCCAGGAATCAGGGTTTCGAGGAGGAAGGGCAGAAAGACGACATCCCAATCTAGCCCTTTGGCCTTGTGCATGGTAATAATCGTGAGTTGCCCTGGACGGGTATAGCGCTCTTCTGGGTTATCGGTATCGATGGGTTCAAATTGCTCGGTCGCAACAATTTCACCTAGGGCATTGAGGATTGCGGTAAGAGTGGTGTCTCCTGCGGTTTGTTGAGCTAGGCGATCGCTCAGTTTGTCGGCGGTTGCCAATTCACTCTGATCGTAGCCGAGGGCCAGCGCCAAAAAGGCAATCAGTTGCTGGGGAGAAAGCTCCAAATGGGCATGAAGCAGACTGGTGCAAAAGCGGCGTGCTTGGGTCGCCGCTTCAGTAAGAGGTGGGTCAAGGGGACTGGGGTAGAGAAATTGCTCGGGAAAGGGCACCAGGGCGTTGAGATCTTGACTGGGAATGCGGCGACGCTCCATCAGAGTGGTCAGGGCCGCCTTCAGGTATTCGGGGGAGTGGGGGCGATCAACAAAGTTCAGCAGGGTTAGAAGTTCTGAAGGTACGTGGGATTGGCGATCGCGCTGGCCCACTTCATAAATCTGCATCTCAGGGTAAAGGCGGCGTAGTTCCCGTGCTACAAATTCTCCCTGCTTGTTTTCCCGCACGAGCACCGCCATATTGCTGGTGGGATTTTGCTGCCAAAGGGCGATCGCCCGTGCTCCGATCGCTGCGACACTCTGGTAAATATCTTCAGGGGTAACCAACTCAACCCCTGCACCCCAGGCAGCAGGATTGGCATTCGGCTGAGGATCGCCGGCTTCAACGGGTTCAATCTGCTGAATCTGAAAGGGTTTTTCCCCCTGATTTGCTTGCCAGCGCTGGTTGACAAGCTCTAACAAAAAATTGGCTGCTGCCATCACCCGTGGGGTACTGCGTCCGGCCTGAGTCATGGTTGCCAGTCGTTGATTTGCCCGACAGCGCTGACAAAACTCCCGAAAGTAGAGGGGATCTGCTGGGGTAAAGGTGGAGTTAATCGCCTGGTTGGGGTCGCCCACTCGCACCAAGTGGCGCTGCTCTGGTCGGTCTGGATCGGTCGCCAGACACTCTAACAACCGAGTTTGGAGGGGGCTGGAATCCTGAGCCTCATCTTCAAAAACGGCAAAGACCTGCCGCTGCCATAACTCGCGCAGGGTGGCATCCTCTAGGACGGTTAGAGCCGCCAGAATCATGTCGTCATAGTCGATTAGGTTTTGTTGGGTGAGTTGGGCCTGGTAATTTTCATACAAACCAGCGGCGATCGCCAGTACGCCATAGTCATCGGCTAAGCCACTCATCTGACGCAACTGCTCCGGTTCCAGACCCGAGCTTTTGGCCTCGCGAATCACAGTACTGGCCAACTCTGGCAAAACCTCCGTGCGCAGCACCGATTGTCGCCGCAGGCGTTCCGTTTCTTCGCCATCAAACTGACGACCCTCTAGCAATTGTTGATAATGTCGGGGGTTGGCCCCAATCCACTGTTCAACCGCCGTGCGAATGAGCCGATGGCTACGAGTGGGCGTTATCAACGTGGCATCGGTTGCAAAAGCAGAGCGGTTGGGATGGGAGCGGGCGATTGCCCAAGCCAGGCCATGGAGGGTATTCACCATAAACCCGGCAGGGGGGAGGCCCAACTGCCGCAAATTGGCGCGAATCTTGCCCTTAATGTTGGCCGCTGCCGAGCGGGTGAAGGTGACGACCACCAGATAGCGGCGGGCATTTAACTGGTGCCTGGCAATGACGATCGCCGCAGCCACCGCCATCCCCGTCGATTTGCCAGACCCAGGGACAGCCGATACGGCGAGTTCTCCCCCTTGCCAATCGGCAATTTCGCGTTGTCCCGGACGCAACCGATGACGCAAGTGTTGAAGTTCTGCTTCCAAAGAAGTGACCACAGGCATGGCTCAGGGCATTTAATCGGCATGGGGCTGGATCAGGTAGCCGCAGCGATGTTCCCCATTCACCAGCCAGTGGGTACGCTCAACTTGACAATCTAGGGCGATCGCAAACATCTCTAACTCATGACCACAAACACTCGGATAAGACTCCGCAATGTGGGAAATGGCGCAGTTGTATTCAGTTAAAATCAGGCGATCACTAGGCTCTACCGAAATATCCGTCTCATCCACCGGATAAAACTCTGCCATGTACCCCTCTTGCCGGCGGATTTCCACCAGCCGTGCTACCCGCTCTTGTAGAGAACCCGTACCGACGCGATCGCGGTACTCCAGGGCCTTGCGCTCCCACTGTTTGCGCAAAATCGACCCCATCTGATCTGGGCCTACGGTCTCGGCCAGGGTATCCAGCAAAGAAACGGCAAACTCATCATGGCGATTAGAAAATTGCTCCCGCCCCCGCTTACTCAAGCCATAGCGATAGTTTGGCCGACCCATCGCCGCAGGCACCACCTCATGAGCAATCAGCCCCTCCGCCTCTAAATCCTTCAGGTGTCGTCGAATTGCTTGAGGCGTAATCTGCAAACGATCGGCTAACTCCTGAGCCGTCGTTTGGCCATGCTTCAGGAGAAAATGCAGAATATCCTGCTTAGTGGAGTGCTGGGTCGTTGCCATGCCGCTTCCAGGGTAACGCCAACGAAAAAAACGAAGCCAACTTGACTTTAACAACTTATTTGTTGCTAAACTACGTTTAGAGTGAGAAAAGCAACAAACAAGTTGTTTTAATTATAGAATCATCAAGTGAATCTGTTGTTAATTAGTTGTGCTGCCTCATGAACACTGAGATAACCCCTAGTCACGCGAACCCTAAGCAAGCCTCCGAAAAAGTCCTCAACGATATGAGGCTATTTTCAGAACGGTATGCAAAGAACACTGGTACCTATTTTTGCGTTGATCCGGGTGTCACCGCCGTTGTGATTGAGGGTTTAGCAAAGCACAAGGAAGAATTGGGATCCCCTCTTTGCCCCTGTCGCCACTACGAAGATAAGGAGGCAGAAGTCAAAGCCGCCTACTGGAATTGTCCCTGTGTCCCCATGCGTGAGCGGAAAGAGTGCCACTGCATGTTATTTCTCACGCCTGACAACCCCTTTGCTGGGGAAAAGCAAGAGATCTCCGTTGACGAGATTCGGGCCGTTACCACTCCCCAACAATCTTGATTTGGAGACGGGTTGTGCTGCAACCATCTCCGCTCTTGCATGAACGTTTTATTCTTCTAGCTGTTGAGAGAGCGCTGCCGATGACTGCCACTGTTCAAAACCTAGTCAATCAACCCTACAAGTATGGGTTTGTCACAGACATTGAGTCCGACGCGATTCCAAAAGGGCTGAATGAAGATGTGGTGCGGCTGATTTCTGCCAAAAAGCAGGAGCCAGAGTGGATGCTGGAGTTTCGTCTGCGCGCCTATCGGCAATGGCTGAAGATGACGGAACCTACCTGGCAGCATGCAACCTACCCGGCGATTGACTACCAGGATATCGTCTATTACTCAGCTCCCAAGGTGAAAGAGAAGAAAAAGAGCCTGGAGGAAGTCGATCCCCAGCTTTTGGAGACCTTTGAAAAGCTGGGAATTCCCCTGTCGGAGCAAAAGCGGCTGACCAACGTTGCTGTAGACGCGATTTTTGACAGCGTGTCTGTGGCCACCACCTTTAAGGAAAAGCTGGCCGAACAGGGGGTGATTTTCTGCTCGATTTCAGAAGCCCTGCGGGAACATCCTGATCTGGTGCGCCAGTATCTGGGGAGCGTTGTGCCAATCGCCGACAACTACTTTGCTGCCTTGAATTCTGCGGTCTTTAGTGATGGTTCCTTCGTCTACATTCCTAAAGATACCCAATGCCCGATGGAGCTTTCTACTTACTTCCGCATTAACAATGGTGAGTCGGGACAGTTTGAACGCACCCTGATTGTGGCCGAAGCAGGCAGTTCTGTTAGCTACCTGGAGGGGTGTACAGCGCCCATGTATGACACCAACCAACTCCATGCTGCTGTAGTCGAGCTGGTGGCGCTCGACCATGCCGAAATTAAGTACTCCACGGTACAAAACTGGTATGCTGGCGATAAGGACGGCAAAGGCGGTATCTATAACTTTGTCACCAAGCGGGGGCTATGCCAGGGGGTGAATTCCAAAATTTCCTGGACTCAGGTGGAGACAGGTTCTGCCATTACTTGGAAGTACCCTAGTTGCGTGCTGGTGGGGGATAACTCCATCGGTGAATTTTATTCTGTGGCGTTGACCAACCACCATCAGCAAGCTGACACGGGTACCAAGATGGTGCATATCGGCAAAAATACCCGTAGTACCATTATCTCTAAGGGTATTTCGGCAGGGCACTCCAAGAATAGCTATCGCGGGTTAGTGAAGTTTGGCCCTAAGGCAATTGGAGCACGCAACTATTCTCAGTGCGACTCTATGCTGATTGGCGATCGCGCTGAAGCCAACACCTTCCCCTACATCCAGGTACAGACCAACACGGGCAAGGTGGAGCACGAAGCATCGACTTCTAAAATCGGGGAAGATCAACTGTTTTATCTGCAACAGCGTGGTATTTCCCTGGAAGATGCCGTATCGATGATGATTAGCGGCTTTTGTAAGGATGTGTTTAACCAGTTGCCCATGGAGTTTGCTGTAGAAGCGGATCGCCTGTTAAGTCTGAAGCTCGAAGGCAGTGTAGGGTAGCGATCGGCTGCTGTAAGCCCATTGAGTAGAAGGCTAGAAACACCATGGCTCAGACCCTAGAAGCCCCAAAAGTAACCCAGCGCGATGGGATTGGCCGTTTTAATTTATCCCAGATGCAGGACGTGGCCACCTTTCCAGAATGGCCAACGCATCTACCCAAAATCACAAACAACGCTGCTCAGAATGCCTTCTCCAGTGCACCACCTTCGGTCAATTGGCAATGGGCAACCGGGGGGATTCCTATCGTGCTGATCAGGTTTTGAGGCAGATCCGTTATTTATACAATTCTCGCAGTGAAAGAGGTTGACGGGTGATTCGAGATAACAGTGACGTAATTTTGGCAATTCAGGATTTGACGGCTGAAGTCGATGGCAGCCCGATTTTGAAGGGGTTGACGCTAGAGATTAAGGCCGGCGAAGTTCATGCGATTATGGGGCCAAATGGCTCTGGCAAAAGCACTCTCTCTAAAATTTTGGCGGGGCACCCCGCCTACACTGTCACCGGGGGGAGCGTGACGTTTCGAGGAGAGAACCTGCTGGAATTAGAGCCGGAAGCACGGGCCAAGGCGGGTCTATTTCTGGCTTTTCAATATCCTCTGGAAATTCCGGGGGTGAGCAATCTTGATTTTCTGCGAGTGGCTTACAATGCCAAACGCAAGCACGAGGGCTTAGAGGAACTGGATGCCTTTGATTTTGATGAACTGGTGCAATCCAAGCTAGGGCTGCTACAGATGGATGCATCGTTTCTGAGTCGGAGTGTGAATGAGGGCTTTTCTGGCGGCGAGAAAAAACGCAACGAAATTCTGCAAATGGCTTTGCTGGAGCCAAAGTTAGCAATTTTGGATGAGATTGATTCGGGGTTGGATATTGATGCACTCAAGATTGTTGCCAATGGGGTCAATGAGCTGACAACTCCTGATAATGCCGTTTTGGCCATTACTCACTATCAGCGGTTGCTCAACTACATCACGCCTGACTATGTGCATGTGATGGAGGATGGCAGAATTTTAACCACCGGCGGCAAGGAGTTGGCCTTAGAGCTAGAAGCGCGGGGTTATAGCTGGGTGCGGGAAGAAGAGGAGGCGATCGCCCGATGAGCATACAAGTCTCGATGGTGCCCGATGCCACTGAAACAGTGAATGCACCAAGGGTTGACCGGGCTGCCTACCTCTCCAGGTTAGTGCAACTGCGCGGGGAACTGGATGCCGCCGGGAGTGGGTTAAAAGACCTGCGCGATCGCGCCACCGCCTTGGTGCAAGAGCGGGCAATGCCCTCGACGCGCGCAGAAGAATGGCGCTTTACAGATTTATCCCCCCTGCTGCAAGAGTCGTTTCAGCCGGTCGTGCCTCAACCGATCACCGCAGAAGCAATCATTCCCTTTGGTTTAACCGATGCCCCCCATCGTCTCGTGTTTGTGGATGGGGTTTATGCGCCTTCTCTATCGACATTGGGGGATTTACCTCCTGAGGTGCAGTTGGGGAACTTGAGCAGGGTACCCGGCGGCATCCCTCACATTGGCCAACACCAAGGCGCTGAAGAAACCTTTACGGCCCTCAATACCGCCTGCATGACGGATGCGGCTGTTATTTGGGTAGCGCAGGGGCAAGAGTGGCGCACCCCGATCCATTTGCTGGTTGTCACGACAACGGGGGCGGCGACCCTTTCCCATCCCCGTTGCGTTGTCATCGCCGAGGCTGGCAGCCAGTTTACCCTGATTGAGGAATTTGTTTCTCTGGAAGGGGGGGGGGCTGCCTGGGTCAATCGTGTTACTGAGATAAAGCTGGGGGCAGGGGCAACCGTCAACCATACCCGCGTTCAAAGGCAGGGGGCGCACACCTTTCATATCGGTAAAACGGCTGTATCCCAGGCTAGGGATTCTCGCTATGTCGCCACGGTGCTAAATTGGGGCGCGCATCTGGCTCGCCATCATCTGGAGATCTACCAAACAGGAGCACAGACGGCAACAATTTTGAACGGCTTGACCTTGCTTCAGGGTGAGCAGTTGGGTGATACCCATAGCCTGATTGCCTTTACCCAGCCCTACGGGATGGCGAATCAGGTGCAGAAGTGCATCGTTGGCGATCGCGCCCATGCCGTCTTCAATGGCAAAATCTGGGTGCCCCAAGCGGCTCAGCTTACCAATGCTTCCCAACTCAGTCGCAATTTACTGCTCTCTCCCAGAGCCAGGGTAGACACCAAGCCCCAATTAGAAATCACAGCAGATAATGTCAAGTGCTCCCATGGAGCTACTGTCAGCCAGCTTGAAGAAGATGAAGTGTTTTACCTGCAAAGTCGTGGTATTTCTGCTGAGATGGCTCGCCAGCTCTTGACCTTCGCCTTTGCCGCCGAGGTGGTTGATGCCATTCCGTTGCCGACTCTCCGCGATCGCATCCGCTCCGAGCTATCTCTGCGCCTCAACCCGGCCTGAATGTATCTCTAAATTGAATCAGCCCTTGTTCTCCTATCTGAATTTTGTAGAGCCGCCCAACTGCCATGACCCTTACCACCGCTAGACCCCTCGCCGCCCAGGTACGTGCTGACTTTCCCATCCTGCACCAGGAGATTCACCACAAACCTCTGGTGTACCTCGATAATGCCGCAACGGCTCAAAAGCCAATAGCGGTGCTGGATGTGTTACGGCACTACTACGAGCGGGATAATGCCAACGTGCATCGAGGCGTCCATACCCTGAGTAACCGCGCCACCACTGCTTACGAGGGAGCACGAGATAAGGTCGCTGCCTTTATCAACGCAGCTTCGCGCCAGGAGATTGTCTACACGCGCAATGCTAGTGAGGCCATTAATCTGGTGGCCTATGCCTGGGGGATGAATACCCTACAAGCAGGGGATGAGATCATCCTGACGGTGATGGAGCACCACAGTAACTTGATTCCTTGGCAGTTTGTGGCCCAGCGCACGGGTGCAGTGCTAAAGTTTGTCCAGCTCACTGCAACAGAAGAGTTTGACTTTGCGCACTATCAATCCCTCCTGTCGGAGAAAACAAAACTAGTTTCAGTCGTGCATGTGTCAAATACCCTGGGTTGCATTAATCCGGTGAGGGAGATTGCTGTAGCGGCCCATCGGTATGGGGCAAAGGTTTTGGTGGATGCCTGCCAGAGTGTGCCCCATATGCCAATTGATGTGCAAGCGATGAATTGTGATTGGCTGGTGGCCTCTGGCCATAAGATGTGTGCCCCTACTGGTATCGGCTTTCTTTATGGCAAGCTCGACCTGTTGCGATCGATGCCGCCGTTTATGGGAGGTGGCGAAATGATTGCCGATGTCTTTTTAGACCATGCCACCTATGCGGACGTGCCCCATAAATTTGAGGCTGGTACCCCCGCGATCGCTGAAGCAATTGCGTTGGGGGCCGCAGTGGACTACCTGAGCGAGATCGGCATGGAGCGGATTGCTGCCTACGAGCATGAATTGACGGCCTATCTGTTCCAGCGCTTAAGCACTATCCCAGAACTCCGCCTTTATGGGCCAGCCCCAGCAACAGATGGTTCGGGTCGAGCCGCCTTGGCTGCCTTTACTGCTGGAGAAGTGCATCCCCATGATCTGTCTACCATTTTGGATCAAGCCGGTATTGCCATTCGTGCTGGCCACCACTGCACCCAGCCCTTGCATCGTCATCTCAAAGCGCAATCCACTGCCCGGGCCAGTCTCTATTTCTACAACACTCCGGAGGAGATTGATGCCTTTGTGCATTCGCTGAAAGAGGCAATCGACTTCTTTGGTAGCATCTTTGGCTAAGGAGCAAGGACTCTATTGCTTGCAACGTCATTCTAGAGATCCAGCGGCCACATCAGCGTAGCACTGCGCGAGCATGTTAGCCCCCTTGGGTAAAGGGGATAGCGAGGGCTGCACCCTCAGTTAGGGATGCCACTGCTATTCCTTATCCCTTGGCCGCGATTCTCTGTTGTACAGTGCAGTTCAAAGGTTTTCAGTTGATTGAATCCATGATGCTGAGACATGCAGAGGATTCAATCCCCGCTCCTAGGAAAAACGACCAGCCAAAGCCTGGGTACTTGTATAGTAGAGAGAGTCTTTCGGTGCAATCGAAAAAGCCGCTGTCACAATGAGGAGCGGCAGAGGTCAGGCTGCTATGGATGCAAACGCTAATGGCCCTTTGAAACGGGCATCCGTCCCAGGGGAACTGACCTCCTGGCAGGTTGCAGTTTACATCACAGCCTATGCTGATCCTCCTGCCTTAGATCATTGTCTGGCAGGTATTCGGGTGCAAACTTACCCGATTCAGCATATTTTGATCGTTGATAATTCGCCCACACCGCCAGCGATCGCTCCAGAACATGCCGCCGATCCCCGTCTACGCATCTGGCATCATCCAGAAAATCTTGGAATTTCGGGTGGTTTGGCTCTGGCAGCTCAGTTTGCTACCCAGGCAGGGGTTGATTTTCTCTGGCTCTTCGACCAGGATAGCTACCCCGACCCGCATTGTTTACATACCCTGGTAACCACCTATCAAACCTATACCGAACAGGGAAACAAGGTTGGGATTGTTGCCCCGACGGCAGTGGATGGGCGGACAGGAGAAGTCGTCAGGGCCGGGCGATTTTTGGGCGATCGCTTTCGGGGGTTTCCTCCTCCCCCCGGCGATACCCCCTATGACTGCGATGTTGCCATTACATCCGGCTCTTTGCTGCGGCTAGCAACCCTGGAGCAAGTCGCCCTCCCAGATTCTCGCCTGTTTATTGATGGGATTGATCTCGATCATGGGCTGCGGCTGCGGCAGGCCGGTTATCGGAACCTAGTGGTGCCCACAGCACAGATGACCCATCGATTTGGCCAACCCATAACCATCCAATTCTGCGGCCAAAAAAAGAACTTGCAACTTTATTCTCCTTTGCGTCATTACTATATCTGCCGCAACCATACCTATTTAGAACTGCGCCACTCTCAGGGGTTTGCCCGGCTGACCTGTAGCATGCATCGCCTTCGCTACCTACTGGTGAGTAGTTTATATATCTTATTGTTTGATCACCAGAGCACCTGGCAAACCAAACAACAAAAGATTTTCGCGTGTCTTCTGGGCACCTGGCATGGTTGGTTGGGGCAGTTAGATTCACAATGGCAAAATCAGCCCCAGTGAGCATGCGGTGATGGATAAAATTTCTGCCCCTCTAGCCTCAATTATTGTAGTCAACTACCATAGCTTTCCAGCCCTTGGAGACTGCCTGCACTCCCTTCAGACCCATAACCAGACGATTCCCACTGAGATCATTGTGGTCGATAATGCTTCTACAGATGACAGTCTAGTACAGCTCCAGGCGCAATTTCCCTGGTGCCGATTGATTAGCCTGCCGCAAAACCGGGGTTTTGGCGCAGGGAATAATGCGGGAGTTGCCATTGCCAGAGGCGACTATCTTTGCTTTCTCAACCCCGATACCTATCTGACAGAAGACTCTCTGCCGATTTTACTTAACAAACTAGAGCAAAATCCCCAGGTCGGTATAGTGGCTCCGCGCCTGATTCATCCCGATGGCCAGTTACAACTCTCGACCGCCTGGGAGATTAGTCTATGGGGAGAATATCGAACGCGCCAGCGTTTACAGCAATTTCGCCAGAGTCGCTATCAGGCAGACGTTACCGCGACCTACACCCAGGAGCACACAGTTGACATTGTTTTGGGGGCTGCCTTTGTGATGCGCCGCCACCTCTTTGAGGCGGTGGGAGGGTTTGATGAGCAGTTTTTTATGTATTTTGAGGAGTCGGATTTGTGTCAACGAGTGCGCGATCGCGGCTACCAGATTCTTTATACCCCAGCAACCCAGGTGGTTCATCTCAAGGGCACGTCAGTGGAGCGAGTTCCCGATAAAATGGCCCTAGCCTACCGCCGTAGCCAACTCTACTACTACCAAAAGCATCGCCCGCTGTGGGAGCAAGGCCTATTGCGGGGCTATCTAGCGGCAAAGTTTGGGCTACAGGCGCTACGAGGGGGCGATCGACTGGCACGACAACAACTGCAACAACTTCTGCGATCGCCCAAACCTTGAAAAAGAGAGGCTCTCGTTGGGCGATCGCCCTCATAGTAGACTTCTGGTAGTGATATTTATGCCCTGAAGCCAGGCGGAGTTCCTCAGCGCATCCACACCAGCCGCATGATTAAACAGGTTATGATCATGACCTAGTCCAACAAGGCAAAAATTTCTAGACTAGCTTCAGACACCCTTGTTTTCCAGTTTCTTCTCCTTGAATGGGAGCAGGAGAGTTGGCTCGAGGCCCTCGCCCGCGCTGGGAGAAAAGCATAGCCCTACGGGCATTCAAGCAAAGGGTGAGGTAGCCAGACTGATGCCCTAGTCTACTAGCCACTTGCCTCTGAGGCGTACTGCCGCTTTCTATAACCTGAAACCCAATGAAACGTCGTCAACTGCTTCAGCATCTTTCTTCGGTTACGGGGGGGATGATTGCCGCTCGATTGCTATCGGGCTGTCAAACGATGACTGACGAACCTCTGTTTGCCCTTAACCCCCAGCAGTTGAGCCAGCCGTTGCCAGAGCACCTAGTGATTCCAGTGGGGGAGTTTTATGTACAGTCCTATGCCCAACCACCCCAGATCAACGGTGAGCAGTGGCAGCTAGAAATTACTGGAGCGGTGCAAAAGCCTCTGAAACTGATGCTTCCAGATATTCTCCAGGCAGATCAGGAGGAGTTTTACCTAACCCTGGAGTGCATTGGCAATGCCACTGGTGGAGATCAAATCGGTAATGCTCTGTGGCGCGGCACTTCTGTGTTGCCCTTTTTACAAAAAGCCAGTGTGCAGCCAGAGGCGGTGGAGGGGTGTTGCATGGAGCAGATTCCTATGAAACAACCCTGTCGATCGCAGATGTGCTGCGTCCCGATGTGCGACTGGTGCACCAGATGAATGGCAAGCCTTTGACGCAAGCCCACGGTTATCCCGTGCGAATTTTGATTCCAGGGCGCTATGGCCAAAAGCAACCCAAGTGGTTGGTGAAAATGGAAGCCATCACCCGGACTAAACAGGGATATTGGGAACGGCAGGGCTGGTCGAATCGGGCAGAAATCCCTACCCATGCCATGACACGCCAGATTCAAACTCAGCGCGTTTGGAATCGACAGCCAACTGCCAACCTTAGCCCTAGCGGGGAATCGGGTTGGCGGCAAGGTGTGCTCATTGCAGGGATTGCTCTAGATCGAGCCTTACCGATTCAAACAGTGATGGTAAGTACAGATAGTGGGCAAACCTGGCATCAGGCTACACAAAACCAGCCCCCCACTCCCCATGAGTGGACATTATGGCAATACCGATGGCAACCTCAGCAACCGGGTTCCTATACGATTATGGCCTATGCCATCACTCAACGAGAGACTCAACCCATTGAAGACTCAGACCGGCGCGATGGGAGTTCTGGGGTGCTCCAGATCCAGGTAACGCTGGAGCGTTAGCCTGTTGCAGTTCAAAGAGGTTTAAAGAAAGGACTGGCAAGGTGCGAACGTTTGATCGGCTCTCAGGCGATAGCATCGATCCATTGCCTGTTATCGCAATACAAACCAAGATTAGGATGGACTCAGGTTAGGATGAGGTGCACAGGTAAAGGGTGCATGTCACTTTTGCCCTCACCCTTTTCTGGTATGCCCGGATTGCTCTAATCCTTCTCCCAATTCGGGAGGGGGAATTTGAGACGGCTCGACCCCCCTTCTCCCAGGTTGGGAGAAGGGGCTGGGGGATAAGGGCCTGAAAGGGTGGCATGCTCTCCAGGTAAAGCTCCCGGCTGAGGGACTCACTCCCTCAAATGCCCTAACACACTTGTATAGTGCGATAAAACGGATATGAAGACCTCCGCTTCCCAGTTAAAATTGCGTCCAGCGATGGTTGAGGATGCTGAGACGTTGTTTCAACTGATTCAAGCCTTAGCTGATTACGAAAAACTCAGCCACCAGGTCACAGGCAGTGTGGTACAGCTCAAGACCCATCTGTTTGGCGATCGCCCCTACGCTTCAGCCATTCTGGCAGAGGTTAATCACACTCCTGCCGGGTTTGCCCTCTTTTTCTACAACTACTCAACCTTTTTGACCAAACCGGGAATTTACCTGGAGGATTTGTTTGTCTTGCCTGCCTATCGCCGTCAGGGGATTGCAACGGCACTACTCAGCTATCTGGCAAAGCGGGCTGTGGCTGAAGGCTGTGGCCGGTTTGAGTGGAGCGTATTGGATTGGAACGAACCTGCGATCGCCTTCTATCAGCGTATGGGAGCCGATATCTTACCTGATTGGCGGATTTGTCGAGTCACAGGCCAGGCCCTGATACATTTGGCTGAATCAGCACCCGTTGTCAAGGAAAACTAGGTAGGACAATCTTTTTAGCCTTTTTAGAAGGTGCCCTGATCGACAAATACTCCCACCGGATAGGGGGTGTCGGGATAGGCCGCGATCGCGTATTCATAACCGGAACCTGATAGGCTCCTATCCGACTTAAACAGGATAGTGATAGGGGTCTTGGGTGGTAGGGGCGTTACAAACTCCAGCCAGAGCGTACCTGTTTCATCCAGCCAGAGCCTCTTTGGCTGAACCGCTTGACGGTTGGCAGTGGCATTGATCAAAAGTTGAGTCTGGGATAAAGCCAGGGGAGGCAGCGCCACTTGGCCTGGCTTTCCCCGTTGGTTGAAGGAGAAAGATAATATGGAAAATCGTTTGCCTGGGTGCTCTGGTAGGGTAAGGGTCAAGGGATAGAGATGCATTGCCCGGATTTCTACCGCTAATGCCCGATCGCCCGGCAGAGAGGCGTGACCAAGGTGTCGATGCCAGGAGATAGCTTTGCCAAAAGCGAGGGGCAGCACCCAAACACCAAAAGCCAATCCAAGGCCAATCGTAATCAAGCCAAAAATTCGATTTATCCGTTGCATACAAAACCTCTCAATCAAACGGATAAGGGGCACTTGTACGGCTAAACGCGGCAAGGTTTCTGCTAGCTAAAATCGCAAATTTAAAGTGGTATAACGACTTCACCCAACCCGCGCACACCCGAATGTTGAGGATTGGGTGGAGTCAAAATGGATCTCACAAATCACTACACCCACCTACTGATGAGAAAACCCGCTGAGAAGTCACCCTGCCTTTAGCTCTCTCAGCAGGTGTTTCCACTATTAAATCAGTCGTCAGGCAGAAGCACAGATGATTATCAGGCGAACTGTACCACGTTTCTATTTAAGTTAATCCGATTTTCTCCAGTGGGAAAGCCTGCTCGACCATCACCATCACCATCAATATTGGTATGCAGGTTGGTATACAAACTACCTGCTAACAGTGCAGCCTGCTCTACGGGAGTTAAAGCGAATTCACCTTGAAATGTACCCGATTTTGCATCAATCGGTGTATTTTCAAAATAGCGAAGTACTGTTGCATCAGCAAAGTTACCGCGACTATCTCCAGCGGGGCTGTAATGCAGGTGGGTGCCACTAATCAAGTTGCCTTCCACATCTTTGTGAACCCTCAAAAAGCCATCAACCAAAGCCTGAGGATTGGCCCCATTCAAAATTTTGGCATTGGGGTCGAGGGTGGTTTCACCCTGGCTAAACAGAGGAAAGCCATCAAAGTTTGTGTAGGAACCTGTGACATTGAGCTTGCCACCCTTGAGCTGCAAGGTCAACTCGGAGGTGCCAGTGCTATCTGTTGGAAAAGGAAACTCAGTACCACCGCGGCCTTGGGCTGGTTTGAAGGAGAAGCCATTATCACCGACATAAAGAAAATCGTCACCTGCGCCACCCACTAGGCGATCGCGCCCCTTGGTGCCAACAACGGTGCCATTTCCCACTTTATTGTTGAAAAGACCCTGACGACGCATTAGCCGTAGGCTTGTCTCTGCTGCCGCCGTGTTTCTGACAAAGTGGCTCTCATTCAAATCAGCGGCTTTGACAAAGGGCAGGGTCACCAGAATATGGCCATTGCGCTTGTCAATGACCAAAGCGTTGGCATTTGAATCAAGGGGTTGCTCAAGTCCTCCTTTTCCGGGGTTTTTGCCTTGGGCAATCACAATATCCTGAGGTTTAAGACCAGCTAACACAAATCGATCATTCGCCGGGTCAAAATCAAGAATCTGATTTGTTGTCTCCTTTCCTAAAATAATCGAATCTTTTCCAGTACCTGTGGTGATAGTGTTAAATCCCTACCCAGTCACACGAATGATATCACTATCGCCTGAACCAATGACCACGTTATTGCTGCCACGAGGGTTGAGGTAATCTCCCCGTCTGCCGATATTATCTCGAAAAGAAAGGTCACGCTTCACATTTTTGGGATTCAGTGTCCGTGCACCTTCTACCTTGCTTAAATCGATATGCAGCTCAAATGGGCCAACCTTGGGACCATGGTCATGGTCATTAATGGTGGATTGTACCTGATCGGCAGAATCCAACGCCTGATTCAGCGATTGCTCCAAGGTGTCATCCTGCATGGAAGATCCGTGCTGATGGGTGGAGGAGTGGGGTGCCGCTGTGGAGCGACTAGACGGATCGGCGATCGCGGTGGTATGGCTATGATCCTGATGGTTATGGTGATTTAATTCTTCCATGATGTCTCCTTAAGAGGGATAAAGCAAAGCAAAAAGGCGTCATCAAAACTGAGAAGGGAGAACCTAAAGTAGCTTCCAGCTCTAAATTCTATGGATGAAAAAGCGTCATCAAGCCTTAAATTCCTGGGCTAAAAAACGCAAGGATTCTGAACCCAAGGCAAGACTGTGTTCAAAAAGGTAGATGAAGATTTAGCCGGTCGAAGCAACGGGAAGATAAACCGATAGGAAGCAAGAAATGGTGTAGGGGTTTCAGATACTTGTAAAAGTTACTAGAGGTGTTCACTTCGAGTTATTAATGTTCACCTCTTCTAGCCATAGATTAGAAAGATTAATTAAAGAATACAAGCTTAGATAGACTAGTTTGAAAATTGGATGAGTGCTTATTTTTAGTAGATTTTAAGTTACGTTTGCTGGTTTTAAATTCTGTTTTAAATAAAAGGGAGTTTTGATCAAATTGTATTCAAGGTAGTCCATTAAACGCATGATAGTAAGTCGAGAAGATATGCTGGGGCGAAGCCCCCATATCCCGCTTTACCTAGATGTCCTAATATACTTGTGTCGAGCCATAAACAGAATGCATTACTATACCTGAGCAAAGCCATCCTGTTAGCGCTGAATCTGGGAGAGAAAGCTACCCGGATCTTGCCCTAACGGACGGCCTTTATCCCATCGAAGGCTTTCGTCAGTTCCTCTGTGATGTAACTAATAGGTGCTCGTTGGCGCACCTTAAGCATAGCAACAGCCGTCATACCAGGAGTGAGGGGAAGTTGTTTAGATTTACGGCTGAGAAACTGGCGTTCAAGTTGTACCTCTACGGGAAAAACCGTTGCCATTTTAGTTGGCTCTCCTAATGGGATTCTATGTGTCGAGTCACTGACCCAAAAACTGGAAAGGAGCAGAGTGCCTGTGTCAGTTGTAAAACAGCCTGCTTTGATATTGATGCGGAGCAAACCTACTGGAGCGAGTTACGGAAACCAGGGCGACGATTGGTACAATACGGTTACCTGGGGATGGTGATTGCCTTTTATCTCTATTACTTTCTTTACACCGGCAACTGGGATTATTACTTTACAGGTGCCTGGACACGGGAAGCCGATCAGGTCACCAAGGCGTTTGATCCAGGGTTTTATGTTTATGGTCAGGTGATTCCTATCCCCAAATTTGCGGCTGTATACATTACCTTTGGGGTGCTAATCGCCATTACTTTTACCATTGGAGTGGTTTTAGAGAAGGGATGCCGCCGGCTTGTTCGTCGCTATGGTCGTCCCATCTTGGCGGAGCAGGCTCAGCATCTGGCCTTTACAATCTTCACTCTGGCCTCTTTCTGGATCTTTTTCTCCTATGGTGCTCGCCCTTCGCTTAATCGGTTGCCCACCTATCCACTCTTGGCGTTTAATGCCCTGATTGTTTTGGTTGGTTCTGTCTGGTTTTATCGCACCATTCGGTGGAGCCGCGAAGACTATGAGCGAGAACAGATGGCTGCAACCCTGCGCCGCCAACTGCACAAGCTGGATCTTGACCCAGCCCTGTTAGAAGGGCGATCGCTAGAGGAACTGACCCCTAACGAGTTATGTACCCTAGTTAAAGTCATGCAGGGATTTTCGCAACGATTGCGCTTGCAGACTTATATGGGGGTTGTGGTTGATTTACTTAAGCAAAAAACGATTAACCCGACCAGTAGTTTTGAGTTTTGTCGAAACCTGCGGCAAGAACTGCAACTCAAGGATATGGATCACTTTACAGCGCTTGAGGCGATCGCCAGCACCCACCCGGATCTGCTTGCAACTACCTTGTCTCGAGCGAATGCCTATGAAGATCTAACCACCCTGGCAACGACCCTCGTCAAACCGCTAAAAAGTCGACCGAGAAAGGCCTAAGCTGAGTGCCCAGGAAAAGTCACCCTGGGCAAGAGCAGTCGGCAGGGGCCGCATTACGCTTCACTTCATTCATTTTGAACCCGTTGATCCTTTCTGGAGAAGTTCATGCTGACATTCAAATCCATCAACTTTGAACAACAGGTGTTTCAGCAGCATCAACTTAAACAAGCTCATCCTGGGCAATCAGAATGGTCAATCGGGCGTCATCCTGGTTGCGATTTGGTGCTCCCCGGGGCGGCAGTCAGCCGAGTCCACGGCAAAATTGTGTATTGCGATGATGCCTATCACTTTATCGATGCCAATAGTAAATGTGTCTCGCTTCTCAATGGCCAGGTGATTACCCCAAATGAGAAATACCCCCTTCACCTTGGAGATCTTTTGCAAATTGGAGAAATCTTTCTTTATGTAGAGGCGCTGATGACTCCATTATCCACGCTCCCTGAATCAAATGGGCTGGCACTGGCGACATTTCACCAACCACAACAGACTTGGCTCGACGGGGATTTGATCTGCCACTGCTGTCGAATTGTGGATGAGACCGCTGATGTCAAAACCTTTTATTTTGTTGCTGACCCGCCAGTATTATTTCACTATAAACCCGGGCAATTTGTGAATTTAGAGGTTGTCATTGATAACAAGCCTGTCATTCGTTCCTATTCGATTTCGTCTTCTCCGACTCGTCCTTATCATCTCACACTGACGATTAAGCGAGTTCCTAGCCCAGCCCACCAGCCAGATATTCCCGCTGGTTTAGTTTCTAATTGGTTGCATGATCATTTGCGGGTGGGAGATCGCGTCAAATTTCTAGGAGGGCCAATCGGACACTTTACCTGCGTACCTGACCTGCCAGCCAAATTGTTGCTGATTTCTGCCGGCAGCGGAATTACGCCGATGATGTCGATGACGCGCTGGGTGCAAGACACCCTAGCTAATTGTGATATTGTCTTTCTCCATAGTGCCCATACAGTGGATGATATTATCTTTCGTCAGGAGTTAGAGGCGATCGCGGCCCAAATGCCGAACTTTCGGCTGGTGGTGACGCTCACTCAGCCCCCAGTCAGCCGCCCTTGGATGGGTTTCAGCGGGCGCATTTCAGAAGCATTGTTGAACATGGTTGTGCCTGATTTAATGCAGCGAGCGGTCTATGTCTGTGGGCCAGAAGGGTTTATGAGCGCAACTCGCACCTTACTGGAAACGCTGCAATTTCCCATGCAGCCCTATCAGGAGGAAAGTTTTGGGTCGCGCTCTTCCCGCAAAGCTGCTGCAAAAACAGTCGAAATGAACCTTTGGCAGGTCAAGCCAGAAACCGTGCCACTGACCAATGGTAAAGGTCTACCGGGCGATCGCCCGGCGATCCAGCCAGCCTCCCAGGCAGAAACGCCTCGAGTTCACTTTCAGCAATCAGGGCAAACCATTGAGACCGATGGTGAGACCCCGCTCTTGGAAATTGCAGAAGTTGCCGGGGTCTCCATTCGCCATGCCTGCCGCATGGGAGCCTGTGGAGCCTGTAAGGTGCGTTTACATCAAGGTCAGGTTCGCTACGAATCACCCCCAACTGCGCTCACAGATAAAGATCAGGTCGCAGGGTACGCGCTGGCCTGTGTGGCCTTACCCGTCGGTCAAGTTATCCTGGAGGGGTAAAGACCCACGGCTATTTTTCATAGGGTTCATCACCTGAGGAACGATCGATGCAACTGGATGATGTCGTGCCCTGGGGCCGCACACTCGGTGAGTACCGACAGATGTTTAATCTGTCAGAGGCAGATTTACAATGCCGCATTTTGGGCTGTGGGGATGGGCCAGCTAGCTTCAATGCGGAAATGGCAGCTCTGGGGCGATCGGTGGTTTCCATTGACCCGGTGTATCAATTCTCTACTGAGCAGATTCGCCAGCGGGTGCAGGCGGTCTACAATCCAATCATTGCTCAGGTGAAGCAAAATGCCGATCGCTACTGCTGGAAAAATTATGTCGATGCTGATGATTTAGGGCGATCGCGGCTAGCCGCCATGGAGCGATTTCTCCTGGATTATGAAGCTGGTAAAGCAACGGGGCGTTATCAGCCCCAGGCTTTGCCTCAGCTAGATTGGGGCGATCGCTCCTTTGATCTGGCGTTGGTCTCTCA
Organism: uncultured Leptolyngbyaceae cyanobacterium; assembly: GCA_938023035.1. Lineage (GTDB taxonomy): Bacteria > Cyanobacteriota > Cyanobacteriia > Leptolyngbyales > Leptolyngbyaceae > DSRU01. The sequence continues at coordinate 25,094 of CALIDI010000006.1, read as the reverse complement.
CCTCCTATTTCTCTATGCCGATCACCGATCTCTGGAATTTCACTTAGCATCGGTGCGGGAGTTGCTGCGGGTGGCCGCTGAGGTGCGGATTTTTCCATTGCTAAAACTGGATGGTACTCCTTCGTCCTATGTCGAGCCTGTCATTCAGGATTTGCTGAGCCGAGGGGCAACGGTGCAGGTTGAACCTGTTCCCTATGAGTTTCAGCGGGGTGGCAATCAAATGCTGAGAGTTTACTCTGGGCCGATCGCCGATTTTTCAGGGGTGCCTGGCTGCTGAGTGCGCCCAAGTTGTCAGGATTGACCTGCTTGTCAACCGCGACAACAATCAACAACTAGAGGCGTGGTTACCCAGTGATGGCAAAATCTTTTTCGCATTTGTTGGTTGCTGCAGTAGGGCTAGCCTTTGCGATCGCTATGATGGCCATAGTCGCAATCTTACCTGCAAAGGCAACATCTACACCCCATATCCCTTCTACCCCTGTTAACCAGATAATCTCTTCTACCGCCAGAATGCCCCAAGCTATGCCACTAACTCCAACGGCGGCCCTAGAACGCCTCTTTCAAGCCGAAGTCGCTCAGGCCGATTGGTTTACCACCACTTTTTTACAACAAGTACCAATCGATCAGGTGCGAATATTACTGAGTCAGTTGAAACAGTCCCTAGGGTCATTGCAGGGGGTTACGCCCCTGGAAGATGGATATCAACTTACCTTTGCACGAGGCACCGTTCCGGCCAAAATTCAGTTAAACCGTCAAGGGCAAATTGCTGGTTTGTTCTTTGGGCCGCCCACAGCTCCCCTCTCTCTAGCAGAGGCTGTGCAGGCATTCCAGGCACTAGACGGTAACGCCAGTCTGCTGATTTTGCAGGGGGAGGAGGAACTGGCTGCTGTAGCGGCGGATCAACCGTTGGCAGTGGGGTCGGCCTTTAAGCTGGCGGTGCTGGCGGCCTTGCGTCAGGCAATTGTAAAGGGCACGCTCTGGTGGGATACGGTCGTCACCCTGCAACCCGAATGGCGTAGCCTCCCGAGTGGGATGATTCAGGATTGGCCGGTGGGTACCGCAGTCACTCTGGAAACCCTGGCAGCCTTGATGATTTCGGTGAGTGATAATACGGCGACGGATGCCCTAATTCACACGCTGGGGCGATCGCTAATCGAGGCACTCGCGCCCCGAAATCAGCCGTTCTTAACAACGCGCGAATTTTTCATACTCAAAGACCCACGCCATGCAGAAACGCTGACGGATTTTCGCCAGTCTGACCCAACGGCGCGACGACAGATATTGGAGACATTGACGACGGCGGACTTGCCAACGGTCAGTTTATTGACAGGTGACCCGCTGGCACTCGATGTGGAGTGGTACTTTTCTGCCAGGGAGTTATGTCGGCTCATGGTTCAGGTTAAAGATTTGCCCCTGATGGGCATTAACCCCGGCCTGGCTCAACCCCAAGATTGGTCTAGGATTGCATTTAAGGGTGGATCTGAGCCAGGGGTTTTCAACCTGACTACGTGGTTAGAAAGCAATGCGGGCAAATCCTACTGTGTGGTTGCAACCTGGAATCATCCCACTCAACCCCTCAATGAAACTGACCTAATCAAGACTTATAGCAGCATTCTGGCTGAGTTGGGTAGACAATCAGCCTCTTAAGCCTTTGGCAGCTCAACCCCTCCTAGCGCCTTCAGAGTCGCTTTTTGTGCCTCGGTGAGGCCCATCGAGCCGAAGTTGAGTTCACCCATGCGCCCGCTGTGTTGCAGACCCCTTCTCAAACGGGCTACCTGCTTCCATGCCAAGCAGAACGTCTGTAGTTTGTTGCACTCCACACGGGGGACAATTGCAGCTAGATAACTGGAGGCTTTAGGACTCAGTTGCGCTTAGGCAGAAGGAGCGATGAGTCAAGTGACGGCCACTCCCAGAAAGCGTCAACGCTTAATTTCGTATTGGATGCGCGATCGCACCTGGGCGTGGGACATTCCTAACTCCTGGGCGATCGCCGCTTCCACTTGCTCAAACTCCAAAAACGGAAACTCATACTCCAGCTTTTTAAGCGCTGGGTTAGTAGTTTTCACACCAACCTTTGAAAATCCGCGTTTGCGATGAATTTCGACCTCGATCGCCACAATCGACACTGGAATCTGGGTCTGCATCTGCTGACTCGCCTGCAAAGCGGTATCCGTAGCCTGGGGGCGTGCCATCGTCCACTCGGCCACCCAACCGCCTCCAAACCAGAACAGCAATCCTAGCAGAGGCAGCGGTAGCCAGAACTCTAGCCCCAAACTGGCGAATCCTTTAAACCAGGGAACAGCTTTCATGGTTGCCAATTGGGAAAAGTTTGTTTTGAACATTGAAGGAGAAAACACCCACAACTCACAAGATTGAAGAACAGATGGCACCATAGCTCTGCGTTCTCCGTGCCTCTGTGGTAAGGTTTCAGATTATAGAATCCTTATTTTTTACTATATTTTTTACTATTCTGACAGGGATTTGACCCATCCACAACCGCTATGCGCATTTTATTAGTTGAAGACGATCGCGACTTACTAGAACCACTGCGCGAAGCCCTGGACGCCAGCGGGCATGGGGTCGATGCCGTGGATAATGGCGCTACGGCTGAGTGGCTAATCACGCAAAAAGAGTATGACTTGCTGATTCTCGATTGGTTGCTGCCAGGGGTCAGTGGCCTCAGCCTTTGTCAGCAGTATCGCCAGATGGGGAAAGGCTCACCCGTATTGATGCTAACGTCTAAAGACACAACCCTAGACAAAATCACCGGGCTGGATGCCGGAGCAGATGATTACCTAGTCAAACCCGTTGATATGCTAGAGTTTTTGGCACGGGTGCGGGCACTGGGGCGACGCTCTCCTCTCTGGCGAGGAGATATTCTTACCCTGGCAGATCTCAGTCTAAACTTGAACCAACTCACTGTGGCACGGGCTGATACTACCGTCGAGCTATCAGGGCGAGAATTTCAACTGATGGAATATTTTATGCGTCACCCCCAACAGGTTTTAACCCGTACGCAGATTGAGGAAACGATTTGGACTTGGGGAGAAGAACCGGAAAGTAATGCGATTACAACTCTGGTGCGCCGACTACGACGACGGTTGCGCGAGGTTGACGCCGATCGCTGGATTGAAACGGTTTATGGCATTGGCTATCGCCTCCGGCCTTCCCCCAGTTTAGATGCGTCTACGACCCAGGAGGATTCGGCGGATGGTTAGCGCCCGGCCTGGCTCCCTCTTTCACCGCAGTCAGCGGAATCTCGCTCGCTGGTTTACGGGATCGATGGGTAGCATTCTGGTCGTGTTTGCTGGCGCGATGTTTGTTCTGGAAACGCAAGAACAGATGCGATCGTTCGACCAACAATTACTGAACAAAAGTCGCACAATGGCCGCCGCTGTGAAATATCGCCTGCATGAGGGGCGCTGGCGGGTAGAACTGAATGATGTGCCAGTCTTGGGCAGCAACTCGATTCCCTACGATCACGAGGCGCGTTATGTCCGCTGGTATGACCGCGATGGGCAGTTGGTTCGGTTTGTCGGCACGGTACCCCCCGAACAGTTGGCGATCGCCCCTGGTTTCCTCAGTCTATCCACGCCCCAATCTCTGCGCCAAGTCACGTTACCGGTCTTTCAAAATCAGGAATTACTGGGTTATCTGCAAGTAGCCGTTCCCCTCGATCCGGTGCGATCCAATCTCCACCAATTGCGGCTCTTTCTGGCGCTGGGTGTCCCCCTGGCGCTGGCATTGATTGGCATCACTGGCTGGTTACTGGGCGGCTTTGCCATGCAACCGATTCAAACCGCCTACGAACGGTTGCACCGCTTCACGGCGGATGCCTCCCATGAGCTGCGGGCACCGCTGGCTGCCCTGCTGGGCAATATTCAGATTGGCCTGGTGAAACCCACAACAGACCCCAACCTTCACGAACAACGACTTCATAAGCTGGTAGAGATTACAAAATCCATGACCACCCTGGTCACCAATCTATTGCTGTTGGCACGCCACGAACAATCCTTACCGCCCACTACGCTGCAATCTGTCGATCTGGTGGCTTTCCTTAAGGATTTGGTTGAGACCTTTGCAGCGGAGGCAAGCACGCAGAATTTGCAGTGGCAGGATGACTTACCCGATACACCGATCAGGATCATGGCCGATGCGGATTTACTGCGTCAGGCGATCGCCAACCTGCTCAACAATGCCCTGAAATATACCCCCGCTGGCGGCACTGTCGCACTGCACCTGAGTGCCACCCCCCACCGCGCTCTGATTCAGGTAAAAGATACTGGAATCGGTATTCCCGCCGAGTGCCTGCCCCATATTTTTGAACGGTTTTATCGGGTTGATGCAGTGCGCACCCCAGACCGCCAGCAGCCGGAAAAAGCCGGTGGATTTGGTTTAGGGTTGGCCATCACCCAGCAAATTATCCAGGCCCACGGCGGTACCGTTCAGGTCACCAGTACTGAAGGGCAAGGATCCTGTTTTGCGATCGCACTGCCCCTCCTCAAACAGAAACTTCATCGCCAGCCAACCCAGTGACATATTCATGTCACTTTTGTTTTGAATACTCAGGTTGAAGCGCATAAGGAGAATCTTCAACAATGAAATACTCTACTTTACTGGCATTGGCCTTGATCCCATTAGCACCAGTTGTTTACCCACCAACCGCTGCTCACGCCCAAACCCGCATTCGCGATTTACAGCAAACTCCACCAGGAATCACCCTTTCTGGCACGGTGAATCAAATCATCGGGAACTATTTCGTGTTAGACGACAGTAGCGGACAAATTATCGTCGATGCAGGGCCACGCTGGTGGCAGCCCATTTCGCTGACACCCGGTGAACGGGTGACCGTGCGCGGAAAAGTGGGGCGTTCTGGCGAATTGGATGCTTTCTCAATTACCCGCGCCGATGGCACTGTGATCAACATCCGCCCCGACTTCGGGCCTCCGCCTTGGGCCGGTGGCCCCAATCGCAGGGAGCCTCGTCGCGATCGCTGATCATCATCTCACTGATGATCTAGAGGCATTGTGATTGATTTAGAAGATATAGCATTACACAAGCTAGTTAGGACGTTTGTAATGAGGACTTAAGTCCTTACTACGAGCCTTAACCGCAATTATGTCCTAACCCGCACTCGCAGTGCTATACATTGCCATAGATTTAGAGGCTACTTATCTAAGCAACGATAGGGGCAGCAATCAGATAACGAGTTTCTTGAATGCCCGGCAGGGCCATGCCCTTTCTTCCATCAAGGGAGAAGGGGAGCCAGATTGATGCCGTAGGCTACTCGTTTGCTGCTATTCCTATCAAATTCTGTTCCCTAATTACGCTGATGTGTACGAAGAAATTATCGTACCCAGCAGCATCATTGACGGTTTCTCAAATCAGGAGATTTACTATGCTAACCCAACCACTCAAATCACTCAAAGTAGCAGCAGTATTGCTTGGCGTTGCATCCATTTCAACAACGCCATTCGTGGTGCATCAAACCTCCCATGCTGCTCCTTTAGCTTCTCCTTCGCGGCGATCGCAGACTCCTCTGCGGCCACTTCCTACCGAAAACGTTCCACAAGCAGATGGTTACTACAGCCGGAAAGCCGCCCGCGATCTTCAACGAGCACAGGAAAAAGCCTTCTCGATTCAATACCTTGCCAGTCAAGCCAATTCTGAGCCTGCGGCTGAGTTTGTCCGACTGGCGCAACAAACGTTGAACCAAGCTGAACGCAGTTATCAGGCAGGGCAGTTCTTCGCGGCTGAGAAGCAAGCCAAAGCCGCCAATTCCCTCTATAAAGCGGCAGAAACCCTCTACGAAGGCCAACTGGGGTATGCGGTCGGACGCCGCGGATCGAAGAAGGCCAGCAAACGCTGGTACGAAGCACCCTATCGCGCACAGGAACGCATTGCACGGGTGGAGGCGGCGATCGCTTACTACCAGGTCAATCCGGCAACGGCAACAAAGCTGTTGCAACAGGCCAGACAACTGACCCAATCAGCGCAAAATCTAACCCCTGACAACCTGGCATCGTTAGCCAACTATCGGGCTGCTGAACACTTAGCCAATGCAGCTCTTCATTTAGTGGAAGCGCAAAGGGGCTTGTAATGCCTGTTGTCCTCGAGGATCCTAATCTGCGATGCGAAACCTGCACAAGTCAATTCTGTGAGATACGTTCCAGGTGAGGTATTTCCAGATATTTCTGAAGAGATTGAGGAATCTGCTTAAACCTGGAGCGATCGCCGTTCAAGCCCCTTGACTCAACTTTGCACTTAAGGAGCGTTGAAATGCGCGGTAGTCTGAAGACTCCAGCCCCCGTTCGGATGCCGAGACCACTTCAGCCAAGTTACCCGCTAACAAATCGTTCACCGCCAACCACAACCCCGGAAACACTTGACTGCGCAGAATCCCATCCGCATCAACAGGCTGATCGACATAAGTTCCATTCTGCAACATAAACCAATCAGAAGCGTGATTCAGCGCTCGCCATACCAGGTATTCCTGGACTCCGCTGCGGCGATAGACCTGCTTTTTATCATGCAGATCATAAGACGCACTACTGGCCGTAATTTCGACGATCAGTTCCGGCGCACCTTCGATGTAGTCATCTTCACTGATGCGCGATTGCCCACCGACTTCTGCTTCAATGCGTAGGCAAGCATCCGGTTGTGGCTCATTGTCGTTATCGAGGCGCACGGTGGGGTTATCCATCAGTTCACCGCCGGGGGTCGCTTGCCAGTAGCGACCGAGCCAAGTCATAACTGCTGAGTGGGGTTTGCCATGTCTCCTAGCGCGAACGAGGGATGCTATCAATACTCTGCCTTTAATCAGTTCTACTTTTTTGTGCTGTGGCATTGCCTGATAGCGTTGCTCAAACTCAGCGCGTGTAAGGCGATCGCCATTTTCCAAAGGTGGCAGCGACGGGGGACTTTTCGGAGATGTAACCATTGGGGCATCCTTAAAGGGTGAGGGCAAAAGTAACATACACCCAGAGCAATTGACACCAATGATGAATCCATCTTTCTGCCCGATTGCGGATCAGTTGAACCGGCAACGCATCGTTTCATTGGCCTAAAGTGACTGACGAAGGATAAAGTTAAACTCAACTTTGATTAAGTCTCATCTGAACTATTAAGACTTTCACTCTAATGACATCATTGCGGCCTAATTCTGTGCAGACTATTGTCACAAAGTCAACTAACGAGTCTGCCCCCGTTTAACGTCTATCGATCATCCGGGGAGGTCGGAGAAGCCGGCGGGGTGGTCACAGGAGAAGGATCTGGGGTGGGTGGTTGCAACGCTTGCTGCGCCGATCGCCCCTCACCTTGATAACCGAAATACCATAAGCTAGCCGCCGCTTCAGCGCGGGTGACGGGCTTTTTAGGCAGTAGCAACATCACGTAACCAAAAGCCCGGCGAATATTGGCCTGATCACCATTTTGGTGGTCGGCTAAGACTGCCCTCAGTGCCGCTCCACTAATTTGACTGGCATCTTGAAACCCCCAGGTTTGCTTGACTGCATCGATACTGGCTGCTGGCAGGGGCTGGCGCATATCCAGCGGCACCTTCCACTGCAACAGGGTTTCGCGCGTCAGCGGGTCACTGGGACGAAAACCGGGGTTTGTGTTGCCATCCCCAGATAGGCGACTGGGGATCAATCCCGCCTCGGCTAACCCTTGAATGACGCCAAAGTCGGGGTCTGTTTTTGGAATATCTTGAAAAGCGGGTTCTGAGGTTTCAACCGCTAGCCGAATTTGACGGGTTGGGCGATCGCGGTTGATTTGATTATTACTATTCACCAACCAGCGGGCAAACTCGCGCCGGGTGATGACCCCATTGGGGTTAAACGTAGATGGCTCGGCGTTAGGACTGGTAGCCGATGTCAGAATTCCCAGCGCAGCCAGATCTGCCAGGTAAGGTTGCAGCAGTTTCGGAGCTTTCTCCAAATCGACAAAGGCGATCGCCGTGCTTGCCCTAGTCGTGCTGGTGATTGGGTTGACTGGCGAGATCCCGGAGGGGGTAGCCCCAAGCACGGCCCCATCGGAAGTACCCGATGCACTCAGATTCACCCGTTCAGAAAAGCTTGGAAGTTTTAACGCTGCGGTTGAATCGGTGATTGGCGTCGGGATAGGCGACTCAGTTGGGTTAGCCGTGGCCGTTGTCGTTGGTGTTTCAGCCGGGCTAGCAGCGCGAGTAGACTCGGCCCAGCGGGGATCTGCCGAGAGAGAATCTTGCAGAGACTGCCCCCAGGGAGTGCCTGCACACCCTCCCAGAAACCCCGTCAGCACAAAAAACATTAGCCCAGAGGCAAGGAATTGCAACCAGGATAGGGTGCCCCAACCAACCAACCTTTTGACCATGGTCAACCGTCAGCTAAAACTATCTGCTCTACCCTAGCGCAGATGATCACGAGTGGGATCGCCAACCTGTTTCTGGTAGGCCAGGTAAATCGCTTCCAGAAAATGATCGGAGGTCGTTCCTGCCGGAATTGTCGTTAACCCAATAATGAGTCGTAGTTGCCGAGCCAACTTTAGGCTGAGATCGCTGCGTGCTTGCAGGGTCATGAGCGATCGCCGCTTTAGATAAGCCGTAATCACAGCAAAATCATCGGCTGTTATCTGGCTAATATCCGCTAGTTCGGGCAATTTGCTGGCAAACTCTTGAGCGGCGGGGCTAATGCTCAACTGCTCTCGCCGATTGGCCCCCTCTTCTTGGATCACAATAGTTCCGGCAACAATATCGCCAATTCGTTTTTCCTGCTTGCCCAATAGAATCAAAAACATCCCGATAAACATGATGTCATCGACAGGTCGCAAAATTGCCCGTAGGGTAGCTTGGGCCAGACCAATGGGGCGGCCATCATCTCGGACAACGCGAATTTTGACCCAGCGCTTGCCGGGGGTTTGTCCCCGCCAGGTCGTTTCAAAAAAGGTAAAGTAACCAGAGTAGATAATAAAGCTAAGTAAAAGGGCGATCGCTAGCAGCCAGAGGGGTGCTTTTCCATAGTTAATGCCGAGACTTTCCAGCGTGCTAGTTAGCCCAATCGAAAAAATGAGCCAGAGAAACCAGAACCCGACCAGAGTTAGGATAAAGATGAGATAGTCAATTAAATAGGCTAAAGTACGATTGCCAATACCCGCCAGGACAAACTCTAGTTCGACGCTCTCTGGCGTTTGTTGAGAAACCTGGCGTAAAAAACGACGAGACATAACGGTAGTTTGATGAAAGGTTGAGTTAAAACTCGGATCGGCGATCGCGCAATTCTAAACCAAACCCCTCCCGGCGGGTGCGAAGATCCAGGTAAATCACAGACTTCATCACCTGCCACAGGGGGAGGACGACAATATTGATCAACAAGCCCAGGGCACTGCCCAATACGGTCGATAAGCCAGAAATGACCCCAGAGGTTTGTTCGGGTAAAACCACCGTCAAGCCAATTTGCAGAAAGCTCGCAATCAGTTGAGTCACAATTGACACAGGTAACATAATGCAACTGATGACAAAAGCAATTAGGGCAATCCGCCAGGTGCTGCCCTTGGTGAGTGACCAGATACGCCCAATACTTTTGGATGCTCCTACCCCTGGCTCAATTGCTAAGGGCACTTCGGCGGCAAACAAGCGTGCCCATAACCAATAGACAAGAACAATAAGAATGGGCACCATTACCAGGATCAAAAGTCCGATGGCTATTATGGCCCCTACCCCCGGCTCACTGCCGCCTCCTGTGATAGTAAACCCAAAGACAGCAACCACCATAATCAACAGGAGAATATAGAAAGGTAAAAACACGCCGACAAAAATTAGACCCACCAGCACACTATTCAGCAGAAATTGCCATTTGCGTGGACGCGTGACACGGCGGGCGGCTTCCACTGCTTCTGGTTGCTCTGTTAACTCACCAAAGGCTAGGCGCGAAATTAGCCCCATCTCCGAGGCATATTGAGCCATAGCGTAGAAAAATGCTACAACCGCGGCTGGAATCAAGATGCCTAAGAGTGCAGGTGATAACCCTGCGACAGCAAAGGCCACAACGGCTAAGGCGATCGCTAAGTAAATGAAAAATAATCCCAGAGTTGCCCCTGCTGCAATCCCCACATATTCCTTAAACTTTGCACCATACAGCCGAAACCCCGTGTTAATCACATTGCCAATACTTAGTGGCTCGCCAGCACCCGGAGCAGGAGTTATAGTCATCGGTTAAACTCATGGAACGATTAGTACTGCCGCAATCTTAATCCACTCCCATTGCTTCCCTGGGAAATATCACAGATTATGAATATTCAACGCTGGGTTGGACGACGCGAAAATAGTTGGAAAGCGCTCGATGCACTGCTGCAAAAGGCAGAAAGGCAGGGAATCAAAGCCTTGAATGCCACAGAAATTCGCCAGTTGGCGAGTTTATACCGCTCAGTATCGGCAGACCTAGCCCGGGCACGCACGCAGCAAGTGGGCGATCGCCTGATTCGCCATTTACAAAACCTAGCTTCCAGGGGCTATGCCCAGGTGTATCAGGGTTCGCGGCGGCAAGAATGGCGGGCGGTGCGCCAATTTATTCTCTGGGGGTTTCCATCTGTGGTCCAGCGATCGCAGGGGTACATTGCCCTAGCGACTGGCTTGTTTGTAGTAGCCGGACTGATTGCCGCCTGGCTGGCCTGGCGAGATCCCACCTTTCTGGCACTGGTCGTTCCCCAGAGGATAATTGAGCAGGTGCGCGATCGGGGCGAATTATGGATGGGCAGCATCATCGGCATCGAACCCTTTGCTTCTAGCACCATTATGATTAATAACATTCGAGTTTCCTTCGCGGCTCTGGCAGGGGGTATTACCGCTGGTCTTTTTACCACCTACATCATGCTGTTAAACGGTGTGCTGATTGGTACGGTCGGTGTGCTCGTTGGCCAAAACAACCTGGCCTGGCCTTTTTGGGCCTTCGTCTTTCCCCACGGTTCCCTGGAACTACCTGCGATATTCCTGGCTGGAGGAGCTGGGTTTTTGTTGGCCCGAGCACTTCTGTTTCCAGGGCGTTACCGTCGCCTCGATGCTTTTAAGCTCTATGGGGTCGAAGCCGCTCAACTCCTGTTTGGGATTGTGCCTCTGCTGGTCATTGCTGGAGTGATTGAAGGTTTTTTCTCCCCAAATCCAAATGTGCCTGATTTTGTCAAATACCTGGTAGGTACAGGTTTATTCATTGCCTTAATCCTCTATCTCAGGCGCTGCCCCCCTAATCGCACCGAAGTCATTTAGAAAGTTGTTAAGAAATCAAACTGACAGAGTATGAACCATGCCCTACGGATCCACCCAAGTATCGACGGAACTAAACTAAATAACCCAATCAATCATTCTTTTCAGACAGTTGGATGAGGTGCGATCGCAAGAACGACATTGCCTTTTTTGCATCCCGTTTCGATATAACGATAGGCTGTAGCTGTTTGTTCTAAGGGATAGACTCTATCTATCACTGTTTTCAGCTTGCCATCTTCTACCAACGCCTTTAGTTCACCCAGTAATTCCCGCAGTTCTGAAGCAGGGCGCAACCCGTCTGAGTCACTTAAGATTGAGAGCATGTCACCTTTTTAGGCCCTCATCCCCCAACCCCTTCTCCTAACCTGGGAGAAGGGAGGCCAAGCCATCTCAAAGGCACGCTCCCAATTTGGGAGAGGGATTAGAGCAATCCGGGCATACCAGAAAAGGGTGAAGGCAAAAGTGACATGCACCCCTTAAAATTTAACTAAAAACGCTCAAATTGAGATGCTGCACAACTTGTTCTAGCAGGTAAAGCCCGGCAATGGAGTTGCCAGTGGAGTCAAGGGCAGGGCTGTAAATCGCGATCGCCCCCTCTCCGGGTACCACAGCTATCATCGCCCCACTAACCCCTGACTTAATGGGCAAACCAATCCTTACAGCAAATTCTCCTGAAGCTTCGTAGAGACCACAGGTCAGCATCAGTGCATTCACAATCCGGCGGTGATCCGGGGCAATTTCTGGACGGGGGAGCGCTAACATCATTCCGAGTCGGGCCAGATCAGATACGGTGCTAGAGAGGCAACAAAGATGATTGTAAGTATCGAGGGTGGTTTCTACATTATCCAGGTAGCCGGCCTGCGCTAACAGATTCGCAATGGTGCGATTCGCTTCATTCCCCAGCGATCGCACCGACGCCAGCGTGGCCTCATCCAAAACAAAGTGACTGCCCGCCCGCTTGTTGAGCCATTGGCGCAGCGTCTCGCAGCGCTCGGCCCCGGTTTGTCCGGGTACCATGGCCGCAAGGGCGATCGCCCCACTATTAATCATCGGGTTGCGGGGAAAGCCCTGATCTGCCATCAGTTGCGAAACGGCATGAAACGGCTGATCGGAAGGTCGGGTGCCAACCCGCTCGAAAACAATCCGCTCCCCCAGTGTTTCTAGCAAAAACAGCAGCAAAAACGGCTTCATCACACTCATGAGGACGAAGGGCTGCTGCACATTACCCAGCATATAAACATTGCCATCCAGCCGTTGGATGTGCACAGCCAGCCAATTGGGGTCAGCCGCTGCCAGCCGGGGGATGTAATCGGGCAAATGCCCATCGCCTATCTGATTTCTAGCTCTAGCGGCCCAGGTTGCTAGTTGGGCCTGCTCTAGTGCATACAGTCTGGGAAGAACATTAAGCAAAGCGATCGCCCCAAAATCACTATCGCTATTCTGACGCAATTCCCAGGCCATACATCCTCGTTTCTGGCGATTTCTAGCAAAAACAGTCGTGGTATAGCCATAGCCAGCGGATTGAGGACAGGGGGCAGGGCTGAAATCCTGGGAGCGCCCTCACTCCCTTAACCCCTAAGGAACTCAGCAACCTGGCACTGGCAATACATTTAAGTTTCCGGCAGACTCGGGTTGTGCTCCTACTATGAATACTAGCCTAGCAAGAGGTTAAGCTATAGAGAGGAGCGATTGGGTCTAGCGACAGCGCCCTCGTCACCGGGTTCGACTTGCGCCAACTCTTAGCAGTTGACCACCCCTGCGATCGCTCGTTCATTCAACAGCACCCCCATGCAGATTCTTCTTCCCTTCGGCCTTTTCCTGCTATTGCTAGCGACTGGTATCATCATTTATCTCTTAACCGCCCGACGCTATCAATCCTCCGACTCAGTCGCCACTTCTTATGACCAGTGGACAACAGACGGCATTCTAGAATACTACTGGGGAGAGCATATTCATCTGGGGTACTACGGTGTACCTCCCCAACGCAAAAATTTCTTGACCGCAAAATCTGACTTTGTTCACGAAATGGTGCGCTGGGGAGGGCTAGACCAACTTCCCCCAGGAACGACGGTACTGGATGTCGGTTGTGGCATTGGTGGCAGCAGCCGCATCCTGGCAAAGGACTATGGTTTTACCGTAACCGGTATTACCATTAGCCCTGAGCAGGTTAGACGAGCACAAGAACTGACCCCCGGTCAACTCAAAGTGCAGTTTGTAGTGGGCGATGCTCTGGCCATGCCCTTCCCCGATGCCAGCTTTGATGTCGTCTGGTCTATTGAGGCTGGCCCCCACATGCCCGATAAAGCCCTCTTCGCCAAAGAGTTAATGCGAGTCCTTAAACCCGGTGGTATTCTCGTTGTCGCCGACTGGAACCAGCGGGATGATCGGCAAACGCCGCTGAATTTCTGGGAAAGACCCGTTATGCGACAACTGCTCGACCAGTGGTCTCATCCGGCCTTTGCCAGCATTGAGGGCTTTGCTGAACTCCTGGAACAAACTGGCCTAGTTGCCGGCGAGGTAACAACCGCCGATTGGACAATCCCCACCTTGCCCTCCTGGCTCGACTCAATCTGGCAGGGTGTGGTGCGCCCCAGAGGATTGGTCAAGTTTGGCCTGCGGGGGTTGATTAAGTCTTTGCGAGAAGTGCCCACACTTTTGCTGATGCGACTGGCATTTGGTACTGGGCTTTGTCGTTTTGGTATGTTTCGGGCTGTGCGTCAGGGGGCAGAGTGATCGCTGTCGCTGACAGATCGGTGAGACTCAATCGGTCAGCCCGTCGGGGCGGATTTTAGAGTTGGAATCGGTAGACCTATCTCCCCAAAAAATTTTTACCTTCTTAGAAGTCGGAAGCTTTTTTGCCGGGTTGCCTACTTAGGATAGGGGCTAAGTTCACTCCATCAAGCTATGTCTCGCCGCCTGGAACGATTGCTAAAACTGGATGCTCTCCTGCGAGCCTGCCAACGGAATACCGCCAGTAGCTTGGCAGCCACTCTAGAGGTCAGCGAAAGGACGATTCGCAATGATTTAAACTTCCTTCGCGATCGCTATGGCGCACCGCTGGCCTACAGCCGTGCTCAGGGCCACTACTACACTGACGCAAATTGGCGTTTACCAACGATCTCCCTCCCCAAAGGGGAACTGTTTGCCCTCACTCTGGGAGCTAGAATGCTGGAGGCGTGGGCCGGGTCAGCCTATGCTGTGGAGCTACAGTCTGCGATCGCTCGCTTGGCCGAACGATTACCAGAGTAGACCTGGGTTAATTCGCAATTGGTTGCAGAGGATCGTATCATCTCTCGCTCTGAAGCGGCTGTCAACTCTAAAGGCTTGGGGGCGCTGCAAACTACCTTTTTGTCAGTGGCTTATTCTCTGAAAAGCTCGCCGCGTATAATAAACGAGAGCGCTCAATGCAGGGGTGATTGGCTCTCCCCTGGCGAATCAGTGGGATTCATTCGTTTGTTTAGTCCTTTAGCCCTAGGTAAGCCGTTACTACCGTGAAGTACCTTCAGCAATTTCATTTCTCTTGGCTGGTTGCTCTATTGGCCCCACTACTCATTATTACGGCTTGCTCAGGGATTTCTGACCCAAACCCTTCGCAATCTGGCCAGGATTCTGCACCGACTCCATCTGTTCAAATGGGGAATGTCATCTTTATTCATCCTGATGGTGCCAGTTTATCCCACTGGGGAGCCGCCCGCTTTTTACACTATGGGCCAGATGGTCGATTGAACTGGGATCAGATGAGTCATCTGGCGGTTTATCTGGGGCATTTGAAAAACCAGCTTACAGCGACATCGAATGCAGGGGCGGTCATCCATGCGACGGGGGTAAAAGTTCAAGCTGACTCCTGTGGGCTGGATGAAACGGGACAGCCTGTAAAAGCCACTTCTGGAAAACCAGAAACGATTATGCAGGCCGCGATCGCCCGCGGATATGGGACAGCGCTGATCAATTCTGGAATCATCAGCGAACCCGGAACGGGTGCATTTGTTGCAAAGGTGAAAAACCGGAATGCCCACGCCGAAATTACAAAGCAAATTCTGGAGTCAGGGGTTGACGTGATTTTGGGCGGCGGCGAGGTGTGGTATTTACCAAAGGGCACCGCGGGCTACTATGCTCAAGCCGATCAAAGTCGCCGCGAAGATGGAATAAATCTCATTGAGTTGGCAAAACAAAAAGGGTACACGGTTGTCTATACCCGTGAAGAGTTGCTGACTTTGCCCAACACAACCAAGAAGATATTAGGAGTTTTTGCGGCAGATGACACTTACAATGATGCTAGTGAAGAAGACTTAAGAAATCAAGTTTTGCCACTCTATGAGTCAAGCGCTCCATCAGTAGCTGAGATGCTTGAGGTTACTCTGAGACAATTTTCCCAAAAACAAAAGCCCTTCTTGGTTGTTTTGGAAGAAGAAGGAAGTGATAATTTTGCGAATGCAAATAATGCAAGAGGGACGATTGAAGCAGTAAAGCGGGCTGATGATGCAATTGGACTGGCGATGAAGTTTATCAATCAAAACCCTAACACTCTTTTACTAACAGCGGCAGATAGCGATGCTGGAGGGTTAGAAGTTGTTGGAGAAGAACTGGGCGAGATGCCGATTAATCAAAAACTTCCACCCACTAATAAGAATGGTGCACCATTGGATGGCCGAGATGGAACGGGGAGTTTTCCCTTTCTATCGGCACAGGATGCTAAAGGGCAGCGGTTTCCGTTTGCGATCGCCTGGAGTGGTTTTAATGATAATGCTGGGGCGATCGTGGCAAAGGCCCATGGGCTAAACGCCGCTCTTCTCCAGGGTACGATCGACAATACAGACCTCTATCGGCTTATGTACAGCACCTTGTTTGGTACCCAGCCTTCTCCTTCCGAGTAGGTGATAACTTTTGGAAGCAATGCTAGTTTCTTGATTTGGCGACTTTGGCATCGCCCCCTAGTGCTTAAAACTGGTAATTGACACTAAAGTAGACCCCAGAATCTTGAATGTTGTTCCCGCGATCGCTGAGACGCACCAAGGGGAGACCATAGTCAACGCGGATGTTTAATTTGGGGATTGGTTGCCAGAGTAAACCCAGACCAATACTGGCCAGAAAGTTGCGATCGGGGAGCAGATTAGGGTTGCTGCGCTGATTCCAAACAGTACCCATCTCAACAAAGGGGGCCAATTGTAGAATTGGGCTACCGTTGGCATCCCGTTGTAGGGCAATGCGATCTTCTACCGAAAAGCGAAAACCGTTGTCACCCGAGCGAGCATTTTGACGATAGCCCCGCACCGACTGCCCACCGCCAATCACAAACTGTTGAGAAGGTAGGAGACTATCGGGGGTGAGTTGCACGTCGGCCTGAGCGATCAGCAGATGGTCATTCCCCAATCGTTGCACCCGCTGAGCCTGCCCCAGCCAGGCAAAAAACTGACCATCGGGAATAGCAGACCCTGGATTTTTGGTGGCCCCAAATAACCCGGTGCCCAGGCTAAACAGCGAGCGAAAGGCCCAGGCTCCGGCTGGGTCTCGTCGGACATACTCCTGACCAAACCTAATCACACTTGTGCGGCTCACCCCATTCGCATCTGGCCCGACCCCAAAGAAGAAGGGGGTGTTATTAAAGATAAAGGTCTGACCATTTTGGTAAGCAAACCCTAAAGAAAGGGCCAACTCCTCACGGGAACTGCGAATCAGAGGCTGGCGAAAATTGACCTCATAGAGTTCAGAATTAGCCCGAATACCCAAGACATCAAAGGGAGCCTGGGTGATTTTATTGTTGCTCCAGCTTGCTCTGAGTTGCAGCGTTGCTTCACTGGGGCTGACAGGAATCTGGTAACCCAGGTCAATGGTCTCTGAACCGCCCGTTGCCGATCGCCGATAACCACCAAATAGTAAATCCCCATTCCCCGTCAGGTTGCGATAGGAGAGCGTCGTACCAAACTGCTCTCCACCCACACTCGGGGGGGAGTAGTTGTTAGAAAACACATTTCCAGAGAAAGATTTTGCCTCTGTGGCTCGTACCGCGAGCACGGTTTTACCCACCCCACTACCCACTCGTAGCGTTGCCTCAACGTTTTCAAACAGGGGGTCGGCGCGCAGTAGGCGCAGCTGCTCCTCAAGCTGACCCACATTAATCGGGGTACCTGCGGCTCGCCGAATTCGGCTGCGCAAATAATCTGGCTTCAGCCGCTGTAACCCCTCAATTTGAATGTCTTCCAGGGTATCTTCAATGACCCAAATGGGCACAACCCCATTAACGATGCCGCCCTGGTCAAGAATGGCTCGTGATGTCAAAAATCCCCGTTGCAAGTAAAGCTGGGTAATTTTATCCGCTAGGTTTTCTAGATCCTCCAGAGTGACTGTGCGATTTTGTAGGGGTTGTACCAGAGGTTCTAGCTCTTGCAATGTCAGAATCGTGCTGCCTACTACTTGAATTTTCTGCACTTCTACTGTGCGCGTTTCCAGGCTAGGGCTAGCGTTGGGCGGAGTTCCATCGATGGGTGCTGGCACGGCCTGAAACGCCTGGGAAAGTTGCTGAAACTTAGAACTTGCTGTGCCTGGTTCTGGTGGTTGGGCCGCCGGTTGCATCGCCTGCGGCATGGCAGGCGCCTGACACACCTGCTCGCCTGTTCCACACTCGGCTACTACTCTGAGCACTGGCTTTTCTGGAGCCGATGCAACAACAGGCAATGCCACTTGGGGGTTAACCTCTGACCATTCGGCCTGGATCGCTTGTTTAGAGCTTTGCAACTGTGGCTCATGTGGCTTTGATTTAGGTGCGGCTTTTTCTAAAGCTGGTTCTACCGGTTCTGGGGCGATCGCCCTAGAACTGATAGCCGGTTCACCTTTTTTTTCCGCCACTGGAGTCGGGGGGGCTACACTGGCCTCAACCACAAAGCCGCTAGGTTGGGGGCGCGCTTGCGAAAACTCTAAGCTTGACTCTTCTGGTGGTAGCACTTCCCCTGGAAATGAAGGAGGTTGCTCCTCTTGCTGAGACGCAACCTCCACGGCAACGGCAATGGGGTAAACATTGCTCGGTGGCAGGGGTGGGGGCAAAACAGGCGTGACCATAACTCACCAAAAACACAGCGATTGGCTCATGAATACGCTGCTACCCTCCGCTCATCCGCATAAAAAATATTTTGCAATGATTTATGGGAAATTCCTGAGGAAGCTGCGATCGCCATGAAACGGTAGCTACAAAGAAAGATGGTTAGCTGAGCAGGGAAATAGAATGTCATGCAAAATTCGGCGTTGCTTAACGAAAGAATACATTGTCCCCATCCTCTTCGTTAAATGCCCGTTTCGTTAAATGCCCGTTAGGGTGATACCCTTCTCCCAATGGGAAAAGGATAGCAAGAAATGCTGTTCCCTCTCCTTTTGGAAGAAGGCGAATTGGGTGATTCATCTCCAGATTCAGCAACCTCCAAAGCTTGAGACTTCCTTTCCTTCTCCCCGCTACCCTTGACCCCATCTCCTCTCTACGCCTATGTCCCCTACCGTTTCTCTCATCACTGTTTTTCATAACCGCGATCGCTATCTCAGCGCGACGATTAGCAGCATCCTGGCCCAAACCTATCGGGATTTTGAGCTGCTGTTGTGGGATGACGGTTCTACGGATCAATCCCTGGTAATTGCCCGCCACTATGCCCAGCAGGATCCACGGGTGCGGGCAATGGTTGGTGCCCATCAGGGTTTTGCTGCCAGTCTTAAAGCCGCGATCGCGCAAACTCAGGGGCAATACTTGGCCTGGATCGATAGTGACGATTTGTTAGCACCAGAGGCTTTGGCAGAAACGGTAGCAGTGTTGGCTCAAAGCCCTAGTGTTGGCATGGTTTACACCGATTACCAGGTGATCAATGCCCAGACGCAGGTGACGGGCTACGGTGGCCGTTGTCGGGTGCCCTATTCCCCAGGGGCTTTACTAGAGAAGTTCATGACTTTCCATTTTCGCCTGTTGCGCCGCAGTGTATATGAACAGGTTGGTGGCGTTGATCCTCGCTACAACACGGCTGAAGATTATGAGCTATGTCTGCGACTGTCAGAAGTGACGGCGATTCATCATTTGCCGCGGCCCCTTTACTACTACCGCTGCCATGGGGAGAGTACATCAAATCAGCGGCGCAATCACCAGGAAGAGCAATGCATCCTTGCGCGTGAGGCGGCTTTACAGCGGTGGCGATCGCGGTCTCTAGCTGTGACAGGGCCTAGGCAGCGGCGACCTCTGGTAACAGCAGGCACGGGTCTGATGCTGGTGGGGTTACCTTTGCTCGGAAGCCAGCCAACCGTAGCTGCGCCCCCAGCGTTTCAACTGGCCCCCTCTGCTCCTAGAGAAACTCAGATGATTCCCCGGTTTCAACTGAGTGACCCGGCCTTACCTGGCAATATGGCTCGCCCAGAAACGCTTCCTGGCTCACCAGAACCACTGCTAGTGGCTCAGGCGGTTGCCCCCGCTGTTGATGGCACCAACACCCAGGTTAACCAGGTTAACAATCAGTTTGATATTACGGGCGGGCAACTTTCTAGAGATGGAGCCAACCTATTCCATAGCTTTTCTCGGTTTGGCCTGGATGCGAACCAAGTCGCTAACTTTTTAGCGGTGCCCCAAATCCGCAACATTTTGGGCCGGGTGGCTGCCGGAGAAGCCTCTGTGATTGATGGAGTGCTGCGGGTGTCGGGCAGTAATGCCAATCTGTTTTTGATGAACCCTTCTGGGATTGTGTTTGGGCCCAATGCGCGCTTAGACCTACCGGGTTCATTTACTGCTACAACGGCCAATGCCATTGGGTTTGGTGACCAGTGGTTTAGTAGTGTTGGCAGTAATCCCTATGCTAATTTGACTGGAACTCCCAGCAGCCTGGCGTTTTCCCTAGCGCAACCGGGGGGAATTTTAAATGCGGGCAACCTGACTTTGCAGCCGGGGCGATCGCTCAATTTGCTGGGTGGCACAGTGATCAACATCGGGCAAATCAATGCTCCCGGTGGGTTGGTAATTGCCACAGTGCCCGGTTCGTCGGTGGTACGCATTAGCCAAGCGGGTAGTCCCTTGACGATTGAGATGCAAGCTCCGGGTACCTTGCCAACCCCGGCTCCGGCAGCATCTCTGGCCGACTTGGCCGCCAACCAAACCGGATTGACCAATGACAATGGTACCGTTAGAACCAGTAGCGGGCTGGCAATTCAGCCGGGGGATGTGGCTCTTGTCGGTAGCCAGTCTCGCTTAGTGGGAAACACGATTCAAATCGAGGCGCGGGCAACCCTGCGGCTAACAGATTCGCAACTGCATGCTCAGGAAGATGCCTTTCTCAACAGCCAGGATCGGGTACAAATTCGAGATAGTGAGACCCAGCCTGTGTTGGTAACGGCGGGCCGCCACCTGACGATTCAGGGCAACCAGGGCATTGATATTCTAGCGTTGAATCACCCTACGACGCCTTTCCAGAGTGGGGGCGATTTAAGTCTAGTGAGTAATGGGGTCATTTCTGGCGATGCCCACTTCTGGAGCGGTGGCAATTTTTCCCTCCGCACTCTCAGCGGAGGGACTGGGCAATTCGTCAGTCTCTATGACCCGATCATTCGCTCCACAGGAGATGTCACCTTTGGCTCCTATACTGGTGTGGCACTAAAGGTCGAGGCCGGGGGCAACATTACGGTAAACGGCGATATTCAGATTACCGGGCCAGATGTCACAATCCCGACGAGTGACCCGGATGCGACCCTGCTGACCACGACCCCTGCCCTGATTTTGCGGGCAGGTACAGCAGTGGCGGCCCCAGAAGTCATTGGCACGCCCCCAGGAGGTCTCGTAACCACGCCTGCGCCTACGACTCCTGGTAACATTACAGTCAACGGCAACATCGACACCTCTAATTTTGACGTGCTGGGTGGGGAGTTTCCGATCGCGCGGATTGGTGGTCCAGTCATTCTCGACGCCCAGGGCAACATTACAACCGGCAATATCAATGCCTCAGCCAACGCCAGTGAAACCTTTTTGCCAGCAACCGGTGGTCGGGTTGACCTGCTTGCCCGAACCGGCAATATTCAAACAGGTACGATTGACACCTCGGCGGTGGGAGAGCAGCGCACAGCTACTAGCGGGAATATTCGCTTGCAGGCTCTGAATGGCTTGATCACCGTGGCTGATATCGATACCTCGGCCTCTAACTTCAGTAGCTTCAGCAACAGCCAAGCCCAGGCAGGCACTGTAGAAGCTGAGGCAGGTAGTGGGCTAGTGGCCCAAGATATTTTTACCGATGCCTTTGCCAATAGCAGTATTTATGGGGTAGAAGCCCAGGGCGGCAGGGTGGCCCTGTCGGTACAAAATGGCTCGCTTCAGGTGGGTCGGGTTTTTACCAGTGCCAGTACTTCCACGTCGTCTTCCTCTGCCACAGCCACTAGCCAGGCAGGGAATGTC
The DNA here is from genome assembly GCA_938023035.1 of uncultured Leptolyngbyaceae cyanobacterium. Taxonomy (GTDB): domain Bacteria; phylum Cyanobacteriota; class Cyanobacteriia; order Leptolyngbyales; family Leptolyngbyaceae; genus DSRU01. Next base: position 3,465 of record CALIDI010000006.1, on the reverse strand, counting down.
ACCCTGGAAACCCCGACTGTGGGCAACAACATTGTGTTTACCAGCATTGATGCAGCGGCCTTTGCCGATAACGCCGGAGAGGGGCCTGCCAATGCTAGGGGCGGTAACGTTCAGGTATTGGCCCAGGGCACTGTCCGAGGGACGGATGTCGGTCTGAATGAGGAATTTACCATTGATGCGCAAGCGAATGCGAATGGAAGCGTGACAACGATTACTGGTGGAACTGTCACACTACAACATGATGGTGGGCCAACGAATGTACCGTTTGTAATTGGCAACGCAGCCGTTAATGGTCTATCTGATGGGATTCGCACAGGGAATGATGCGACTCCCACCCTGTTGACGAGTGGTAGCTTCCCAGTGTTGCCCAATGGTGGTGATGCGACCGGTACCCCGGCGGGGATTACAATTCGCTCGATTAATACTCCCCCGGCGATCGCGGCGATTACAGCCCTGCCTCCCACTCTGGTCGATCAACCCATCGCTTTTACCTTTGCAGACTTGGCAACCACCATCACCGATCTCAACCTGGATGTCACTCAGATTCAAATTGCAGCGATTGCTCCTGGGGCTACTCTCCGGGTAAATGGGGTAGCAGTCACCGTCGGTACTGTGATTGGCCCTGGCGATAACTTTGAGTATGTGCCACCACCAGGGCTAGCGGGAGAATTTACGGCGTTTAGCCTGCAAGCCAGTGATGGGGTCTCGCTCTCAACCCCAGCACCGATTAACCTGCTCACCCAGACCCAGCCGGCTCCGCCTGTTATAGAAGAGCCGCGCCCCCCAGAGCCACGCTTTCCAGAGCCACCCCAGGCCGACCCACGCCCGTCCTTACCCCCAGGCACTCCGTTTACAACGGTCAAAACCCTAGATGAAGCCCAGCAGATCTTGCAAAACATTGAGCGAGAAACCGGCGTGCGTCCAGCTTTGATCTATATTCGCTTTATTCCTACCCGGTTTGGGGCGGGTCTGAACTTTACCAGCCAGGAAGCGGCCTTTTCAGAAGCCTATACAGCTTATCTGAAGGAACCCAATCTGCCTGGAGGAGGGCTTTCTGTCGAAACTAGAGACGACGATGGGGTCGAAATTTTGGTGGTGACAGCGAAAGGGGAGCCTGTGCGGATCCGGCTGCGGGGGCTTAGCCGCAAAGACCTGGTGGCGGTCACTCAGGAGTTTCGTTCAGAAGTGTCTGATCGCCGCAAAACCCGCACTGTCAGCTACCAACAATCGGCACGACAACTCTACCAATGGTTAATTGCGCCAATCTTGCCCACCCTGCAAGCACGGGAAATCAATAACCTGGTGTTTGTGATGGATGAGCAGCTGCGATCGCTGCCCGTAGCAGCACTGCAAAATCCCCAGGACGAATTTTTGGTAGAGCAGTATAGCATTGGCCTGATGCCTAGTCTCAGTCTCACCGACACTCGCTATGTGGATGTGCGTCAGACTAAGGTATTAGCCATGGGCACCGCCGAGTTCGCCAACCAGCGTCATCTCCCCGCCGTACCCTTGGAGTTACAAACCATTCAGCAGTTGTGGAATGCCTCTGTATTGCCGGATGAGAGATTTACTCTGAGCAATCTCAAGTCATCGCGACAGCAGCAGCCCTTTGGCATTGTCCACTTGGCAACGCATGGTGAGTTTCGGCCAAAGGATCCAAGCAACTCCTATGTGCAATTGGGGGATACCAAACTTCAACTCGATCAACTTCGTCAGTTGGGGCTGAACAATCCCCCCGCTCAACTGCTGGTGCTGAGCGCCTGCCGTACTGCTTTGGGCGATCGCGATGCCGAGCTGGGTTTTGCTGGCATGGCCATTAAGGCTGGCTCTAAATCTGCCCTGGGTAGCCTCTGGTATGTCAGTGACATTGGTACCCTAGCGTTGATGGGCAAGTTCTACGATAGTCTACGTCAGGTGCCGATTAAGTCAGAGGCCCTACGACAAGCCCAACTGGCTCTGTTGAAGGGAGAAGTCAGTGTCAGCGATCGCCAACTGATCGGATTAGGCAACACCCCTCTAGATTTGCCTGCCAATCTGCAAGAACAGGAAATCACTGATCTGCGCCATCCCTTCTTCTGGTCGCCATTTACAATGGTCGGTAACCCCTGGTAAGGGTTCAGAATCGTTTATTGCTAGGGCTTTTAGGCCTGAGAACCACAAGGCCCCAGAAAAATTTTGTTTGAATCCTCGCAAGGGTTTGGAGTGATTTGTTGCCAGGTTTGAGCGATCGCCAGAATTTGACGCGATTTACCGGCACCTGTCCCGCCGACCAGCAAAAAACTGCCCCCCGCATCATAACCTGAATAGCGAGGGCAGCACCTTGCTGCTGATGCTCCTTTAGGTGTTCCCGAAGTCGTTCAGGAATTCGGCTGGTATCGACGGTAGCATTAAGTTCGGGTCGTGCAGTGACGATCCGGGGGGTAACGCCCTCTCCAGAGCCTCCGCGATCGCTAGTGCTGCCAGGTGCTCCATTGACATCCCCGGCATCGCTACATTATTGCTATTTATTCAGACTGTCCGCCAGTTCATCCATCGAAAGTGGGTTCGGATTCGCCGGCAGTTTCGGTCTGCTCAAATCCTTCCGTTTCTTCTTCATCTAATTCCTCCTGCGCTTTAATCAGTGCGGCTACTGGGTCATCCTTGGGATCGACGCGGTGCCAACATGAATTGCGAAGCTCGTAAGTGATCCCATTGACCACTTGATGGTCTCCATCAGAGTACATTGCCCCTTTGCGACTTGGAGCCAATGGCTGATCTAATGTCGCATTTAAATCCCTGTAAGGACTTGAAGTACTTTGTTGCCTATAAACTCAGTCACGTGGCCTTATTTTGACAAGTTTCAATCCCTGTAAGGGTTTGAGGTAGTTTGTCGTAGATCCACCGGTTGTTGATTCAACCGGAAACCTTGTTTCAATCCCTGTAAGGGTTTGAGGTAGTTTGTCGTCTCAGTTCTGCTCAATTTGGGGTTTGGTTTACAGTTGTTTCAATCCCTGTAAGGGTTTGAGGTAGTTTGTCGTCGTTCATCGCGCAAAGCAGTCAAGAAAGGAATCCGGTTTCAATCCCTGTAAGGGTTTGAGGTAGTTTGTCGTGCTTACTGTTCTCTGGGCGATGAAGGATGAACAGGTTTCAATCCCTGTAAGGGTTTGAGGTAGTTTGTCGTCCGCCTGCTGGATGATGAGCTTCAGGTGTGGCGCGCGTTTCAATCCCTGTAAGGGTTTGAGGTAGTTTGTCGTGGTGATATCCAAAATCCACCACTGCTACGGTTTCGGTTTCAATCCCTGTAAGGGTTTGAGGTAGTTTGTCGTTACGGGTTCTTATGCCTTCCTGCACATAATCCCTAACCAGTTTCAATCCCTGTAAGGGTTTGAGGTAGTTTGTCGTTAAATATACCTAGATTGTTGCGCCGGTGGTTTTCGTTTCAATCCCTGTAAGGGTTTGAGGTAGTTTGTCGTTGACACATCGCAC
>CALIDI010000005.1 GCA_938023035.1 uncultured Leptolyngbyaceae cyanobacterium | reverse complement strand
GCCGGAGCAGGTGTCGGAGGGGGGCTGACAACCGGCGGTTCCGGCACAGGCACAGGAGCCGGAGCAGGTGTCGGAGGGGTGCTGACAACCGGCGGTTCCGGCACGGGCACAGGAGCCGGGCCAGGGTTTGGCGCAGGGACTGGTGTCACATCAACCGGAGGTTGAGGCTGAGGTCGCGGGGGGAGAATCGACTCTACTGGTCGTTCAGGCTGAGGTTCGGGAACCGGAGGAGTCGCTACAGGAACCGGAGGAGTCGTTACAGGAACAGTGGGTGGAAGAGGAGCCGGAGCGGTAACAACAGGTGGTTCTGGCTGAGAAACTGGAGCTGGAACAGGAACAGCGATAACAGCCGGTGGAGTCTCTCCCTCCCCCGATTGCTCTGGATCGAGTGGAAGAAGCTGCAACACATCGCCCGAAGATGCTTGACCGGTGCGAGGAAGCAGCGGGCCTGGACTGAGAGGAAGGGCATCTGTAGGGGTGACCGCTACCGCCCCAGGAGCCGTCAGACGAATGTAGTCCGGGTTCTCAATCACATTCTCTCCCATCAGGGGAGGCTGGCGTTTCAAAGCTTCTCTTGTTTCTTGCTGAACGGCTGCCAAGTCAGGGTCGTCACTCAATGCTCCCCCCTGCAATCCTAGACCCTGAGTAATTTCACCCGTTTCATAAAAACGGCGCAAGTCAAACGTCAGCACTCGCTCGATGCGGTCATTCTGCATGACCACGCCCTGTCCTGCATTTAAGATGACACGCTGGGAACCATCAGAAGTGCTGACCTCAACGTTACTGTCGGTTGCTGAACCAACAAAGGAGCGATTGTCAGTTTGGTCATGCCGAAAGACCACTACAGATCCACGAATGCCAGTCACCGATGTCGGAGTAATAACACGCGTTGTACCACGCTTCGGTGGAATCAACAGCAAAACCGTGCCATTTTGCAGGTTAAAGGTACGTGTGTTGGGTTGAAAGAAAAAAGTGGCTAGCTGCCCAACCCGAGCCAGAGTCCCATCATTAAATTTAAGCTGCGCTTGGGCCGCTCGCTGCGTTAGCAAGGTATCGCCTGGAATCATCACATCTGCTGGCTTTGCAGGCCGCTGGGGCTGATTTCGCAGCCGTAGCAAAACGTTGTTACGGAGAGATTCAACAACGGCTTGAGTCAGAGGAAAATCTTGCGCAAAAACACGGCGAACAATGCCAGGATGTAAAAGTGTTGTGAATGAAAGCGTAACGATTAACAGTAGCTTGCGTGCCATGGTGACTCCAGGGTGTAGTAGCTCAGCAATCTTTCATGCACTTGAACCAATTCAGAGCAGCTAGGAAAGGGATCAACTTGGGAAAACACTCAATTTAACTCATATCGAGCTATGCCAACTTCACTAACTTTCAGGAAAAATACAGGCATTTCTCAGCCTTTTCACTCATCTTCACTTATAAAGAATAGCGTCTTAGAGAAATTACAGACCAAGTTTAATGAATTCATGAAGCTCTGCCGAGTCTCATCTGCTCTACTTTCCTAAGTCTTCACATTCACGGAATTGGAGGAGGTACACCAAAGATGGCAGATGGGAAGGAGAGTCTTCTGCCATACTGAAGAATAAAGTTCTGCCGGGTTAAAGCATTATGTTTGGAAGCTTTCAGCAAAGCACCCTCCGCCTTGAAGTGCGGGCAAGCCACCAATCTTTGACTCAGGCCCTGACCCATCCTGAGAAAATGCAGCAGTGGCTGGCACCGATCCGGCTATCACCTGGGCTGCCTGAGTTCTTGCAGCCGGGATTAACTTACCATAGCTGGGTTGGCCCCATCACGATCCAGCACGATGTTGAAGCGGTTGACTCCTACTATCTGCGCTTGCTGCTGAGCCGAGGGGTCGATGGATTTCACGAATGGTATTGGGGGGATGGCTGGGTACAGTCGCGTTTGGAAGGCGTTTCTCTGCTTCCGCTGAATCTAGCCCAGAGTACTAGCCTACTGCGGCTCTGCCAGTTTCTCGCTGCCCTCAACCCGTAGTTGCACAGAAGCCCCGTGGGAATAGAGGCCCTCTGTTGTCGCTAGGATGTCAATGGCACTGGCAACCCGCTCTAGGGCAGTGGGAGAGTACTGCACCAGGCTGGAGTGCTTCATAAAGGTTTCCACACTCAAGGCCGAGGCATAACGGGCTGAGCCAGAGGTGGGCAATGTGTGGTTTGGCCCTGCCAGATAGTCGCCAACGGCTTCCGGAGTGGAATAACCCAAAAAAATCGCTCCAGCATGACGGATTTTGTCCAGCAGCGCCCATGGATCGGTAATTTCTAACTCTAAGTGCTCTGGAGCAAATTCATTCGAAAGCTCAGCAGCGGCTTCAAGGGAATCGACCACGACCACCAAGCCGTAGTGGGCGATCGCTTTTTCAGTCAAGAGTCGGCGGGGGTGATTTTCCAATTGATTCTTGACTTCTTCTACCACTTTGCGAGCCAGTACCATGTCATCCGTTAGCAAGATGGCCGCAGCCATTTGGTCGTGCTCCGCCTGGGCTAGCATATCTGCCGCGACATGGGCTGGACTGGCGGCCTTATCTGCAATAATTAAAACTTCCGAAGGCCCGGCCAGAGAATCAATTCCCACTGTGCCATAAACCAACTTTTTGGCCAGAGTCACATAGATATTACCGGGGCCGGTAATGACATCAACTTTGGGCAGGGTTTCAGTGCCATAGGCTAGGGCTGCGATCGCCTGTGCTCCCCCAACGCGGTAAATTTCTTCTACCCCGGCTTCTTGAGCAGCCACTAAAACGGCAGGATTAATCCCCGCCTCTCCTGGCGGAGTCACCAGCACAATTCGCGGCACTCCGGCGACCTTCGCGGGCACCGCGTTCATCAAGACCGTGCTGGGATAGGCAGCCTGCCCTCCGGGAACGTATAGGCCAGCTCGGTCAACAGGGGTGTAGCGCTTTCCTAAAACAACCTGCTCATCACAAAATTGCACCCAACTCTTAGGTACCCGCTGGCGGTGGAAGCTTTCAATATTCTGGCGGGCCAAGCGAATGGCGTCCAGCAATTCCTTTGGCACCCGCTGGTAGGCCGCATCTAACTCCGCCGCACTCACCCGTAAGTCTTCTGGCCTTAACTTTACCCGGTCAAACTCTGCCGTGTAATAAATCAAAGCCTTATCGCCCTGTCGTCGAACCGTTTGGAGCACTTCCCGCACCGTGGCTTCTTTGTGCAGCACCTGCTCATCATGGGTGCGATCGCAAATGCGCCTTAATTCCGTTTGAGCCTCAGCCCGCTGAGTGATGATTCGCAGCATGGAGTTCAGAATGCCAGTGTTAGGGATTGCAAAGTCAGAATCTGTGCCCTCTGTCTACAAACCAGAGGAATCTCATGCGACTTTGTACTTGTTACTTTAGCTTAACCTGGATTTTTCATGGATCGTGCGGCTTGCAAATAGAGATGCTATATTAATTTATCTAGTGTTCTCGTATTTCGCAAACAAAGTTCAATAGTCAGCTGAAGGGGTTTCGAGGTCAACTGTGGCTAACATTAAGTCTGCGGCAAAGCGTATTCAAATTGCCGAGCGCAACCGATTAAAGAATAAGAGCTATCGGTCAGCGGTAAAAACGTTGATGAAAAGATATTACGCTGCTTTAGGCTCCTACACGACTGAGCCAAGCGCTGAGCAGCTAGAAGCTGTGAGAAATTCCATGTCAGATGCTTACAGTAAAATCGATAAGGCTGTTAAGCGGGGTGCCCTGCATGCCAACACGGGGGCAAGGAAGAAGTCGCGTTTAGCAAAGGCCTACAAGCAAATCGACTCTATGAGTGCAGCCGTTTCCTAAGGCTCTCAATGTCTGGCTGTTGTTGAGTGTGCTGTTTGGCTGAAGTCAGCTCGCTTCGGTTACCAGATGAGTCACAGTTGTTCAGTTCAACAGGTGAGATGCTTGTTGGGATTTGGCCAAACGAACCTAGAAAGGCGTTGACTTTCTTTGTCAAGAATTTTGAGAAGTCAAGCGTGAGTTGATACAACACTTAGCCGGTTACCTGGCATGCAACTGGTCGATACCCACGTCCATATTAATTTTCCAGATTTCGGTTCTGATCTAGATGAAATTGCTCAGCGCTGGCGAGCTGCTGGTGTTGTCGGCCTGGTTCATTCCTGCGTTGAGCCAGGAGAATTTGCCAGCATTCAGGCGATCGCCCATCGCTTTGCAGAGGTCTACTTTGCTGTGGGCCTCCATCCACTGGATGTTGCTGAGCATTGGTCAGATAGTAGTGCCGAGAAGATTTTGCGGTTAGCGCAGTCCGATGCAAAGGTAGTCGCAATTGGAGAAACCGGGTTGGACTTTTATAAGGCTGCGAATCAGTCTGCTCAAGTTGCGGCCTTCGAAGCTCAATGGCTGATCGCTCACCAGTTAAACCGGCCTGTGATCATTCATTGTCGTGAAGCGGCTGAGGTCACTGCTCAAGTCATTCGCCAGTTCCAAGAACAGCATGGAGCCGTTCAAGGCGTGATGCACTGTTGGGGGGGAACACCAGAGGAAACGCAGTGGTTTCTAGATCTGGGCTTCTACATCAGCTTTAGCGGGGTTGTTACCTTCAAGAACGCAAAGCAGGTTCAGGCGTCGGCTCAAATGGTTCCTAGCGATCGCCTCTTAATTGAAACAGATTGTCCCTTTCTGGCGCCTGTACCAAAACGGGGGCAAAAGCGTAACGAACCTGCCTATGTTCAGTTTGTAGCTGAACAAGTTGCGCGTCTGCGTGAGGTTTCCCTTGAAACTCTAGCGACCCAGACAACGACAAACGCCTGCCGGCTCTTTCGTCTCCCTCTTCCTCAGGGAGAGGAAAGGTAACTCTAGCGGTTTGCGGCTCGCTTGACTGATAGGCGAATTTTTGCTAGAGCAGACCTGTTATTTTTTGTTTCATCCGTCATAATGGTTAGAGAGCATCTTTTTCAGGATATTCAACTCTATTGCGGCAATTTTCCCCCTTCTTTCTTGCCTAGGGGGATTTCGACTTGCTCTTCCTTAGCAATAAGTTCTTCATTCTGCCTTGAGCCGATTTAGCTGAATTCTTTGAAATCATCATTTCTAGGGAATTCATGAGATTAACGTGGAAATGGTGATTTAGCTTGACTAGTCCCAATAAAATCTGTATAATCTGGAACTCGCATTGGGCGTGACCCTCTAGAGGAGACGCATGGCTGACACAACGACACTAACGACCCCCGCTTTTACCCTACCGGATCTAGTCGAAATTCAGCGGGAAAGTTTCCGCTGGTTTCTAGAGGAGGGCCTAATTGAAGAACTTGATAGTTTTTCGCCGATTACCGACTACACAGGCAAGCTTGAGCTGCATTTTATCGGAAAAGACTACAAGCTGAAACGGCCCAAGTATGATGTTGATGAAGCAAAGCGGCGGGATAGCACCTATGCCGTGCAGATGTATGTGCCGACTCGCCTAGTCAATAAAGAGACAGGGCAAATTATTGAGCAAGAGGTTTTTATTGGTGATTTGCCATTAATGACTGAGCGCGGCACCTTCATTATCAATGGTGCTGAGCGCGTTATTGTTAATCAAATCGTCCGTAGTCCTGGGGTTTACTACAAGACTGAAATCGATAAGAACGGTCGTCGGGCATTTAATGCCAGCTTAATTCCCAATCGAGGAGCGTGGCTTAAGTTTGAGACCGATAAAAATGACCTAGTCTGGGTACGGATTGATAAAACCCGTAAGCTTTCTGCTCAGGTGCTGCTGAAGGCACTAGGCCTGAGCGATGGTGAAATTTTTGATGCCCTCCGTCACCCCGAGTATTTCCAGAAAACGATTGAGAAAGAGGGGCAGTTTGGCGAAGAAGAAGCTCTGATGGAGCTATACCGTAAGCTGCGTCCAGGGGAACCCCCAACCGTATCTGGGGGGCAACAATTGCTGGATTCGCGCTTTTTTGATCCTAAGCGGTATGATTTGGGCAAGGTGGGGCGTTACAAGCTCAACCGAAAACTGGGTCTGAATGTGCCAGATACCGTGCGGGTATTAACACCTCAAGATATTCTGTCGGCGATTGACTACTTGATTAACTTGGAGTTTGACCTGGGTGAAATCGACGACATTGACCACCTGGGAAATCGCCGCGTTCGCTCTGTGGGGGAACTGCTGCAAAACCAAGTGCGCGTCGGGCTAAATCGGTTGGAGCGGATTATTCGTGAACGGATGACGGTTTCCGATGCTGGTTCTTTAACCCCAGCTTCTCTGGTCAACCCCAAGCCACTTGTAGCCGCCATCAAGGAGTTTTTCGGTTCTTCGCAGCTTTCCCAGTTTATGGATCAAACCAATCCGCTGGCAGAGCTGACCCACAAGCGTCGTTTGAGTGCTCTTGGGCCTGGTGGTCTCACCCGAGAACGGGCAGGGTTTGCTGTGCGCGATATTCACCCCTCTCACTATGGGCGGATTTGCCCAATTGAAACGCCAGAAGGGCCGAACGCAGGGTTGATTGGCTCATTGGCTACCCATGCGCGGGTGAATGCCTACGGTTTCATTGAAACGCCTTTCTACAAAGTGGAAGGGGGAAGGTTACTGAAAGATCAGCCACCCGTCTATATGACCGCCGACGAGGAAGATGATCTGCGGGTTGCCGCGGGGGATGCACCGCTCAATCGAGAGGGGTTTATTATTGGGGATGAAATCCCGATTCGCTATCGCCAGGAGTTTACGACTGCTAAGCCAGAGGAAGTCGATTATGTGGCTGTTTCGCCCGTTCAGATTATCTCGGTGGCAACTTCTCTGATCCCTTTCCTAGAGCACGATGATGCAAACCGTGCTTTGATGGGTTCTAATATGCAACGGCAAGCAGTACCGCTATTGCGGCCTGAGCGCCCGCTCGTGGGAACTGGCTTAGAAGCCCAAGCAGCACGTGACTCTGGCATGGTAATTGTGAGTCGGACTGATGGGGAAGTCACCTACGTTTCAGCCGATAGGATAGTGGTGCGCGACCCCAATGGGCGTGAGATTGAGTATCCAGTGCAGAAGTACCAGCGCTCCAACCAGGATACTTGTTTGAATCAGCGCCCAATCGTCTTCCAGGGAGATCGCGTACGGGCAGGTCAAGTGTTGGCTGACGGCTCCGCTACGGAAAGCGGTGAACTCGCCCTCGGTCAGAATGTGCTGGTTGCCTATATGCCCTGGGAAGGTTACAACTATGAAGATGCCATCCTCATTAGTGAACGCCTTGTCTTCGATGACGTCTACACCTCAATTCATATCGAGAAGTACGAAATTGAGGCCAGACAAACAAAGCTGGGGCCAGAAGAAATTACCCGTGAAATTCCTAATGTGGGTGAGGATTCTCTACGCCAGTTAGATGAAACCGGGATCATTCGCATTGGGGCTTGGGTTGAATCAGGCGATATTCTCGTGGGTAAGGTGACCCCTAAAGGGGAATCGGATCAGCCTCCCGAAGAAAAACTTTTACGGGCTATTTTTGGGGAGAAAGCCCGCGATGTACGGGATAACTCCCTGAGAGTGCCAAATGGGGAAAAGGGTCGTGTTGTCGATGTGCGCGTCTTCACGCGAGAACAGGGCGATGAGTTGCCCCCAGGAGCCAACATGGTGGTACGGGTTTATGTTGCACTGAAGCGCAAAATTCAGGTGGGCGATAAAATGGCTGGTCGCCACGGCAATAAGGGCATCATTTCCCGAATTCTGCCCGTGGAAGATATGCCCTATCTCCCTGATGGAACGCCGGTTGATATTTTGTTGAATCCTCTGGGTGTCCCCTCCCGAATGAATGTAGGACAGGTTTATGAATGTCTTTTGGGTTGGGCTGCCGACAACCTGAATGTGCGGTTTAAGGTGATTCCTTTCGACGAAATGCATGGCGAGGAGAAGTCCAGAGAAACGGTACATGCAAAGCTGAAGGAAGCGGCTGAACTCACAGGTAAGGACTGGGTTTTTAACCCTAACGACCAGGGCAAAATCCAAATGTACGATGGTCGGACAGGAGAGCCTTTTGATCGCCCAGTCACTGTGGGTCGTGCCCACATGCTCAAGCTGGTTCACCTGGTTGATGACAAGATTCACGCGCGATCAACAGGGCCTTATTCATTAGTGACCCAGCAACCCCTCGGCGGTAAAGCTCAGCAAGGGGGCCAGCGTTTTGGTGAAATGGAGGTTTGGGCACTCGAAGCCTTTGGCGCGGCTTACATTTTGCAAGAATTGCTGACAGTTAAGTCCGACGATATGCAGGGACGTAATGAAGCCCTGAATGCCATTGTTAAAGGGAAGGCCATCCCCCGTCCGGGAACGCCGGAGTCCTTTAAGGTGTTAATGCGGGAACTCCAGTCACTTTGCTTGGATGTGTCGGTGCATAAGTTGGAGACTCGTGATGACGGCACGAGTCGGGATGCCGAAGTCGATCTGATGGCTGATGTGGGAGTTCGCCGGGCACCTCCTCGTCCCACTTACGAGTCGCTTGCTCGCGATGAAATGGATGAGGGCGACGAGTAGTTTGTCATTTGTGAAAGGTTGGGGTGCCATATCAGCATTGGTTTCCTAACTTTTTAAACCTTAATCATTTCGCCACAGCAAAAAGAGGAAAGCAGCGATGCCAAAGCTAGAGCAGCGGTTTGACTATGTAAAAATTGGTCTGGCATCTCCAGAACGCATTCGTCAGTGGGGGGAACGAACGTTACCCAATGGCCAGGTTGTTGGAGAGGTGACGAAGCCAGAAACGATTAACTACCGGACACTGAAGCCAGAAATGGATGGCTTATTTTGTGAACGGATTTTTGGCCCTGCTAAAGATTGGGAATGCCATTGCGGTAAGTACAAGCGTGTGCGCCATCGGGGGATTGTCTGCGAACGATGCGGCGTTGAAGTCACGGAATCGCGCGTGCGTCGCCATCGGATGGGGTACATCAAGCTGGCTGCCCCGGTTGCTCACGTTTGGTATCTCAAGGGAATTCCCAGCTATATGGCGATTCTCCTGGATATGCCCCTCCGTGACGTGGAGCAGATTGTCTACTTCAATTCTTACGTTGTGCTCGATCCAGGCAATGCAGAGTCCTTATCCTACAAGCAGTTGCTAACTGAAGACCAATGGATTGAGATTGAGGATCAGCTTTACAGTGAAGATGCCCAGTTAACCGGGGTGGAAGTGGGGATTGGGGCAGAAGCTATTCAACGGTTGCTGCAAGACATCAATCTAGAAACAGAAGCTGAGAAACTTCGAGAAGAGGTTGCGAATTCTAAGGGGCAAAAGCGAGCCAAGCTGATCAAGCGCCTGCGCGTGATTGATAATTTTGTGGCGACAGGTGCTCAGCCCGATTGGATGATTCTCTCTTATATCCCGGTGATTCCCCCTGACTTGCGCCCTATGGTGCAGTTAGATGGGGGAAGATTTGCGACCTCTGACCTAAATGATCTTTATCGCCGGGTGATTAACCGGAATAACCGCTTAGCCCGATTACAGGAAATTCTGGCTCCTGAAATCATTGTTCGCAATGAAAAGCGGATGCTTCAGGAAGCTGTGGATGCGTTGATTGATAATGGTCGGCGTGGTCGTACGGTGGTTGGTGCCAACAACCGCCCGCTTAAATCTTTGTCTGACATTATCGAAGGGAAGCAGGGGCGTTTCCGGCAAAACCTTTTGGGTAAGCGGGTTGACTATTCTGGGCGATCAGTGATTGTGGTGGGGCCTAAGCTCAAGATTCACCAGTGTGGTTTGCCCCGAGAAATGGCAATTGAGTTGTTTCAGCCTTTTGTAATTCATCGGCTGATTCGACAGGGTTTAGTGAATAACATCAAAGCCGCTAAGAAGCTGATTCAGCGTAATGACCCAACGGTTTGGGATGTCTTGGAAGAAGTGATTGAGGGTCACCCTGTGATGTTAAACCGGGCACCGACCTTGCACCGTCTGGGCATTCAGGCGTTTGAGCCAATTTTGGTGGATGGGCGGGCGATTCAACTGCACCCGTTGGTGTGCCCAGCGTTTAACGCTGACTTTGATGGTGACCAGATGGCGGTGCATGTGCCGTTGTCGCTTGAGGCTCAGGCAGAGGCCCGTTTGTTGATGTTGGCTTCTAATAATATTCTTTCTCCGGCAACAGGTCGCCCGATTATTACGCCTAGTCAGGATATGGTTCTAGGCTGTTACTATCTGACGGCTGAAAATCCCAATGCAACCAAGGGAGCTGGAAGATATTTTGCTAGCCTTGAGGATGCGATTATTGCTTACCAGCAACGGGAAGTAGATTTACATGCTTACATCTGGGTACGTTTCGACGGCATTGTAGAGACTGAACGACCAGATGAAGAGGTGTTGGAAGAACATATTTCTCCAGATGGAATAGTTACCCGTATTTACCAATTCCGTAAGGAGCGACGAGATGGTGAGGGTAACTTAATCTCGCAATATGTGAAAACCACTCCTGGGCGAGTGATTTATAACAAGACAATTCATGATTCATTGGCGGTTTGATCGGTGCTGACCAGGTGAGTAATGGAAACAGCTCGTTTGGGCGAGATTGACTTGCAGACAAATAGGGCTCATTGGCAGAGACAGAGGGGAAATAATGGCAGAGCAAACGAACCAGACGATCTTTCGCAATCGAGTGATTAACAAGGGGCAGTTGCGCGACCTGATTGCATGGGCATTTACCCACTACGGAACAGCACGCACGGCTCAGATGGCGGACAATATCAAGGATTTGGGCTTTCGCTATGCTACTCAGGCGGGTGTGTCGATTAGTGTAGATGATTTGCAGGTGCCGCCGACGAAACGGCAACTGCTAGATGCGGCTGCGGCAACCATTCGAGATACGGAGGAGCGCTACACCCGGGGAGAAATCACTGAGGTTGAACGGTTTCAGAAGGTGATTGATACCTGGAATGGTACTAACGAAGAGTTGAAGGATGAGGTTGTGCGTCACTTTAAGATTAACAGCCCGCTCAACTCGGTTTATATGATGGCGTTTTCTGGTGCACGGGGAAACATCTCTCAGGTGCGGCAGCTTGTGGGGATGCGGGGTTTGATGGCTAATCCGCAGGGAGAAATTATTGATTTGCCGATTAAGACTAATTTCCGGGAAGGCTTGACGGTAACGGAGTATATCATTTCTTCCTACGGCGCCCGGAAGGGGCTGGTTGATACGGCCCTAAGAACGGCTGACTCTGGTTATTTGACTCGCCGCTTGGTGGATGTTTCGCAGGATGTTATTATCCGTGAAGTCGATTGTGGAACTCAGCGCGGGATTCCGGTTCGGGCAATGAAGGATGGCGATCGCACCCTGATTCCGCTCAAAAATCGGTTGCTAGGGAGGGTGCTGGCAGCCGATGTTGTCCATCCTGAAACGGGCGAAGTGATCGCAGAACGCAACCAGGATATTTCTGACGACTTAGCGATTCGGATTCAAAACTTAGGGGTGGAAGAGGTGTTTGTGCGATCGCCCCTGACTTGCGAAGCGACGCGATCGGTTTGTCAATTTTGTTATGGCTGGAGTCTTGCCCATGCCAAAATGGTAGACATTGGTGAAGCCGTGGGAATCATCGCCGCTCAGTCTATCGGCGAACCGGGCACCCAACTAACGATGAGAACCTTCCACACGGGTGGGGTATTCACAGGAGAGATGGCTCGTCAAGAGCGGGCAGAAATTGACGGAACCATTAAATTTGCGAAAAAGACCCGAACCCGTGCCTTCCGTACACGTCATGGTGAAGATGCACTGATTCTGGAATCGGCAGAAGCCACCTTTACCGTAGAAGGCGCAGGAAACAGTAGTCAATCTGTGACCATCTCTCAAGGCACCACGATCCTGGTTAGGGATGGGCAAACGGTTAAGAAAGGCCAGGTGCTAGCCGAGATCCCACTGACAGGACGTTCTCGCAAAACCACAGAGAAAGCAACGAAGGACGTGACTTCTGACTTGGCCGGTGAAGTTAAATTCGCAGATCTTGTTCAAGAGGAGAAGAAAGATCGCCAGGGTAATACGACCCGAATCGCCCAAAGAGGGGGGTTAATTTGGATTTTGTCGGGTGAAGTTTATAACCTCCCCCCCGGTGCTGAGCCGATTGTCAAAAATGGTGACTTTATTGAAACCAATGGTGTACTGGCAGAAACGAAACTTGTATCTGAGCACGGTGGCACCGTTCGACTTCCTCAAGGCATTGATGGTAAAGGCGGTCGTGAAATTGAAATTATCACCGCATCCGTTTTGCTTGACCAGGCAAAAGTCCGTGTTGAAAGCCATCAGGGACGAGAGCAGTACATCATTGAAACAGCCAACAACCAAGCCTTCTTACTGAAAGCGACCCCTGGCACCAAGGTGACAAATAACCAGGTTGTTGCTGAGTTAATTGATGACCGTTATCACACTCAGACTGGTGGCATCATTCGTTACTCAGGCGTTGAAGTCGCCAAACGTGGCAAAGCCAAGCAAGGCTATGAAGTCACTAAAGGTGGCACATTACTCTGGATACCTGAGGAAGCGCACGAAGTCAACAAAGATATTTCTTTGCTGTTGGTCGAAGATGGCCAGTACGTTGAGGCAGGCACAGAAGTCGTCAAGGATATCTTCTGTCAAACGAGTGGTGTTGTGGAAGTTACTCAAAAGAACGATATCCTTCGGGAAATCGTCATCAAGCCTGGTGACCTCCACATGATTGACAATCCAGACGATGTCGTCAATCGAGAACCTATCCTCGTTAATCCTGGGCAAGAAGCAATGCCTGGCCTAGTCGTTGATGCGCTACGTTATGTTGAGTACATCGAGTCTCCCGAAGGGCCAGCGCTGCTCCTACGCCCAGTGATTGAGTACAGCGTACCAGATGAGCCTTCGGTGCCCAGTCAAGAATCGACGAACGATGAATCAGAACGCTCAATTAGTTTGCGGGCGGTTCAACGGCTGCCCTACAAAGATGGCGAACGGGTAAAAACGGTCGAAGGGCTGGAACTGCTGAAAACTCAGCTTGTTTTGGAAATTGATCGAGATGCTCCCCAACTCGCGGCTGACATTGAGTTAGTTCCTGACGAAAAAGATCCTGAGGCACTGCGCTTGCAACTGGTGATTTTGGAATCCCTTGTTGTTCGACGCGATATTGCAGCCGACACCACTCAAGGGGCAACCAGCACCAAAATATTGGTAAAAGATGGCGACCAAATTCTCGCTGGTGGAATCGTTGCAGCTACTGAGATTCGTTGCAAGGAAGCCGGTCGAGTGCAAGGTGTACGTGCAGAGGGAGAAATTGTCCGTCGCTTGCTGGTGATTCGGGATTCGGATCAATTTTTGGTCGAGTTGCCCGATAATGCACTGAAGGTTGAGCCGGGCGACTTGCTCGTTGCAGGTACTGAGCTTGCAGATGGAGTGATTTTAGAAGAATCAGGGCAAGTTGTTGAAGTGTCCGATCGCCAACTTAAGATGCGGATTGCTCGCCCTTACCGGGTGTCCGCAGGAGCAGTTTTGCATATTAGTGACGGTGACCTTGTGCAACGGGGTGACAACCTAGTGTTACTTGTGTTTGAGCGGGCAAAGACTGGCGACATTATTCAGGGTCTACCGAGAATTGAGGAACTGCTAGAGGCGCGTAAGCCCAAAGAAGCTTGTGTCTTAGCTGCTCGACCGGGAACCGCCCAGGTCACTTACGGAGAAGACGACTCGGTTGAAGTCAAAATCATTGAGACTGACGGGGTGGTTTCTGAGTACTCGATTGGGCCTGGACAGAGTGTGATTGTTTCTGATGGCCAGGAAGTATCAGCAGCGGAAGCAATTACTGACGGGCCTGCCAACCCCCACGAGATTCTAGAAAGCTACTTTAAGTATTATCGAGAGTCTATGGGCGTTCATGAAGCCGCCCTGGCTAGTTTGCAACAGGTGCAATCTTTTCTTGTGAATGAAGTCCAGTCTGTCTACCAGTCGCAAGGAATTGATATTTCTGATAAGCATATTGAGGTTGTCGTGCGTCAGATGACTTCAAAGGCCAGAATTGATGATGGCGGCGATACAACCATGCTGCCTGGTGAATTGGCAGAAATGTACCAGGTTGAACAGGTCAATCAGGCGATGTCAATCACAGGGGGTGCTCCCGCTGAATACACGCCCGTCCTTTTGGGGATTACGAAAGCCTCACTGAATACGGATAGCTTCATCTCGGCAGCCAGTTTCCAGGAAACCACTCGAGTTCTCACTGAAGCTGCGATCGAAGGCAAATCAGACTGGTTACGGGGGCTGAAAGAAAACGTCATTATTGGGCGATTAATCCCTGCCGGAACCGGTTTTAATGCCTATGAAGAGTCTGGCGGTAGTCCAGACATCGACTTGTCCTATGAAGGTATTGGCGTATTTGATGATGATGCCGATTTGAAGGATGTCGTCCTGGATGACCGCACTGCCCGTAGTTATAACTTAGATTCTTTGGAAGAGCGCGGTAGTTATGGCTTCGGCAACTATGGTATGGGGAACGGCGATGGATTTTCCTCGGCAATTCTCGATGATGACGAGCTGATTGGTGGAGGTTTAGCCTCTAACGAAGATGATATCGATGACACCGATGATGACGATATCTAAAACTCTAATAGGTAGCTGCGCGCAATTCAATGGCAGATGATTTTGGGGTGGAGGGGGTGGAATCCCTTGCCTAGGGTCACACTTCCACTCTTCCCTGCTTAAAGTTAATTGGAACTGTCTACTTAATCTAAACCTAAAGAGTTTCTCGTTTGACCCATACGGGCGGGCTGCACAACAGCCCGCTTTTTACTTTTTAAGTAGTACGAACGAAGATTAGGACGGAGTGCAGAGGTAGCCATCGGGTTAGATTGTAGGATAAGTAGCAAGAAAAAACCCCGTGCTGCTTCAACCGAAATGGCTCAGGCATGAACTGTTCCATCTGGCAAAATCGTACCTGCCAGTTTTGCACCGGTTAACTTCACCATGAGGCGGCTGGGAGAACCTACGTTTGCGCCTGTTAAGTCTGCACCCGTCAGATCAGCACCACTCAAATCTGCGCCGATCAAATTGCTTTCTCGCAAGTTTGCATACTGCAAGTTTGCTTCTAGCAAATTGGCGCGAAACAGATTAGCCTGTTGTAAATTTGCCCGTTGTAAATTGACTCGATGAAGAAAAGCATCACTTAGGTTAGCCTGACTCAGATCTGCTGCACTTAGGTTTCTACCCGACAGATCTTTTTCCTTCAGGTCTGCCCCGCGTAAATTTGCTCCACTCAAATCGCTTTTCTGGGATTCAGCGCGATCATTGGAGACCGAGGACTTTGTTTCAGTTGCCTGACTGTTTGTTCTTGGGGGCTTATTTGCAGAGGAAGTCGCGGCATGACGAGTTTCTGTATGAGCCCTGGTAGAGGCATGACTATTATCTGCTGATGTCGTCGAGCGGTTGTGGTTAGCAGGCCTCTGCCGTTGTTGCGAATAGGCTTTTGACTGTTGCGAGGAGGAATGGGAATAGTCTGTTTTGGCAGAGTGAGAGCTTGAAGTCTCTGCTGGTCTGGCTCCAGCGTGGGGCGCTGAATAATTTGGACGAGGATAAGGACGATAGTAGTGTTGTTGGGAGCGTTTGGCTGCTTTATCAACATAGCTGCGGAGGCGATCGCGAGCTTCGTTCAAATGCTTCAACTTTGTTTGCGCCCTCTGTTGAAGCCGCAAATTATCTGCTGGCAACCGATCTGGATGCCAGACAAACACTAAATCCTTATAAGCCTGGTTAATCTCGTCAAGAGAAGCACCAGACTCTAACTCCAGGATACGATAACACCAATCTAAGTCCTTCATTTGCAAAACAATAGCACCCTTTTCTAAATAGGGGTATTGAATTGTGTAGCTATACTACGTCAGCCATTATAGAAGCGAGGTGCTAAGTTTCGGTGCGCCTTCTGCCTGGGTAAACCAATCTCTAAACGCTGCATTTCTCTCTGCCCACTAGCAATGTGAGGAATTTGACTGAGATTGCCTTGGGAGCAAGATTGCAACTAATGCACAAATTCAGCCCGCAGAACGAGCCTTGTTTTCCAGTGGATAATTTGTTACATTGCCGCCCTTAGCTTAAGGTTTCTGTAAAGCTGCTCAATAAATTCCATGTGCAATTGGCAAGCACTTTAGAATATAAAACTGAAAAGTTCAGTCTTTTGGCGTACGTGTCACTTTCGCCCTCACCTTAAGTCCCTTCTTCTAGTTTGGGAGAAGGGCTGCGAGATGAAGGCCTGCAAAGGCGACATGCTCTCGTTTCTTGCGTCTAAACCCAGAGTCGTTCACCACCTTATCTCAAGAGAGTGAAATGCCATTCACGGAAAAATCAAAATCGGGTTCAATTCTCCATAGCTCTCAGGCTACTTATAAAGCGAAGTCTAAATTAAGAATCTCTAATTTAGGCTACCTCTCTGTTTAGTACAGCTTGAGTCAGGGCATTCTAAAGCTAGGTGAGGTGTGAGGCAAGTTCCCAATGGTTCTTACCAAGTCAAGTCTAAGGTGGTTGCCTGAAACTTGCGCGCTTGAATAGTTGTCTATTTCCCTTGAAGCTATCCAGCGGTATAACCCGAAGGTGATTGCTAGGTTACCGTTTGTTCCTATTGTCCAGTTGTCCAGCATTTCACCTGATTTGCAGAAAGCTACGGAATCCCATGTTGCCAAAGCGTATTGGTTTTAATTCTCGCTCTACCATTGTTGAGAGTCTGCTTTACCCTAACCGTTTGCAACGTCCTAGGCGGGTTCTCTCTGCCTCTCCAATGCCATTAGACAAAGTAAGGATCCTAAACGTTTGGATCGATAATTTTTCGATGCAAGAGTTTCTAGAGCACTTGAAGTCAGGGTTTGTGATTACCCCAAATGTGGATCACTTAATGAAATTGCAGTACGATGCTGAGTTTCGTTACGTGTACAGCCAGGCAGATTATCGCGTGTGCGACAGCCAAATTTTGATGTACGCCGCTCGGTTTTTAGGAACTCCACTGAAAGAGAAAATATCCGGTTCGGATTTCTTTCCTCATTTTTGTCGTTATCATCGCAGTAACCCTGGCATCAAGGTTTTTTTGTTGGGAGGCGCTCCTGGAGTTGCAGAATCTGCCCGTCAGAATGTTAACCGCAAAATTGGCCGGGATATCATTGTCGCTGCGCATTCTCCCTCCTTCGGGTTTGAGCGCAACCATCGGGAGTGTTTAGAGATTGTTGACCAGATTAATGACTCTGGAGCTACAGTTCTCGCTGTGGGCGTCGGTGCCCCCAAGCAAGAAAAGTGGATTGCACAACATCGAGCTTTGCTCCCAAATATTAAGATTTTTCTCGCTGTTGGAGCTGCTATTGACTTTGAAGCTGGCAATATTCAGCGCGCCCCCAAGTGGGTTAGCAATATTGGAATGGAGTGGTTATTTCGGATTAGCCGCGACCCTAAGCGCCTGTGGAAGCGCTACCTTGTAGAGGACGTGCCCTTTTTCGGTTTGCTCTTGAAACAGAAGCTAGGCCTTTATCGCCCTCCTTTGAATTAAACCAAAGACGAATTCGATCCGAGACGAGGCCATATTTTTTCCACATCTGCCTTTGAAGGCATTTCAATTCGCGAAGAATGGCGGTTGCTCTGCTTACTAGAAGTCGGCTCTTTAGTCCAACTTTAGATTAGGGCCAGTCCAGATATGGCCATCGTCCATCTAATTGAGGGCAAGCTGCCAGGGATGGAACCTGTGGCTGGAGGCACCGCCCCCACTTCCTTAACCTCTAATAAACTCAGCAACTTGGCGACAGCTACATTTCTTGACTAGTTTCATGCGATCAGATCAATAAGTAAATATCATCGCTCTAGTCATTCTTACTTTAAACACTTGTACTGGCTTGGCTTGCAAACACTTTTTGACTCGAATTTCTGAACGCCAGAATAGCAATCCCAGTCATTAAGGGCGATTGAAATCAGACACCTGGATGAGAATCATTCTTGTACTGAGAATCGCGGTTATCGCCTAGATAAACTTGACCGTTTGGAAAGTTTGTTGGGGATGTAAAGAGTCGCTAGCAATTGTTTCTGGAGATACGACTTCCCAGGTGCAGTTTGGGCACTATGGGGGATGAGGGGTACTGTCAACGCCATATTTTTTTGCCAAAGGAATGGTTTTTGATGACAAGGAAGAGGATTTAGCGCTATGGTTGAGCGAATAGAAGAGTCAACTCTTCCTTAACAAAGCTTAACAAAGAAGGCTGGCTTTATTTAACACTTTTGTATCAATAGGGGATTCTTAAGAAACTCTAAAGAGTTAAAATTGTAAGCGTGGTGACGGAGGATAGCCGTGTTTCTAAGACTCGCAGAACAGCATCGCCTATTTGTTCAGGATCTCGTCATGAGCCTTCAGGCTTTGGCGATTGTTCTAGAGCGTCAGGGTTATCTTGCTTCGTGTTATACCTGTGGCGGACAGATGAATAGTGCGTCGTTCATGGTTAGCCTGGGTGAGGATCATCTCATTCGCTTTCTGGTTTCTGATTATGGAATCACTTGGACAGAGATGCGGGATGACCGGGAGCTGATGAAGCTAGAGGGAGCAGAAGCTATTGCTCAACTCCAAGAGTTAGCCAAACTTGTCAAGCATCGCGTCAGTCCCTCTCAGCTTGAGTGGTTTGCAACGGTCGATACCCTATCCAGATAGCGTTTTCAACTGGCTGGTGGTGAGGTTCTATAGTGCTTGGTTCTCGCTACTTGCCGAAAGGGTATTTACGAGCTTGGAACTAGGTGCTTCTTAGAGGGAGCTAAGTGGTAAGTGTGGTGGCATCTTGTCTGGCTAAAAGTGTTATCTGCTGAAGTTATGACTGGATGCAGATTTGTGGAGAGTTAGCAGATCTGCTGGACAATTTGTTATGTAAATGAAGTATTGAGGGTTGAGCTAAGTCGTTTCGAGTGGGGACGTGAAGTGTGAAGCGACTTATGGAGAGGTTGTTCAGGGGAGACTGGATGATCTTATAACCTCCTTGGGGGTGAAAGTTTTTGATTTGAGCTTTTACTACAGGGATGCGGAGGACACAGAGAGGTGACTCTGTTTTTTTGCATTTTTTGTGCTTGTTAGCTGTTTTGCCGCTAGTTGAATCTATGTTTCTGAAGCGTCTTTTGGGATTGCAGCAGGGGTCTGGTTTCCTGTGATGTTAGGTATGTTGGGTCGCTTTGGACGATTTCTATCCTGAGTGGATGAGGCTGAAACAGGATTGCCGGTGATTGCTTGAATTTTGTGATTAGGAGCGCCACAGGGGCGTGCCCTACCGAATAGTGCGAGCCTGCAAATGGGTGATAAGGGGATGTGTTCTAAATGCTACTTTGTAGCCTTCGAACGGTTTTATAATCCCTTAATGTTTGGATACGGTTTTCGTAAGGTTTGCTTCGATTGAGTTTTAAGAGATGAAGTGGGCGATCGCCAAACGGCAATCTCCTTGAGACGCTCAACGGCCAGTTTTGCTGAACGCGTTAAATTAATGGATAGGTGGTCAGCGCGTTGTGGCGACTGTTTACACAGGATTTTCGATGCAGGGGGTTGATTGTGGCTTTATATGCTGAGTTGCACCGCCATCTTGGTGGTTCTGTTGTGCCCAGAGTGCTGTGGCGCTATCTACAACGTAACGGTTCAGCATTGGCTGAGCGCTTTTCTGACTATCCTGCCTTTGAGAACTTTTATACCCGTCCGCGTAACACCCTGGACGAATATTTGGAACTGCATACCCTGGTGGAAAGTGTGCAAACTGAGGTGGCGTTGCCTTATTTTGTCTATCGGCTCATGCGGGGAGCCTATATTTTTGAGAATCTTGCTTACTTAGAGTTGCGCTACACTCCCTACCTGCGGACTCCAGAGCATTTATCACAGTCGGAACGAATTGAGCGCATGGCCAATGTGGTGGATGTTGTTGGGCGATCGAGCCAGATTAAGGAGTACCCGATTGTCACCAGTCAGATTTTGTGTATGCACTTGCGACTCCCCTATGAGGTGAATCGAGCCATTGTTGATTTAGCGGCACAATCACGTGAGTATGTCTGTGCTATTGATTTGGCGGGGGGAGACAATCACTATGGCGATCGCCTGGAGGAGTTTGTGGAACTTTATGCCTATGCGCGATCGCTGGGACTAAATACCACAGGTCATGTTTATGAAACGCGGGATGGTTGCCATCCGAAGTTGCTTCCTTATTTGATGCGAATTGGGCATGGCATTCAAATTCCGTTACAGCATCCCGAGTTACTCCAAACGCTTGCCGAGCGCGGGCAGTGCCTAGAGATTTGCCCAACGACTTACTTGAAAACAGGAACATTGACCGACCTGTCTGAATTGAAGGTCGTTTTTGATCGCTGCTTTGATGCGGGGGTGGATGTGGCCATTTGCACGGATAATGCGGGTTTGCACAATGTCCGCTTGCCGTTTGAGTATGAGAACTTGCTTACTCACGATGTAATTGACTTTCAGCAGCTACAAGCCTGCCAGGACGCGGCCTTTCGCCATGCATTTGTCTGGCCCCATCGGCACCGTCCGGAGTCGCTGCTGACGAACTTGCTGAAAGCAGAGACCACAGAGCATCCGCTTCTGCTTGAACCCACAGCCCTATCGAGTGGAGCCGGGGAGTAAGGGGTGAGGAAGTGGGGGGCATAGAAGAGGCTTGAACGACTACTGCGAATTGGGAAGGGAGGGGTTATTCTTGCTCTTCGGTGGCATGGCTTGATAATCCCAGCAGGGGAGTCAGCAGAGCCATACCAAGCATTCCTAGGCCGACGCTAAAGCTCAGTACCAGCCCCAGGGGCATCTCAATCGACTGGTAGTTTAAGAAGCGAAGAGAGACGGGGGTGTAGTTCTGAATCGCCAGGATGGCACTGGCACCTAGCCAGGTGGCGGCGATCGCTGAAATCACAAAACTGGCTAATCTTTTCATATCGCAACCGGATAAAGAGTGACTTTTCTACCCTATCCTTCAAATCGACGGAATCCCAAAAAAAAGCCCCTGGAAAAACCAGGTGGCTTTGGGGTATCTATGAGTGCTTCCACTCAAAACCACAGCCGCCATCCCCTTCATTTCGGAAACTATAACAATTTTGGCCCGACTCTTTTTCGTACAGATTTGTTAATCAGGGGTACTGTAGGTGGGCAGTTTTGGAAACTCCTGCCACAATATGGCTACAGATAGCTGTTAAGCATATGCGCGATCGCCCGTTGTTGTTTCGCGTGGATGGGTTTCCTAGCCAGTCTGCCGGTTGGAGGGAGCAGATTCAAATGGTACTGGCCATGGCCGAGGCACCACTGTTGCGATCGTTATTAACCGACTGCCAGCCCCCCCTGATCGAGGCACCCCGAATTGCCTCGATTACAGTTGAGGTAGCGGTTCCCACAGGGGAACACCAAACTAGTGATGGGGTTGTCACCTATCAAGCCATCTCTGCCATTCCAGCAGACTCGGCTGCCATCACAGACCTCCCAACCCGGTTGAGAGACCTACAGAATAGCCGAGAACTGGCGAGGTTAGTGCAGCATGAGTCAGAAATGCAAACCCTAGGGCAGAGGCTCCCCTTAGCCCCCACCGTTGCTTTACTGGCTCAGGCAGGAATGTCGCCCAATCAGATTCAGGAGATTTTGCGCCTGTCTCAGGATAGCTGGCATAAGTCGTGGTGGTACAAGGTGGATGACCAAGGGGAGTTTAGTATTCCTTTTCTGCGTTGTATCCGCACCCGCCACTATCCCGATGGCTGCATCACCATACTCTACAAAGACTATTTTGACCAGGAGAAACCGCCCTGTTTTGCTTGCCAACCCAAACGGGTGCTGATTGCCAGTAAGTCGAAAGCGGAATGTTTTAGCCAAACCCTGGGACAAATTAATCAGCAACGGAGAGTTTTGAGCATCGATTCGGTGGTTCTGCTAGTGGATCACATCTCGGCTCTGGAAGCACAGGCGTTTATCCGTCAGGGAATTCGTCTTTATTCTTTGACGAAGCTGCTATTGCCGGTTGTCGCGAATTGTGGTCAGTGCGATCGCCGCGAGTGCCCGCTGCATGGTCAGGAAAACTCACCTGTAGCAAGTTGCTATGGGTTTCTGCCGATCAGCGAGGTACTGTAGAGTAAACTTGTACCCCTTCCAAGGTTCCCTGAACAATGGCCAGTGGGCAAATTATCTAAGGCCTAGTGGTACGAGTCAGGGTTAGGACGGCGTGGAGATATAAACCCCTTTGCTGGCTAGAGATCTTGCCGATTTCCCTTTGTCGAAATGTCCTGATGTGCTTGCGCAACACCATAATGTTAAATGTCTTGGGGAGCATGTTGGACAATGATGGACGTGGTGGTAGTAGGAGGCGGAGCGGCTGGTTTTTTGGGGGCGATCGCCTGTGCGGAGACCTTTCCTCAGGTGCGGGTCACCTTACTAGAGGCCACTCCTCAACCCCTTAGCAAAGTCCGGGTTTCAGGCGGTGGGCGGTGTAATGTCACGCACGCGTGTTTTGACCCGGCGCTTTTGGTGCAGCATTACCCTCGGGGTGGCAAGGCCCTGCGAGGGGCCTTTAGTCGGTTTCAGCCTAGGGACACGGTGCAGTGGTTTGAGTCGCGGGGCATTGCCCTCAAAACCGAAGCCGATGGGCGAATGTTTCCGGTTACGGATGACTCTGCCACGATTGTTAACGGCCTGTTGGCAGCGGCCAAAGCGGCACGGGTTAAGCTCTGGGTTAAAGCCGCTGTGCAGTCGGTTGTGCAAGAAGCGGGTCAGTTTCGGTTAGGGTTTCGCACTGGTGAGAGCATTTGCTGCGATCGCTTGTTACTGGCCACTGGCAGCCATCCTCAGGGTTATGCGATCGCCCGTTCTCTAGGGCACACCCTGGAGCCTCCTGTACCTTCCTTGTTTACCTTTAACATCCAGGATTCGCGACTAGCCGGTTTGGCCGGAGTTTCGGTGGCAACTGCCCAACTGCGATTGCAACTCCCCGATCTGCCAACTTTAGAACAAACAGGGCCACTCTTGATTACCCACTGGGGCTTAAGTGGGCCTGCTGTACTCAAACTGTCGGCTTGGGCAGCGCGATCGCTGCATCAGCAGCGCTATCAGGCTGAGTTGCAGATCAACTGGGTGCCTACCTCTAACCCTGAAACGTTACGCCAGCAATTACAAGCGCTGCGCAATCAAATTCCCCGCAAAACCATCATCGGCAACTGTCCGGTATTGATTCCCCGCCGCCTATGGGAGCGCCTGGTTGAGACAGTGGGCATTCAACCGAGTGCTCGCTGGGCTGAACTGTCAAACAAAACCCTGAATGCACTGCTGGAAGAGTTGACCCGAGGGCGTTACCAGATTAGCGGCAAAGGCGTATTCAAAGAAGAATTTGTCACCTGTGGCGGGGTGAGCTTGAACGAGGTGGACTTTAAGACCATGCAGAGTCGCTGCTGTCCAGGACTTTTTTTGGCGGGTGAAATTCTCGACATCGATGGGGTTACGGGTGGCTTCAACTTTCAAGCGGCCTGGACTACGGGCTGGCTCGCAGGTACAGCAATAGGCCGAGCGACGGGATGATTCTGAAACCCTTTTAGAATACCTGACAGGCGAACTTACTGAAATTGTGAATGGCTGCTCAGTGTGGGAATTTAGCAGAAGCTGATTTAGCCGTGGAAACCACCAAGTTAGGATAAAAAGTAAGCCTTCACTAGCGATCGCTACAAAGCATTTTTAGACGGATCTGCTAGGGTTATCGTGACAATCTTGCTGCCACGGTCATTTATGAAAATCCTGGTGATGAACGCCGGATCGAGTAGCCAGAAAAGCTGCCTCTATGAGTTGCCGGGGGGAAGTCTGCCAGAGCACCCCCCAGAACCGCTGTGGGAAGGGCAAATTACCTGGGTTGAAGGCGTTGATCATGCCTCTGTCAAAGTGAAAACCCACCAAGGCCACGTGCTGAAGCAGGACCTGCCGCCACAGTCTCGCTTTGATGACACCCTCAAACTGCTCAAAACGCTGTGGACCGGCGACACACAGGTCATCCGTTCCCCAGAGGAAATTGCCTTGGTTGGGCATCGGGTTGTGCATGGCGGCAGTCACTATCGTCAAAGTGTGGTCGTTACGGCTGCCGTCAAAGCAGAAATTGAACGCCTTGCTGAGTTTGCTCCAGTTCATAACCCAGTCAACCTAGAAGGGATTCAAATTACCGAAACGCTGCTGGGGAATCAGACCCCGCAAGTGGCTGTGTTTGATACAGCCTTCCATGCCACCTTGCCACCTGCTGCCTATATCTATCCTGGACGCTACGAGTGGCTAGAGCAGGGGATTCGTCGCTACGGGTTTCATGGGATTAGTCATCAATACTGTGCCCAGCGGGCTGCCCAAATCTTGCAGCGGGATCTGGCCAACCTCCGACTGATTAACTGCCACTTGGGGAATGGAGCATCCTTATCTGCGATTCGCAATGGCGTCAGCGTTGATACCACGATGGGGTTTACGCCTCTAGAGGGGCTGATGATGGGGAGTCGCTCTGGGTCCATCGATCCAGGGATTATCATCCGCTTGCTGCGCCAGGAAGGGTATACCGTTGACCAGTTGGATCATCTGCTCAACAATGACTGTGGCCTGGAGGGGTTATCTGGGGTTTCTAACGATCTGCGCGATATTGATGCGGCGATCGCCACAGGCAACCAACAGGCTGAACAGGCTCTAGAAGTCTATATCCATCGACTGCGGTGGCACATTGGGGCAATGCTACCCAGCTTGGGTGGGTTAGATGCCCTGATTTTTACGGCGGGCATAGGGGAAAACGCACCCCAAATCAGAGCCGCAGCCTGTGCCCCCTTTGAGTTTTTAGGATTAAAGCTCGACCCTGAAAAAAATGCAAACCGTCCGGTCGATCAGGATATTGCAACCCCTGACTCCGCCGTTCGGGTACTGGTCATTCATACCCAAGAAGATTGGGCGATCGCCCAGGAAGCGTGGCGTATCTACACCACCCGATGAAGCTAATGCGACCAAATTCCGAGATGAGCCTTAATCTAAGACTCCCGGAGCTTGTTGCCAGCCGTTGCCATCCATCCGGATGTATTCCAGCTTACTTCTCATTCCGACAGGATTTTGGGAACATCAATACCACTTGCTAATTGGTCTAGCCATGACAAACACCACCGAAAAAGCCCCCTCGATCGACCTACATCATCCCCAATATTTCTATAACCAGCATCTCAGTTGGATCGAGTTTAATCGACGGGTTCTCCACGAAGCGCTAGACCCCCGCAACCCATTACTAGAGCGGGTCAAGTTCACCGCCATCTTCACCTCAAATCTCGACGAGTTTTTTATGGTGCGAGTCGCCATCCTCAAGGAGGAAATGGCCGCCGAAATGACTAAACGCAGCCCCGATGGTCGCACCCCCAACCAGATCATTGCCGCCATTCGTGAAGCCCTGGCCCCCCTGATCACCGCTCAAGATGAACTCTTTGCCAAAGAACTGCGGCCCCAACTTGAAGCAGAAGGCATTTACATTCTGAACTATATTGATCTAGACAAAGACCAACGCGCCCATCTAGACAACTACTTTGAGGAGCGTATTTTTCCCCAACTTACTCCTCTCGGTGTTGATCTCACCCATCCGTTTCCAACCATGTCAAATCTTAGCCTGAACTTGGCGGTGGCGGTGAAAGACCCTGATAGTGAGGAAGAACTGTTTGCACGCCTGAAAATGCCAGCCGACCTCCCCCGGTTTGTTCAATTACCCGAAACGCTGCGCCACAAAAATGGTGAGCCTGTCCTTTGGGCGGTAGTTCCTATTGAACAGATTATTGCTCACAATCTGGAGGCTCTCTTTCCAGGAATGTTGATCCAGGAGTGTACGCCCTTTCGGATTACCCGAGATTCTGATATTGACTACGAGGACGAGGCCGCAGGCAGCCTGCTACAAGCCATTCAGGAAGCCCTAGCCCATCGTCATTTTATTGGGTCGGTCGTACGCTTAGAAATTCCTGAAGATGCCTCAGACTTCATCCGCGAAACCTTGATTAAAGGCGTCAAGGTTGATGAAAAAGACGTTTATACCCTTAAAGGCTTACTAGGTCTCAAGGATCTCTTTGCCCTAATGAGCGTACCTCGTCCCGACTTGAAGGATGCTCCCTACACCCCGGTGGTACCTCCTCGATTGAAGCCCGTTGCCGCCAAGGATGCGTCAGCGCAGGAAGGGCGACAGGACATTTTCTCCATCATTCGCGAAGGGGATATTTTGGTTCACCACCCTTACGAGTCCTTTACTGCATCGGTGGAGTTGTTCATCACCAAAGCGGCCTATGACCCGGCAGTCAAGGTGATTAAAATCACGCTCTATCGCACCTCTAGCAATTCTCCCATTGTTAAGGCCTTGATTGCGGCGGCTGAACAAAAGAAACAGGTGGTAGCGGTGGTTGAGTTAAAGGCTCGCTTTGATGAAGAGAGCAATATTAACTGGGCAGAAATGCTGGAAAATGCCGGCGTGCACGTCACTTACGGTAAAGTTGGGCTAAAGACCCATACAAAGGTCGTGTTGGTAGTACGCCAGGAGGGTGAAGTTCTGCGCCGTTATGTTCATATTGGCACGGGTAACTACAACTCAAAAACGGCGGGGTTATATACCGATTTGGGTTTGCTCAGTTGCCGGGAGGAATTAGGGGCAGATCTCACGGATTTGTTTAACTACCTGACGGGCTTCTCCAAGCAAAAAACCTTCCGAAAGCTGCTGGTCTCTCCAATGACGATGCGCGATCGCATGACGGCGATGATTGACCGCGAGATTACCCATGCCAAAGCCGGTAAGCCTGCCCATATTATGGCTAAGATGAATGCCCTCGTTGATCCCAGTATGATTCAGAAGCTTTACGAAGCCTCCATGGCTGGGGTCACAATTGAACTCATCATCCGTGGCATGTGCAGCCTTTTGCCAGGGCTAAAAGGAATCAGTGAAACGATTCAGGTTATTAGCATCGTTGGGCGATACCTGGAGCATTCCCGGATCTTCTACTTCCACAACAATGGCAACGAAGAATTCTACATAGGCAGTGCCGACTGGATGACCCGCAATTTAGATCGGCGTGTTGAAGCTGTGACCCCCGTGGAAGACCCTAAACTCAAAAAAGAGCTAAAGGAACTGTTGCAGATTTTTTTAGACGATAACCGGAACGCCTGGGAACTGCAATCGGATGGAACCTATCAACAACGCGCACCCAAGGCTGGTGAAGTTGAGCGATCGGCCCAAAGTGTGCTGATGGCACGAGCATCCCGTTCTCTGTCTTGAGGAACAATCAGCGATTGCCTCTGTTTCTACAGGAAGACGAGTGCGCCATCGAGCGATGATGTCAAGGTAAAGCGCTGGTTGGGCGCGATCGCGGGTACTCCAGCCTTGACAACCAATCCTAATTTTTAGGTTTGGCGTAGTTACCAGATAGGGCACACCGAGAGGTCAGGAGAAGACTGGCGTCCCTGCCCCATGGGGGAAAAGAGCGCTATGCTGAATCCTATGGAAGCATCAATGGTTCGAGCGGGTTATACACTGCCAGTTTTTGCCTGTGCAGCGGCGGTTGCCGCCTTGAAGCACCTGCAATCTCTGCCAATCGCCTCTACCGTTAGGGTTGATTTGTTGGAACCCGATGAGACGGTGCCCATTGCGATTGAGCAGGTCGGGCTGATTACCCCAGAAATGGCATTAGCCATTACTCGCAGCGATCCCGGCGATAATCTCGATCTCACTCGAAACACACCAATCTGGGCAACTGTGCAGTGGGGCACTGCCGATCAAGCAGAGGCTATTCAGTTGGTGGCTGGCGACGGCATTGGGTACCGCCTCCCGGACCAAACTCCAGCGATCTATGCCTATGCTGATCGGCTTCTACGGGAAAACCTGAGTCGCTGTATGACGGCTGGACAAAAAATTCGAGTGACGCTGATTTTACCTGAGGGGCGATCGCTCGCCGCCCGAACCTCTAACGCTGCCTTTGGAGTGGTTGAGGGCCTGTCCCTACTAGGCACCAGCGGCATTGCCCATCCCCTCAGTGCACCAGGACAGCTCGAAGCCTTTCGTCAAGACCTCCAGCAAAAGGCCAACCAGTTTGAGACGCTTGTATTTTGTATTGGTGAGAATGGCCTGGATCTAGCCCGGCAAGTCGGTATCTCAAATAACCAGTTGGTCAAGACAGCCAATTGGTTGGGGCCGCTGCTGGTAGAAGCGGGTATCCAGGGCGTGCGAGCAATTTTATTATTTGGCTACCATGGCAAGCTCATTAAGCTAGCAGGCGGTATTTTTCATACCCACCACCATCTTGCCGATGGCCGGTTGGAGATTTTTACGGCTCAATGCGCAAAAGTGGGAATCCCAATCAACCACCTTCAACGTATTATGGATAGCACCACCGTGGAAGCAGCCTGGCAGTATCTGCAACAGCAGGATCAGTCAACAGGGCACAACTGGGCGACCCTGGTGTATCAGGCGATCGCCGAAACCATTGATCAACGTAGTCAGCAGTATATTCAAACCCACTGCGATCGCTCAGTAGCGGTGGGCAGCATACTATTTGATCGCAGCCGCAAAATCATTATGAAAAGCGTGGTTGGCACTCACCTACTTGAGCAAGTCCTTGCTAGGTTAGAATAACAAAATTAATTTTTATCAATCTTGCTCCAGAATCCAAGTTAACTATCCGTTCAACCGTTCACCAAAGCTTGGCATTTGAAGCAAGATGCCTCTTCTAATCAAAGAGACTTTAAGACCCTCATTCCCCTTTGAATAAACGCTGACTTTTCTAAAAATTTAGATAAATGCCTGCTTAAGTTTCCCTATTGTCCACCCTTGCACCATACCTACAGGATCCCTCGGTGACTCTGCAAACAGAACCCCAAACCAAGGTCGCATCCTTGGATCTTGAGCGCCAGATGATTGTCATTCTGGATTTTGGCTCCCAATATTCTGAGTTGATTGCCCGCCGCATTCGTGAGACCCAGGTCTACTCTGAAGTTCTGTCTTACCGTACCTCAGCCAGTCAACTGCGCCAGCTTAGCCCAAAGGGTATTATTCTTTCTGGTGGGCCAAATTCTGTCTACGATGAGGCGGCTCCCCACTGTGATCCTGAAATTTGGAGTTTAGGCATTCCCATCCTGGGAGTTTGCTATGGCATGCAATTGATGGTGCAACAACTGGGGGGCACTGTTGAACGAACAGATCGGGGAGAATATGGCAAAGCGTCTCTCTATATTGATGATCCAACCGATCTCTTCACCAATGTTGAAGATGGCACCACAATGTGGATGAGCCATGGGGACTCGGTAACGGCACTGCCCTCTGGGTTTGAGCGACTAGCCCATACCGAAAATACCGACTGTGCCGCGATCGCCCATCAGGAGCAAAAACTCTACGGCGTTCAATTTCATCCTGAAGTAGTGCATTCCATTGGAGGCTTGGCGCTCATTCGCAACTTTGTTTATCACATTTGCCACTGCGAACCTACCTGGACAACAGCGGCCTTTGTCGAAGAAGCGATTCGCGAAATTCGTGCTCGAGTTGGGGATAAGCGAGTACTGCTAGCTCTTTCTGGTGGGGTTGACTCATCGACGCTAGCCTTTTTATTGCATCGTGCCATTGGCGACCAGCTCACCTGCATGTTTATTGACCAGGGGTTTATGCGGAAGCTAGAACCAGAGCGGTTGCTCAAGCTGTTCGATGAGCAGTTTCACATTCCAGTGCAGTATGTGAATGCCCGCGATCGCTTTTTAGCGGCGATCGCCGGCGTCACGGATCCCGAAGAAAAACGCAAGCGCATTGGGCACGAGTTTATTCGGGTGTTTGAGGCCGAATCTAAACGGTTAGGGCCTTTCGACTATTTAGCTCAAGGCACCCTCTACCCCGATGTGATTGAATCGGCTGATACCAACATCGACCCTAAAACCGGAGAAAGGGTTGCCGTCAAAATCAAGAGCCACCATAACGTTGGCGGCCTCCCTAAGGACTTACGGTTTAAACTCGTTGAGCCACTGCGAAAGCTCTTCAAAGATGAAGTGCGCAAGGTGGGGCGATCAATCGGCTTACCAGAAGAAATTGTGCAACGCCATCCCTTCCCAGGGCCAGGGTTAGCGATTCGGATTTTGGGCGAAGTCACCGAGGAAAGACTAGAAATATTACGGGATGCCGACCTGATCGTGCGCCAGGAAATTAACCGCAGTGGGATTTACCACGACCTCTGGCAGGCTTTTGCTGTGTTATTACCGATTCGGAGTGTGGGAGTCATGGGTGACCAGCGCACCTACGCCTACCCGATTGTGTTGCGATTCGTTACTAGTGAAGATGGCATGACCGCCGACTGGGCAAAGGTTCCCTATGACTTGCTAGAGACCATTTCAAATCGAATTGTGAACGAGGTTGCAGGAGTCAATCGGGTCGTCTATGATGTAACCTCTAAGCCTCCTGGCACCATCGAGTGGGAGTAGTTTGACTGAGCTGGCGGTAGCCAATCACTCAACTTCACTCAATTATGGGTTCTCAAAACGGCTCAGGCTGCTCCCCCGGTTACAAGCAACTTTTGTGATAATCGGTGCATCCTTGTTTCGTAACCCACCTTTTGGGAAGCAAGCTACACCCTAAAGCCCTCTCCTTCCTTGGAAGAGAGACTTTGAATCTGTCTGCCCTGCGTCTATTGGGGGAGAAAGGGTGTAGCCCTGACGGGTATGCAAGCAAGGGGGGATGGAGCGCTCTGCTCCTCCCGCAAAGTAGGGCGGTTTACAAAAGTGAGATGTACCTATGATACTTTCCCCAGCTTTGTAGTAGGCTGCCCATCAAACGGGCGCTTCCCTAGCTGAGTCAACTGTTTTGCTGAAGCATTGCTCCGCGCTATCCATTCAAAACGAGGGTGCGGGTCACTTTTAACTCATTTCTTCCATCACTGTCTGGTTTGGGGAAATGAGGTGCTGCCTTGTGGAAAACCTGGGGAAAACCGCGCTTTCTTGTGGAAAACGTAGTATTTTTCACAAAAGTTTGGAGAGATGTGTTGATTCTTCAAGTCATCTGATCTGGGCTGAATTTGAAGAAAAGGAGACGGGGCGCTGGTGGGTGTGAATGTTTAATTTTGAGTTTTTAATTTCTGCCCCCATTCTTTGTACCATTTTGGAGTTTAGATGGGTGATTTGGGGATAGCAAAAGTCATACCGCTCCAAGCGTTCAGTCGGGTATTTGCCCCATTCTTTGCTGAAATCGGTATGATTCTCTCATTCAACAGGAAAAATGCACAATTTCTGCCTTGAGCTGACTAGCGTTAGCAAGTGAATGGGCGTTAGATGTTGACAGTCTGCGACCTGTCAGCGTCTTCCGGACAAAACACTTGAGCATCTATCCCAGAATTCCATGGTCAATTCATCATGGGGCACCCTTAGAGGGGTAAAATGAGTCGTTGAGAATTTTTCCAACAGGATACTTCATGATTTCCAGCAACGATTTTCGACCCGGCGTAAGCATCGAACTAGATGGTGGCGTGTGGAAAGTAGTTGAGTTTCTACATGTGAAACCCGGCAAGGGGTCTGCGTTTGTGCGGACTAAGCTCAAAAACGTACAAACCGGGAACGTGGTTGAACGTACTTTCCGGGCTGGTGAGACAGTGCCTCAAGCCAATTTGGAAAAAAGTGTGATGCAACACACTTATAAGGATGGGGATGACTACGTTTTCATGGATATGGAAACCTACGAGGAAGCCCGTCTCTCGGCTGCGCAAATTGGCGATCGCGTCAAATACCTGAAAGAAGGAATGGAAGCAAGTGTCGTGCGTTGGGGCGAGCAGGTCATGGAAGTGGAATTACCCAACTCAGTCGTTCTGGAAGTGATTCAAACCGATCCTGGGGTTAAAGGGGATACGGCAACAGGAGGAACAAAGCCAGCCATTGTCGAAACAGGTGCACAGGTGATGGTGCCCTTGTTTATTTCGATTGGCGAAAAGATCAAGATCGACACCCGCAATGACACGTATCTTGGTCGCGAGTCGTGATTGTTGACTGAGCCAATTTATTCTAGAGGGCGAGGGCTGTCTGACAATTCGGTTGATCGGTTTCGAGTCGGTTCTGGTTGTCAGTTTTAAGGGCTTTCAGTTTTAAAGACTTTCAGTTTTTGTATCGTTTCTGACAACTTACCTTTGATAAAACCGTGTCTTTGGATTTAGACGAAATTCGAGAATTACTAGCAGCACTGAATCAAACCGATGTAGCCGAGCTAACTCTCAAAAGTGGAGACTTTGAGCTAACGGTGCGCCGGGGGATAGGAGCCAGTGCTGCTCTGTCACCATCAGTTGTAGTGCCTGCCACAACCCCAGTGCCCTTGCCAGCGACGCTGCCCGCGATCGCAGCCCCCGCAACAGAGAGTGCGGCTCCCCCGGCATCGGCTAAAGCGGATCGCCGCCTCGTTGAAATTACCTCGCCGATGGTGGGTACTTTTTACCGTTCTCCTTCTCCGGATGAGCCGCCTTTTATCGAAGTGGGCGATCGCATTCAGCCTGGGCAAACGGTATGCATCATTGAAGCCATGAAGTTGATGAACGAGCTAGACTCGGAGGTTGCCGGAGAGGTTGTTGAGATTTTGGTGCAAAATGCCCAACCTGTGGAGTACGGGCAAGTATTAATTCGGATCAACCCCACTGGGGGTTAAGTGACTTCACTGATCCAGAAAGCCGACCTCTCCTCAGGTGATGGCTGGAAGAGATCGGCACTTGAGTGTTGTCTTTATCTCTAAAAATCGCTAAAGAGGGCAGGCCAGTGGTTACTTGTTAGCCAGAAACCTCCTTAGCCCTGGTTGTGAGGAGGTCGCTTTATCGCTGATCGCCATTCTTCTAATTGCTCTGCGGCTACTGTACGACCACCCAGCCCAAAGGCGATAGCCAGCGCTACGGCTACGGCCCCCAGCAATAGACCAAAGGCTAAATTCACAATATTTGCAGCAATCCCCATTTGCTGGAGCGCCATGGCAGTCACCAGAGCAATAATCGCAATCCGGGCCGTTTGCGCCAAAATGCGGGCTTGCGCATTACCAGAGCTGAGAATCAGATTAAACGCCAGGTTAGCTAAGTACAGCCCGATGCCAAAAACAAATAAACCGACGAGCACGCGGCCAAATATGACGAGCAGTTCACTGATCAGGGCTGTCAAGGCCGGAATGTTTAGCACATTGGTCGCCGCCACGGTAGCGAATAGCATAATGCCAACCAGCACCACAATACCGCCAATTTCTGAGGGCGATCGCGTCGGCAAAGCAGGCTGAGCTGTTGGGGGTAGTGGTTCTGGCTCCGTTTCTGGTTGAACGCCAGATGGGGTTGGCCGCTGCAAGCCCAACCAATAGAAGACGCGATCAAACCCTACGCTAGAGAGTACGTTTGTGACTAAATCACCCACAAACCGCCCAATCACGTAGGCCGCCACTAAAATCAACACAGCGGTGAAAATTTGCGGCAGCGCCGTCAAAATCTGGTTCAGCATTGCAACGGCTGGGGCAGAAATTGCCTGAATCTCCAGCGCCTCTAGGGCAGCAACCGCTGCCGGAATTAAAATCAGCACATAGACGATTGTGCCCGCAAGCCAGGAAAGGGACTGGTGACTGCTCGCCCGACTGAGACCAAATTGGCGACCAATCTGATCTGCACCTGTCGCGGCCAACAAGTTTGTTACGATATTGCGCACAACACGAGCAATCAGCCAGCCAACCACCCCAATCAAGACCGCCTTGAGAATGCGCGGTAAAGCAGCTAACAAATCGTTGAGCAAGTTTTGGACGGGTTGCAATGGGCCTTGTAAATCTAAAACCCCTAGAATCAGCGGTAGAAAGAAGAGAAAAACAAACCAGTAAAGAGCATTGCCCAGCGTTTCACTCAAAAGTAAGGGGGGCGTGTCAGAGGGGGTGGCCGCATCCATGTCATCAGCTAGGGGCGCGACCCTCTGATCGAGATTAAACGAACGTGCCAGACGGGAAACAGTGGTTTTAGCGATTGAGGCTAGCACCCAGGCGATCGCAGCTAACAAACCGGCGGCCCCTAACTTGGGTAAAAATGCAAAAATCTGGTTCAAAAAATTATTCAGCGGCTGCGAAACAGTCGTTAGCTTTAATACATCTAGAGCCGCTACCGCCGCCAGAATCAAAACAGTCCAAAAAACAATTTGAGAGATCAAACTCTCCGTCTGAATCGACTTACCTGAAGTACCTGAGACCGCTTGAGCCAGACGATTGTCAATATCGGTACGCTGCAATACTTTTTTGGTCAGCCAGGATAAAATAACCGCCAGAATCCATCCGGCAATGAAGATGAAGATGGCCCCAATCAAATTTAGTAAAGTTGGCCCTAAGCTACTCAACCCCAACACAGTTAACGTTTGCTCGATTGGAGAAAGTGTAGGACTTGCTTCACCCGTTGGCGGGGCAGGAGACTGGGCTAAAAGGCTACTAATTTCACCTACGGATAATTGCATAGCGCTTTGTAGTAGAGGACAGAACATCGTTTTATCTAGGGAAACTTCAGAAACCAAAGCAAAGCCTGATTTTCGCAGTCATATTACCATTCCTTCTCGGGTGTCTCTGAGTCCCTTAGAAAGATTTTTGTTGGCGGGGCGATCGCCCAAAAAGGCTGATTCATCGGGATGCTTGCTTTTTCTCTAAAACGAAAAATCACCCTCCACAGCCCCTTCCGACAGCCTTGCTTTGCCATAAAAGACCATGAGCGCTTGACCATTTGCCCTAAGCAGGTTGCCCTGAAAGTCCGTCAACCTATGGAACCCTTGGAGCTAGGTGGGATGGAGGCACAGGCCAGAGCCGCCCTCTCCTTTGTTTGTGATTCCTGGCAGCAATGTTGCTAATCATAAGATGTTGTTTCAGGGCTTTGCCTGCAATAATGGGCAGGTGTGGTGGAGCGGAGGTCAGATGGATGGCAGATTGGGGTCGGAGTCTTTATTTAGAGGCGATTCGGCAAGAGCGAGCCTGGGTAGAGATTAATCCTCAGGCGATCGCCCACAACGTTCGACAGATAAAGCGGTTGCTCTCACCCCAGACCGAGCTAATGGCCATTGTCAAAGCCGATGCCTATGGTCACGGAGCACCGTTAGTAGCGCGATCGGCTTTACAGGCGGGGGCCAGTTGGTTGGGGGTAGCCACAATTACCGAAGGGGTGGAATTGCGTGAAGCCGGCATTACAGCACCCATCTTGATTCTAGGGGCACTCAACACACCAGAACAGGTGCAGGCAATCATCCATTGGCGTTTACAACCCACCCTTTGCTCAGCACGGCAAGCCCTGATCTTCTCAGAAGTCCTCACTCACCTGGAGCAAACCGCCCCTTTACCCGTTCACCTGAAGCTAGATACTGGCATGACTCGATTGGGCACCTGCTGGCAAGAGGCTGTTTCGTTTGCTCAACTGGTCACTCGCCTACCGAATCTGCAAATCGCCAGCATCTATTCCCATCTGGCGACGGCGGATAATCCTGACCCGACCATCATGGATCTCCAGCATCAGCGCTTTGAGCAGGCGATCGCCCAAATCCGGCGAGCCGGCATCCAACCCCCAAAGCTGCATCTGGCCAACTCTGCTGCAACCTTAACCAATCCAAATTTGCACTACGATCGGGTGCGCATTGGCCTAGCGCTCTATGGGCTATATCCGGCAGAGCATCTGCGCTCCGTCGTTGATCTACAACCAGCCCTAGCCGTTAAAGCCCGTATAACTCAAATCAAAACCGTTTCAGCAGGAACCGGTGTCAGCTATGGGCATCACTTTATTGCCTCCGCCCCAATGCAGATTGCTGTTGTTGGTATTGGTTATGCTGATGGCGTCCCGCGATTGCTTTCTAACCAAATGCATACCCTCATCCGAGGACAGCGGGTGCGTCAAATTGGCACGATTACGATGGATCAACTGATGCTGGATGTGAGTGCCTTACCCGATCTCTGCGAGGGAGAAGTCGTGACCATTCTCGGCAATGAAGGGGATGAGTCCCTGAGCGTTGAGGACTGGGCCACCCAGCTTGGCACGATCTCGTGGGAAATTCTGTGTGGGTTTAAGCATCGGCTTCCCAGAATCACCGTAAACGCTAGCTCCGCAGCGACTCGTCAGACGGCAACTCAAGTAAAAGGAGATCTGTATTTTTAACCCCATCAGTGGTCTATTAAGATACCCTAGAAACTATCAGATTTAATAATTTGTTGTTATCAGAGGGAGGTATATTTCGTAAAACCCGTGCTATTCGTAGTAGGGTGGATGCCCAGTTTTTTTCTAAGTGAGTGGGTGTACTCAGTTAAAAAGCTGCATAAGCGGTCACATTGAGACCAGCCGTGGTCTAATGGAAAGCGAACGATCTAAGATTAGTCAACTCGTTTGCCCAGATCTCTAGGAATCTGAAGATTTACAGCGCTGAACTGATCGCCAAATTGCTGCGAGCAACCTGCATCCTAGAGAAGCAGCACAGTAAAATATCGCGATCGCAAGATTGCTGAGTCCGTGGTGGGCAAAGGGGTGCAAGGGCCGCCTCTCCAGTCAGGGGTTTTACCTCTGTAACTCGCTTTAAATCAGGCGGCTATGGCCATTCCATCAGGGTGAATCTAGGTGGCCCCCTGGAGGCTGAGTCACTCTTACTCTAAAGAGTCTCGAAAAACATTGCTGATTGCAGTTCAGTTTCATGCGCTTCCGTCTGCCTTCTCTTACCCTTTGCGCAGTTGTGCAGCTGAACCCGTGATCTCTTACCGTTAGCTAGTGGAAGGAGTTGGTGGATAGAGACTAT
Source organism: uncultured Leptolyngbyaceae cyanobacterium (assembly GCA_938023035.1). GTDB lineage: Bacteria > Cyanobacteriota > Cyanobacteriia > Leptolyngbyales > Leptolyngbyaceae > DSRU01. The sequence continues at coordinate 81,526 of CALIDI010000005.1, read as the reverse complement.
GCAAAGGGGGCGACTGCTTCATCCAGGGGTAGCTTAGATGCTTGATTCGGTAGGTAAGGGAGTAATTGTGGTCAGGATTGCCTTGCTGTTTCTAAGCAAATTGGTCTTTAAAAATACCTTTTAACGCGGCGGCGGTTTGACAAACAGTTTTACCCTAAACCCAAATGCCCCCCTAAACCAAAATTGAGCCTAATCATTCAGGAACAGAGGCAGATTTAGATGTCTTTAAAGTAGATAGGTGTCTTTAATAAACAAAGAGGAGTTTTCTTAGAGAAGAGCGCTAGAAACCGCAGTTTCCAGAAGCAGGGGCCTCATCCTAGCCGTCACTTGAAGCATTTTTCCGGTTTCATCGGGGAGCAAATCCGCTACGGTTTTCATTTCGTGACACAAATCACTTGGATGCTTCAAATATCTCACCAACTTAGTCACAAACAAATCACTCAGACCTAGGGACAAAACCGAGATGATACTGACACCCCCGTTAAGCACCCTATTTAACCAGTGTCGCTACTGGAACGATAGATTCATTCTTTTTGAAGCGCTGGATGTAGAAAAATGACTTGATTTTTCACCATTGTGAGATAGTCTGTTGAAAATTAATGCTGAGCGATAATATCAGGCTCATTCAGCTACAGCCCCTTTCTTGAGGATGAACTACGTTTAAGCCTCTTTGATATTGTTTCCATTGTGATTTTGGTCGGTTATCAGTTCCCTTTAGTCTTGGGTGCCCTATGATAATCAGGGATAGTCTCCACAGTTCCCAGTCAAGCGATGCCTCTGCCCGTCGTGCTCGGCGTGGGCAAAGTGTTCAGCAGTCACAGGAGACAATTTACAACTTTCTACTAGGCATTGTTAAGAAGTGGCCACCGGAAGAGGTCTTAATTGAGTTCAAACGGCTGTTTCTCTATCATGTAGACTCGACCGATTCGGAAGCGATGCAGGCGGTCTATGAAATTGTTTTCGCAAACAATGAGCAAGACTTTCGCTACACCTTGAAGCGCTGCTGCTACATTCTAGTGAACAACTGGGATGCCACTCGGCACTACAAGCCAATCCAGGAACTGGTGCAGGTTTTTCAAGATCCATTGGTGCATCGGCATACCCACTCTCAAACGCTGAAGCGACTGCGTCAGTGGGTGCATCAGTTCTCTCTGAGTTCTGATTATGAAGAACTGAAGCTATTTGCTGCTAAGTATGAGGATCAAACTCAAGGCCCCTGGACAGCGCGCTACACATCCTATCTGCTGGTGCCACAATATATCGATCTGCAAAACCCGATTGAGCAGCGGGAAGCAGCTAGGGCTTTGTCAAAACAGTTAAAGGATCGATTTAAGTTTGACTTGGCGATGTACATTGCGCGATCGCAGTTGAGCGTCGCCCCCAGCCGCGCCCCGAAAAATCCAACAGCCTTGGGTGACGAAGCCCTGCGACTAATTAAAGCGATCGTGGCGCGGCGTGGGCCTTTTAGCTATGCCAATCTAGCGAATATTTTTATTAACCAAACCAGTAATGCTTCTTATCAAGAATTTAAGGAAAGCCTGAAAAAGTACTTAGTGTTTTCAGTTGAAAATCGGGAACTTGCTGAAACGCTTCAAACCAAACTATCAGAGCGGCTAGAAAGTCTTTATCCAGCGCATAACCGCGAGCCGATCAGCCATGCGTTGCTGCTGCGCACCTGTAACCGCATCATTGAATATCTCACCACCGAAGACCAGAAAACCCCTTCTCAACTGTTTATTTTGCTGCTTTCCCATGGCAATCCCATTACTCTGGTCATTGTGCTACTTAAAATTATCCTGATTTGTAAGCACGCCCGTACCCACCTGGAAGCCTGTATCGCTACACTGATTCGTTATTACCAGGATTATCCTGAAACGGAGTGTACCTGGGTGGTTAACTTTATGGAAGTGTTCAATGTTACCTTTGCGATTCATGCCGAGAATGTGCAGTACAACCTGGTACGGGTTGAGGTAAAAGATCCTCCAGTACTGACGGCTATTGACCTGGATGATTATCGGGTCTTTTCTCAACTCAAGTTAGAGGCTGCCGAAGTTACCCCGACACAGGAAGGCGTGGAACCCAGTTTGGAAGGACCCGTAGCTCTGGAGTTGGGAGTCGAAGGCCGACAGGAATTTTATAACTCGTAACAGGGGCTACTCACAGGGGTGGGGAATGCCGCTTAAGCTATGGCAGGTTCTGTCTGGTACACCATGGCAAAAGGGACTCGCCGATTCAGGAATCTTGGTCTGGTTTTCTGAAACACAGCGGTTCGCTGGTTCAGGCAATGGTCGAAGTTCGTGAATTTTCTCATTCCTAAGCAAGGGCAAAAAGGCATGGCTATAGCAGCAAGTGAGCGGCACCGGGTTGTCATTGTTGGGGGTGGCTTTGGTGGCTTATATGCCGCAAAATCCCTAGGGCGCGCTCCAGTAGATGTCACATTGATTGACAAGCGCAACTTTCATTTGTTTCAGCCTTTACTTTATCAGGTGGCGACAGGGGCGGTTTCTCCGGCAGATATTTCCTCGCCTTTGCGGGCGATTCTGGCGCGTAACAAAAATACCCAGGTGCTGATGGATGAGGTGCTGGATGTTGATCCTGAGCAGCAACAGGTTGTCACGAAGCATGGGTCAATTCCTTACGACACTCTGATTGTGGCAACGGGGGTGAGTCATCATTACTTTGGCAATGACCACTGGAAAGCAACGGCACCCGGTCTCAAGACGGTTGAAGATGCTTTAGAGATGCGCCGCAGAATTTTTTATGCGTTTGAGTCTGCTGAGAAGGAAACTGACCCTGAGCGGCGACGGGCTTGGCTGACGTTTGTTATTGTTGGGGCTGGCCCTACGGGGGTTGAGTTAGCGGGAGCGATCGCTGAATTAGCCTATGCCACGCTCAAGGAAGACTTTCGTTCGATTGATACGAGCGAAACCCATATCCTGCTTTTGGAGGGAATGGATCGGGTCTTGCCGCCCTACCCACCAGAGTTATCGGCAGAAGCAGAAGCTTCCCTCCGCAAGTTGGGGGTTGAAATCCAGACCAAGACGCTGGTAACAAATATTGTAGATAATGTCGTGACCACCCAGCAGGGTGACACGATTCGTCAGATTTCAGCGCGCACGATTCTGTGGGCGGCGGGGGTCAAAGCTTCTAAGCTGGGCCAAGTGCTAGCTGAGCGGACAGGAGCTGAATTAGACCGGGTTGGGCGTGTAGTGGTTGCTCCTGACTTGAGTCTCCCAATGCAGCCTAACATCTTTGTGGTCGGAGACCTGGCCAACTTTGCCCACCAAGGGGGTAAGCCCTTGCCGGGGGTTGCCCCAGTCGCGATGCAGCAGGGCGAATATGTGGCCAGGTTGATCCAAGCTCGGTTAAAGGGCAAAACTCTACCAAGCTTTACCTATACTCATATTGGTAGCCTGGCGGTGATTGGTCAGAATCAGGCAGTGGCTGACTTGGGCTTTACCAAAATGAGTGGCCCCTTGGCCTGGTTAGTCTGGGTGTTTGCTCACATCTTTTATTTGATTGAGTTTGACAACAAGTTAATTGTGATGGTGCAGTGGGCCTGGAGCTACTTTACCCGCAACCGGGGGGCACGGCTGATTACAGGAGAGGCAAATTTATCGGCGTTTGAGGCTCGCCTTAAGGGCGATCGCCAGGAGCGTGAGCCACCCGCTGTTAAGGTTTAAGAAATTTTTCGAGATTTTCCGAAATGGCAGTGAGTCTAGTTGTATCACGCTCTGAGTAGGAACGGGTGTTCATCGGCTGACCTCAAACCAGTGACGCAGTTTGTCAGTAGCATGCTGCAAATAGGTTAGACTATTTGCGTGAAAAGAGAGATATAGGGGCTTCGCCTTCAGCCATTAGTTCCACCACTGCATCTCTCCTGTTCTTATTTTACTTTGCTGGCTGGATGGGCATTCTTCTTCGTAAATGTTTTTCCCATGCAAGCGAGCTTCTAGCCGTCATCTGTTTGGTTCAGAAGGGCCGCATCACCCAGAACATCAATACCAAAACCTTAATGAGGGTTAAACCCTGAGGGGCTGCGACCGGTCAAAATTTTCATGGCAGAACACTTGTTTAAGACTTGGATTGCATTCACAACCAAGCATTGATATCTCCCTGATTGCGGTGGTTTCGAGCGAATCTTGCGTGAATCTACCTTGAGGAAGCCTCTATGTTTCTTGAGACAATTTTTCAGGATCCGGTTCTCTTTTTCCGGATCATTCTGGTTTTGATTGTTTCGATTACGTTGCATGAGCTGGCCCATGGATGGGCTGCAATGGGGCAGGGGGATGATACGCCTCAGAAAGAAGGTCACATTACACTCAACCCGGTGGTACACATGGGGGTGCCTTCCCTCATTTTTTTGTGTTTAGCCGGGATTGCCTGGGGGCAAATGCCTGTAAATCCCAGGAATTTTCGCCACCCGAAATGGAGTAATGTGATTGTCTCGGCAGCGGGGCCGCTCATGAACTTGGCGATCGCCCTTTTTTGTATCGGTCTATTAAAGCTGTCCAATGAAACCTTCTTGCGGCAAGTGCTCAGCAGTCAGTTTCTATACATTGCCGCGCTTTATAACCTCGCGCTAATGCTCTTCAATTTTTTGCCGATTCCCCCTCTGGATGGGTTCCATGTCGCCAGTGAGTTTTTTCCTGGCCTCAAGCCCTTGCAGGGAAGCCCCTGGGGTTATGCTATTTTAATGGTTTTATTTATTAGCCCAGTGTTTGGACGAAGTTTGTGGACAGCTTCGGCTTTGGTACTGCAAGCAATCCTGGGCACCTAACCTTAAATGCACTGTAGCTTCTAAAGTGCACTGTAATTTATAAAGTGCACTGTAATTTACTGAATACACTGTTTTCAACTTCATTCTCTGTACCCGGCTTGATGCCAGCTAGTTGATTCAAAAGCGTTCTACAGGGTTTTTGATGTGTGATTTTCCTCCTTCCCAGGCAGCTGTATCCGTTGATTGGGTTTATCAGCACCTGGAGCACCCCGATCTGGTGTTGGTCGATTGCCGCTTTGCCTTGATGCACCCCGAACTAGGGCAGCAGCAGTACACTGCTGGTCATCTTCCCGGAGCTTACTATTTGGATCTGAATCGGGATTTATCTGGCCCTGTTCAACTTCATGGAGGTCGCCATCCTCTACCCGATAGCGAAACTTTTGCAGCAACGCTTTCGGCTTTAGGGATTGATTCGGTGACAAGTGTGGTTGTGGCCTATGACGATAGCCGATTGGGGTTTGCTGCCCGACTCTGGTGGTTGTTGCGCTATCTAGGGTGCGATCGCGCAGCCGTAATGGATGGTGGCTTTTCTGCCTGGCAGGCTGCCGGATATCCGGTCACAACAGCCTTGCCTGAAAAGAAACCGGGTCGGTTTATCCCCTCCATCCGCAGTGAGTGGGTGGTTGATCGGGCAAGAGTCAAAGCTCGTCAAAATCAACCCGGCGTGATCTTGATCGATTCACGGGAGCCTGAACGCTATCGGGGTGAGCGCGAACCGATTGACCCGGTAGCCGGGCATATTCCCGGCGCGGTCAACTATCCCTGGCAGGAAGTCACTGATAGCAGCGGGCATCTGCGCTCTTTAGCCGAGCAAAAGCAGCGTTGGGCAGGGATGCAAACTGCAGAAGAACTGATTGTCTATTGCGGCTCTGGGGTCACCGCCTGTGTCAACTTGCTTTCTTTAGAGTTAGCTGGAATTTCCAACGGCAAGCTCTATGCCGGGAGTTGGAGCGATTGGTGCTCTTACTGAGTGGTTGTTAAAGTGACATCTGATAGCCAGATTTAGGTGATAACGGTTAGATTCAGGTGATTGGATGCTTGTCTCCCTCAATCCCGATTCGGCTTTAACCCAGTCTCGTTTGCAACTGGGTTTGCCGCACCTAGCAACGATGCAGATTCGGAGCAAAGCTTTAGCTAGGATGATGAAAATAATTGCTAAGATTTGTAAAATAAAGGGGTTCTGCATTGGCGATCGCCATGACCCTGCTTTCTTCTCCGGTAACATCCACCCAAACCTGGCTCTGGCAAGGTTTCCCAATCACCTATCAAACTCAGGGCAGCCAGGGGCCTGCGATTGTTCTGGTACACGGGTTTGGTGCTTCCCTGGGGCATTGGCGTAAAAATCTACCTGCACTAGCTCAGGTTGGGCGAGTCTATGCCGTGGATTTGATTGGGTTTGGTGGCTCAGCCAAGCCCAAACCGGGGATAGAAATTGCCTATACCTTTGAAACCTGGGGGCAGCAGTTGATCGACTTTTGCCAGGAAGTCATTGGCGAACCGGCCTTTTTAATTGGGAACTCAATTGGCTGTATTGCGGCGATGCAGGCGGCTGTGATGGCTCCCAGCCACGTGCGAGGAGTAGCCTTGCTAAATTGCTCCCTGCGGTTGCTGCACGATCGCCGTCGAGCCAGCCAGCCCTTCTACAAGCGTCTAGGTGCACCTGTCTTGCAACGTATTTTACAAACACGGTGGATCGGGCATACCTTTTTTCGTCAGATTGCCCAACCCAAAACTGTTCGCAAGATTTTACAACAGGCCTATATCAACTCGGAAGCTGTCACTGATGAACTGGTTGATCTGTTGCTGAAACCAGCCAGCGACCCTGGGGCCGTTGATGTATTTCTGGCATTTACCGCCTATTCTCAAGGGCCATTGCCGGAAGACTTGCTGGCGATTCTACCCTGTCCTGCCCTGATGCTGTGGGGAGCGGCTGACCCGTGGGAACCGGTTGCCTTGGGTCGTAAACTGGCAGATTACCCCAAGGTAGAGCAGTTTATCGAATTACCTCATGTGGGCCACTGTCCTCAGGATGAAGCCCCAGAGCAGGTGAATCCCATTTTGCAGGAGTGGATCAGTCGTAAAGCCCAAATAGCCCATGATCATTCTGAGTTGGGTGTTATTGAATGAAGGGATAAATTGTTCTCATTTCCCTTGCTTGAATGCCTGTTAGGGCGATTCCCTTCTCCTAATGGAAGAGGGAAATTAGATAGCTTGTCAAAGAGAAAACAGCAGACTCCGGTTGGTGAAGTCTGCGGCGGCGAATCTAGACTCCTATCGCCATGGGTTTGACCGCCAGGCACTGTTGAAACGCCCTCTAAGCGGTTTGACTAAAGCAAAGCTCCATTCTTAAACTCACTGTTACAGCAACATCCGGTAGGGACGGGTCATACATTAGGAGTAGACACCTGGGGATAAAACCGAGAAAAACCTTAAAACTGGGAGAAAAACCACTCCACTGAAGTGGCAGATACAATAACTTAAAGGTATCCTCTGCTAACTTTGGACTAAATCACTAGAAGTGTGATCGGGAGTTTGTTGTGACTGATTTTTTACCGCCCCTCAATGATCACAACTTGCCCTACCCTGACACGATGCATCCAATTGTGGTGCATTTTGTCATTGCCATGGTGCTATTCGCCTTTGTCTGCGATCTGATTGGCTATTTCACTCGCAATACTCGCCTTTATGAAGTGAGTTGGTGGAATCTGTTTTTCGCTACAATCTCAATTTTTATTGCAGTGATATTTGGGCAAGTTGAGGCTGGTCTAGCAGAGCCCTATGCAGCCGCTGAGCCAGTGTTAAATTTGCATACTTTGATCGGTTGGTCTCTGGCTGGCATTATTGCCGCGATTACAGGGTGGCGTTATATTCTGCGATCGCGCGACCCCAAGCAGTTACCCGTTTCTTTTATTGGGGCAGGGGTGTTGCTGACTCTACTGGTTTTCTTCCAAACATACCTAGGGGATAAGCTGGTTTGGGTTTATGGCCTGCATACAGTGCCTGTAGTCGAAGCGATTAGGGATGGAGTGCTGTAAATGAGTCCAGATCTAGTTGAACAGTTGGGAAACCAAATTGGGGCGAATGGCCTGCCCTACACGATTCCAATCCACCCCAATTTAGTCCATATTACCCTGGGTCTCTTTATTGTTGGCATTGCTTTTGACATTGTGGGGGTGCTTTTCCCTCTAGAAAAGCCTGTCTTTAAGCTACTGGCGATTCCAGCAACCCGCTCTAACTTTTTTGATGTGGGCTGGTACAACGTGGTAGGGGCTACGATTGTAACCTTTTTTACCGTAGCGGCTGGTTTTTACGAGATGTTGCTGGCTCAGCCGCCAGCGGATGTCAAAAGTGCCTGGGGCCTCTCGGCTATGGAAACCATGATCTGGCATGGAGTAGGCGGTGTGTTTTTGCTGGCCATGATGGTAGGCATGACTGTCTGGCGAGGGTTTCAGCGCTTTCTTTGGCGGCGCGATCGCGCCCAACAGGTGCAATGGAGCTATATCGGTGCGGGGCTGCTCATCTTTGCCCTCTTATTTGTCCATGGCACCCTGGGTGCCCATTTGGCTGGCGAGTTTGGTGTGCACAACACGGCTGATCGATTACTGCGCATGGGGCAAGATCCAAACATGGTGTTGAGGTAAGTAGCGCTGCCCCGCTGGTAGGATTTTGGCCCTGGCACTGCCCCAAAAAGTCTTTGCCTGGGATGGCTGAGTCGCACTTGCTACAGCTTTTGTCCATTTCCAGTATGTTTTGGTTGATTCTGACTCCCTATCCTTGGATTTTTCTTGGTTTATGAAACTCCGCACGATTTTTACGCTGCTTGTCGTTGCGATCGCCCTGGGGCTGGTGAGCTTTTGGGTGGGGCAACAGTCCTACAGTTGGTTGCCACCCCAGGCTTCGGCAGAATCGAAGCTAGTGGATAATTTGTTCAGCTTTCTGGTAACCCTGGGCACCTTCATTTTTCTGGGTGTCACGGTTGCAGTTCTCTACACGGTTCTAGTGCATCGGGTCGGGCGTTATGACATGAGCGATGGCCCGCCGATTGAAGGGAATGTTACCCTGGAAGTCGTTTGGACGGTGATTCCCGTTTTGTTAGTGGTGTGGATTGCGGTCTACAGTTACCAGACCTACGATCGCATGGCGGTGCACGGGCCGATGGAGCTAGTGCACTTGCATAACCCCATGGGAATGGAGCCTGCCTATGCGGCTAACCTCGAGGGCGGGGAGGTTGTGGAACCTATTGAAGTGCATTCACGCCAGTGGGCCTGGGAGTTTCGCTACCCTGAGCAGAATGTAACCAGTGCTGAGCTACACTTGCCCGTTGATCGGCGGGTACGGTTAGCGCTCCAATCAGAGGATGTCATCCACGGGTTCTACATCCCAGCCTTTCGGTTGAAGCAAGATATTATCCCTGGCAAAACGATTGATTTTGAGTTCACCCCGATTCGGGAGGGCATCTATCGTCTGCGGGATTCTCAGTACAGTGGCACTTACTTTGCCGCGATGCAGACGGATGTAGTAGTGCAATCTCCGGCGGAGTACCAGCAATGGCTGGCCCAGGCAGCGAGCCAGCCGCCCCAGAGTTCGGCAAACCGAGCCGATTACGAGTATAAGCTTGCCGCTAAGAAGCGGATTAATGCGGGCTGGAAGTCGGTGCCTCCAGCTCCAGCCCCGGTTGTTAACTATCCCGCACAGGACGGACGAGCATGACCAATATTCCCGTAGAGGCGATCGCGGTTAAAACGCCCCAACCTTTACCCGGTGCCCCCGACAACTGGAAACGGTTCTTTAGCTTTAGCACCGATCATAAGGTGATTGGAATTCAGTATCTGGTGACTTCTTTCATCTTTTTCCTGATCGGTGGCTTCTTCGCCATGATTATTCGCGGCGAATTGATTACACCCGAAGCAGATCTGGTGGATCGTACCATCTACAATGCCATGTTCACCATGCATGGCACAGTGATGTTGTTCCTCTGGATGTTTCCCTCTCTAGTAGGGCTAGCCAACTACTTGGTGCCTCTGATGATTGGGGCGCGGGATATGGCCTTTCCTCGCTTGAATGCTGCGGCCTTCTGGATGGTTCCTGTTGTTGGCATTCTGCTAATGGCCAGCTTTTTTGTTCCGGGCGGCCCTTCTCAGTCTGGTTGGTGGGCCTACCCACCTGTAAGCTTGCAGAATCCCACTGGCAACTTGGTCAACGGACAATTTCTCTGGTTGCTGGCGGTCGCTGTCTCCGGGGTGTCTTCGATCATGGGGGCGGTGAATTTTGTCACGACGATTGTGATGATGCGGGCACCGGGCATGACCTACTTTCGCATGCCTGCCTACGTCTGGACTGTTTTGAGTGCCCAGATCATTCAGCTTTATGGCCTGCCGGCCTTAACTGCTGGAGCGGTGATGCTGCTGATGGATTTAACCTTTGGCACTAGCTTTTTTGACCCCGCGAAGGGGGGAAGCCCCGTTCTTTTTCAGCACTTTTTCTGGTTCTATTCCCACCCGGCGGTGTACGTGATTATTCTGCCGATTTTTGGGGTCTTTTCAGAAATATTCCCGGTGTTTGCCCGCAAGCCGCTCTTTGGCTACAAGGTGGTGGCAATTTCTTCGATTGTGATCACGATATTGAGCGGTACTGTTTGGGTGCACCACATGTTTGCCAGTGGAACTCCCGGCTGGATGCGGATGATCTTTATGTTCTCCACCATGGCTATCGCTGTACCCACTGGGGTCAAAGTGTTCGCCTGGGTTGCTACTCTGTGGGGCGGCAAGTTACGCCTGACCACACCAATGCTATTTGCCCTAGGAGCGCTGCTAATGTTTGTCTTTTCGGGTATTACCGGCATTATGCTGGCTTCGGTACCCATTGATATCCATGTGAACAATACCTATTTTGTGGTTGGTCACTTCCACTATGTGATTTTTGGGGCGGCCACCATGGGCATGTACGCGGCCATTTATCACTGGTTCCCCAAAATGACGGGGCGCATGTACAACGAGGGGTTGGGCCAACTCCATTTCTGGCTCACCCTGATCGGGGCGAACCTCAACTTTTTCCCGATGCATCCCCTGGGGCTGATGGGCATGCCCCGCCGGGTGGCTTCCTATGATCCTGAGTTTGCGTTTTGGAATGTGTTGGCAAGTATTGGGGCGTTCTTACTGGGGATGTCTACCCTGCCCTTCATTCTAAACATTGTGGGATCCTGGGTGCAGGGCAAAAAAGCCCCGGATAATCCTTGGCGGGCGATCGGGCTGGAATGGCTGGTTTCTTCACCCCCTCCCGTCGAGAATTTTGAGGAAATTCCGGTGGTGGTGGCAGAACCCTATGGTTATGGCAAGAATGAGCCACTCGTTGAGAATGGCAAGGTTATTGCTGCTACAGAAATTTAGGAATGTCGGAATTTGTCTTAATTTCTTTCTGTTTCCCCTAGTGTGCTCAAGCCTATGACTTCTCTTGATACTCCAATGACTGAAGTAGTGGTTACCCATGCCGCTGAACATACTCATGATGAAGCTGCCAATAGCAAGCTAGGCTTTATCGTCTTTTTGTTATCCGAAAGTGTCATTTTTCTGAGCTTTTTTGGTGGCTACATTCTGTACAAAACGACCACTCCTAACTGGCTACCTGAAGGGGTAACCGGCTTGGCCGTCAAGGAGCCTCTAATTAACACCATCGTGCTCGTCTCTAGTAGTTTTGTCATCTACTTTGCAGAGCGGTTTTTGCATCGGGAAAACCTTTGGGGGTTTCGAGCCTTTTGGTTATTAACAATGGCCATGGGCAGCTACTTTTTGCTGGGGCAGGCTAAGGAGTGGTCAGAGTTATCCTTTGGCTTTACCTCTGGAGTGTTTGGTGGCACCTTCTATCTGCTCACAGGGTTTCATGGATTGCATGTGTTGACAGGCATTTTGTTGCAGACGATTATGCTGCTGCGATCGTTTATCCCTGGCAACTATGAGAGGGGGATTTTTGGTGTCGAGGCGACCTCTCTCTTTTGGCATTTTGTCGATGTGATTTGGATTATTTTGTTTCTTTTGATTTACGTTTGGCAGTAGTTGGGGGGAGGCAGGAGTTCGGTTTCACCGGATTTCTTGGCGGATGCCCATACGTGATTTCCCCAATCGTTCTATCGATTACTCAATTGGCTTGTGTTGAATGTTTGAGGATTGATGAGCAACCCTAAAGTGAGCAAATTTAGATCACTCTAGAAAATTCTTTGGATGTGGGGATTGACTTTATTCAGCGGGCGATCGCCATTTTGTAACAGTGGGCTGCCTCCAGCGAAGTCTAAGAGTCTAAGGAGCTTGTCTATTCCTGTTGTGATACAGTTGCCAGAGCCGTAGGGAGTGGGTGACTTGGCACTGGAAAAAGTTTCTTTACAAGAAAGAACGGCTTCAAGCAAACTCAAAGCGGCCCTCAGCCTGTAAAAAGAAAAGGGTAGACAAAGACTTTTGCCGGCCTATCGCCCCCAACGCTTACCAGAGGAGAACCCCAATGATTATTGATGACCAGCATTACGATGTCATTATTGTGGGAACCGGTGCCGGTGGGGGCACGCTGCTACATAAACTCGCGCCGACCGGGAAAAAAATCCTAATCTTGGAACGGGGCGACTTCATGCCCCTAGAAGAGCAGAATCGCAGCAATGTCGATATTTTCAAGAAGGAGCGGTATCACGCGCCTGAGCAATGGTACGACATCAACGGAGAACCCTTCTCCCCCCAAACAAACTATGCGGTGGGTGGCAATACTAAGATTTATGGGGCCGCCTTGCTGCGCTTGCGAGAACCGGACTTTGAAGCGGTCAATCACCAGGAGGGCGTTTCGCCAGAGTGGTGCGTAAAGTATGCCGAATTTGAACCCTATTACACCGAAGCTGAACAGCTTTACATGGTGCACGGAGAAGTCAGCAAGGATCCTACAGAACCCGCCCACAGCCGCGACTACCCCTACCCGGCAGTCGCCCATGAGCCAATGGTGCAAGAGGTGGTCGATGCGATCGCCCAGCAGGGGCTACACCCAGCCGCGATTCCGCTGACATTGACCCGGCAGGACGATGACCCTACAGGTGATTCTGAGGTGTTTGGCATTCAACCGGCGCTCCAGGCTGCCAATGTCACCCTGAAGACAAAGGCCCAGGTCATCTGCCTACATACAAACCCCTCCGGGCGAATTGTAAAGGCCGTTGAAGCTTGCATTGGTAATGAGTCTTATCTGTTTTCAGGCGATCTTGTGGTACTCGCCTGTGGTGCCATTAACTCGGCGGCTTTGCTGCTGCGATCGGCGAATGAAAAACATCCCCACGGCTTAGCGAACAGCTCCGACCAAGTGGGGCGTAACCTGATGAAACTGCAAATGACTGCCGTGGTGCAACTCAGTGCCCCCAACTCGGGTAAGTTTCTCCGGAGCGTTTACGTCAATGATTTCTATTGGGGGGATGGAGATTTTCCCTACCCGATGGGCCATATCCAAAACACAGGTGGTCTACTACAGGATATTATCTTTGCGGAGTCGCCCCCGATGCTATCGGTATTTTCTAAATTTATGCCCGGTTTTGGGATTCAACAACTGGCGACGCGCTCCTTGGGCTGGTGGGCGATGACGGAGGTACTCCCCGATCCCAACAATCGTGTCCGGGTTGAGGGAGAAAAGCTTTACCTGGATTACAACCCTAATAATGTCGAAGCCCACGATCGCCTGGTTTACCGCTGGATAGAAGTACTGAAGGCGATCGAAAAAGCTGCTCCTTCCTCTATTTTTCAGCGGAGCGGCATGCACCCCCGGGGCGAATCACCCCTGCAGGTGGTCGCAAACCAGTGCGGCACCTGTCGCTTTGGCACCGATCCGGCGACCTCCGTCCTCGATCTAAACTGTCGCACCCACGATCTTGATAACCTCTACGTGGTAGACAGCAGTTTCTTTCCCTCTAGCGGCAGTGTAGGCCCTGCCCTGACGGTGATGGCTAACGCCCTGCGGGTAGGCGACCACCTGGTCAAGCGGTTAGGTGCAAACTGAAGCCAACTGCTGCAATCAGTATGTATTGAGTCAAGTTGAACCCACTCCACTCTTCCTATGAATCAGCCCTCTGCCACTTCTCTTCTGCTCAGCCACTTTGAAGATTGGAAGTTTTCTGACCAAAGCTATCAGCCGATTCTGGGTGGAAGACTTACAATTGTGAATGACCCAACCCTTACCAGAGAGGAGTTCCAGAAGTTCGCGATCGCAATCGGTGTAATCAGAGAAAAGTGAATTTATGGAAGTGATTCCCGCCATTGATTTATTGGAAGGTCGTTGTGTACGACTCTACCAGGGCGACTATAAGCAGGCTCAAACCTTTGACGAAAATCCAGTGGCGGTCGCCCGCCACTGGGCCGCAGAGGGGGCAACTCGCCTGCACGTGGTTGATCTAGATGGGGCGAAAACGGGCCAGCCCGTTAACCTGGCAGTAATTGAGGCGATCGCCCGCTCCGTCGATATACCGGTGCAAGTGGGGGGTGGTCTCCGCGATCGCGACCGGGTTGTGCAACTGCTAGCTGCTGGGGTGCAGCGCGTGATTTTAGGCACCATTGCCGTGGAGCAACCCAACCTAGTGCAACAGCTTTGTCAAGAATTCCCCCAGCAGATTGTGGTTGGGATTGATGCCCGCCAGGGAAAAGTTGCCACTCGGGGCTGGCTGGAAACTTCGGAAGTAGAAGCAACGGCTCTTGCCCAGCAAATAGCAGAACACGGTGCAGCGGCCATCATCTACACCGATATTCAGCGGGATGGTACCCTTGCAGGCCCTAACCTAGAGGCTTTGCGATCGCTCGCCACCCACCTCGACATTCCAGTGATTGCCTCGGGGGGAGTCAGTTCCGTCACCGATCTCCTCAGCCTACTAGCCCTAGAGCCGCTGGGTGTGGTCGGTGCCATCGTCGGACGAGCACTCTATACCGGCGACATTTCCCTTAAAGAAGCCCTAAGAGCTGTAGGAAAGGGGCGCTGGCAGGATATCCCCCCTGACTTTGGTTCCTCGGCTCTCGCCTAGTCGTTTATCCAATGAGATTTGACGGATAATTGAACACCGGAATCTGGATTAAGGTTAAATTGTGAGGGCCTGCGACCAGTCAACAGTTTCTTGCCAAAACATAAGCGCTAAATAAGCGCTAAGCTCAGTAGAAGTGGGCACTTCCTCAACTCTTAAGGCCAATCTTAGGGACAATTTGGGTTAGTTTTGCAGGGTTTGCGCCCGATTAAAACTGGCTTAATCAAACATCGATAATGCAGTAGAAATGTCCTCACCCTATAGGGTTCAAGCTTCCCTGTCATCGTCAATGTCTTATTGAAGTCTAATCTAGTCTCATGGCCATTATCTACCGCATAGGAACAGGGCGGTGTTCTGCCAGGGTTCGAATCAGTGGTAAGCGCTGATAAATGTAGTCGCTCAAGACATTGGTTTCGTCAGAATCCAGCGATCGCTCATCCCGAAACTGCCGCAGAAGCCATTGCACCAAGCTAACATCATCTAACTCAAGCAAAATATTGGCTTGCGTCGTTTCAATCAAAGACCACAGTTGGCGTAGCATTCGAGGAGTCATTGAACCTCCCAAACAAATTAAAAAGGGCAGAAACAATTCAAAAAAGAAGATGGGAACGAAGCCCAACCTTTCTTTTCCTGAACCACCATAGCGAATATACCCACTGCTTGATACAGATCACACAAGATGCAATAAGAGTTACAAAACGTTTATGAAGCAGTATTGTAGAGCAATCAGAAAAGTAAAATTCGCTCCATTGTTAACCCTTACTTAAAGCTGTACTTCTTTGTCCCTTGAGCCATAGAAAAAAATCTTCACACCCCCTTCAATCTACAAAAATGTAGAAAATATCTCTGCCCCAATGTAGAGTTAGTAATTTGTGATTTAGGATACTGATTTCTCTGCGATCGAGCCGCCCAATTTTATTCAGAAACTCAGGATAAGCAAGATCTATCTATGGAAACAAAATTCCCCGGATGCATGGTTCATCCATCAATTAGGATGGCTACGTACAGAAACGACTCAAGAATCTCCCACTAATTTTTTCTCAAAGCTGAGAGAATCTAGCCGATGGATGGCGAAGTTCTATCGAGAGCCTGTCACCTTTGCAGGCTCTCATCCCCCAGCCCCTTCTCCCAACCTAGGAGAAGGGGGGCTGAGCTGTCTCAAAGTCCCTCTCCCTAATTGGGAGAGGAATTAGAGCAAGCCTGCCATACCAGAAAAGGGTGAGGGCAAAAATGACATGCACTCAGTTCTATCTTTATTAAAGAGTGCCTGCATTGCTTTTACAGAAGGTGTAGCCTTCCGCATTCTTGATGATCACTAAGATGATCACTAAAGCGTGTGCTCAAGAAAATCTGACTTTCTGGATTGTTTGGGGAATGAGAAAAGTAGCACATGTTACTTTCCTTGCCGTTAACATAGAAAGCCAAAAGGTTCAGGGTTTCTTCAATCCATCCCAAAAGCTCTAATTCTCAATCAGTTTAAAGTAAGCATAATGAAATATCCCTCTCAGAAAAATTGGATGAATCAACTCGAAAATGCCCGGTTAATCCGATATTTATTGTTGTTTGCTCTGGGTTGGGCGATCGCCCAATTTCTTGGCTATTTTCAAACAGTCTTCACTATTTTTACTCTGGCGGCTATTTTTGCATTTTTGCTCGATTATCCCACTAGGTGGCTGAGTCAATTTGTACCTCCTCGCTGGGCTGCAACAATTATCTTTGCTCTGGCATTAACCCTATTTTTAGGGGCGCTGGGCACTATTGGAGTCGCGATGCTCTCCCAGGCACAGCAACTTGCTCAAAATGCACCGGATCTACTCAATTCTTTTAATCAGCTATTAGAAGATCTAGAACGATTTCTTGGTCAATGGAATGTTCAACTCAATATGGCTGATTTAGGCGGGCAGTTGCGCAGTCAAACTCTATCGGGAATCGGGATTGGTTTAACCACTTTCCAGAAGCTTTTAACAAATTTGTTAGATGTCATTGTGATTGCGGTCATCACTTACTTCATGCTGTTAGATGGAAAAAGGCTCTGGCATTTTTTTCTGAATCGCTTTTCTCCAGAAATTAGAGCCGATCTGGCGATCGCTATTCAACAAAATTTTCTCGGCTTCTTTTGGGGGCGATTACTGCTTTCTATTTTTTTTGGAGCCTCTGCCTTTATTGTTTTTCTGGTGCTTAAAATTCCCTATGCACTAATTCTGGCCGCGATCGCGGGTGCCTTTGACCTCATTCCTGGTATTGGGGCGACTTTAGGAATTAGTTTAGTCAGCCTTATTGTGCTGCCTCAAAGTGTTTGGCTTAGCCTCAAAGTGTTGGTTGGTTGCATTGTGCTGCAACAAGTCGAAGAAAATTTGCTAATGCCCTATGTGATGCAAGGATCGATTAATATCAACCCTGTGATCATGTTTCTGGCATTGCTGGTTGGGGCAAAGGTTGCCGGGTTGTTTGGTGTTTTTCTGGCGATTCCCCTGATGGGGACTGTCATTAGTTTGTTTGATATTGAAGAGATGAAAGGGGCTGGCAGCTTTCGCCAGGCCGAACCTGTTGAGACCCAAGATTAAACATTAGCTTGGCAACGGGGCGGGGTCTGACTCGGAGGTAGCGATCGCCTGGATGGGTGGACGCATTACCAAATAGGCCGCTGCCCCTACCAGGGGAATGAATGCCAGCGCCCAAAGTCGGCGATCGCCCTGCGCCCTGCGCCTTGCCAGATCATCCCCGACCAGCAGCGGAAACAGGGCGCAGAGACAACAAAAATCTAAACTCATCACATGGATAAAACGCCGGGTCTGCCACTGCTGCCAAAAATCAGCCCAATCGCCTTGGCTTATGCCATAGCTAAGCAATGCCGTGCTCCCCAGCAAAATCAGCAAACCTAGCCAGCGCGAGTCAAACAATCGAATGACCCAATTCTTAGGCCCTGTAAAGGTTGGATTTGCCTGACGTAAAGCCAGGTAAGGAAGCAACCCAAAGGCCCCAATCAAAAAAGACAGAAAAATGAAAGGAAATGCCCGTACCCGCTGCCCTCGCCCATCAGCATAAAGCACACAACTGTAAAGCAACGGCAGCACACCCATCAGGTTAAACAAAGCCACAATTAAGGGATTAATGCCCATGAATTGCCCTGCCGAGAGCCGTCGAATCAGGTCGAAGGTATCAGGGTGATCCGGCGGAGCCAGTAGAAAACTATAGAGGAGCAAACCTAGCCAAAGGAGCCAAACCAGAGGTTTTTGGGGCATTTGTAAAGTCATAACAAACCGCTAAAGGATCGATGAACTCAACGTCCATACAGGCGAGTTTCGCCAATTCAAGAAGTTCTTTGCCAAAGCATCAGGACATCGGATACATCCCACTTTTGCAGATTGCCCCACCCTGCGAGAAGAGCAGAGCGCCACATCCCCCTTTGCTTGGCTTGAATGCCCGTCAGGGCTATACCCCTTTGCCAAAATGGGCAAAGAGGAACCGGATTCAAAGTCTCTGTAGCGGCACTCATCTAATCCCTCTTCATTCTTTTACCATCCTCCGAGCACAGGTGGGCCGCTCCAAGGTGGGTCAATTGGGGGTGGGTTTGCTGCATCGATCGCCGCCTGATACCCTGCAACGTACCCCCGGCTGTAAGCATTGGCGAGGTCAGGGGCATTCCGAATGTCTGCGTCTTCTCCCCCCGGAGAAGGATCATAGGTTTGGGTATTGAGGGCATCGTACTGCCCCCGGCGATAACCCCGATTATAGGCATCCTGAATCGGGATTTTGGGGCGATCGCCAGCCTCTAGGGTAATCCGTCGATAGGTTAGCTGGGTGACATTCCCCGTCCGAATGTTGATAGTGCATTCATAGCGGTAATCTACTAAACTGTCAACGTTTTCAAGCCGTAGGGTGGCTCTACCCTGTACACGCTCCTCCGCATTAGAAACAAAGGAAGGCATTCCCGTATTCGCCGTTACTTCTGCCCAACCTCCAGTTTCCTGGGCGACCTGCTGTCTCAGGTTTCTGACACAGCGATCGGCACTGCTGCCATTGAGCGATCGACTTGGTTCAGATGAATCCATGCGATCAGTACCGGCATCGGGCAATCGGCTTGGTTCAGATGAGTCTACCCGCTGATAGTTAAATTGGGTAACAACCCCTGTGCGAAGCGCGACGGCACAGTCGTAGCGGTAGTTGGCAAACCGATTGGTGCTAGCAAACCGCACCGTAGCACTACCCCGCAAACTTTCAATCTCATTAGAAGTCGTGTAAGGGGTTGTCACATTGTTGGCCACCTCTATCAAACCGCCGTCTTCCTGGGAAAGCCGCTCTTGTAAAATAGTGGCACAGATATTAGGTGTAGCCAGAGAACCAGAGAAGCTAAGCGCAGCCGATTGAGCGACGTTTCTCGTATTGCCAGATCCGCGCTTTGGCGAGGCCTGGGGAGGGGAGGGAAAGGTACAGGCAGAGAACCCAAGCATTGCTGTAGCCAAGCTAGTGACGGCGATTCTTTGATTGAACCTGGTTCCAGAAAACCTACCCATGCCTCTGCCTCAACTGCACCCCAACCTTTCGCCGGAGCATTACTTATGGCGAATGAACTCATAGACATTCAGGTAGTCTTCCCCTGGATGGTTCCAGGAATAGTCATACTCCATGCCTTGTAGCGCTAACTGCCGAAACTCCTTGGGATAGTGATACCACAGCCCGATTGCCCGATCCATCGCGGACTCTAACGCCGGTGGATCGGTCTGATAGAAGACATAACCATTGCGTTTTTCGGGCGGTTTGGTGGTGTCATAGTCGCGGTCAAACACTGTGCTAACTAACCCCCCTACCCCGCGCACAATCGGCACCGTGCCATAGCGCAGCCCAATCATTTGCGTCAGGCCACAGGGTTCATAATTGCTCGGTACGACGATCATATCGGCACCAGCATAGATAAGATGAGCCAGTTCTTCATTAAATCCCAACTCAAGATGGACATCGGGGTTGTCATTCAAGAAGTTCTTCTCGTGCCAGAACCAGTCATTAATTCCTGCCTCGGTTGCTGCTCCCAGTAAAACGAACTGCGCCTGCCGATGGAGCGCGTAGTAAATCGAGTGATGCACCAGATGCACCCCTTTTTGGTCATCTAACCGCCCGATATAGGCTACCACCGGTTTTTCATCGGCATGGGCGAGCCATAACCGTTCTCGTAAGGCGCGCTTATTTTTGGCTTTGCCCTCAAAGTGATCAATGTCGTAGGGAGCGGAGATATAGCGATCGCGATCGGGGTTCCAAAACTCATAATCAATGCCGTTGAGAATTCCCCCAAATTTGTGCTGATGGATATGCAGCGTATGGCCCAGCCCGCAGCCCACATCAGTCATACGGGCTTCCCAGGCGTGGTGGGGCGAAACCGTGTTCAAAAAATTGGCGTAGACAATTCCCCCTTTCATAAAGTTAAGGGCAAAGGGGTTGAAATTATCCTGTAGTCGATCTGGGTGAAAGTAATGGTCTGGACGATTGAGCCCTGTTGCATAGAGCACCTCGACCCCAGCGATACCCTGATGCTTGAAGTTATGGATCGTATAAAGCACCCGCTGATGTTGCATCCCATGCCATTGATAGATCTCATACAGCAGCACAGGCACTAACCCGGTTTGCCAGTCGTGGCAGTGAATCACATCAGGGCGCTTGTTGCTGCGCAGCAAGAACTCCATCGCGGCTTTGCTAAAAAAGGCAAACCGCATGGTGTCGTCTTTACACCCGTAAACACAGTGGCGATCAAAAAAGCTGTCTTGGGAGTGGGGTTCAATAAAAAAGCAAAGCCGCCCATGCACCCAACCGCAGTAGACCGAGCAGTGAATAGAGGCACCATACCAAGGCACAAACAGATCCTGATAGGCCATGTGCAAACCCCAGATGTGGTCATAACGCATGCAGTCATACTTGGGCAAAATTAACTCTACGGTATGCCCTCGCAGTTCTAGCTCGCGGCTTAGCCCATAGACAACATCGCCCAGCCCTCCAGCTTTAATGACTGGCGCACATTCAGAGGCGATTTGTACGATGTACATCCCAACTCCTTGAAAGATTCACAAAAATTTATTTCTTTACGGCTTCTCCCAACAGAATAAAGGATTTGGGTAAGTGCCTGGCAAAAGTTGATGGAAAGAATCTGGATGAAGGGCGATCGCCCCAGCCATCGATTTCCCTAATGCCCTGACGATAAGGGCTTGCTTCCACTGACAGAAGTCGTCTGGTCATTACCCGGTTGCTTTGGCAGGGGCTATCCTGGAGCAGCCACCTGCTTAATTTTTGTTCAGATAAAGCAATGACTAGGCCTTTACTGAAATTTATTTGCATGTAGAGGCCCAATAGCTAGACCAAATGTAGGTGACTTAAGACGGCACGCCTCTGTATAAATTAGTAACCTGATCTAGCTGCTTCCGGCTTTGACAATCGGCATCAACCTGGAAAAAAAACTTAAGAAATCTGGAGGTGTTTCCCCTTAGAGCCTTACGACTTCACTCTCATACCCCTGGTTTTACCGATAACCTGCGCTAGATCTTTAGAAACGACTGTTTGTTAGTCAACATAAAATCGTGAACACTTCCTAGCACTTATTCTCAATAAGCCCTCCTACTTGCAAATGTTGAATTCTTTATGTAACATTCTCATTAGAGTAGAGCTGTTGAGAATAAAACAATGGTCGCCACCTATACTGCTTCCTCCCTTAAGGCTGAGCTAAATGAGAAAGGATGGCGCTTGACTCCTCAACGCGAGACGATTTTGCAAGTTTTTCAAGAGTTGCCAAAGGGGCAGCATTTGAGTGCGGAAGATCTCTATAATGTCTTGCAAGAGCGAGGCTCTGGCATTAGCCTTTCAACGATCTATCGCACCCTTAAGTTGATGGCACGCATGGGGATTTTGCGAGAACTGGAGTTAGCCGAGGGGCATAAGCACTACGAAATCAACCAACCTCATCCGTACCACCATCATCACTTAATTTGTGTGCGTTGCAGTAAAACAATTGAGTTCAAGAACGACCAGATTCTCAAGATTGGTGCAAAGGCCGCTCAAAAAGAGGGGTACCATCTGCTCGATTGCCAACTTACCATTCATGCCGTTTGTCCAGCTTGCCAGCGTGCTCTGATGCCTATCTAAACCCTTGCTGGACAGGTAAGCTTCGCAAAGATAGGATTGGGCAAGAAGGCTGAGGATACAGTCAAGCGCTTAAATGTCGGTGCTGGCTAGGTTTTCTGCGGTGGTGCTGGCTGGCTTGACCCCATTTTGTTATTTGTTAGGTTCAATCTATGTTCCTAATGCGGTTTTGGTGGATGGATATGACCGTCATTGCTGTGGCTTGTAGCAGGTATTTGCGCATGCAGGTGGATGAGCGCCTGGGCCATTTGCCGCAACTGGGTTTCTAGACTCTGGCGGCGTTGGGTCAAGAGTTGAAGTTTCTGATAGCGCGCGATCGCCAGGCTAACTGCGGCAACTTGCTCCGGGGGGCAGTCTCGAAACCAAAGCTGTCCATCCTCATCTAACCCACAAAGACGATACCCTCCTCTGGATAGGGCCGGGCCGAGTTTACTCTGGCTTGGAGATAACTTTTCCATCTCCAAGTTCAAACTATTTTCTAGATAAGCCATCAACTGATGGCCATCCATATAATCAAAGGTTAAACGCTCTCCACTCTCCACCAATTCGGACTCAAGCCAGCCATCGATAATCGGCCCTTCTGAATAGACTGCCTGAATCTGCTGGGTCACTTGCTGCAACTCTTGCTGCCAGGCAGCGACGCGCTGTTGCAGTTCCTTTAGCAAATTCATCGCTAGATTCGGATTAGCCACATTGCGATGGGTTGTAAAACGAAACGATGGCACGGTCGGCAGTGCAGGTTGGGGCTTTGCATTGGCGGCACTTAGAGGGGGCTGTGCGGTCGTTTGCACTGGTTGACTCCGTTGAGGGGCAGAAGACGGCGCTGCCGGAGGCTGTTGGCAGTTTGGTAAGGCTGGCAGTTGGGGGGTAACCATCGGGGTGTTGGCAGTTCGGAGGAACGCAGAGGTTTGTTGCAACCAGGTACAGGGTAAAGAATTTGTTACGGTTTGTGGTGCGATCGCAGTGTCTCCTGATGCTAGCTGCTTCATCGCCTGCAAAGCCGCCCGGATACGTCGAAGGTCTTGATTCATGGGTGGTTTACTCAAACATCATCCGAATCAACCGGATAATTCATTCAAACAAAAGATGTGGCATTTGACAAAAAAAGAGCACAAGCAAAGCCGAACAAAACCCCACGTAGCCTTACCCAATGGTTCACGTATTTAGGCGCAACGAGAAATACCGGAGGTTTCCAGGGCATTCCACTTTTGCAAGTTGCCTCACCCTATGGGAACGCAAAGTTTTCCATTCCCCTTTCTTGTCTTAAATGCCTGTCAGGGCCATCCCCCTGCTGCGCACGCCCTGCGGTCTATTCCTAAAATGGGCAGAGAGGAGTCGGTTAGCCCCCCGCAAACAAGAAAGGGAGGGAAAGGGATTGAGGGTGTAGCTTGCTTCCGGCAGGGTGCGTTACAGAACTAGGATTTACTCAGCGCTTCGCCCCCAGCTAAGGGGCCACACCTCTGCACCTCGGCCTAACCTGAGTTCACGCTGACTGCATCCAAGCAGAGCCTGCTATCAACTGGGGCGGCAGTTTTTTTGTTCATATCGCTGCGACTTGAGTCGTCAGGGCCACCGCGAGATAGGCCTTATCAAACATTTTCTTAGTCCAAAATCTTAGTCCAAAACTAGAGCTTTACTCACGGTAAGACGACCGACTGCGTGCAGGGGCGGGTTTTATCCAATCCTTTCTTAGAGAATTTCCTGTATAGGTGTTGTAGTTCAGGAGAAGTGTGTTAATATCGAGTTCTGGAAATTTCGCTTTCTGTATGCAAGTGGCTGAGTAAAGGGCGGGATAATAGGTTCCCTTGTGAGGTGCCACTTTAGCGGAGTCCATTAAGTCTTTCAAGCATGATAAATATGACAACGACCCAGCAGGTTACTCACCCGATGGTTAAGCTGCAACGACAGGTTCAAAAGCTAGTTGATGCTAAGCTGCTAAAGCCATCCGATAGTATTTGGAAAATTGCTCTTCTCTATGGAGATGAATGGTCATTTTGGAAGCAGGAATTGCAAGAATTTGATTTTTCAATGCAAGATCCTGTCAGCGAATTGCTGGCAGTTGAGTCCTGGGAAGATGATTAGGCGATGGAGTCAAAAAGTTTCTAATCTTCTACTATGCAGTCACCTTGGCTAGGGTTTCAGTGTAGCGTATGTGTGATGAAGTGCGGGCAATGTCAACACCCAGCATCTTCACTTGTGATATGGCGTCAGAGGCGAGCTGGCAACTTGTAACCAGGGATTAACCTGAAGTCAGTGCGCCCTCTTTTCAAGGGGTGCTATACTCAACTAGCAGGGTAAAAGGGCATGTAGCTCAGGGGATAGAGCACCAGATTCCGGTTCTGGGTGTCGCAGGTTCGATTCCTGCCATGCTCGTTAGCTAGGTTTAGCTGTTCTAGCGGTGATTTTAGATCTATTAGCTCTTAAGTGTGGTTGGCTCCACCAGGGTAGTGAGTTTGCTTGATGGGTTATAGCTCAACAAAAAAGGGGCGATCGCCCCTAAAGATTGAACCTACATCAAAACAGACGGTGCCTTAGTAAGCTAGACCCATACTGCGAGTCGTTTCTGCACCCAAGTAAACACGAATACTGAGAAAGTCAGTAGGGCAAGCCGTTTCACACCGCTTGCAACCGACACAGTCTTCCGTCCTGGGAGAAGAAGCAATTTGACCTGCCTTACAACCGTCCCAGGGAACCATCTCAAGAACGTCGGTGGGGCAAGCCCGAACGCATTGGGTGCAGCCAATGCAGGTGTCATAGATTTTGACCGTATGCGACATATTATTAAAAGCTCCAAATGATTGCTTGACCTATGCAGCATCGATGAGCTGTCTATTTTAACGGTTTGATCCACCGCTAAAGAGTTTGATCAATGCTTAGTCTACTGCAAGGGCTGAAACCAAACTGGCAGAAGGCTACAAAACTTCAAAGTCCTTAACGAGAGATGACACTTTTGCATCCTGAGCTTGTTAGTAAAATGCTAACTAGTGAGCTTGTCACCCAATGGGGAAGACGTAGCATCGCCCTTGCGGGTGAGTGTACTCCCCCAGAATCGGGGGGTAGACTCATGGGTGAGGTAAAGCGCTTGTAAATAAGGCTGTTTTGCATGGGATTTGCTGAAAGACTGGCAGAAGGCTGGCGATCGCGCCTAGCACAAGACCTCCCGAATCACAATGTGGCAACTCACACGGCAATTATTCACTGGTTAATCGGTGAAGATGTCGCCCGCTATGATGAGCTTTCTCCAGAATCGCAGCAGATTGCCTGTGATGCGATGGATTATCGCTATCGCATCTTACGGCAGCGTTACCTGGGCGTGCCGCCAGATCGCGCCTACCGACAATTACTCCAGCGACTGAGTGCGCCCTATCTGATTCGCAATAAAATTCGCACTTGGATCTCCCTCTCCCGCGATCGCCAACGCACAGTTCTAGATGTGTTACAAGAGGTGATTCAAGAGCTGTTGCGGAGCGATACCTATATGCAGCAGCAAACTGTTTGGATTGCTCAGTGCACGACAGATGCCCGACTGCGAAACGCCATGATGATGGCCGCTGTTGAAGAATATTGTCTCCGCCCGATTCGGAACCAACCGTTATTGACCTATCGCTTTGTTAATTATTTACGGCGATCGCAGCGAGGCGGCATGACCCAAGTTCCGGGAGCTGAGTTTATTCGCCTAGTTTCCGAAGAGATTGCCCCCGATGATTCAGAAAGTTCGGTGAGCTTGCTCGACAATGAAGCGATTGCCCAATATCAGCAGGAGCAGGCGGAAATGGAACTGCGGGAAATGCGGCAGGCCGTGCAACAACGATTTGAAGCCTACCTGGAAAAGACCCTGGATAGAACAACTGTAGAATGGCTGCGGCTCTATTTACAGGGGCGTTCCCAGGAGGCGATTGCCAAAGCCCTTGACCTGGATGTGAAACAAGTTTATCGACTGCGAGAAAAAGTGACTTACCATGCGGTGCGGGTGTTTTCTCACAAAAATCAAGCCGAAGTCGATGCCTGGTTAGGACGCTAACCCTGGGAAAGAATGGCCCAGCGCCCTGTTTTAAACCGTTTAGCAGCAATTCAGTGAGCTTGATTAACCCCCGAATCATTCTGTAGTTCTGTAGACAGCATTTGGATCCCGCTTGAAACCAGGGGAAGGCCCGTGCTTGAATGGGGCAAGTAAAGCGAGGGCTTACTGTGTCAGATAGTGGCGCATCACCGGAGCAACCTGTGCTGCTGGGGTTTGACCCAGGGCGGCAGAAGTGTGGATTGGCAGTCATGGGTGGTGATCGCGCTGTTTGCTATCAGGAAGTTGTTGCCACAGCTCAAGTGATGGATCAAATTCAGCAGTTGCGCCAGCAGTTTCTAATTTCTCTCTTGGTCATGGGGAATCAAACAACGGCTAGAGAATGGAAGCAAAAACTGGCAGCGATGCCAAATCCCTTGCAAATCGTATTCGTGGATGAACGTTACAGCACTTTGGAGGCCCGCGATCGCTACTGGCAGATCTATCCCCCTAAAGGATTAGTCGCGCTGCTACCGCGATCGCTGCGTTCAATTCCTCGCCCAATTGACGACATTGTGGCGATTCTGTTGATTGAACGCTATCTCGACCAGTTAACCTCTTTGACTGCAACAAGCCATCGAGTGAACCCAAAATGATCAAAAAAATCAGCTCGGGCATCATTCCAGAGTATTCTTTAAGAGGTGTAATATTACTGGGGTTCTGAGTGCTTCCTAAGCAGGTGCAAAAAGGGCTGCTTCGCCAGCATATGAACCGAATGAACCGTGTTTTAGGAAAATCTCATGTTTAAGCAAGCCATTTTTATGACAACTGGCATCGGTGCCCTATTGGTCGCATCGACAGCCCTTGCGATCGCCCCCGGAACCAAGCACCTAGCAACCTGTGGCAACTTTACAACCAACAAGTACAAAGTCTCCGCTGGGGATGTCAAAGCCAGTGTCCATAGCCAAAACCGTAATGGTTACTTCATCGATTGGGAAGTGCGGCGGCACCGCGCATCGGGCTACTGCTTTGTCACAAGTGCCATGCGCGTGACCCAATTTGTTGTCGAGCGTGGGCCAAGACCCGAGCAGGTGAATCCAACCGTGGGGCCAAATGAGAAAATTTTCTACGGGTTACCAGGTTATGGAGATGTGGTTGTTAACCGGGGGCAGCGTGCCCAGGGAGATCGGCAATATTTCTTAGTGCGCCGCCTCAGCAATGGCTCTGATTATACTTGGTATGCCCGATGTACCAACAATAGCGACCAGGTTTATGACCACACCGGGAAATATGTAGGCTTTGATCAAAGAATGTCAATGATGTTTCCCTATGTTTGCGAGGTCAGCCCCTTGTTGCGTCCACCGGTGAGACCTGAACCGCGTTAAGGAATTGGTAGGCCAATCACGGATCAACAGAATATCGATTATTGAGGGGCGTCGTTTTACAGCGAGCTAGGAATCACGGCTCAATGGAGCACCCCGATCAGCGGGTGTTTGGTGACCCGGCAACTGCTTAATTGGGTTACTGGGTCATCTAACCTAGGTTATCTAAAATGATCGAATGTATTGGTGCTAAACCACTCAGGTTCAGATTTCAATCTGGTTTAAGTCTGGATTGTTATCCCCCACCCCCCTCCCCTGTTCACTGAGTTTCAGAGACAGCACGGTAAAATCAAGGATAGACTGGTACCAAGTTGCTCGACCGATATTTACAATCCGTTCACCCGACGCCAAACCGTTGAAGTTTGCCCATGACCCCTTTTGCCACTCTCTCCCTAATTGCTGCAATTCCTGGCCTAGATAGTTTGTTTTCAACCCAGGGGCTGATGGTAATGCTGCTGGCGGCTTATGCGGTTGCCATGTGGATGTTTTTGACCAGTGCACCCAAGGTCTATACGGTGATGGTGTCTGACCTAGAGCTAGCCAAAAGACTCTATGAGGGTATGCTGAACTTGGCTCCAGCAGATGTGCCTTTGCACTATTACTACAACTACGAGCAGAGTTTGGGCACTTCTGGCATTGACCCGTTGTATCTCAGCCCTTCTCTAGGAGGTATGACCGCTGGGCAACGGAATGCTCCAGAGGGATTGTGGTACCAACTAAAGAAAAATACTCAACTTCACATTGTGGCGGGTGCCAGTCTGGGAGATAAAAATCGTCAGCGCCATGTCTGTTTCGATCGCGAATGTTTAGAACAGGTGTTGCTGCGCATTCAAATGCGGAATTTGAAGTATAAGATCCGCCAGGAGCGGCCCCTCAACTTCCTGGTGAAGGATTATGACGGTAATGTGATTGAGATGGCGGAGATTTCTAGCTGATTGACTGTTGGGCGGCATGGGCGATCGCTAAGGGGTAAATGCGATGCTCTTGCACCTGAATCCGAGCCTGGAGTGTTGCCGATGTGTCATCTGGCAAAACCGGAACGGCTGCCTGCATGATGATTTCTCCACTATCCATTTCTGGGACAACGTAGTGAACCGTGCAACCGGTGATTTTGACGCCAGCCGCGATCGCCTGCTCTACAGCATGAACTCCCTTAAAACTGGGCAAAAGACTGGGATGAATATTCAAAATCCGCTGGGGAAAGGCCTGAATCAGAACGGGCGTGACCAACCGCATCCAGCCTGCCATAATCACCCATTCCACTCGATAGCGCTGTAACGTTTCTACAATCGCATAATCAAGTGCCTCTCGGCTAGAAAATGTGCGGTGGTTCAATAGCTCCGCAGGAACCTTCAACCGCTCGGCTCGTGCGGCGGCTTTTGCCCCTGGATTGTTATAAATCAGCACCTGAATGCGGGCGTTGAGTCTCTGATGGGTAATGGCCTGGGCGATCGCCTCAAAGTTGCTGCCACTGCCTGAAGCCATCACCCCCAGCGATAGGGGCGCACCCTCCCAAGGGGGCGGGAAATGGATGGGCGAAACAAGATTAGCCTCTGCCCCGGTCTGCTCTATGCCCATAGCTACTTCCTTTTATGTCAGCGATCGCACTTACCGCAAATCTCAAAATCATAGCGTGAAAAGGGGTTGAACCTGTTTGTATACAGCGATAGGCAGTTGCTAGAAGCCGCTTGATACCCGCAAAACTAAGCTCTATAAGTATGGAGGCAAATTAGTTCTCGCACCTGCCCAAAGGAGAAGATGTTTTGTGTATCAAGAGCAATAGCTAATTCGGGTGCATGTCGCTTTTGTCCTCGCCCTACATCTCTTTCCCAACTTGGGCGAGAGACTTTGAGGTGGCTCGGCTCCCTTTCTCCCCACTTATGGAGACTTATGGAGAAGGAAATGGGGGATGAGGGACTGCAAAGGTGACATGCTCTCGCTGAGATCGCTGTTTTTTTAACCATTCTGCTGGACATCTTAAAATAGTTGTGTATAATAGAGTCGTGTGAGGAGCAAATCGAGCAAAAGAGTCCCTGGGGTCGAAACATGGAAAGACTCCCAGGGATTTCTTTTTTCCTCTACTAAATAATCAACTCAGAAGCTTGAGCGCAACGGTTCTATGAATTACCTTGTGGCTGTTTTGGGCGATCGCAGCCAGGCCGAAACTGCCTACACCGCCCTCGAGAAGGATGGTTTGGCGATGGAGCAAGTCGCCATCTTAGGAAAAGGCTATCAAAGTGCAGACGAATATGGCCTGATTGACCCTAAGGAGCAGGCGATTAAGCAGTCTCGGCTGATGGCTTCGTGGTTAATTCCCTTTGGGTTTATCGCAGGCGTAATTTTTAGTGTGATTACCCGCTTGAATACCTTTGCCTGGGCCGGTGAAGTCGGAAACCATGCGATTGGTGGTTTGCTGGGGGCTGCTTCTGGAGCCTTAGGCAGTGTGTTTGTTGGTGGTGGTGTTGGGCTGATTGTGGGAGGAGGGGATGCTTTGCCTTATCGCAATCGGCTGAATCAAGGAAAGTATTTAGTCGTTGTTCGAGGTTCAGAGGCCCAGACCCGTAGGGCCTACCGGGTTTTGCAAGCGCTTCCCCATGAAAACCTCCAGGGCTACACCGACAACACAATCCAGTAAACGCAGATAGCGTAGTGTGCGGTCAGAACAATTTTGACCGATCGCCAATTTCCTCAGCCTGATCGCATTCCCATAGTTCCTTTGTTACACTAACGGGGCAATGGTTTTCAGCTCAACGTGGTGCCAGGCTAAAAGGGTGGTTTTGCCTGCTAAGCATAACCAGGTTTTGAACTGGCTCTGGGCTGATGTGAATTATTTGACTTAAGGATGCTCTATGTCCCGCGATCGCAGCCCTGGTGATACCCCTCAGCCGACTTCAACGCTGGAAGAGATTCGTGCTACTCGCTTAGAAAAGGTTGAGCAACTTAAACAAGCAGGGCATAATCCCTTCGCCTATCGTTGGGACGTGACCCACCACGCAGCTGATCTGCAAGCAAAGTTTGCCGATTTACCTAACGGCGAAGCCGTTGAATTTCCTGTATCGATGGCTGGGCGCATCATGGCCCGAAGAGTGATGGGTAAGAAACTGGCTTTTTTTAGCCTGCAAGACGAAACCGGCACCATTCAGCTCTATTTAGATCAGGCTCATATTACAGCGCACATGCCAGAACAACCCGATGCCTTTGCGCAACTGATGCAATTGACCGATGTCGGAGATATTCTCGGCGTCGAGGGAACTATCAAGCGCACCAATCGCGGTGAATTGTCGGTGAATGTTGCTAAGTACGCGGTTTTGACCAAATCCCTATTACCTCTACCCGACAAGTGGCATGGCTTAACCGATATTGCCAAGCGCTATCGTCAGCGGTATGTTGACTTGATCGTCAACCCAGAGGTTCGAGAAACCTTTCGCCGCCGGGCACTGATTACAGCGTCAATCCGCCGCTATCTAGATCAACGGGGCTTTATCGAAATCGAGACTCCTGTATTGATGGCAGAAGCAGGTGGTGCAGAGGCTCGCCCCTTTGTGACATATCACAATACTCTAGAGCTAGACTTTTACTTGCGAATTGCCACAGAACTACACCTAAAACGGCTGATCGTCGGTGGGTTTGAAAAAGTTTTTGAATTAGGGCGTGTCTTTCGGAATGAGGGGATTTCAACCCGGCATAACCCCGAGTTTACAACCATCGAAGTATATCAGGCCTATGCCGATTACCACGATATGATGGCGCTGACTGAAGCCATCATCACAACAGCCGCTCAAGATGTTTTAGGAACCTTAAAAATCACCTACCAGGGAACAGCGATTGACCTGACGCCTCCTTGGCGTCGAGTCACTATGCACGATCTGGTTGAGGAGACGACTGGCATGGACTTTCGGCAATATACTGCTCTGGAAGAGGCTAGAACTGCTGCGAAAGCAGCGGGCTTGCAAGCTGTGGAAGACTGCCAATCGATCGGTGAGTTGTTAAATCAAGTGTTTGAGCAGAGGGCTGAAGAAACCTTAATTCAACCAACGTTTGTAATCGACTATCCTGTAGAAATTTCACCCCTAGCGAAGCCCCACCGCAGTCAATCTGGCCTAGTAGAGCGGTTTGAGCTATTTATTGTTGGGCGTGAGACAGCGAATAGCTTCTCAGAGCTAACCGATCCACTAGATCAGCGACAACGGCTAGAGGCCCAAGCCGCTAAGAAGGCAGCAGGCGATCTGGAGGCTCACAGCGTGGATGAAGATTTTCTCACGGCCTTGGAGTACGGCATGCCTCCTACCGGAGGTCTAGGCATTGGCATTGATCGGTTGGTCATGCTGTTGACTGATAGCCCTAGCATCCGAGATGTGATTGCTTTTCCGTTGCTAAAACCAGAGAAAACCGAGGAGTGATGGCGGCTTTGGGTGTTGCTGAATGAAGGGATGAATTGCCCGCATCCCCCGTTCTTGAATGCTTGCTTGAATGCCTGTCAGGTATACCCTGCTCCTATTGGGAAAAGGGTGTGACGGAGCCGTTGCCTTCGCCCTTTGGGAGGGAGCAAATTGGGTGGTTCATTCCAGATTTAGCGGTGGCATGAAGGCTCTATACTAATTGCGGGCACTAAACTCAACAACCTCTTCACGGACAGAGACATCTAAATCACCAAAAAAGTCGTGCCCCAGCAAGCCCACATTCATATGGGGTAGGCCAACGGCAACAGGTACGTTAGCAACCTTAACTCCATCCACTGCAATAGAATCCAGGTAGCCCACATCAAGGGTCGTGTAGCCGCTGGGAGTTTGCACATGGACTTGTCCGGTGGGTTTGAGGTTAAGGCTGCTTGCCATCATGGGTGTAATAAGAGTACCACTCGCGCCCGTATCCACCATCATGGGAAACTCGAGGGAGTCATTAAATTTCACCAAGATGACCGGAATACCAGCAATCCGATTAATGATAGGGGCGCGATAAATGCCTTGAGAGTCTGTACGGAGGGTCACATTGGTACGGGTCGTACGGGCTGGCCGTAATAAAGATTGAAAACTGGCTCCGACAAACATCAAGAGGAGGGCAAGCATACCACCAAAAACAAGCTGAGGAGTTTTTGATGCTGGTTTTTGAGATGTTTTTGGGGTTGAGGCTGGTTTTTCAGCCGCTGCTTTCCCTGGTGCTTTGGGCGACGGCGTAGAAGGTGGCACTACAGTGGCTAATGATTGCGGCTGTAGGGTAAGCTGCCGACTCCAGGCAACCTTAGCGCTCTCAGGCGATTTTGCCTGAAGTCTGATCGTACGGATTGAGGCCATTGCCAACTTGGTGAATTTTTTTTCGAGATACGGCACTAGGATCTGGGGCTCCGGCACGGGTGACGCTTCTAACAAAACCCTGAGATTTTCACCATTACGAATGACTCGGGCAGTCATACCCTTTGGTTGTAGAACCTGATTAAGCAACTGGGCGATCGCCGCTGGGTTACCTTGTTTCGCTAATTCAAGCAGGTTCTGGGTCAAGCTCATCGTGATAACAGGCAGCCTGCCTGGTTGTATTAGTAACGCAACACCCGCTGGGGAGTTGCCCAGCTCTTTTAGTCAGGTTGGGGGGCGATGGCCAGTCCATCAACCCTATCCGGCATTTTAGAAAAAACTTTGGTGGATCGGTCATCTGATTCAGTAAAACTTGTCCTGAATCGGGAGGTAAGGATAGGGTACCCATCTAGAATGAAAAGGTTGCAGCGTATTGCTCTCATGCCTTACAGGATGTTTCGCTATCAGCGCACTGGGTTATGGTTGGGGGTTGGGCTACTGGCGCTTGGTTTATGGCTCAATTGGGTTTACAGCCCTAGATCCATTCACAGTGAAGTGGTTAAGGTTGTTCGCAGCGAACAGCAAGTTCTAGTGGGTCGAGTCTATACCCCTTCCCACGGGGTGCCTGCGCCCTACCCCACTCTAATGCTGTGGCATGGGGTCAGCTCTACTAAAGAGACTCTGACACCGCTTGCTATTGCATTAGCTCGTCAGGGAATCGCTGTTGCCACCTTTGATGCAGGTGGTTTTGGTGAATCTTACCCGCGTACCTACAGCGAGGCAGAAAACCTGACGGATGCCCAGGCGATCGCTGCGTATGTCTTTGCCCATCCCGAACAATTTAACGCCGTCCAAATTGGAGTTGGAGGACACTCCATGGGGGGAGCAACAGCCCTATTCTTAGCGAACGAAGAGAGCCGGATTAAAACCACCATTGTCTTAGGAATGAGCGCCGACATTAATCGTATTCTGCCGCCCAACTTGCTAATGGGAATTGGGTTATACGAGCAATTTCATTCGCCTGCGGCAATGCGCTTAATGTTGCAGCAGGGAACCGACCCCCTGGCTAAAGCCTTTCAAACCTACGGTGATTTTAAGCGGGGGACGGCCCGCCGGTTGGTGATTTCTCCTACTTCCGATCACTTGATGGCACCCTTTGACCCCACCTTAATCCATGAAACCGTTGCCTGGGCAAAACAGGCATTTGACCTGAATGAGTCGTCCCCAAAATTACCAAAATTCATGGCGTCGGGGGGGATGGTGAGTCAGTTTTTTCTACTTCTCGGGAGCATTTTCAGCAGCAGCTACTGGCTGCGACGCAGTGCTCGGCCGCGGCAGCGGCGGCGTTGGTTTGCCATGGGCCTGATAGCGGCAGTATTGCTGATACTAACCTTAGGCATGAGTGGCCAGCTTTCTGGGTTGCTGACCACTCAATTGATCATAGGGCTGGCGATTCTTTTACCCTTTGGAAATTATGCGCTTTGTTACCCGACTCAACTTACCCCCATGCTGCAAATCGCAGGGCTGTATGGAGTATTGATCGGGTTGGCCTATGGCATAGCCGCTGTTGGGCTACGTGGGTTTGAATTCATGGCCCAACCTAGCTGGATTTTGGGGTTGCCACAATTTCTACTGCAAATGCCGATCGCCCTGCTCTATTCCCGTCTTCAAGAGTGGCGGGCTATGCTATTTCCGGTCTATGGCGAGGGGGTGGTTCCCAGTTGGGGGCTACTGTTTCTCTTTCTCCCAGAAGTTATTCGGCCTGGTGTGGTGTTGCATGGCCTGACTCAATTAGCCATCTGGGTTGCCCGTTGGTTGCGCCAGCCCCTGCAATTTCAATGGATGGTAATGGCAGGGCGATCGCTGCAACTTCTGGCCATTCTCACTATCATGCTACTGGGGATTCTTTACTGGCAAGGGCAACAAGGTGCTTTGTCTGTAGAGGCGGTTGCAACAGTCAGCAAATTGCTGCTCCAGACGGGGCTACTTCCGGCTTTGTTGGTGGTAGCAGCGATGCGATCGCCCTATTGGCAAGCGATCGAGCGCCGCTTCTGGCAGTCGTGAACCAAACTAGGCGTGCGTCAACGCAAGAAATTGGAGGGGGTCATCTATGACTCCTTAATTTCTTCACTCAAGACTTAAAATTGGCCTCACTAAGAGTCTGTGTAAATGTTCCCAGTTTTACTAGCTTTATGGAAATTTTATCCGCCATGCTGCTGAGCATTCTGGGATCAAATCCATCTTATTTGGACGCTACACCTGGCCGGTGGGAGGTTGCTGGCGCTGTTTCAAGTTAAAGGAATTATAAAGAGCGCTGATTTCACGCAACCGACTGTTTCTAGATCGGGTCTCGACGAGAGAAAGGATGATGCACTCCTGATAGCCTCCAAGCAAAAAGTTGAGAGGGTTCGGGGTGATTTGTGGTGCAAGTTTTTTGCTCTTCCTCTCTTTTACCTTCTCTTTTACCTTCAGGTATTTTTCTATGAAGCGTTTCACTTATGCCTACACTCAGTCAATCGCGCGTTGGCGGCGGGCTACCCTCGGTGTAACAGCAGCGACCCTGATTTTGGGGGGCAATCTAGTTCCGCCAGCCGCGATCGCTAAACCCGCCGTTCAGCGTCAGCAGGGCTGGAATGCAGTACTCAAAGTTGCCCGGCTGACCTCATCCCAAAAGCTGGTGGTGCAGCTCAACATTTTAGAAAAACCCGTCACCCGTTATGCCAATGCGGTTTATCAAATCTATGCGCGGCAAAATGGGCGCTGGGTGTCTGTCTACACCAATCAGGGGGCACGCCTGATTCAAAATCAGGCCGGACGAGTCGTTCTCGCACCCGAAGTAATTTCGATTCAGGAACTGGAGAAGCAACTGGGCCGCAGGTTGGATTCCAATCAAGAGCTGAGAACGGTGGTTACTCTACGCTATGACCTGACTGGCCGACAAGAACAGCGAATTTCCTTTGAGTCAATTGAACGCTACCAGGCGATCGCTCAAACCACCACTACCCAACTGGTTGCCGGGCCATCATCTTCCTCTAACGATTTTGATGACGATGAGGACAAAGTTCGAGTTCGGCGGGGAGAAAGCCGCTTTAGCTTAAGCATTCTGCAACGGAATGTCACACTACAAAATGTCATTGCTCGCATTTCGCTCAAGCCCCAGGGACGGCAGGGCTTTGCTCAGGAGCGTTTGATTGGCGACTTTCGTTACAAGTTGAAAGACAAAAAACATAAGGCTAAGTTTATTAAAGGGCTGTACACTGGCGATCGCGTCGTGGTGCG
The DNA here is from genome assembly GCA_938023035.1 of uncultured Leptolyngbyaceae cyanobacterium. Taxonomy (GTDB): domain Bacteria; phylum Cyanobacteriota; class Cyanobacteriia; order Leptolyngbyales; family Leptolyngbyaceae; genus DSRU01. Next base: position 45,663 of record CALIDI010000005.1, on the reverse strand, counting down.
GCTGTTTACTCCCCAAAACCAGTTCATTGGGTACAGTGAGTTTGAAATTCTTTCCAGCAAAACCGCTGTTACCCTGGTACTGCCTGATCGCCCCGAATATTATGGAACCGTTCGCACCATCTACGGGGTCGATCGCAACGAAGACTTGGTCATTGACCGAAACACTCAGGTCTTTGATTACTTTACTCAGGTGAGTCAGGTACAAAACTATCGCAATGCCAAGGTTACGTTTCTTCAATCCGTTCAGGCAATGAACTTAAACAGCTTTGCCCTGGCTGGCTTGCCCGCTCCGCGCTCAACCTGTGTTTATCCAACGTCTTTTCAATCCGGTTCTTACAGCCTGGTGAGCCGCTCTGTACAGGTGTTTGGTTCAGACCTGGCACCTCATCTGATTGCCTTGCCGGGGCAGCAGGTCAGAATCATTGACATCAATACCACCCAGGTAACCGTCTATGAGGTCAATCAATTGCTTACGAGCTACCAGACGGTTAACAATCGTCCGAGGTGGTCTGGCCGTGATGATGATGATAATGATGGCCGTCGCAATAACCGGCGTCGAGGAGCCTGTAAGTGGGGTGATGACGATGATGATGACGATAAGGGACGTTGTCGTCATCAACGTAGAGGCGGTCGTGATGACGATGATGATTAAGGCAATATATTTCTTGAAACCTCAGGGAATGAGGCTCCAAGTCAGTACACCGGGAGTGTAATCAGCCAATGTTTCAGGCCGCTTACAATACAGATACACTGAGAATGTTCACTTTACATCCGGTATTTTGAATTCTGCATAGCGGTTTCGTAGCTGCGGGTTTGGTCGCCTTGATCGAGAGTATGTCACCTTTGCAGGCCCTCATCCCCCAGCCCCTCTCCCGACCAGAGAGAAGGGGAGGCGAGCCATCTCAAAGTCCCTCTCCCGAATTGGGAGAGGAATTTAGGGTGAGGGCGAAAGTGACATACATCCCCTCGATTTTCTTCGCTCCTTTTAGCCAATCCCTGGGTTCTCAAAGATCCTAGGGATTTTATCTTTACTGGGGGCGGTATAAGGCGGTATAATCTGAGTGAATCGCTGTTTAGGGTTAAGGGTTGGAACTCCCATCAGAGACTAAAAAGCATTTACGCAGAATATTATTGCAACAGCGCCAGGCACTTTCTCCAAACGAATGGCAGGAAAAGAGTCATCGGCTTTGCCAAAATCTGCATAGCTTAGCCCTATTTCAAGCTGCCCAGACAATTCTGACCTACGTTAGCGTTCGGCAAGAGCCTGATTTGACCGCCCTCTTCACTCCAGAAAAAACCTGGGGGCTGCCCCGTTGTGTTGGTCAGCAGTTGGTCTGGCATTGCTGGTCGCCTGCTGCGGAGTTTCCTCTGCAAGTCGGTAAGTTTGGAATTCCTGAACCCCATCCCGATACTCCTCTTTTGGAGGCCAGCCAGGTTGATTTGATTTTGGTGCCTGCGATCGCCTGTGATCGCAGGGGTTATCGCCTAGGCTATGGTGGTGGCTTTTATGACCGGATGCTCAGCCAACCGGCCTGGGCTAATAAACCTGCGATCGCCCCAATTTTTGACCAGGCTCTGGTTCCCACCCTTCCCGTTGAGCCTTGGGATCAACCCTTATCTGGGGTTTGTACAGAGTCAGGTTGGTTTGCCGTGCCATCTTAATTCGGCGTGGCTGAATGAAGGTGTGAATTTTTCTCTTGCTGAAAAGCGGCTGGAAAGGCCTGATGATTCTCCATCCTTTAAGAAACAGGTAAGACATAGGATAACTACAAGGTCAAAAGGATGGCGTGCCATAGGTTATAACCTGCCTAGCGAGGGCTATACTAGGCTGCCTGGCAATCGCCATACAATGCATTGGGTTGGAAGTGGGTACAGCATGATCGCTAAAGCTTGGTTCAGAGGTGGTTGGGGATTGGTAGGACTGCTCTTATTAACCCTGGGTTGCGCTCCGCTTCCGCCCCAAAGAACGACCCCGCCCCCACCGGCTCCACCTCCACCTCCAGAACTGCGCTATGAGCAACGCACGATTGGTCGCAGTCAGATTCATCTCATCATTGTGCCCCCGGGTGCTCCCTACACAGTGACACCGGCGATCGCAGAGGGCGTCAGCACTGTGGCAGAGCTGGCGCAACAAACCGGGGCGATCGCCGCGATTAATGGGGGATATTTTGACCCGGTTAACCAAAAATCTGCCTCCTTTGTGGTTAAAACTGGGAAAACCGTGGCAAACCCTCAGAGTAACGAGCGCCTGGTGCAGAACCCCCAATTGGCTCCCAACTTAAGTCGAATCCTGAATCGCACGACCTTTCGGCGGTATCGCTGTGCCGGGCAGATTCTCTACGATATTGCCCCTGGAGGAGAAATTGCCCCCACAGGTTGTCGCTTACTGGATGAGCTAGGGGCTGGCCCGGCCCTACTACCCCAGGCCCAACTAGAAGAAGAAGCATTTCTTGAGCGAGTCGATGGTAAGGTTACCCGCGACCCCCTCGGAGTCGAGCAACCCAATGCCCGCTCCGCCGTCGGCATTACCGGGGATGGCGGTGTGATCTTGGTGATGGTGGCCCAAAATCCAGAGGTTCCCGGCACATCGGGCATGACGTTGACGGCTCTGGCCAAACTGTTACGCGATTTGGGAGCCGTTAAGGCAATGAACTTAGATGGGGGCACTTCCTCGGCCTTGTTTTACCGTGATACGACTTATTATGGCAAGGTCGATGCAACAGGAGCACGGATCTGGCGACCAATTAAGACAGCCCTAGTGGTTCAGGATAATCGTATAACCCCTTGATCAAACCCCCTTGATCAAACATTGGTCAAATACCTGCCCCTGGGTATCAATCGCCTGAATTTGGAGGCGATCGCCATAAACCTCTACCACACTAAACCCATGGCGAGAATCAGCCATGGCCACCCAATCTCGCCTTTCTACAGGATAGAGTCTGGCCCCACCGTTGCCACAAGTCAAATAGGTTGTACCCTGTAGGGGCTGACTCCGTTGGTAGTTATGCTCATGCCCATTGATGTAAAGCTGTACACCATACCGGGCAAATAGAGGCGCTAGTTTCTGAATCAGGTTGGGATTGTTACCATAGCGTCCACAAGAGTAAAGCGGATGGTGCCCATAAACCAACTTCCAGAGAGCGGTGCTCTGACTCAGCTCCTGCTCTAACCAGGAAAGTTGCGACACCCAATCGGCATTACCATTGGTATCTAACACGAAAAACTGGACGGATGACTGCTTAAAGGTGTAGTACCGTCCTGGCATATTGAAAGGGGCGTAGCGAAGTTGACCTTCACCATTGTGTGTACGAATATCATGGTTGCCCAGGCACGCCTGAAAACGCACCTTTGACTCCAGTAACCCCTGATACGGGCGCTCAAACACCCGCCCAAGCTTCCATATCTCGCCGTTGGTATAGATGTTGTCGCCCGCCAGCAACACGAGCGGAAAGGGATGCTGCTGATAGTAACGGGTCATGGCGCGGGCCACCTGGTATTGGTAGTAATCTCCCGATCCCGCATCGGCTGTAATCGCAAACCGCAAAATCAAATCTGGCAGGTCGGGTTCAGACATCAAGGCTGGCTCTAGCCCAACTGCTGGCAGCGCTGGCAGCAAAAACATCGGTAACCTTAACCAATCGACAATGGCTTGAGCAGATTGGGCCACAGTCAACGCGATCGCCCCAAACCCTCCCCCAATCAAAACATCTCGACGTTTGAGATTCATCGGCGCTTCTCTCCTGGGGGCTGAGTGAAGTAACCTGCATCAAAAAACAAGCCTTGTTAAAAAGTGTAAAACCCTTCCCATCATCTCTTAAATTTCAGGTTGTGCCAAGAGAGAATCTAAATTTCCTTGCCGATCAAGGGCATAGAGATCGTCACACCCACCAATGTGCTGCTGGTTAATAAAAATCTGGGGAACTGAGCGCCGACCATTAGCCCGTTCAGCCATCTGGTTGCGGGCGACATCATTGCCATCAATTTTGTATTCTCTGAAAGGTACTCCCTTCCAGCGCAATAACAGCTTGGCTCGAATACAGAAAGGGCAGGTTTGCCAGGTATAGATTTCAACCGTCGCCTTGGCTGTTTTAGCCGGGCGACCTAAGAGAAAATTCAGCAGATTTGACATAAGAATAGATAGGCTACTCTATTTGGGTGAACTCTTTCAGGGTAAACCCTGTTTGAATAGGATCAGAATCTTAATTGTTAGATTCCTCTGCATACACGCAGTCCAACCGGGCTGCTTTTTTATTGAAACCGTCGCGTCCTTGGCCTCAAAACTGGCGCACGCTGGGCTGCCCGTCCTTAATTTCACCCACCATGATCAGATCAGCAACGCTGGCAAAAATGCCATTTTCGACAACTCCTGGAATGTTGTTCAGGGTTTTCTCTAACTCTACCGGGTCATTAATGCCACCCTCAAACTTAACATCTACGATCAGGTTGCCGTTGTCACTTACCACCGGGCCAGCTTTTTTGACTCCCATGCGCAGGGTTGGCGTGCCGCCCAGTTTGGCGAGCATTCGCATTACTGGAGTCACCGCCATCGGAATCACTTCTACTGGGAGCAGAAAGTTAGTTCCCAACTTATCGGAGAGCTTACTGCTATCCACCACCACAATAAATTGATTGGCTAAAGTATCCACAATCTTCTCTTGGGTGTGGGCAGCCCCCCCCCCTTTAATCAAGTTTTTCTGAGGATCGACCTCATCGGCACCATCAATCGCTACGTCAATGTGATCGACCTCGTCTAAGCTCACTAGAGGAATGCCAAAATCGCGGGCCAGCACAATTGTCTGAAAAGAAGTGGGCACGCCCTTAATGTCTTTTAGTTCACCCGATTGCAACCGCTCTCCAATGGCTTGAATCGCATAGGCTGTGGTTGATCCTGTGCCCAAACCCACAATTGCTCCCGACTGTACCCTGGCTGCTGCTGCATAACCAACTTGCTGTTTCATTAATTTAACGGGGTCAGTCTCTATACTCATTTTAAAGATTCTCCTAATTAGCAAACCGATAGTATTTGAGAACAGATTTTTGAGAACAGATTCACGTAGGCTCACGGTTGCATTCTTCCGTGCGAATGCGGTTGCATCTGTCACAGACAGTCTACTACCTGGATGGGTTCTTTTATGACTGCTGAGCCGGATTTTTCAGAGGAAACCCACGACTCTGCTGATTCCCCAGATGGGTTCAATTGGCGGGCTGATGTTGCTGTCACTCCTAGACCTGAGGTGTGCGAGCAGGTTCAGCAGTGGCGGGCAGAGGGGCGGCATTTGCTGTCGCTAAAAGATTTTGCAGGGGCGCTGGCCTATTACAATCGCGCTCTGGAATTACAACCGGATAGCCCCCAACTTTGGCATGAGCGTGGCCTCGTCTTGCGTAAAATGAAACGCTACAAAGGGGCGATCGCCAATTTCGACCTGGCCTTGCAAATTCAGCCAGAGTATTTACCTGCGAGTTTTAGCCGCGTGTTTACACTTTTAAGATATCAGCGCCAGTTAGGCGAGTTGTTGTTCCCTGTTCGTTTAGAACAACGCCAGAAGTTGCGGGCAGATGTCCGCAATTTGTTAATGGCTTTTGTTCAACAAAAACTACCTGCACTGGTGGTCGTCGCCCTCGCTAGCTATGGCGCTAGCCAAAATCGGGCAATTTCCTGGATGGTAGCGGGCTTATTTCTCGCGATCGTCACGCTCAGTGATTGGCTCGCAGAGTCCCAGCGTTAATCCTACCGAGAATTTTGGATTCAGCAAAATTTGCCTTAGAATTGTGCGGGTTTCTGCTGGCAATGCTGATTTGTAAAGCATGATGTAGTGGTCTGTGGAGTCAAAAATTAAGCCATGTCCCCTCTGGTTTCTCTCGTCATCGCAACCGACAATTGTGAAAACTACCTGAGTCGAGCAATTGAGAGCGTACTTACACAGAGCTATACCGATTTTGAGTTGGTGATTTGGGATGATGGCTCTGGCGATCGCTCGGTGGTGCTGGCCCAATCCTACGCCCAGCAAGACCCCAGGGTAAAAGTGGTGGCAGCGCCTCGCCAGGGGCGCGTTTTTGCTTTGCAAACAGCCATTGCCCAAACGACGGGTGCTTACTTGGGCTGGGTAAACAGCGAGGATTGGCTACACCCCAGCGCCCTGACCCAAACCGTTGCTGCTTTAGAAGCCGATCCCCAAGCTGGTTTTGTCTATACCGATTATCTTGAAGTCAATGCAGCGGGTCACCTTTTGGGCTATGGTTGGCGTTGCACCATTCCTTACAGCCCAGATCGGTTGCTAGCCGATTTTATGACTTTTCACTTTCGCTTGCTGCGGCGGACTGTTTTTGACCAGGTCGGGGGCATTCGCCCTAAGTATGCAAGTGTTGCGGATTACGACCTGTGCCTGCGCCTATCTGAGGTGGCACCGGTGGCGCATGTGGCCCAGCCGCTCTACTTTCATCGCCAGCCGCCAGAGGGTTTGGCCGCACAGCAGGCAGCGGACTGGTTTAGTCTGGCGCAACCCGCGATCGCCGATGCCCTGGTTCGCCGTGGTTTGGCGACCCACTATCGCCTGGAGGCCGACTGGGGCCATCGTCAGGAACGGCTGCAACCGCATTTGTCTGCAACCATCTTCAACACTGCATCAACCCAATGGCATTGCCGGCAGTCTTTGTGGAGGCCACGCTCTACCCCAGCACCGATTACGGCGGTCTTGACAGCTCTCCTAGGCTTATCGCTTGCCCAACCAGCACAGGCTCAGTCAATTACGCCAGGGGCCGGTAGCTCTACCCAGGTTCTGCCCAGCGGTAACCAGTACACCATTACTGGCGGGCAACTCTCCGCTAACCAAGCGAATCTGTTCCATACCTTCAGTCAGTTTGGGTTAAACGCAGGCGAAGTGGCCAATTTTCTCGCGACGCCTCAACTCCAAAATATTTTGGGACGGGTGAATGGCGGCAGTCCGTCGATCATCAACGGGCTGCTCCAGGTTACGGGCGGCAACCCGAATCTTTATCTGATCAATCCAGCAGGAATTATTTTTGGGGCCAACGCCAGCTTGAATGTGCCCGCTGCCTTCACGGCAACAACCGCTGACCAACTTAGCTTTGGCGATCGCTGGTGGAGTGCAACGGGTCGCAACGATGTGGCCAACTTGAATGGAACCCCTGATGGTTTTGCGTTCTCTCGTCTGCAGCCGGGGGTGATTTTGAATGCCGGGGATCTAGCAGTCACCCCCGGCCACTCCTTGACCCTGTTGGGGGGCACGGTTGTGAACACGGGCACCCTCACCGCCCCCGGCGGACAGATTACCCTCGCGGCAGTGCCAGGATCCGGTCGGGTGCGGCTTAGCCAGGTCGGAAGCCTGCTGAATCTAGAGCTTTCCCCCATCCCAGCGACAGATACCCTCTCCGCACCCTCTTTGCCCCAACTGTTGACCGGAGGAAACCTTTCTACCGCTACCGGGGTAAGCGTTCAGCCCGATGGCAGTGTGCGGTTGACCAGTACGGGAACAGCGATTCCCACGGAAGCGGGGAGCGCCCTTGCAGCAGGGAGCATCAATGCCTCCGGAGAAACGGGCGGCAGCATTAACCTCTTGGGGCAGCAGATTGGGGCTGTTGGGGCTACCATTGACGCCAGTGGTAGTCGGGGTGGCGGCACGATTCGCATTGGTGGGGATTACCGGGGTGAAGGCCGCTTGCCAAATGCAAGGTTGACGGTGGTGGATGCCACCACAACGATCCTAGCGAATGGGGGCATCAGCGGGGATGGGGGTCGGATCGTGATCTGGGCTGATGACACCACCCGATTTTATGGCACCCTCTCGGCCCAGGGGGGTCGCCTCAGCGGGAACGGTGGGTTTGCTGAGGTTTCGGGTAAAGAAACTTTGACCTATCGTGGCCAGACCGACTTGACCGCGATCGCTGGTATGCCGGGCACCTTCCTGCTCGACCCCAGCTTTTTGCGCATCATTGATGCCCCCGCCGGCAACGGTGATTTAGATGGGGCCTTACCCTCTATTACCGCAGCCACTCCCAATGCGGGAGCCAATACAGTTTCCTGGGGGACGATCGCGGCCAGCGGAGTTAATGTCATCCTGGAAGCGATCGGAGATATCACCATTGACCCCATTGCCAGCAACACCCCCCTAATTACCTTTGGTGGCACAGCACGGCTTGATTTAGGGGCCACAGGGCTGTTAACCATCCGATCCACGACAGGGAATGTCGTCTTTGCCGATCCGAGTAACACCATTGCCACAAATGGGGGGGGGATTTTGGTGCAGGGCAATAACCTTACCCTGGGCAACCTAGATACCCGCTTAATTACCCTACCCAGTACTCAGGGGGGTAACGTCACCCTTGCAGCAACGGGCACTGTCACCGTCGGTAATATTAATGCCTCAGCGGGGGATGCCCTCGCGGGCAACGGCGGGGCGATCGCCATTACCGCTGGGGGGAATGTGATTACCCAAAACCTAACCAGCAATGCCAATAACTTTACTGTTGGCACAACCCAGGCTGGCTCTGTGACCATTACCAGCACCGCTGGCTCAATCACAGTCGGCAATATTTTGCTGGAACGGAGTGCATCAAGCCCCACAGACGTGATTGGTGGCCGCGTCACCCTGGAAACCCTGAGCAACGGGGGCAATATTGCCTTTGGTAGCATTCAAGCACGAGGTCTAGGGCCTACCGGAGTCGGCGGCTCAGCTTCTATCATTGCCCGGGGTGAGGTTCGGGGCACCAATACCTTGACCAGCATCCCCGGTGGCTTAACGATCGCCCTCCAGGGAGATGGGGGAGCAGGGCAACTGACTTTACAACACGATGGCAGCGCCACCAACCTGAGTGATTTTGTCGTTGGCAGTGCCGTCACGCCCCTAACGGGTAACGGCACCACTGGTGGAATTCAAGTCACGCCGGGAGCAACTCCCGATCTCGCCCCGACCCAAGGGTTGGGCTTTGCCTCCAGTCCCTTTACGACAGCGGGGGGCAATCTTCAAATCACTTATGCCAATGTTGCGCCCCTATTAACCGGTACAGGTAGCCCTCCTCCAGTTCAGACCGGGCAAACCCTGAGTTTTAACCTGGCGGCTCTCGGCGTCGCTGTTACAGATCCCAATGCCGACACTAATCTGTCCTTGCAAGTGGGGGCGATCGCCCCTGGCGCCATACTCACCATTAATGGTGTGGCTGCTACCACAGGAAGTTTGATCCCCGCTGGGGCACAGTTTGAATTTACCCCCCCACCCGGCTTTGTAGGCAACTTGGCCGCCGGTTTTGAAATTGTTGCCAGTGACCTTTTACAAACCTCGCTACCCTTGGCTGTGCCGATTCAGGTACAGGCAGCCCCACCGCCACCGCCACCGCAACCTTCTTCCCCGAGCCTACCGACCTGCATCTTTAGCGACTGTACAACTGTGAAGTTACCAGAACCACCTACGAATCTGGAAACAGTTGCTTTCAGCCCCTATCCTACCTTTGAAGAACGCTTTACTCGCCAGCTCGAAGGTTACTTGGGCCTCCCTAATACCCAGATCCGCTCAACCGATGAAGCCCAAGAGATTACTCGCCGGATTCAGCGCGAAGTCGGAGTACGGCCCGCCTTCATCTATGTGGGTTTTGTGCCAGCAACCATCTCCCCAGAACCAGTTGCAACCAAGACAAAAGAATTGGCACCAATCCAGTTTGAAGAACGCCCTGATGATCAGTTAGAGGTAGTGTTAGTTACTCCCGTGGGTACTCCGGTACGGAAGCGAATTCCTGAAGCAACGCGGGAAAAAGTGTTAGCAACAGCAGCCACTTTTCGCACAGAGGTGTCTGACCCGCGCAAAACCCGAGGTAAGAGCTACCTGCCCTCTTCCCAGCAGCTTTATCAGTGGATTCTGACACCGATTGAACCCGATTTACAGGAGCGCGGCATTGAAAATCTGGTATTTTTGATGGATTTAGGCCTGCGATCACTCCCAATTTCAGCGCTTCACAGCGGGGATGGCTTTCTAATCGAGCGCTACAGCGTTGGGTTAATGCCCAGTCTCAGCCTCACCGATACGGTTTATCAAGATATTCGTAATAGTCAAGTTCTCGGCATGGGAATTACCGCCAGCACCGGCGGACAAGCACCCTTGCCAGGAGTCTTTACAGAAGTCAATACTCTGGTGAATCGCCTTTGGGCCGGACGTCTAGCCCTCAATGAACGTGTGACTCCGGCTAACTTACAAGCCCTACGGCAGCAACAACCCTTTGGCATCGTGCACCTTGCAACCCATGCCGACTTTCGCCCTGGCTCTTTAGAGGCGTCCTACATCCAATTTTGGGATCAACGGTTGAACCTGAACCAAATGCGGAATTTGGGCTTAAACAATCCACAGGTCGAGTTGATTGTGCTGAGTGCCTGCACGACGGCTATCGGCGATCAAAATGCCGAATTGGGCTTTAGTGGCATGGCTGTTCAAATTGGGGTCAAGTCGGCAATTGCCAGCCTCTGGTACGTCAATGATGCCTCAGCCGTTGCATTGATTACCGGCTTTTACAAGCAGCTGCAAACAGCTCGAATTAAAGCAGAAGCATTACGCCAGATTCAACTCTCAATGGCCAAGGGAGAGGTTCGCCTAGAGGGCGATCGCATTGTCGGTTTAGGAATTGAGGGCGATGTGACATTGCCGCCCGAAAGCCTTGGTCTCAGGGATCAAGACTTCTCTCACCCCTACTACTGGTCGGGGTTCACGCTGGTGGGCAACCCCTGGTAGAAATAGTGCTAAAGCTGCACCTCTTTTTGAAACAATGAAAGTTCTTGATATTTCAATCAACGGTGTAAGTAGAAATAGTGCTAAAGCTGCACCTCTTTTTGCAACAGCCGGTTGACCCGCACCGCATCGCCCAAATCATCGGATCGCGACGCACTGGGTTCGAGGCTAACCAGGTTCTCAATATTGCGCAGCATCGTTTCGCAGATTGTATCGAGGGGCAAATCGTTGGGATCATAACCAAAGGGATTTTCAATCTCAATGCCAATTTCTTCAATACCCAGCAGCGTAAAACTGATCAGCCCGGTCACTAACCCCGTCCACCAGCCCAAACCCTGCACCATTTGAAACGGTAGAGAAAAACAGTAGAGCAATAACAGTTGCTTCAGATGCACAGCATAGGCGGTAGGGATCGGTGTTTTGAGGATGCGCTCACAACTGCCCATCATATCGACCATTGTGTCTAGCATCCGTAACATCGTGTCGAAATGATAGATATCGAGTAATCCTCGATCAGCCTTGTTCCTCAAATATTCACTCAAAAACAGAGCAATTTTTAAGGGAGGATGATTCGCCTGCTTAAGTTGTTCAAATTGTTCCATACTTAACAGTACGGCTAACTCACGATTAATCGCTTCACCGCGCAGGTGCAACTTCGTCGCAACTGCAAAGGCAACGAGCAGGCGCAGAGCAGCAATTTTTTGCTCGCGATCGCCCGGGTTCTCCATTCCAATCACAACCCAAATACGGCGGGCTAGATTTCGCACAGTATTTACAAGCGCGCCCCAAGCCTTACGCCCTTCCCAAAACCTTTCATAGGCCGTGTTGGTGCGAAACACCAACAGCAAACCCAAAACCAGATTTGGAATCAGGGCTGACAATGCCGGGATGTGTACTGGCACTTTCTGGTAGTACAAATAAGACACAAAAATGCCAAACAGGCCATATAGAATTGATCGCCCCAACACCGCCGGAATCACCGACCCGCGAATCTGAAGCGCTGCCTGAAACCATTCCCGCTGTCTGACTCGTCGTCTCTTTGTCATCGCTGTGTCTACGTTTGCTCATCAATCTTACATCTACTCAGTCTAAGCTGGCTTGGCCGCTGCACAACGGTGCCTTGGCTTACAGGTCTATTACTCGGTGCAAGGAAGCGCTGGCGATGGAGCAAGCCTAGTTGCATCTCTACTCGTAGGGGATAACCCTTGTTAAGATAAAGAAATGACTACAGTAACGAACATTTCAACTAATTCTATGACCTCCACCATTGCAGCCGCCACTGCAATTGATGAAGCCCTGTCTAACCGCGCGATCGCCCTAGATCCTGGCGGCTACTTTATCATCTATGTGGATCGAAAAGAGCAACGGATCTACGCCCAACACTTTACCAATGTGATTGATGAGCGTGGTTTAGCCTGCGACCCAGAAACAGGCCTACCCCTACCTTGCAACAAGAAGGTAGAGCGTATTCCCAGCCGGGTATTTAGTGGGCGCACAGCAAAAGAAGTCTGTGTAGAAATTTTTGAACGCACCACCCCCTGCCTTGTCACCATGCTTGATCATGCCGCCTACCTCGGTCGAGAATTGCAAAAGGCTGAGGCCGCCCTTTTCAGCGAGCAAGAATATGTGCAGGACTAACTCACCCGCCTAAAGATAGGTCGCCATTGATAGATCTGTCGATTGCGGGTTGGCAGCCAGCCCTTTAACTGCATCAAGACAGAACCCTTCAGATCTTGCAGTTGCTGGGAGAGCGATCGACAAGAGGGCGCTTTCATCCAATTTTGGCGAGCCTCGACTCTAGATCCTGGCCCCACTAGGCGGTACTGACTGGGCCAAACATGGTGAAACCAATAATGCAAGTACCGTTTGGGCGTAAGCAGCAAGCTTGGAACCGGCGGGCGACAGCCAATTAAATCGGCCAGCATTTCGTTATAACGCAAGCCATTCACCAACCCAAACACATTAGGGGTGACATAAAATTCCTGTCGCCACCGTTCGGCATCCCTCTTAGCCCGTTCGGCTAAATCATCTGGTAACTGCCGCTCCCCAGAACACACCAGCGCATAATAGCGAGCCTGCAACTCCGCCATTAGCGGAATTCCTCCCTGTTGAGGGCGAACAAACCCAATAAAGGCGATCTCATCCTTAAAGTTTGGATGAAACATTTGCAGATAGCATTCTCGAATGTCACTGAACTGGTCTTCTGGCTGCAAGAACGGCAGCATAAATTTGAAACCCGTACAAAAAACAATGGCATCAAATTCTTCCTCTCGGCCAGAATAAAACGTCACCCAATTTCCAGAAATCTCCTTGACTCCGCCAATATCAACAACTAGGCCATAGTTTGCCTGAGCATCAAAAATCCGCTCTGTTTTAGTGACAACAGACCCCGCCTCATCACCAGCAGCCAGCACATGCTGAGCAAAAAGACGAGTGGATTCATTATCCGTGGTTCGTAAAATGCGTCCCCAGGTATCGCGAATAATATCAGATTTCACTTTTGCGGGTAGGCTGTGCCAATGACGACTTTGCACAACATCAATGGGCAGCTTTCCAAACGGGCTATCCGCATAACGGGGGGCACACATATGCGGACGGCGTAAGGATAAAACACTGCGACCCGCGACACTGGCAATTTCCGTAATCACATCTGCGGCTGACTCACCCATGCCAAAACAGAGGATGCGCTTACCGTGAAATTCCTTCAGTTCTTCTGCATTTTTATAATCAGCCGAATGTAGCATCGACCCCGGAAAAGAGTCTAACCCAGGAATCGTCGGAATGTTAGGACGCTGAAACTGCCCAGAGCAAACTGCAACCCGGTCTACGATTTCAGTAAAAACCTGATTTGAGCCAGTGCGTAGAATAAGTTGCCATTCCCCAGATTCCAACCGGGTAATCTGGTCAAGCTCACAATTGAACTTGATGTATCGGCGTAGGTCAAACTGATTGGCATAGCGGTTCAGGTAATCTCTGTACTCAGTGCGTGACCAAAACCGGAGCGGCTCATCGTAGGGCATAAAGTCAGAAAATGCCATGAAATAGTTAGAGACAGTGAGCTTCACCGAGTCATAACTTCCATCTTCCGAAAAGACTCCGCCAATCTCTTCGCTTTTTTCAAAGCAAATGACATTATGCCCTGCTTCTACTAATTCTTTGACAGTAGTTAGACCACAAAGCCCAGCACCAATAACTGCAACTTTCCTTTGCATGTTGATCGCCTTTCTTCTTTCAATGAGTTCATCGACAAGATTAGGTTTTAGAGATGCAATATACTCTCTAAATGATCACAACTGATGTATGAAAATGCTAAAGTAGCCCAGGCAAGCTAGAACTTTTGAGAAATTACTTTAGGTTGAAACAAGATCAGACATAGTTCTTAATTAGGCTCCAACCCAATTGACCTTTTGATACAGTTTGTTCATCGATAATTCGAGCATCGATAACTTGCTTCGGCTCTTCCAAAAAAGCATTGATGCGGGCTTATCTGAATTCTATTTATCAATCAGATCTGCTGACTCTAAGAACGACTCAAACAGATGTCTGAACATTTATGGAAGGAAACTTGAGTGAGTATTGGCGCTAAGAACCAATACTCAAGCAATTCTAAAGAAATCTTTCTCACCTTCATTCCTTAAAAATACTGAGATTTTTGATCTATTTCAGGGTGATGCAACGACTAATGAGGGTGAAACTGCCTAAATTACCTGAAGACAATTTTGAGAGGGAAAATCAACTCACATAGATGGCTGCTCTAAACGCTCTTGTCGGTTAGCTATTGTGGTCTTGAACAGGATATAAGACAGGCTCCTAGTACAAGCGCCGTACAGAATAAGGAGCAGAGTATCGCCTAGCGATGAAGCGGCCTTTTCTGCTTGCCCCAGTCTGAACCAGTAGGCTGGCTACCACCGCTTCATTGAGCATAACCGGGTCAAGCCAATTTTTTAGCAATCTCAGCTAGGGCTTCATCATAATTTGCTGAGCATTTGAAGCTTATTTGAAGTTTTTCGCAAGGCTCAAAGATGCTTGTATTGTGACTTCCTCCCATGAGGAAATAACACCTATCTCTGAGCCAAAACATGAGACGGATTGCGGCTGGCTTCCTCGCTTTGGGAGAGCTGACAGGAATGACGAAGTTATCTGTCGCCTTGCTCAAAACAATCCTCAGGATCCTCTTTAGAAGCAGCCGATCTTTGCTAGTAACGGTCTTAAGGGGATGCTTCACTTGCCCAGAGAAAGATCCTGAGAACTCCATTTTGAAGTTCTAACGCTAGCGAAGAGGCCTAACCCAGCGACAAATACAGCCACTGTAAACACCAGCAAAGCTCCTGTAGGTTTGAGAATAAAACAAGCACCTACAAACTGTAGTATCAGGAGGACGTAGAGTAAATAGGCGACAAATCGTTGGGTGCGTTGACTAATGAAAAAAGCACCGAGTGGAGCCGCCCACATGGCAACTGGAATGGCGACCAACCAATAGTGAAAGGCATCGGTATTAAAGAAGTCTCGAAGAATAAAGGCATGGAGTAAGAACCCGATCACGGTGTTCCCAGCCATGATACAAACACTGGTGGGAGTCGCTACTTTTTCTGAAAGGTTATACCGGGTTGTGACAAAGGCAAAGGAGGAAATATCAATGCCACTTCCGGTTAATGCAGAGATGATGCCACCCAAAAAACCCACACCAATTAGAATGGCCTTTTCTGATTTTGGTAGGTGTGGAAGCTGGTTTTGGGTTTTGCGTTGCTTAAATTCATTTGCATAGAATAGCGCCACACCAAAGCTGAGCCATAAAGTCACAAACAGCATTTTGACATAGGGAGGGCTGACAAAGGGCGCGATCGCGTAGGTGCCAAAAACAATGCCAAATCCCCCCCCAAAACTACAAAGGCTAAGGTAAGTTTTCTCAATCGGAATTCGCCGCACAATAATGAGGTAAGCCGCTGAAGTCATGCCAATACTCTGAATTGCCAGGCTAAAGTTGCGAGCAACTGAAGACTGAACTTTGAACAACAGGGTCATCACGGGAAAGGCAACTGCTCCACCCCCTTCTGAGGTGGCTCCAGCAATAAAAGAGCCAAAAGCCATAGTGACCGACATGTACCAATTTTGAATGCCAGCCTCGCTCTGCGCTAGAAACAATCCCCATTGTTGAGTTGCGCTCATATAAATCAGCCAAACGGTAAGCATGAAAACCATCGGAGCGATTTGAGCACTTTTACGAAACATTCCTAGCATGAAAAATCTTCCCAGAGAGTTTGGAGTGAATAAGGGCAATTACAACGGCTTTGCCAGGTTTACCAATTAAAGGTGAATGGTGAAAAGACCGTAAGTAGCTGGATGCCATTCAATTAAAGATGATTTCGGGATTAGAGAAGGTAAACCCCCCTGCCTGGGGCAGCCTCCACCCCTTCACTGTTTACCATTGATGTAGGACTACCTAACTTACAGGAGCAGAGTATTTGAGCACGAGAGCCAGATTTATCAGCATTTCTCCCCGATTTTGATTCCGATGTAAACAGCCGGTAAATCTCTAAACCGGGGCCAGTTTTAAGCAGGTCATGCTCTACCCCTAAAACGCTGGGTCTAACCCCGAAAAAAGCTAAGTTTGGGTGAATGGTTCTAACTGGGTACTCACTCAGTAATAGCAGACCGTGAGAGCCTGAGATTTTCAGAGTCGTGTTTCGACTGCGTTCAAGACACTAGTTTCGGTAACAATCCTGACTTGCATGCAGGTCGGCCAAGGGGGAGGCATCCTCAGAAAATTGTTGCCCCTGTGCCCGAATGCCAAAAGACTGATCATCAAGTTAGTCACGGCAATATCCATCAATAAGCACATGATTGTAATCCTTTGGAAACAGAGACAGATAGGCACTGCACCCACAGGAAAGGGATTCTACTCCTTTCACCCTGAAAGGTGATTGTGATTGAATTGCACTTGGCTAATGATTCACTAAAAGGAAATGCTGACCAACGTAGCTATCTGGAACACAAGATATTTCCATGATTCCCTGGCGGCTAAGGCTTATATCATTGAGCCGCATTTTAAGGAGCAACCTCTATCCTTTTGGTGGTCTGACCTAAGTTCTAACGGTCGCGTTTGTTCCGATACTCACATTGCTCTATAGAATGCCGCTGTTCAACAGAATGCCGCTGTTCAACGGTGTCAATGGCCTGGAGCTAATCTTGGCTACAGGAGGGAAAACTCTATAACTAAACCACTCTCACGGGTTGAACGAAGGGTGAAAACAGATAGTTGCTTCTATTGCCTGTTACAAACGGTATAGCAGCACTTGCGGCACATTCTCGGCTTTCTACTGTAGCCCGGTGAGTTTGATGTTTGCGCCAATGTGCTTGACGGTTGAGGCAATCGTACCTGAACCAATCGAAATCCCCTCGGCTTGGTACTAGCTGTAGTTCACGATCCGATGGCGATGCTTGGTGAGGTAGGCGATGAAGTTATCAACCTGTTCTCTCTGCTACCCGTGGCACTGCTGAATTGCAGTCGTCATATCTCCTTGCCAGAGCACGTCTTCCACAGTGGCTAATCGTTGCAGCGAACCGCCGACTTGGTGCCGATTTTCGACTAGATGAAACCAGTCTGAAAGCTCTCGTCGTGGGCTTGCCTGGGCAACATTGGCAATGCTCACCAACCCCAGCTACCCGGTTCTCCCTTAAAAGGGCCGACAATATCCGGTGTAATCCACCCCCCATAAAACTTACCGGGTTGGGGCTGAACTCGCTTGCCATCAACGTAACAGGCATCCATAGGGCGAGGATAAAAGGCCACATAGTCTTTTATTGTGGCAAAAGCAGGCGTAGGGTTAGGGTAGTACCAGGCAACATCTAACAGATGTTTGTCAGCAACATGCACATGGTAGTAGACACCGTGCCCTTTCCATTCACAAAATGTCGTGCGGGGACTGGCTTTCAGATATTCCATCCGAATATCTTTTGGCGGAATGTAGTAAACCGGGGGGTGGCTGGTTTCAAGCACCCGGTAGGCGTGGGTTGAGTCTGCGATCGCAACTCCATTACAAATCACCTGAATATGCCGGGTCGTGGCTTCTAGGCGAGGTGGGCGCGGATAATCCCAGACAGATTCCTGGCCAGGTTGAAGGGGCAGTGGTTGGGGTCGCATGTTTTAACGAGCGCTGAGAAAACGATGAGCGATGGTCGGGTTTCTACTAGCCTTTAGCAAATACAGCACATTAAAGATTTCCTGGAAAAGATTTCCTGGGGCCTTCTAGTTTCGTCACCCACCCTGCAGGAAGCAAGCTATACACTCAATCCCTTTTCCAAAGAGGGCAAGAGACTTTGAACCTAGCTCCCCTTTGCTCTTTTGGGGCAAAGGGGGTGGGAGATTTAGAGCGTTGCTCTTGCCGCAGGGCGGGGCAACTTGCAAAAGTGGGATGCACCCGATTTCCTGGAGCCTCCCTATTGGGTTTCACTACTATTGGGTTTCACCACTGCGGTAACGCCTTTTTTTATTGAAGTCTTCTGGACGAAGGTTTGCCAGAAAATCTCGAAAAGCCTGCCGCTCTGCTTCATCGGCATCCTGGTCTACAGGAATTGAGGCATCGGCAACTACCTCTTCTAGTACCCAGATAGGGCTATTCATTCTAAGGGCGATCGCGATCGCATCACTGGGGCGGGCATCCAATTCTTTTCTGGTTTCTCCATGCACAATCGTTAAGGAGGCATAGAAAGTATTATCTTGCAAAGAGTGAATAACAACTCTCTCCAGGGTCATGCCCCACTCTTCCAGCAAATTAACAAATAAATCGTGCGTTAATGGCCGAGGGGGGGTTTGGTTTTCTAACACGCTAATAATCGCCCTTGCCTGATCTTGCCCAATGTAAATCGGTAATGCGCGCCGGTCACTAGAATCTCTTAGCAGAACGATTGGACTGCGGGTTGCCGCATCCAACGCAATTCCAGCGACTTTCATCTCAATCATTGTTACAGCCTCTAGAACACTTGGAGCAGTAAGGACAGAGCAAATTGCTCTTAACCACCTGGCATTCAGCCTGTATCTAATATGTACTCCTGGATTTTGAACCCGTCAGTGAACTCTGACACCAAGGCCAAGAATCATCATCCTGATTCGTCACAGAGCCGTGCTAGCCATCCCAGAAAGTGATGCACATCTCCAATTATTGCCTGCTTATGGGTAGCTGTTGGTTTGTTGAACATAAGTATGCCCTGAATCTGCCCTTATCCTAAAGGATCCTAGGGCAAATTTAGGAATGTAAAAAATCCTCTAAACTTAAATACTAGAGTGTTAGCCAAGTGGCTGAGCATCAGACCGCTAGCTGCAAAGTATGGGTGGCCGTCTATCGGCTGAAGGCGTGAACGTGCCGTGGTGTGCCCTCACTCTAGAACCGTTGTAATGGGAGCCGCGTCGTCGTAATGGTACAGATTGTTCGCACGGTAGCGAAACGGCAGACGATGGGTTGAAATTGGGAGGGTCTGCGATGTTTACTGGACTGATCCAAGGGTTAGGTCACCTCACTTTAATAAGCCAGGAACAGTTACAGGTCAACTGCTTGCCCCATGGGGCCGGGAGAATTCTGGCCGATCTGGAGGTGGGGGATAGTGTGGCGGTCGATGGGGTTTGCCTGACTGTAACAGAGATCTTGGCGGAGGGTTTTATTGCGGATGTCTCACCAGAGACGCTGAGTCGTAGTACCCTCGCTCAGGCGGATGCGGCAATCGCCAACCTAGAGCCGTCGCTTCGGGTCGGTAGTAAGATCGGTGGGCATTTTGTGACGGGGCATGTGGATGGGCTAGGTCAACTGCAGCAGGCGATCGCCACGGCGAATGCCTGGGAAATGACGTTTGCCACCCTGTCAGCCGCAGCCGCCCGCTACATTGTGCCGAAGGGCAGCATTGCGGTTAATGGTGTGAGTCTTACCATCGCCGATTGTGCTACCGACGGCAGTTGGTTTACAGTGGCTGTGATTCCTCTAACTTATGCTGAAACCAATCTAAGCCGGTTACAGGAGGGGGCTTGGGTCAATCTAGAAGGGGATATTTTGGGCAAGTATGTGGAGCGCCTGCTCCGGGTTCAAACTCCAGAACGGACTCTCGCAAACACGGTAGAGGACTTAAGCCCAACGTTTTTGGCAGAGCATGGCTATCTTTAAGGGGGGCGAGCGATGGCACAAGTGATGTTCGCAGAGCTTCCCCTGCCTCTGCGCCGTCTTTGGCAATCCACAGCCGGGCGGGTTGGGTTGGGGCTAACACTGGTGTTGGTTTTCTTAGGGCTATTTGCACCGATTTTGCATCCCTATAACCCTGCGACAGATCGCAATTATGCTCTGCGACTCTTGGCTCCGACTTTGGCCCGGTGGTTTGGTACTGATGCCCTGGGGCGAGACTTGTTTACCCTGGTTTGGTATGGGATTCGCACCTCTCTCTTAATTAGCGGAGTATCCGTTGGACTAGGGTTAGGGATTGGGGTTGGGCTGGGGCTGTTGGCAGGCTATTACCGTGGTCTCATTGAGGCTGGAATTAACTGGCTGACGACGATTTTGCTGGCATTTCCCTCGATTTTGTTGGCAATTGCCTTGGTAACCGTGCGCGGGGCTGGTCTCCAGAGTACGATAATGGCGATCGCCCTGGTACAAGTGCCGATTTTCATTCGGCTTACGCGATCGATGGTGCTATCCCTACGAGAGCAAGAGTTTGTGATGGCGGCAGCAGCCTTGGGGGCTTCTCCCTATCAGATCTTGAGGCGGCATATTCTGCCGGCAAGTTTAGCGCCAATCATTGTACAGGCAACCTTGGCGATTGGCACCGCCACCCTGGAAGCAGCCGGTCTTGGCTTTTTGGGCTTAGGTGCTCAACCCCCTACCCCTGAATTAGGCACGATTCTGGCCGATGCCTTGAAGGGAGGATACGCTCTCACCAAGCCCTGGACTATCTTCTTTCCGGGTTTAGTGATTACCTTGATGGTATTAGCCTTTAACCTCTTAGGCGATGGCCTGCGAGATGCCTTTGACCCTCGCTCAGACCAGCAAATCGGCCCCTAGTGGACTAAGGTGTCAGTCTGGCTACCCTCACCCTATTCCTCTCCATGCCCTCGTTTGCGGGGGGCTAGGGGGGTGGGGAGAGGGGCTTCGAGTTGTCTTCCTTTCGCCCTTGATGGGATCAGGAGTGGGGAATGAGGGTAGCTGAGGGCGAGTCCAGAAATTTCTGCCTTGTTGGACTTGCTTAAGAAAACTCTCCCAACTTTTACAAAGAAATTCATATTAGTCAAGTCCTCACTCAGATTTATCCTGATACTTTCTTCCGCATTCCGTATCAGTGAATAGCTGATCTGAAGTGGACAATTCTTATGCGTCTTTGGACTTTGCTTTTCTTAATTGGGGCTATCTTTCACTCTTTGTACCTTGGCTTACTGGTGAGTCGAGGCCGCCTATCTATGGCTGGCGGAAACTTGCAAGGAGTCTACGCAATTACCTCTGAAAATCGCCCCCAACACCGGGGTAGTGGGCGTAAAGATGCTCACCAGCCCCCTAGCTTGTGTCTGATTTAGGGTAAGCATGTTGATTAGCGCTGGTCATCACCCCAATGATGCTGATTTCTTGACGCTGATTCACTTGTTCTTTCGGGCATTTTAGAGTGGTAAATAAAATAAAAGTGACAAGATAATTCAGCGTTCTGCGGCATAATGAAGGACTAGGTTCCCGTTCTGTTGAGAATTGCTGTTGGTAAAGCCATCGTTGGGTCAACAATAGTGAGTTTGCCCTGCCAAAGTGATGCCCCCTAATGGAGTTGCCTGATTGAAATGACGAACGATCTCGATCTGATTAAGCGCCTTAGCCCTAGTGCGATGGATCAGATCATGTTGTATCTCGCGTTTAGTGCGATGCGAACCAGTGGGCATCGTCATGGTGCTTTTCTGGATGCTGCTGCAACCGCTGCTAAATGTGCGATTTACATGACCTATCTGGAGCAAAACCATAATCTACGGATGACGGGGCATTTGCATCACATTGAGCCAAAGCGGGTAAAGGCGATTGTCGAAGAAGTCCGAGAGGCTTTGACCGAGGGTAAACTTTTGAAGATGCTGGGTTCCCAGGAGCCTCGTTATCTGATCCAGTTTCCCTACGTTTGGCTTGAGCAATATCCCTGGCAACCGGGGCGATCGCGCATTTCAGGTACGAGTCTGACTTCAGAAGAGAAGAAGCAGATTGAGCAAAAGCTGCCGCCTGTTCCCTTGCCAGATGGGCAAATCATTAATTCTTTTCAGTTTGTTGACTTAATTGAGTTTCTCCATAGCCGCTCTCAAGAAGACCTGCCCGTGGATCGGCGGATGCCTCTGAGCGAAGCTCTGGCAGAGCATATTAAGCGGAGGTTGATCTACTCTGGCACAGTCACACGGATTGATTCACCCTGGGGCATGCCGTTCTACGCCCTAACGCGCGCTTCCTACTCTCCCAATGATGAGGAAGAGCGGACTTACATCATGGTGGAAGATACTGCCCGCTACTTTCGCCTGATGAATGCCTGGGCTAAGCGCGAACCCAGAGTGATGCGTATTTTAGAAGAATTAGACATCCCCGAAGAGAAGATTGATCGCGCCTTCGATGAGTTAGATGAGGTGATCCGCGCTTGGGCTGATCGCTACCATAAACCCGGTGGCACACCCATGCTGCTTCAGATGGTGTTTGGCGAAGGCGAACAACCTGAGTAGTTTGGGGTTGTGGCAATCTGGTTTGATCTTGAATCAGGGGAGATATTTTGCTGATGCCTCATTCAGAGGCGAAAGATTGCTGAGTCCATTGGGGTTAAGGGGGGTGTGGGGATGGTGTTCCCGGCTAAGGGTAAAGCCTTTACATCCCCTCCTGGTCGTGGTTCCTACGGCTGATTGATTCTTTTCTGGCGGCGCTTACCCCTAGCCCTGGCTGTTGGTTGGGGATGATGCGCCCATCATCGAAGCGGGCACCGAGAAAGGGATCGTCGAGTAGATTTAAATGGCTGTCTAAGTCCAAATAGTCTACGAGGGGGGAAAGATGCGCCATCGCTGTATTCGCCAGGGTGCTATCAGAGTAGCAACCAAACATGAGCTTGAGGCCACAGGCGCGGGCCGTATGAATCATCCGTAAGACTTCGGTTAACCCCCCTGCTTTCATTAGTTTGATGTTGATGCCATGCACCCGATCTGCCAGGGGTAAGATGTCATAGCTGGTAAAGCAACTTTCATCGACAAAGATAGGTAGGGGCGATCGCTCATACAACTCCAGTAAATCTCCTTCCTGCCCTTTCGCTAGGGGTTGCTCTATATAAGTCACTCCGCGCTCGGCTAACCAATCTGCCATGGCTAAAGCTGTGGCCAGATCCCAACCGCCGTTTGCATCAACACTCAGTTTAGAAATCCCGGCAGCGACCGATTGCACCGCTTGCAGGAGAGCTTTATCAGCCTCCACTCCTGCCGGGTTGCCGAGCTTTACCTTCAATGCCTGAATGCCGTGCCACGGCATTTGTAAGGTTCCTTTACCTAGCCAATCCAGTACTCTCTGCTGGGCAGTTTCTGGAGAACAAATGCCAATCGTGACTGAGGTAGGTACAATGCGATCGCAATCTAAACCTTGGAGTTGCCAGAGGGGCAACCCTGCCTGTTTTCCCAACCAATCATGCAAAGCCACATCCAGCGCTGCTCGTGCTCCTGAGGGTAAGCGCACTTCGGCCATGAGTTTTTCAATGCGCTGGCGCTCTAGGGGGCTGATTGCTTTAAGCAGGGGCGCAATCTTTTGTAAAGAGCGGGCGATCGCCTCTGTAGTCTGAGTTTGTTCCCCGGTTGAAAATGGCGAAGCCTCTCCCCAACCCCGAATACCCTCCTGCTCTACTTCAACAAAAACGTTAGTAGTTTGAGCCGTTGTACCTCGGCTAATCGTCAAGGCAAAACGCTTATGCACGGTAAAAGCAGCAATCCGTAATTGCATCGCTCAGCAACTTTCAGGAGCGATCATCGTCGGGCAGGCGGAGAGGCGGGCACCGGGCCGGGAGTAGCGGGTTGAGTAACCTGGGGAGAGGGTGGGGCAACCGGAGCCGACACTGCTGGACTGGGTGGCAGTGGGGATACCACAGGGCTGGGTGCTGCCGGGCTAGGTGCCACTGGGCTAGCTGTGGGACTGGGTGCTGCCGGGCTAGCTGTGGGACTGGGTGCTGCCGGGCTAGGTGCTACCGGGCTAGCTGTGGGGCTGGGTGCTGCCGGGCTAGGTGCCACTGGGCTAGCTGTGGGACTGGGAACTGGGGTTTCCTGGGGAACAGGTTCTTCCTTTTCTCCTAAAATGCTGACATTGCCAGGGGTAAAGTAAACCCCCGCCACGGCGGCAATCATGGCAGTGGCCAGGGTGCCAGCTAGCAAAGCCTTCCAACCTAGTTCTGAAATATCTTTACGCCGCGAAGGGATCAGCCCAATCATGCCACCAACAAAGATCCCGACTGAAGCGATATGAGCAAATCCTGATAGGGCATAGCTGATGATCACTGTAGCGCGATCGCTCAACAGCCCCTGCCCTGACTGCTCAGCAAGAGCCTGATAGGGGGGAATCGCCGTTTCAAACAAACGCCGCCCAATAATCACCGAAGAGCGCCAGAGTTCCTCCCACTCCAGAGAAACCCCCGTCAGTGCTGTAATTGGCAGAAACAACGCGCCCAGAATGTTCGGCAACGTCACAACTTTGAAGAAATCCCCTACTGGACTTGGGAGATTTCCCAGAGCAGCAAAGGATTGATCGATAAGATACACAAACCCCTGAATCAGAATCAGCACAGCCGCGATCGCCACCGCCATCTTAACCCCATCCAGTGCGCCTACAATTGCCGCATCAAGAGGACTCATACGCTCCATGACCTCTCCGCCAACTATTTCTTGAGGAGGATCCGCTTCAACTTGAGCCAATGGCGCCTTTGATGTAAATGCGATCCCTCCGCCAACTATTTCTTGAGGAGGATCCGCTTCAACCGCCAAAAAGTCGGAGCGAGTCGAGTCAAACGCCTCCTCTTCATCGACCTGCAATTTTGTCCGTGGGGCATAACGCGGCTCGGCATTCGTCTGGGTTGATGCAGTTGCCTCCAACCCTTCCATAGCGGATTGGTCAGACTTAGGAAGGGTTTTATCTTCCTCAGGAATCCCTCCCAAAGTTTCAGGCATCCCTGTTTCGGGTACCAAAATCTTAGAAATCACAAAACAGGCAGGAATCGCCATAATCGACGCCGAAATCAGGTGTCCTAAAATGTTAGGAAAAACCGGCTTCAAAAAGCTGACATAGATCGCTAGGGTTGAAGAAGCCGCCGTACCAAAGCAGCAGGCCAGCACAGCCGCCAACTCACTCCGGGTCATTTTGGGCAGGTAGGGCTTCACCACAATGGCTGCCTCAATACCCACAAAAATATTGGCGGCACCACTCAAGGCCTCCGCACCGCTCAACCGCATCACCCAATAAAAAATTTTGGCAAAAAACTTCGTAATCGCCTGAATCACTCCTAGGTTGTAAAGCAATGCCATCAGCCCAGAGAAAAACACCACGGTTGGCAGGGCACGAAAGGCAAAGATGTAGCCTAGAGGAGGATTGTCACCATAAACCCTAGGCACAATTTGGGCACCAAACACAAACCGTGCTCCAAACTCGGCAGCGGCGAACACCACATCCACCAAGTCACTAAACCATTTAAGGAAATCTCGACTGCCGGGAATGACAAACACAAAAGCTCCCAGTACTAGTTGCAGCAAGATACCTGTGATGACAGTCCGCCAGGGGAAAACACGCAGGCTGCGGTTTTCGGAGAGCAACCACGCCACAAAACAGAGACCGAAAATCCCAAGTAGCGAAAGGGCATTGAGGGAGGTCATAGAGTTGCGCTCCTTTGAAAGGCCATTACGGTTGAGAAGCTCATAAGTTCAGTGCAAATTAAGCGCAGGCTGAACAAAAAATACGGATACACCGCCAGCGAAGCAGACAAGTCGCAATTAGACAATAGCTGAAATTGTTCACCATTGCACAACTTCATTTCCCTGCTGCACCGCTTTCTCAAGAACGGGTGCTCAGCAACCCGATTCCTTACCCTGGCAAGTGGTGGCAAAGTGCCCAGTGGTTCAAAGTGGCAAGGCTTTGTAAACATCCCAGCACTATCGTGGGATAGGCTTTCAGGGGGCTTCTGAGAGCGGAGGGATTGACATGAAAAATCTGAACTTTCACCACAGAGATTCAGAGGGTACAGAAACAGGGTGCATGTCACTTTTGCCCTCACCCTTTTCTGGTATGCCCGCAGGGCTTTAATCCCTCTCCCCATTTGGGGAGAGGGATTAAAGCCCCCTTCTCCCAACTTGAGAGAAGGGGTTGGGGGATGAGAGCCTGAAAAGGTGACATGCTCTCCAGAAACATGGCTTCGAGACTCCTGAATTTCTGTGGGGTTATCGTGAGTTTTGCCGTTTATTTCATCGACATGCTTTTATTGTTGATCGCATCTTTTTTAAGTTATGTTGCGAAACCGCCTTCCTAAACAGCACTAAATTTTGTTTCACGTTGACAGGCTTGGCCTAATCAAAGCGCTACTAGGAACCGAATCTCCCAAACTTCCTTAATATTTTGTAACCGATTATTTGGCTAGCTGCTTTTGAATTGCACAAATTTTGCACAACTCGCTTGCTTTAATGAGTGTCAAGTTCAAAAAGCACAAAAACTTTGATTCTTGATTGAATTAAGGTTTGGTTTCCTAAAATCTCATTAAAAATGATTTTGCTAACAATTAAGTTGTCTGTAGATGTTGTTTTTTGAGGTGGTAATCCGAAGATACTTCTGATTACGTTTTAATTTGATACTTACTTCAAATGACTTCGGCGCAGGCCACTTGAGGTTTTTAGGAAAATGCTGGGCATGAATCTTTTTAGTATTGACTTGCTAGCTGTTTATTGAGACTCAGGTATTTGAATCTTACCTGTTTTTGCCTTATGTCGAACTGATTGAGTTCGTCAGGGTGGGCTGTTAGTTGCCTCAAGAATGGCAAGCGAAGGTTCAATGACGCGAAGATGTTTTGCCCTAGTTAGGCTTTGCGAATCTTGTTTTGTACAGATGTAAAACTACTAGGAGATTCAGAATGCTCGACGCTTTTACAAAAGTAGTCTCTCAAGCAGATACTCGTGGCGCTTATGTTAGCGATTCAGAAATCGACGCTCTGAAAGCACTGGTGAATGATGGTTCCAAGCGGATGGATGTGGTCAACCGGATCACTAGCAATGCATCGACGATTGTGGCCAATGCCGCTCGTGCCCTGTTTGCTGAGCAGCCTCAGTTAATTCAGCCGGGTGGTAATGCCTATACCAACCGCCGTATGGCCGCTTGTCTGCGCGATATGGAAATCATTCTCCGTTATGTTACTTATGCTACGTTTACCGGTGATGCCAGCGTTCTCAACGATCGCTGCCTCAATGGTCTGCGTGAAACCTACCTGGCACTGGGCGTTCCTGGCGGTTCCGTGGCAACCGGTGTGCAAAAGATGAAAGAAGCTGCGATCGCGATCGCGAATGACCCCAACGGCGTTACCCGTGGCGATTGTAGCTCTTTGATGGCCGAGCTAGGCGGCTACTTTGATCAAGCAGCAGCGGCTGTCGGTTAAGTCTTTCTAGACTCATCCCTGTCATTCTTTTTGTTTTCATTTTTTGTTTGCAGTTCTAAATGTTTAGATTCGTACACATTTTGGGAGAATAATTCGCATGAAAACCCCCTTAACCGAAGCCGTTGCTACTGCTGATTCTCAAGGTCGGTTCCTCAGCTCTACCGAAATTCAGGTTGCCTTTGGCCGTTTCCGTCAAGCCGCTGCTAGCCTCGATGCGGCTAAGGCTCTGAGTGCCAAGGCTCAAAGTCTGGCTGATGGAGCCGCCAACGCTGTGTATCAGAAGTTTCCTTACACCACCCAAATGCAGGGAAATAACTTTGCCTCTACCCCCGAAGGTAAGGCCAAGTGTGCCCGTGACATTGGCTACTACATTCGGATGATCACCTATTGCCTAATCGCTGGGGGTACCGGGCCGCTGGATGACTATTTAATTGGTGGTTTGGCGGAAATCAACCGCACCTTCGACCTGTCTCCGAGCTGGTACGTTGAAGCCCTCAAGTACATCAAAGCGAACCATGGTTTGAGTGGTGACCCTGCTGTAGAAGCCAACTCCTACATCGACTATGCTATCAACGCCCTGAGCTAAGGGTTTTCCGTTGCCCAGAGCTATGAAAGATTGTGAGTGCTAGAGCGTCTAGCATGGGCAGTTTTTGCAGGTTCTGGGCATGATTTTTTCCCATTGCAATTAAGGAGAAGTCATGACTAGCACGGCAGCCAGACAATTAGGGTTTGAGCCATTTGCAGAGAGTGCTCCCGTAGAACTGCGGTCATATTGGACGGAAGATGATATTCAAGCCATCATTCATGCGGCCTATCGCCAGGTGTTTGGCAATGACTATCTAATGCAAAGTGAGCGCCTTACCAGTGCAGAATCGCTGTTGCGTCAGGGTGATATTACGGTTCGAGAATTTGTGCGCTATCTGGCTCAGTCAGAGCTGTATCGCCGAAAGTTCTTTTACTCCACCCCCCAAGTCCGTTTTATTGAGCTGAATTACAAACATCTTCTGGGTCGCGCCCCCTACGATGAGTCAGAGATTGCTTACCATGTTGATCTCTATACTCAAAGGGGGTATGAAGCGGAAATCGATTCCTACATTGATTCTCTGGAATATCAAACCAATTTTGGAGAAGCGATTGTTCCCTATTACCGTGGCTTTGCTACGCAAACAGGGCAAAAGACTGTGGGCTTCAACCGCATGTTTCAACTCTATCGGGGCTACGCCAATAGCGATCGCGCCCAGGGCAAAAATAAATCAGCCTGGTTAACCCAAGACCTCGCCCGCAATTTGGCATCACCGATTCAAACGCCGTCTTTTGGGCGGGGTTTGGCCGGCGCGGCGGGTGACGAGCGCGGCCAGTTATACCGGGTACGGGTGATGCAGGCGAATCAAGGCCGTACGCCCCAGATTCGGCGCAGCATGGGTGAATACCTGGTCACCTATGATCAACTTTCACCCACTTTGCAACGGCTCAATCAGCGGGGTAGCCGGGTTGTGAGCATTTCTCCTGCCTAAGGTACTTCGCATTGATCGCAGCAGGAGCTACGATTGATAGCGGGTGGATGAGTGGATAGGTAAAACATCTCGTGTTTCACCCATCTGCTCATCTGTCTGTTTTGATATGGCGGCTATCTACTGAAGTAATATTCAAGCTATAGCCGTAGCCATCTGGTTTTGGGGGGATGCAGGGAGGTTACCTCTGGCTGGGGGCACTGCCCTCTACTCTCTTAACCCTGAATGTACTAAGCAACCTAGCGGTAGCGAGAGGATGGCGAATCCTAAACAGTTCCTAGTCAGGAAACTTCCTTACTTCGATTGTTAAGTGAGTGTTTCTGTCTTCAGTGCGTCTGTTGAGGTTTTCTGCGTTCTTGGTGATCCGGCAAACCCACTCTCAAGAAAATTTAACCTTTTAGATTGGTTTGAGAATCAGAAAAGTCGCTTATGCCACTTCTCTCACCATGGATACAGGAGCCCCGTCGATTCGGCCAAAACCCGATGCTTTCATGCTCAGCTTGCTATTACGCTACTCAGTTTTGCCCATTACTAAAGATAAGGAGCGTTATCCGTGCCCATTACTACCGCAGCATCGCGTTTAGGAACCGCTGCTTTTAATGAAGTTCGCCCGATTGAGTTACGCCCAGATTGGACTCCAGAAGATGCCAAAGTCGTTATTCAAGCTGTCTACCGGCAAGTATTAGGTAATGACTACTTGATGCAATCTGAACGTTTAATCAGTTTGGAGTCGTTGTTAACCAATGGGCAAATCACCGTGCGAGATTTTGTGCGGGCCGTTGCAAAATCTGACCTCTACAAAACCAAGTTTTTGTATCCCCACTTTCAAACACGGGTGATTGAACTCAACTTTAAACACCTGCTAGGTCGTGCTCCCTATGATGAATCTGAGGTGGTTGAGCATCTTGATCGCTATCAGAATCAAGGGTTTGAAGCGGATATTGATTCCTACATCGACTCTGAGGAGTATGACCGCTACTTTGGTGATGCGATTGTGCCCTACTATCGGGATTTGGTAACGACCGGGGTGGGACAGCGTACAGTTGGGTTTACGCGCATGTTTCGCCTTTATCGCGGTTATGCAAACAGCGATCGCGCCCAGTTAGCCGGGGCAAGTTCTCGTTTAGCAACCGACTTAGCAAGGAACAGTGCCTCTGCGATCGTCGCGCCCTCTGGTGGCAGCGAAGGTTGGGCCTACAAGCCTTCTACATTGGGCACTGCCCCCAGCCGCACTTTTGGGCGCTCCTCTTTAGGATCGACCTCTCGCCTGTATCGGATTGAGGTTGCTGGCATCAGCTTGCCTCGTTATCCTAAAGTGCGTCGTAGCAATAAGGAATTTATCGTGCCCTACGAGCAACTCTCAAATACGCTCCAGCAAATCAACAAGCTAGGAGGGAAGGTAGCCAGCATTACGCTGGCGCAGTAGGCTGTTCGCTAACAGGTAAGAGCCGATCAAAAACTGTAAAATCTTGCTCGGATACACTTCCGGAGATTTAGCCGCGATCGCAATTGAGTTAATGAACCAGTAGGAGTAAAGCAGCACTATGTCGAGACAGCCTAGCTTAATGGGTACACCCGTTTCGATTTCAGACAATCGCATTTTTGTCTACGAAGTCGAAGGGCTTCGTCAAAACGATCAAACTCAAAATCAGAGCTATCCCGTGCGGAATAGCAGCACTGTCATGATTCAGGTTCCCTATAGCCGGATGAATCATGAAATGCGCCGCATCACCCGTCTGGGGGGTAAGATCGTAAACATTCGACCCCTTGCAACCCAGGGATCTTAGCTTACTAACCTAACCTTTGCAACAGAATTGCCTGCCTACCTTGCTCGGAAGATCTATAGAGTCTTCAGAAACAGCTACGGTTGACTCTGCCTTTGATCCATGCGTAGGAGAGCAACAGCTTGATCCCCCAGGTTGGGGGATTTTTTGTAGCCATCGCCAGGTTGCTGAACCATTAGAGGTTAATCGGGGATGGGGGCGCTCCCCTGACCAGAGGTTCTACCCTCGCACCTCGCCCTCAATATAGACAAATCTAAAGCGCTGAATTTTCTACCGATGCTTCTGTTTTGGGGCTAGCAAAAAAGCGCTGAGTCACAGCCTGGGTAATGAGGTGAGACAATAGCCCCAAAGGCCCGGCAAATAGACAAAGCGCTAGGGAATGGCGTGTGAAGATTCCAGATGCGCGCCCTTGAAGATAAATCCAGCGACCGACAAATAAATCCATGACTAGGAAATGAACCCAGCCTGTAGCAGTCACTGGAGGATTCGCAAAAACTCCAGCCAGCTTGGTCAAGCTGAGTTGGGGATCAGCAAAGGTCTGCAAAATGCTGGAATCGAGAGTAAGGAAAAGATAAATATACAAGCTGGCGAGCACTCCATAGGGAATGTAGGAAGCCATCACACGCTGGGTCATGCTCCACCCAGGTAGCAAAATTATCAGTGCCCAAAAGGGCAGCACAAACAGATTTGCTACATTAAAAATCAAATCTGGAACATTCAAAGTAGAAGCCATTTGCTTTTTGTTTAACCATAGGGTGAGACGTTGCACGGGTGGCAACAGAAGTGCCTCAGTCAGGAACACAACGACCGATATTGTAAGCCCCTGAGATGAGGGCTTGCCACCTTCCTAGCAACGCAACGATCGCGTAGCGTGAGTCGTCTTGTTGCCAGAAATCTCCTCAGAAGGATAACCACCGCTAATGGGGTCACAAGCCCAGGGGTTCAGTCCCACTTTCACCCGCTGCCTACCTGTTTTTCAAGAGAAAAAGTACCCTCTCAGGGTCTATTTTCCTCATTCTGAAGAACCTATGATAAGTCCAGGACTTACAACAGTTCTGCGAGAAAGTCTAGACATAACGTAGCAATATTTACAGATTTTAACGCTTAGACTGGCAGAATTGGGAGAAGTTAATTTTTGCTTGGTATTCTAGATAACACAAAGGAGGACGCCATGGCTGATGTACTGACAGGGGGACAGATGCTTTGGAAAATGGAGGACAATCGCCGGGTTCTGCATCTACGCCATAATGCCTCAGAGCCGTGGCGGCACTACGAAGAGTTTCCCCAATATGCCCTGCCCGACCCAGAGGGATTTTCTCAAGGCATTACTACCTTTCTGGCGCTGTTGAAAAAGAACTGGACTGCGATTAAGTCCTGAGTGATGACTGTTGCCGTGCTTTAAGGGCCTGGCCAGCATTGGTGGTTAAACACTTGCACATTGTTGTGGGCTCTCTGCCTAAAGCTAAGTAGGTCGTCCTCATTACCTATAGGCAGGGAAGATTGGGGCTGTTCCTTCGAGGCAGGGGCACCCCCTCGGAAATCAGCTTCAATTTAATGGCACCCAGCTACTTGCTGCTACGGGGCGTGAGCCGAGGGGATATGGCAGCCAAGGTTTTGACCATGGAAGCAACTCCGACTCAGGGTCGCCTAGTGCCAATTCCATTTACCTTAATCTACGATTTGGCGTCCATCCAGCCAAATCATATCGACAGCGTCTCTGCTTGAATTCTGACAAACTAGGCAACTCTGCTTTGTTAGCGTTACAGCCAATCAGGTGATGACGCAAGAAATCTTACCGAATGGGGCAGGATTGGTTAAACCTGTGCGCTAGGATCGGGGTGAAGTCTCACTGAAGTCCTGACTTTCTGATGAATGAAGAGGGCTTTGATTGGCGTTTCAAACAGGCCTTAGTAATCTGTCAGCGCGGGTTACGAGCCTCAGATTGATGGATTCAGGCTTGACTTAGAATAGTTCTTGTGAGAAATGATGCACCATCAACCCTGGGCGATCGCTCGCCAATTGATCCTTCTCTTCGTTTGCGGTTGGTTGATAAGTTGTGCAGCCCCCCCGCAAACCGAGGCCCCTGCCTCTGCACCGAATGGGGTGACAGAAAGTCTCACCCCTCCACCTCCTGAGAGTTCAACTGCGCCATCACCAGCCCCCAAACAAGAACGCCTCTCTTCAGTTGCATCTCCGGGTACCCCGACCGAACCCAACCAGGACGATTTGGCCATGACCTGTGCTGGTAAGATTCAAGATAGCTTAGACTTCACGGCTTCTTATAGCCGCGAAGCTGGCTTCAGTCGCGTTGAGTTTCGCCCGGCAGCAGCCCCGGCCCCCCTAGTTGCGAACCTCTCTTATACGGGTAAGAATGATAAAAACCAGGGGGTTTGGCGGGGTAATGTCAAGCAGATGGCTGATGTGGTGCTGACTCATCTTTCTACTGCGGCTCCCCAAGAGGGGGATCAAGTCTCGGTGGAATACGATGGCCGTGTGGGGACAGCAACCTGTCAATGACCCTCATATCTATGTTATTTCTATGAATCTGGAAATCTGGATGCTGGTTGAGTCACCTTTTTAACTCAGGATGACGGACTTAGAACGGCTGCGGCAACTGGTTATCGAAGCGTGTCAACATTCTGCTGGCAGTCCTCAGCGGCAACGTTGTTTGACCCAGGTGATCCGCCTTGCCAGCCCTCATCTTTGGCGAGAAGCAACCCCTGACTATGCGGATGCCTTGCAGCAGACTTGGGTCTACTTTTGCCAAAATATTTGCGATCGCGGCAGTGGCGAACGCTACGATCCGGATCGCGGTAGTGTCATCACCTGGCTCAACACCTACCTCAAACGCCGCTTGCAGGATTTCTATATTGCCAGGCAACGGCAGCAAGCGTTGCAGGCACCTTCCCAGGGAGGCATGGACGAGACTCGTAATCGCTTGGATCTGATTGAACAGATTGCCGCTGCTCCTGACATTCCGCCGATTCTGGAGCAGGTGCAGCTCTGGGTAGAGCAAGACCCTACCGGAGAACTATGCCAGACTCACATTCAAGGGCGACCCGACCTGACCTGTCAGGTTCTAATTTTGCGGCGGTTGCCTCCCGAAACCAGTTGGAAAGACCTAGCCGCAGAATGGGGTGTCCCGATTCCGACACTGAGTAGCTTTTATCAGCGTCAATGTGTGCCACGCTTGCGTAAATTTGGTGAACAGGAGGGATATGTATAGAGAAAGTCGGGTTTTATCGGTTGTTTGAGGTTTATGCCAGAAATTCTCCCTGTTCCCCTACCTATTTCCCAAGCGGCTATCCAAACGGCGCAGCAATTTGCTCAGCAGCAGCCCATACCGGTGAAAGCTGCCCAGGTTTATCGAAATACCTTGGCTGTTTGGGTGATGAATGACTATTTGCAGATGCTGGGGGTGCCGACCCAATTGACCGCCAGTGATAGCTGGAACTGCGTTCTGCGGCTCTGTGGGGATGTGGCTGATTTACAACTGTTAGAGATCGGAAAACTAGAGTGCCGACCACTCTTGCCAGGAGATCATTATTGCTGGGTTCCCCCCGAAACCTGGGAAGACCGGATTGGGTATGTGGCGATTGGTTTAGATGAAGTTAATGCGGCGGCAAATTTTCTTGGCTTTCTCCCGGCGGTGGCCCACTCAGAAGTTGCTCTGAGCCTTTGGCGATCGCCCACTGATTTGTTTGACCATCTGGCCCAGTTGCACCCGGCCTCAACCACGGCTGCACCTCGTATGATTACCCTGGGGCGTTGGTTTCAGGGAGAAATTGCCGCAGGCTGGCAGTCGGTCGCTAGCTTGCTGCGATCGCACCAGCAAACCTTTGCCTTTCGGGGTAACGCCACGCTCGCTGCCGAACTGGCAGAGGCTACAGAGTTTACGATTGAGCAAGCCAAGTTTATTACCTTTCCCAATCACGATTCGATCGCCCTGGTGATGAAACTTGCGCTTGATCAGCAAAACGTCACCCATGTTCTCCTTCGAGTTTATCCCCTAGGGGCATCCCCCTACCTGACACCGGGGTTGGCTCTGATTGTTTTAGATGAAAGCGGAGACGTCTTTTTAGCCGTTGAAGCCACTGCGTTAAATGATTATGTACAACTACAATTTAGTGGTACGGAGGGGGAATTATTTCAAATACGGGTGGTAATAGGCGCAGATCGTTACCAGGAACAATTTATGATTTAAAGTGACAAACTAGGTAACATTTTAATCTGATATTTTCTCTTATACCTCGGATAGCGATTGCCAGGCTACTAAGCATAGCCTTTGCCTACGAGCTAGAGCACCTTAGGAATACAGACTAATCAAGCTGTAAAACTGATATGAGGACACTCAGCACAAAGATCACCGGAGGGTCGCTTTGTGTTTTGTCTTTAGCCTTATGAATGCAATGGCCTGATAACCTGAGCGCTTTACCACAGAGATACGGAGGGCACTGAGATCTGGCTCTGTGTTCTCTGGGCCTCTGTGGTCAGGGTTTAGGCTACAGAATCCCTATTTTTAGAATGCCTGTTGCAGTCGCAGGGGTTGATCGATTCAGGGTGAGGGTCTGAAGGGCGAAACAATTGAGCAGAGAGTCGTTGCAGTTGCTGGAGTCCTCGTAGGGAGCCTTGCACGAGCCGAACCCCTGCGAGGGGTTGACGCAACAGGGCGATCGCTAGGGCTAGGGGGATCACATCTCCTTCTGGAGAAATGGCTGCGGATAAATCGGGAATCGCGGTCTGACAACTATCGCTCACCACTCGCACCATGGCAATCGCCCGGCCCGGCGTAGACAATGCCCGCAGAATCGCCCAACCTTCCATATCCACCACGGCGGCTCCTGTAGTTTGGGCCAGATACCTCTTCTCCTGGGCCGTACAAATGACGCGATCGCTGGTATAAGCCAGAACTGATTCACCAACTTCTGGTAATTGTGTTTGTATCCAACCTGTCAGGGTGGGGTCGCAGTCCAAAAGGCTGGTTGGCTGCCCAGGGCGGCAACAGGCGCTGTAAAGTACAGCCTTGCCCACAGACAAAGCCGGTTGCAAACTACCGCATAACCCCAGCACCAAAATTCCTCCTGACTTGGGCAAAGGTAGGGTTGCAAGACATTGCTGAACAGGTGCTCCTCCAATGGGAAGCGGCCATACTGGAGGAGAAGGAGCCTTGGCAGCCTGGATGCCTCGACAAACAGCACGATACTCAGCCCCCTGGGGTACCAAAATCGCTGTAATGGGTGAGAGATTCATTGGCAAAGCCTGGGATCGAGTGCGGTAGGATGTCATGGTAGCTCAAGGTGTCTGGAGTTGAACAACCGCCATGGCAGAACCCAGCCCCAAACGTTCCTGGCGAGAGCGTCTGAACCTATCTCGACTCGCTATTCAGTTTCCCCGGTTAACCATCGCCTTTTGGATAGCGGTAGCCATCGCTGGAATGCTAGCCTTCAGTTCACTCAAATATGCCCTGTTTCCAGATATTACCTTTCCAGTGGTGGTGGTAAATGCCTCGGCTCCGCTAAAAACTGCTGTAGAGACTGAGAAAGCCTTGACTGAGCCGATTGAGACTCAGCTCAAAGCCATTCGGGGCAGTACGGATATTGATTCAACGACCTACCCAGGGCAGGCCGTGATCCGTGCCCGGTTTGAGGTAGGAACGGATTTAGAAAACTCTACCGAGTGGGTCGAGGCAGCGCTAGCGCAGTTGAATTTACCTCAAGGAACGACAACGCGGGTGATTCCTGTGAATCTAAACGCAGCAGCGGTTGTCACCTACGCCCTTGAAAGCCCGACGCAAAATCTTGAGCAACTTGCCCAAACGGCCCGGCAAACCATCCTGCCTGCGATCGCTCAGGTGCCGGGGGTACTCGAGGTCAAGATCCTCGGCGAAAACC
This sequence comes from uncultured Leptolyngbyaceae cyanobacterium, assembly GCA_938023035.1. Lineage (GTDB taxonomy): Bacteria > Cyanobacteriota > Cyanobacteriia > Leptolyngbyales > Leptolyngbyaceae > DSRU01. The sequence goes on along the minus strand of CALIDI010000005.1, from coordinate 9,121 downwards.
AGCCTGTTGACTTGAGCCAATTGCAAAATCTTGAGGCTGCCCTAACCCAAGCTGGCACGGCTGTGCGCTTCAATGGGAAACCAGCCTTGGCGTTGCAAGTGATTAAGCGGGGGGATGCGAACACGCTGGAAGTGACGACGGCGGTGACGCAACAGGTCGAAGCCCTCCAACAACAACTATCCCAAGTGCAGCTCACCCAGGCGACAACCCAGGCTACCTATATCCAAGCGACAACTGGCGCCACGATTAAGGCCTTGATCGAAGCGATCGCCATCGCCGTCGTTGTCATTTTCCCGTTTTTATGGAATTGGAAAGCGACCGCGATCGCAGCCCTGGCAATTCCCACCTGCTTATTGCTGACGTTCATTGTTATGGCGCTGTTTGGTTTTAATCTAGAAACGATTACCCTGCTGGCTCTGGGTATGATTGTCGGTAGCCTGGTGGATGATGCGATCGTGGATGTCGAAAATATCTCGCGCCATTTAGAACAAGGCGAACCTCCCAAGCAGGCTGCCATCACGGCTACGGATGAAGTGGGGTTGACTGTAGTGGCCACCTCCCTGGCGATCGTCGCCGTTTTTTTGCCCGTCGGGTTGATGGGTGGCGTGCTAGGGCAATTCTTCAAACCCTTTGGCATTACTATTTCAGCCACAATGATTGCTTCAATGCTAGTGGCTCGCACCCTTTCCCCTGTGCTATCGGTTTACTGGCTGCGGCCTCCAGCCCCAGGTGCACAGGCACCGCTTTCCAAAACCCAGGTCTGGATGAATCGCGCTAATCGCCGCTATCGCAACCTGTTAGCCTGGTCACTAGATCATCGCATCTGGGTGATTAGCTTAGCTCTACTCAGTTTTCTCGCAGGGCTGGCGCTGATTCCACTCATTCCCAAGGGGTTTATTCCCAAGCTTGACCGAGGCGAGTTTAACGTCACCTATCTGGCACCACCACCGCAGCTTCCAGCAGAGCTATTAGCGGCGCGACAAGCGGCGGGTGCTCCGGGGCCAGCGACAGAGGCCCGCCAGTTCCCCCCACCGCCGCTGCCTCCGTTTAATCCCCTGACTAGCTCTTTGCAGGCAGCGACTGATTTAGACACTTACTTGCAAGCCCAGCCCGATATCGCCAGTGTCTTTACCGTTGTCGGGGCACGTCAAGGCACTCCTAATCAGGGCACGATTTATGTGCGCCTAAAGTCGGATCGGGTAAACTCAACGGCGGCGATCCAAGACCAAATCCGCCAGGGATTGCCCCAACTGCCAGGGGTAACCACCAGTGTTGAAGATATTCAATTTGTCGATGCTGGAGGAGAAAAACCAGTGCAGGTGCGGATCGTTGGGACAGATTTGCAGCGCCTTAATCAAGCGGCGGTGGCGATCGCCAACCGCCTGCAAACCATTCCTGGGCTGGTGGATATTTCGACCACGGCCAGCTCTAATCAGGGGGCAGAGGTTTTCACGATTCGCCGCAATGATGGCGAGCGGATTGCCACCATCAGCGCTAACCTGGGGCAAGAGTTAACCCTGGGGGAAGCGAGCGATCGCGCCTTAGCCGCCGCCAAAGCCGTGTTACCGGAGGGGATCGCCCTCAAACTTGCAGGCGACTCTGCCCAGGTCAACGACATCTTGCGGAACTTTGCCGGAACGCTCTCGCTCTCAATCCTCTGTATCTTAGTGATGTTGTTTGCGCTTTTTCGCAGCTGGGTAGATACCCTGGTGATTTTCTTCTCACTGCCCCTTTCAATCGTGGGAGCCATGCTGGGTTTACTGGTAGCGCGCAGTGACTTTGGTATGGTTTCCCTGCTCGGCATTATCTTCTTGCTAGGGTTAACGAGTAAAAATGCCATTTTGATCGTGGACTACATCCGGCAGGTACGCCAAGGCGGTATGAGCCGCCGTGAAGCCATTCTAGAAGCAGTACCCACGCGCCTGCGACCGATTCTAATGACCACTTTCTCAACCATTTTGGGGATGCTGCCCCTAGCCCTTACCCTGGGGGCAGGGGTAGAACTGCGAGCACCCATGGCGATCGCAATCATGGGAGGCCTGGTGACAGCATCGTTATTGAGCTTGCTGGTTGTGCCGATTCTCTATGATTTGCTCAATGATTGGCAAGCAAAGACTCAGGGGAAAACCTGAAAAAATCATGTGCTAAGGTGTCAGATTTAACCCCTAACTTAAAGATTAATCATGACCGCCAAGACCTGCTCAAACGTGATCCCATTTAATAGAACCGCTGACTTCTCAGAAATATAGGAGCTGAAGCCGTTACCAAAGGGGCTACACCCCCTTGCCAAGCAACGGATAGGCCAGTATTATCACTTAGCAGCAAAGATACATGCAACTTATCTTTCTGAGCCACTCACTGTTGAGCTAAGGGCGACTGCTCTCATCAAAAAAGAAAACTAGGATTTTCTGGCGGTGTGGCCGGTTAGCTGCTCATCTCTCTTTTGGGTGTTTTGGGTGTTTCGCCTGACATGCTGCATGGCTATCATAGTGAGCGCTCTGATTTAAGCTAATTAGTGCGCTGATTTAAGTCAATTGGCGCTCAAATTTCATTCACAACTCAGTTATGATCGATCTCTTTACATTTAGCACACCGAATGGGCGTAAAGTTTCCATCTTGTTGGAAGAAGTGCAACTTCCCTATACGGTGCATAGAATTGACATCACGAAAGGGGAGCAGTTTACGCCTGAGTATGTGGCCATTAACCCCAACAGCAAAATTCCTGCCATTATTGACCGCGAGACCGATATTACGGTGTTTGAGTCCGGCGCGATTTTGATCTATCTCGCTGAAAAAGCTGGTTGTTTCCTCCCAATCAATCAGCGCGATCGCTTTCGGGTTTTGGAATGGCTGATGTTTCAAGTGGGCAGTGTCGGGCCAATGTTTGGGCAATTAAACCACTTTAAGCGTTATGCCCCAGAACCCATTCCCTATGCGATCGAGCGTTACGAGCGTGAAACTCTGCGCTTGTACGGGGTGCTGAATCAGCAATTGGCCGAGCAGGAGTATATCTGCGGTGAGTACAGTATCGCTGATATCGCCCTATTTCCGTGGGTAGCGGCCTACCCTTTTCAGGGCTTAACGTTGGATAATCATCCACACCTGAAGCATTGGTTTGAAAGGGTGCAGGCGCGTCCAGCGGTCAAGCGCGGGATGCAGGTGCCATAGAAATACAGGCGCTTTGACTGCCCTCAGCGCGCTAGCTTTGATTGCCGGCTGACAGCAGGTGGAGTGACAGAGGGATAAGAGTAACGGCTTAGAGCCTACTGCCGAGTCTGTTATTGGCTTGGCTGAGCAGGTGATAGGGTAATGGGGTGATGTGGTAGCGGTTTAGATTCATGCGGTTCATTCTTGCTTCGGCTTCACCGGCTCGGCTTCGTTTACTCAAAGCAGTGGGAATTGCGCCCCAAGTGCGCCCCAGTCAATTTGATGAATCTCAGATACAGGCAGCAGATCCAGATACTCTAGTGCGGACGCTGGCTCTTTGCAAGGCGCAGGCTGTCGCGACACAGCTAGACCGAGCCGACTACCCAGCAGTGGTATTGGGCTGCGACTCGGTGCTTGCGATCAATGGCGAAATTCATGGTAAACCCGCTGATGCCCAGGAGGCGATCGCCCGTTGGCAGCAAATGCGGGGACAAGTCGGTTATTTGTACACTGGCCACGCCCTGATTTGGTTAGCTGACCCAGTTAAAACCCTCGTGCAGCGTCAGGTTACGGAAGTTCATTTTGCTCAGCCGAGCGATCGTCAGATTCAAGCCTACGTTGCTACCGGAGAACCCTTGCATTGTGCCGGTTGCTTCGCCCTAGAGGGTAAAGGGGGCGTCTTTGTGGAAAAACTCGTTGGTTGCCATACTAATGTGATTGGCCTGAGCCTGCCGCTGTTGCGCGCCATGCTAGAAGACATTGGCCTAGACATTACCCAATTCTGGTAAGAGGAAAGACCTGAGGCGATTTTCTAGCCAACCAGTGGCCCACTTCTAACTTAGGGTTTACCACAAAGACATCGAGCATACAGAACTCTCTCTTTTTGCCCTCCGCGTCTTTGTGGCCAAGCTCTCGCCTTTAAAGTAAAAGTAGTCGATGAATGTGTTAGACCCTTTGTTTCAAAAGACGACTTTACTGCACAGATGTTTGCGCCAGCAAGCCATCTACCCCCCGGAGTGCCCACTCCCAAGTCTGGTACCCTTTGGGGTTCAGGTGTAGCCCATCGGTTGTAAGGCTTGTTTGTAAAAATCCATCTGGATCGGCCATGGGTGTATACACATCCAGATAGGTAACGCCATAACGCTGACTCATTGTCCAAAGCGCCTGATTGAGATGCTGAATCCGATGGTTAGAAATTTGCGGAGTGCGAGTTGGCAAAATCGATTGCATCACGATCTGAGTCTGGGGGTGCTGTTGCTGCAAGCGAACCAAAATTTGATGCAAATTATTAAGAATTTCAGTATCCGTAAAACCCATCTTGAGGTCGTTGACACCGGCCATTAAATAGATGGTGTGGGGGCGGGTTTGGGCAAAGTCGCCCAAACGCTGGAGGATACTGCGTGTTGTATCACCAGAGATACCCTGATTGAGCCAGAGATGATGGCTGGGTAGGCGATCGCAGGGAAACCACAGACTTAGAGAATCCCCTAGTAAGATAGACAACCGGTTATTTCCCTGGCCAGCAGCAACGGCCCGTGCCTCAGCTGCTAACAACTGTCGCCATTGCTGGTAAGTCGGTTGTTGCCATGCCCGTTGCCATAAAGCCTGAAAGCTATTGGCTGGCAAGCGGGTGTAAAGCCTGCCAGAGCGAAGTGCAGCCCAGCGCTGGCTAAACAGTTGTGCCCCTGATTGAGGGCGCAGGGGAGATGCAAACTCATTCGGGTCAACCGAGCGCTCTGGCAGGTTAACTGCGAAGGAAACTGGATTGGAAACAGAATCTGAGGAAGTCGGAGTTGTTGCGCCGGGCGCAGACTGAACCCAACTCACTGGTTCTGGATTGGCGGCTCTTTGACTCAAGGCAAAGGCTGCAAGTAAGGTCGGATCACTCATTACAGAGGGTGAGGTGAAGATGTCCCTTTCTTTAACATTGCCGCGATCGTCCAATCAGGACAAAAGCGCATTTCTTCACGGGTGTAGCCCCGTAATCACAGAGCGGGCGGACGCGATTGCCCCAATTGGGCCATGGCCCAACGCAAATGTGGCCCTGGATCAAAGTGTTGCCACCCTTCAGCCGTGCGCTGTCGTAATTCAAAGTGCAAATGTGGCCCCGTTGAGAGGCCCGTACTACCGACCCGTCCCAGCATGGCACCCGCTTGCACCCATTGCCCTGGACGCACCGCAATTTCAGATAGGTGAGCATAGAGGCTATCCTGAGCGCCACTCTCATGTTCAACTGTGACGGTAAGACCATAGCCTCGCAGCGATCGCGCAGTCGTCACCCGTCCTGAAAAAGCCGCGACAACTGGAGTGCCGTGAGGTGCGCCCAAGTCAGTTCCCCGATGCATGCGGCGATCGCCCAAAATCGGGTGCCTGCGCCAACCAAACCCAGAAGTAATAGGAACAGGAGCCGGTAGGGGAAAGCGAAACTCAGAGCTGGCGGCAGTTGTGGGGTCAGGTAACACTGCCAAGGTGGGAGTTGGCAATAAGGGGGGAGGTAACTCTGGCAAAGGGTAAGATGCGGTCGCGATTTGGGTGAGGCCGGGGTTGGGGTCGGGGGCCGCAGCGGGTTGATTCAGAATGAATCTCGGCTGGTGGTGTGTTGTCCGTTCTGGGTGCAGGTCGGTGCTGCCCGCTGTTACTCCCGTGGGATTGGATTGGCGCATGCTGGCAGCTTCCAAGGTGTTGATATGCCCCAGAGTGCGGTTGCGCAGCGCTAGGGGAATGTTGGGATCTGCTAACTGGCGGCGAGCAGCGCTATAGTTGCCCTGCTGGGCGTAGGCCATCGCCTGGGTAATCCGCAGATCTTCAGTTGATTGAGTAATTTGCTGGCGATCGCGGGCCACAATCTCAGCCAATTTAACCTCAAGTTCTTGTTGCCGTTGGGCAATCGCCCGGTCTCGGTCATTCGGATTAGGGGGCTGATTGCTTGAAAAGGAAGCACTTCGGACAGAAGCCATTTCAGTTTGAACAACGGGAACTAGCAACCCCGCTGTTGTCGTCTCTATGCTAGAAGCCGGTGTTTGCGCTGTAACAGCCTGAGCAGAAATGCCTTGCGACAAACAGGATGACGCTTGAACCACAAAAGCAGGGGCAGTCGTTTCTGGATTAGAGATACAGGTACTTTGCGGTAATGGCTCTACCGCAGTACCAGTAGCAGCCTGAGCATCTGTAGACAGCGGCTCTAAAATTGGGAGGGCTGGCTGCTGCACAGTCAGCGGAGTCAGTAATTCGAGCATAGGCTTTGACAAAAAACTCCGCTAGAGGTTTCGCGCTAACCGTCCCCAAATCCGGAGGGATCTGAAAAATCAGCCCCAGGGTAAAACTTTAAATCAAAGCTTTATTCTTTAAACTGAAACCGTGATAAGTCCTTTACTGTCTTAACACTGATATTCAGCTCACTAGAGATCGCGGCTTCTACGTCTGTAACCTCCGTCAGCGGAAACTCAAGTTCCAGAGCTTTCAAGGGGGAGTTGGTTGTCTTGACGATCACCTTAGTGAACTTCAGCCGTTGGTTAATTTCAACCTCGATCGCTAACACTGAGGCACTGAACTGAATTCTAGGAGGATCATCCGTCTGCAAGTAGCGATTGGGATGGTAGGCATAACTTAAGAGTTGCTGATTCACAACATCTCCACCAACCCAAAACAAGAGAGCGATGCAGGGTAACGGCAGCCAAAACTCTAAGCCTAAGCGCTTGAGATGGAGCTTTTTTAGAGAGGATGGGCGAAGAAACGCCATAGCTAAAATTGCAATCTATCGCAGACAGTTACTCAACAGTTGAGAAAATATTTCATTAGTATATAGTAGTTTTTATCCTGTTTAGCCAATTCCCAGTGAGACAAGCGTAATTCCAAAGGGAAGTCTATGAAAATCTTAGTGGTGGAAGATGACCCAGAGTTGCTAGAGCCACTCAATACGGTCTTATCGCAGATTGGGCATGTGGTGGATGGGGTGGAGACGGCTGAAGTCGCAACCTGGTTGTTGGAGCAGCAGGAGTATGATCTGTTGATTCTGGATTGGATGTTGCCCACTGGCAGCGGCATCGACCTCTGTCAGCACTATCGCACGATTGGCAAAACAGCCCCGGTTCTGATGCTGACCGCCAGAGACAGTACTAAGGATAAGGTGATGGGGTTGGATGCGGGCGCAGACGACTATTTAGTCAAACCCATCGATATGCTGGAATTGCTGGCGCGAGTACGGGCTTTGGGACGGCGATCGACCCATTGGCAAGACTCCATTTTGCGCTTAGGAGACTTAGGTCTGGACTTATCAACCTTGACCGCAGACTTTCAGGGACGGCAAGTTTCCCTCTCTCATCGCGAAGCCCAATTACTGGAATTGTTTTTGCGTCATCCCCGCCAAATTCTTACCCGCGATCAGATCGAGCAAGCCCTCTGGAATTGGGAAGCAGAACCGGGACACAATGCCATCACGGTGCAGATCCGGCGATTGCGCCAGCGGTTGCAGGTGATTGGCGCCGATCGCGCGATCAAAACTGTTTATGGAGCGGGTTATCGCCTCAGTGCACTATCCTCCACCAAACTCAATGCCTAACCTGTTTCAACAGAGCCGTCGCAATTTAGCCCGTTGGTTCACGTTGTCGATGGGCAGCATTTTAGTCGTGTTTGCGGCGAGTGTGTATGTGCTGGAGGTGCGCGGTCGCTTGCAAGCCTTTGACACCGAGTTGGAAAGTAAAGCGCGAGTCATGGCGGGGGGCATTCAATATCGCTTGCGCCAAGGACGGCTGCAACCCCGGTTGGATCATGTCCCCATGTTGGGCAGTAACACACTTCCGATGGACAGCAAGATTGCTTACGCCCGTTGGTACACGAGCAACGGTAAACTGGCTCGATTTGTTAAGCAGCAGCCATCCAGTCTGTATGTTACGACTATGGGATTTGAAACTGTCACGCCGACCAATGCAACGGACACCCCACCCCTTTCCTTGCGGCAAGTAACCCTTCCAGTCCGACACGAAGGGAACTTGATTGGGTATTTGCAAATTGCAGTGCCGTTAACTCCCCTGCAACACACCCTGAGCCAATTGCGACTGCTGCTGACATTAGGAGTTCCTGCCGCCCTCGGTATGATTGCCCTGACGGGTTGGTGGTTAGGTGGGGTAGCGATGCAACCCTTGCAGCAGTCTTACCAGCGGTTACACCACTTCACTACGAATGCTTCGCACGAACTGCGCACCCCCCTGGCCAAGGTGTTAGGCCATGCCCAACTTGGATTAATGTCTGCTTCAGATATTGAGTCTGGCGCTCGTTTGCGATTGGAAAAGATTGTGCATATTATCAGGGGGATGAGTCGTTTGGTGGGAGATTTGCTGTTTCTTGCCCGCCATGAGGGGCGACTCCGCTCAGAGGATCTGGAGTTGATTGATTTGACGAAGCTTGTGCAGGAATTAGCCTGGGATGTGGCAGCTCTGGCACAAACCAAAACCATGACGGTGGACTGTGAGTTGCCGAATCAAGCGGTGATGGTCGCTGCCGATCCCGATTTACTGGGTCAGGCAATCACGAACCTGACGGATAATGCGATTAAATATTCGCCTCCTCATAGCAGGGTGCAACTGCGGTTGATGACTCAGGGGCGTTGGGCTGTGATGCAAGTCAACGATGATGGGCCTGGTATTTCTGCCGACGCATTGCCCTATGTTTTCGATCGCTTCTATCGAGTTAATGCCACCCGCTCGCAATCAGAAGGATTTGGTTTGGGACTGGCGATCGCGCAACAAATTGCTCAAGCTCACGGGGGGCAAATTACCGTCCGGAGCGAGCCGGGTAAAGGGGCCTGTTTTGAACTCACCCTACCCCGGCAGATAATCTGACCAATGCCCGATCACCGTGTCACGTCACCAGTATTCATCGGGAAGCCAGTAAAATAAGCTTAGAGACGCTTTGCTCTGCCTTTTGTGAGAGGACTCATTCATGGTTACATCGCCGAAAAGTCCCCTGTCGCTGCCGC
>CALIDI010000004.1 GCA_938023035.1 uncultured Leptolyngbyaceae cyanobacterium | reverse complement strand
GCCACATCATCATTGAGAATTGTGCCGGTCGCCCGTGTCCGCGCTAGGGTCGCATTGGTGGGGCTAGCGAGATTGACCACAAAGGTTTCATTCGGCTCGACCTGGGTATCACCGTTGATCACAACACCGATGGTTTTGCGGGTTTCCCCTGGGGCAAAGGTCAGGGTGCCCGATTTTGCAACGTAATCAGAACCCGCGATCGCCGTGCCATTACCCGTGGCATAGCTGACCGTCACAGGCTGCGCAGAGGCTTTAGAGAGGCTGACCTCAAAGTTAGCCAGCGAGGTTCCTGAATTTCCCTCGGTCACGCTGACATCGCCAATCATAATAGTTGGCAGAATCGGGGTTGGCGCTGGGGTTGGGATTGCAGCTGGAGGCGTTGTTGAGCCAAGTGCAACCCCATTTAATTGATAGTTGCTAGGAGTAGCGCTGGCTGTTAGCGTTTTACTACCATTAAAGCCAAAGGCAACTTTACCATTCGTGGCGATCGCCCCGTTCCAACTGGTATTCCGAATGACGTAGCGACTCCCCACTCGGCTGACGATTTCTGCATTCCAGATGTTCGTAATTTCAAACGGAGCATCAAACTCTAGAGTCCAGCCATTCATACTGCTACTGTCAAGATTTATAATCTCTACATTCGCAGTAAAACCGACTCCCCAATCATTAGCGATGGAGTAGTTAATCATATTCATGGGAATTGAATGAATGAAAGTCTCTAAACGACAGGCAATTGCATCAAATTAAGCGATCGCACAATTCAACTTTGCCCTGAGCCAGCCAGATCCTGCGGCCATCGAATCAGAAACCTATGGATAAATGACACGCTAGACACGCCGCTCAGTCACATCATGTTCCAACACGATTGAACCCATGACTTTTAGATAAAGAAGTCAAAGCGGGTCATTAGTTAAATTCACCAAAGATGACCAAACAAGTAAACGATATATTTTGGTCATTCATCCTAGCAGATGGATGCACGATCATTTCAAATGCATCATTCCTCTCAATCCGAGAATATCAACAACAGGGATTGAATGAATAGAAAGAAGTAGAGCACTATAACCGGCACTGACGTTCCAGAGTTTGCACCAAAGATAGCTCAAAGTTTATTTTCTACAAACCAGGGAACTCGGTAGGTGCGATCCGTTCATCTAAGCAAATTTATCCAAAGAAAAGTGACCACAAAGCTCTCCTTGCAAGAAAAGAAATACCAGGAGAGTTCAGATTCAACTTGATGAATACTTCACACTGGTAGAACCCACGATTTAATTTAGCTTTATCAAAAGTCAGGCAACTGGGCGAATGGGCAGAATCTATTGTGTCCACTCTCCATAACAATCGAATCATGCGATCGGGGTTCTGTCGATAAAATTAAAAGCGTATGTTGTACTCTCTTACCTGAGTACAACATACGCTCCTACAATTTCGGTCGATTACCCTGATGACTTACTTGAGTGATTAATTACTTACGTCGATAAGGCACCACTCGCTCATAATCTACATTCAGTGCCGAAAGCCGCTGAGGAGGGTTACCCTTCGCATTAATACTGCGCGCCATGTCGAGAAACAAAGCCGGATTGCCCGCTTTGGCCTGCTTCTCTCTGGCTCCATAACTACGCGCAACCGCTTGCCAAACCACCTGAGGAAAGCCAAACTTATTGCGGTAATACTCATCATAGCGAGGAGATTTGATGTTGAAAGGCAACTCACCTTCGGCTCGGCCCGGTAGCACCCGCCGCCGCTGATAGGGAAGGGTGTCATACCCAAAGGCATTCAGATATTCTTCACTGTTGAGCAATTCATCAACAAACCCGGCAATACCTTTGGTAGCCACCACAATCGACCAAGCGATTTTTTCTCTGTCACTGTAAACGTCACGTCCCAGCACTCGCTGCACGGTTTGTTCAACAAAGCGGTAGTTACTATTGAGATCGTAAAAACTACGTTTGTAAGTATTTGAAAGTAGTAAGCCTCGAACAAAGTCTCGAACGTTAATTTGACCACTGCGCAGTTGAGACTCTAAAAAACGCTCGCGATCAGCCGCAAAGGCATGAAAAAAGAACTGCCGGTAGGCCGCTTCAATCAAGTTATCCATGTCGGCTGAGGAAAGCACATTTTGTGTGGAGTAGATTCTGGGCTGCTCGTCTCCCGGAACCTCGTACCCAGGCACCCGCTGATTTTGACTAATCGGAGAGTATTCTAAAAGAGGAATAGACACGCCTAAAATCTCCCTTTCCTGAAAGGAACCTGACCAAGTTTGCCTTTGATCATATCGGTGGCGCGGTGGGATTATTCGGCTTAGTTTGATAAACGTTACATAACTTAATTAACGGGAATGGCGTCAGGGCAGCGGCTATCACGCGCTAGTTTTGAGCAGAAGGGGTATACCCTAGTACAGAAAATGACCGATTCAACAGCTCGATCTAAAAAATTTTAGACGTTGCTGAATCTGGAGTCGTCTTGTTTCTCAGGGTGATGGCTGTGGCCTGACGCTCTCACCGGCAAGCCTGAGGCGCTTTGATCTCACGCCTGACTGGAGAGGGTCTTAGCCCGAAGCGATTGAATAGTAGCGATAGCTTCGGCAGCGACCTGATCAATTTCGGCAGCGGTATTAAAGCGCCCAATGCCAAACCGTAAGGAGGCGTAAGCCAGTGCTTCTGAGCGTCCGAGGGCAGTCAGCACATGGGAGGGGGCAATCTTAGCGGAGCTGCAAGCTGCCCCAGAGGAGAGCGCCACAACTGGCTGCAAGGCCAGTAGCAGTGCCTGGCCATCGACGCCCTCGACACTAATGTTCAGGTTACCAGGGAGGCGCTGGCTCAGATGCCCATTCAGATAAATTCCCTCTAGGGCAGAAAGTTTTTGCCAAAGCCGATCACGGAGAGCAGCCAAGCGCAAAGATTCGTCAGGAAGTTGGGCGATCGCCAACTCAACCGCCCGGGCAAAACCAACAATCTGCGGCGGGGCAAGCGTACCAGAGCGCATCCCCCGTTCTTGCCCGCCACCGTGAAGTTGAGCTGCAATTTGCACCCTCGGCTGTCGTCGCCGCACATAAAGCGCACCAATGCCCTTTGGCCCATAAACCTTGTGGGCCGTCAGAGACAGCAAATCAATCTGCATCGCCTGCACATCCAGCGGAATTTTGCCGATCGCCTGGGCTGCATCGGTGTGAAACAACACCCCCCGTTGATGGCAGAGTGCCCCAATCTCAGCCAACGGTTGTAATACACCAATTTCATTATTGGCTGCCATCACCGAGACCAGCACCGTATCAGGTCGCAGAGCAGCTTCCAGCACAGCCAGATCCAATAGTCCATCGGGTTGAACCGGCAACAAGGTTATTTCAAATCCCAAAGACTTGAGGTAATAGCAAGGATCTAGAACAGCATTGTGCTCAGTCGCCACTGTGATCAAATGCTTTCCCTGACTAAAGTAGGCTTCAGCAACCCCTTTAATCGCCAGATTGTTTGCTTCTGTTGCCCCACTGGTAAAAATAATTTCTTCTGGCTCTGCGTGAATGGCCGCTGCGATCGTGGCCCGCGCCTGCTGCACCGCCGCTTCTGCCTCCCACCCATAGAAGTGAGTCACACTGCCCGGATTGCCAAAGTGCTCCGTAAAAAAGGGCAGCATTGCAGCCATTACGGCAGGATCGACCGGGGTCGTTGCGTGGTTATCCAGATAAATGGGGCGAGTTAACACTTTAGGCATAGCACGATTCAACTCACTTGGAGACCTGTTTCCTCTTCCTTGGGGAGAGGGATGGGGCGAGGGTAATTGGGTGACTCACTCCAGACTCAGCAACATCGATGGCTTCAATGTTTCAGCCACTTTGAGATTTCTCTGCGTTGGGGAGCGCCTCTATGCTATCCCATTTTGGCTAGGAGACTTTGGGAACCCTCGGTAAATACTGCATTGCAGTGCTTCCCTATCGACGATTTTGTTTCATTCTCTGGGGGTTGCCTTCACGTCATAGACGCTGTTTGTTGTAAAACTCCTGGATTGAGGACGGGGTGTAAGGGGCAGAATCTCTAGCTGGGGGCAGCGCCCTACATCCCCTTAACCCCCAAGGGACTTAGCACTCTGGCAATCGCAATAGAAACTCCACACTCCAATGGAAACCCTAAATCGCCTGGGGACTTGCCAGTACAACCAGTAAAAAAGCTCTTCCAAGATTGCTTGGAAGAGCCTCACAAAGTTGTAAAACGCACGAGTTAGGAGGAAGGTTAACTGAGAGATTCTAAATAGTCTCGAATGCGATTGCGGCGCTTGGGCTGGCGCAGTTTTTGCAGTGCCTTTGCCTCAATCTGACGTACCCGCTCCCGCGAAAGGTCAAGGGCGCGACCAATTTCTGCGAGAGAATAGGGATGCCCATCGCTGCCCAGCCCAAAACGCATTTGAATCACGTCGCGTTCACGGCTGGTCAAGTCGGCGAGCAGTTGCAGTAAATCCCGCCGGAGTGCTTCCCGCATTAAGGTTTCTTCGGGAGACACATCGTCTGTTTCTAGCAAATCTCCTAGTTCCGTATCTTTGTCTTTACCAACCTTGGTTTCTAGCGAAACAGAACGGGGGACGCGCAACAACACTTCTCGCACCTGGGGTGCCGTCATTTCCAGCTCTTTCGCAATATCTTCGATAGAGGCGGTACGGCCTTTTTCCTGAGAGATTTTGCGCTGCGCTTTCTTAATCTTGTTGAGCTTTTCTGTAACGTGTACGGGCAGGCGAATGGTACGACTTTGCGTGGCGATCGCCCGCGTAATGCCCTGACGAATCCACCAATAGGCGTAGGTGCTAAAGCGATAGCCCTTTGTCGGGTCAAACTTTTCAACGGCTCGCTCTAACCCCAGAGTTCCCTCCTGAATCAAATCCAACAGTTCTAGCCCACGATTTTGATACTTCTTGGCAACGGAGACGACAAGACGCAAATTCGCCTTGATCATATGCTCCTTCGCTCGAATGCCCTCAGCTTGGATGCGGTCCAATTCTTCAACGGTCAAGGCCGCAATCTCTGCCCAGCGACGTTTCCCTTCTGCAAGACTGGGTTTCAGTTCTGTTATCGAAATCCCGGCCTCCGTTGCCCAGCGTTGAAAGGAGGGGCGGTGTCCTAGATGGGCCGTTAGACGATCATGGGCCTCAATTAATTGAACGTAGCGCTGAATCACTCCCCCCTCAAGTTGAGCCATCTCGTTACGCCGCTCTAGTAGACGCATGTAGCGTTGCACTTGTTGAGCTTCTGAGACTTCTTCATCGCGTCCTAGGAGGCGAACACGCCCAATTTCTTGCAGATAGAGGCGCACCAAGTCAGTCGTCCGGCGGTTACTGGCTTGGGGAAGACTGATATCATCCAAGTCGTCACCTTCAAGGTGCATCAGGTCGCTGAGATCTAACCCACGGCGACTAAGCGGGGGCTGAAAGCTCTCAGTGTAGAGCGACTGGTCGTATTCTACTTCTGCGAAAAAAGATTGTGCGAGCATAGTATATCTCAGTTGCGTTGAGTAAGCTTCCATTAGCTGCCTATGAACAGTGTTCCCGGCTGTGACAAAAAAACGAACAAGCTAGCCAGGCCATGCAGCCTAAACCTTTTATGCTTTTCTACAGAAATCAGCCAGGTCAGGAAAAGAGAGGGAAATCCGCAGTATCCCTGGGGTTTGCCAATTTTTCCTTAGGAATGGGAACGAATGAAGATGTCGCCCTGGAATAGATCCGCACAGCACTAAGAGCTTGCTTTGTGCCTTTGTGGTCAGTTTTACAGGTTATTCAGTCCTCGGTTCTTAAGGGAAACATGGGTCGAGCAGGGATGCACTTTGAACTAGGAACACAAACTAGGAACACAGAAGCACGCTTTAGCCGAGTTAAACCCTCTGGACAGTATAAAAAATCCGGGGGTTGCAAGTTGTGACCCTTGTCATCTGCTGAGTTAACCTACATCATTTCTAGGATGATTTCCTGACATTTGGCGGAGGTCTTTCGATAACTTCACTAAGCCTTTTTGAATTCTTCTCCAAACTTTTGTTGAAACATGCCGGAGTTTTAGAAGCAGATGGATTAAAAAGTTAATCAGTCAGGGGAATCACAGGTACCGGGTATTCATTGTGACGACCGGGCGATCGCGGTTTAGATTGATGGCTCTGTGAGCCTTTCGGAAAAGATTTGGCTTTTGGCTAGGTTCGGTTGAACGCTTGAGCGCGCCTTGAGCATCCTGAAAAGGCTCGTGAAAGCTGCAATGTGAGGGTTAGGAGGAGATGGCTTGATGAAATTTTGGCGCAGTTTGGGTGGAGTACTGGGGCTGGGTTTCGCTTTTGTTGGGGGGGCGATCGCCCAAGACGTGACAGAGCTTAAAGCGCAGGCAGAGACAGCCCTGACCCAGCAGCAATACATCCAGGCAGAAGCCCTCTGGCGACAGGTGACCGAGTTAGACCCCAAAAATGCGGATGCGTTTAGTGCTTTGTGTGAGTCGCTCTGGCGGCAGGGTAAAGCAGAAGCCGCGATCGCCAGCTGTAACCGGGCTATTCAGTTAGCTCCGACTTCTGCGGCAGCCTACACAAATCTCGGAGTCGCGCTGCGGCAAAAACAACAGACAGCGGCAGCCATCGCAGCCTTTCAACGGGCAATTCAGCTTGACCCCTATGCCGTCAGAGCCTACAACGGGCTAGGAACCGTCTTAAATGATCAGGGCAAACTGGATGAGGCAATTCTGGCCTATCGGCGCGCCGTCGAAATTGATCCTAATTTTTCTCTAGGTTACAATAATTTAGGGAATGCGCTGCGTCAGCAAAATCGCTTGATGGAAGCAATTGCCGCCTATCGGCGCTGCTTGAAACTCCCCGATCAGCCCGCGACCCCAGCTAGTAGTCATGCCCTTGCTTACACGGGTCTGGGAATGGCGTTGCAAGCTCAAGGCAAGCTAGAAGATGCCATCGCACACTACCGCGCCGCGCTCGCGATTAGTCCGAACTATGGCATGGCGCGATCGCAGTTAAGACAAGCCGAAGCATTATCTGTGCAAAAAAGTCAGCCCGCCCCACCCGAGCCCGACAAACCCAGGGACAACAATCCCGGCTAGGGATAGCCCTGCGCACTGCAGCCTTTCAAAGCTCTACATCTTGGGTTTTCTGGGTTTATCCTCCTTTGGATTTTGGACGTGGGGTGGAGCAGGGTAAACAGGTGATTTTGGCTCACGCCCCGCAGCGCCAGCGGTTCAATTGGGTCTCTACGGCGCTCTTTGTTTAAAGCTGAAACAGTATAAGATGACTTGACAACGCTCCTTCAGCAAGCCGAGGTCGATTGCCCCTAGGGGAAATCAACGGGTTGTGATTGCGGCCTGGTAGACAAAGCCCTGTTTTTTGTTCCCTAACGAACGAGTGCATTGCCCATCCCGCGATTAAACTGGGTTTGGTGAATTCCATCATGGAGTATAAGCTCAATGGATACAGCAGCGCTCTGGCAACGCTATCAAGACTGGCTTTATTATCACGCTGGCTTAGAACTTTATCTCGATGTCAGCCGGGTGCGGTTTGATGATGCCTTTGTTGCTGAGTTGCAACCTAAATTTGAAAAAGCCTTTCAACTCGTAGATGCTCTCGAAAAAGGGGCGATCGCTAACCCTGATGAAAATCGAATGGTGGGGCATTACTGGCTGCGCGACCCGGATCGTGCCCCAACTCCCGAAATTCGTGATGAGATCAACACTATCCTGAGTAGCATTGAAACCTTTGTCAGTAAAATCCACGGCGGTGAAATTCGTCCGCCCCAAGCCACTCACTTTACAGATGTCCTTTCAATCGGGATTGGTGGCTCGGCCCTTGGCCCTCAATTTGTTGCAGAAGCTTTAGCCCCGCTCAACCCACCCCTGCACATCCATTTTATGGATAATACAGACCCCGCCGGGATGGATCGAACTCTGGCCAAACTCGGCGATCGCCTACAGAGCACCCTGGTAATTGTTACCTCCAAATCCGGTGGCACCCCAGAAACCCGCAATGGCATGGTCGAAGTGAAACAAGTCTTTGCCGAAAAGGGCTTAGAGTTCACCCGTCAAGCCGTTGCCATCACAATGGCTGGCAGCAAGATGGATCAAATCGCCAAATCCGAAGGCTGGTTAGCAATTTTTCCAATGCTGGATTGGATTGGTGGCCGCACCTCTGAACTTTCAGCCGTTGGCCTGCTACCAGCGGCACTTCAGGGCATTGATATCCGCGCGATGCTGGCGGGAGCAAAGGAAATGGATGAGGCTACCCGCCTCCCCAATCTGCGTCAAAACCCCGCCGCCTTATTGGCCCTGGCCTGGTACTACACCGGTAAGGGGAAAGGTGAGAAAGACATGGTGATCTTGCCCTATAAGGATAGCCTGCTGTTGTTTAGTCGCTATCTACAACAGCTCGTAATGGAATCTTTGGGCAAAGAAAAAGATCTCGATGGCAATACGGTCTATCAGGGTATTGCGGTCTACGGCAACAAAGGCTCTACTGATCAACACGCCTATGTGCAACAACTGCGGGAAGGAGTCCCTAATTTCTTTGCAACGTTTATCGAAGTGCTGAAAGATCGGGAAGGAACCTCTATTGAAGTAGAACCTGGCGCCACCAGCGGCGACTTTCTCTCTGGCTTTTTGCAGGGCACCCGGCAAGCGCTGTATGAAAACAATCGCGACTCTATCACCATTACTGTGACGGAGGTTACTCCCAAAATGGTGGGTGCATTGATTGCGCTCTACGAACGGGCCGTTAGCCTTTACGCCGGACTCATTAATATCAATGCCTACCACCAGCCCGGTGTAGAAGCAGGAAAAAAGGCGGCGGCTGATATTCTAGATTTACAAAAGCAGGTGATGCAAGCGTTGAAACAGGCTCCTAGTGCTTTATCCATCAATGATTTGGCGGCAAAAATTGAGGCCAGCGATCGCACCGAAACCGTTTACCTGATTGTGCGTCATCTTGCCGCTAACAACCGTGGGGTAACGCTTCAAGGAGATCTGACAAAACCGGCTAGCTTGCTAGTCCGGGGCTAATACCAACTCAAATTGAGCCGGTAACTGCTCCCAATTGCACCGATCCTCCTCACTCCCCCTTCATTAACGGGGATAACACAGGCAGGGGGATCGGGATATAAAGCGCTAGCCATCACTCACCTAAAAAAATCTGTCTGATGGCGGTAGCGATGCGGGTCAAATCTTCACCCAGCAGAGGGGGCCAGGGCACTCCCGCCTGGGCACCTTGCTCAAATTCCTGCCGACTCTCCATCGCCAGCACATGCAAAGATGCAGCCAGCGATCGCTCTAGCATGGCTTCCGCCCGCAACGCCTCGGCCACCACTTTTAACGCCAACAAAATGGAAGTAACCTGCCCTGGCACAGGTGGCTGCCCTTGTTGCAAGCGACTTAGTAAAGCATCTGGATTGTGACTTGCTTCTACCCCTTGGCTAATTAATAAGCTCCGAGCAGTTTGATAATCCATAGCAAGAAGCCTCTAGCATCGACCCTTGTACTTTAGGCCATTTCCAGAGAAGCATAACTCAGCAAAGGTCGCTTTTTGCACATAGAGTTAGCCAAACCATTCCTTTAACGGAACCGTTGCCGGTCAGAAAATAGCCCCAACACTGGCCCCAAAATAGCACCAAAGACAAAGCCACCCGCATGGGCCCAGTAAGCAATTCCTCCCATTTCCATACCAGGATGGGTCGTCGTTTTCAGGCTTGCAAAGCTGGAGAGAGCCTGCTGCAAAAACCAAAACCCTAGAAAATAAATGGCCGGAACCCGAATCGGAGCAAGAATAATGCCCAGAGGAACTAGCGTTAAAATTGGCACCCTGGGAAATCGCAGGATATAAGCCCCCATAACTCCCGCGATCGCGCCACTGGCCCCTAGAGAAGGGACAACCGACCCAAAAGTAAAAAACCACTGGGCTAACGCCGCTAATGCACCACAGGCCAGATAAAACAATAAAAACTTAAAATGTCCCAGCTTATCCTCAACATTATTCCCAAAAATCCAGAGGAACCACATATTGCCGATGATATGGAGAAAGCCGCCATGCAAAAATTGTGAGCTAAATAAGGTCAACCACTCCGGCACTCCCTGCGGCGACAGGGCTAATTCGCCCGATATAAAACTCGCCGTCAACTCTCGCGGCACTACGGCCCAAGTCTGAAAAAATGCCTCTAAGGCTGCTGGCGAAAGCGATAACTGGTAAAGAAAAACCAGAATATTCGCAATAATCAGGCCATAGGTAATATAAGGTGTAATTTCATAGGGATTGTCATCCTTGAGTGGAACCACGACACGAGCCTCTGCGCAACTAAAGGGAGGATAGCGGATCAGTGGTCAGTTTTACTCATCTCAGAGAAAGAACTTTAGGCATCAGCAAGCTTGGATAGGCTTCTAGCCAGTCAAAGATCTGATCAAGCTGCCCCAGGGTTACCAACCCATACTGCCACAGCACCATCGGTAGCAAACTCAGGGATTGGTCGCATCGCTGCAAACCCAGAGTGATCGCTTCCGTAGGCAAGCTCAAATCCTCCTGTAAAAATGTGATCAGTCGGTTCGTTCTTGTTTCCATGGCGGCACCTAACCTATCACCGTTGAGAGGGTATCCACAACTTTTAGCCGGCCACGACACAGGGCATATAGCAACCGATCTAAACACCGCATTTCTTCTTCGGTCATCCTTTCGGCCAAAATTGCTGCCATCAAACCATAGCGATCAGCTACAGTAATCTCGCCCGTAGTACTAATCTGGGCAAACATTTCAGAAAGCGCATTAGGCAAAAGCAAAACCGAAGGCATAGAGATGACTTTCAGGAACTCGATATTGTTAGTATGCGCCTTACTTTTCTCTAAGTTGAGCGATTTTGTCACAGATGAACTGTGATTTTCTTAGAGCGGTGAAGTGCCACCGATCACAATCCGGCAACATAATCAAGCACAGGCAGGTGGTGCAAATTGCTAACCAACCGGGCAATTTCGCATGCTTGACAATAATCTAAACAAGTGCAAATGACCCGTACATGCTCATAGTCTTCGCAGCCAGGACGAATTTCGATCGCGGCCTCCGTCTGATAGACCGTAAAGTAGACGATCGTCAAACTGGTTCTGGTCATTCCTGATGAAGAAGGTTTAGGCGCAGACATCGAGCAATTCCTTTAGACGAAAAAGGGTAGAGCTTGAATCGGCAACCTGTTGAAATACCGCCCGCAGAACCAGGAGCAAGTAAATTTGCTCCTGTGAAAGAAGCAATCTCAACAGGCTGATCTAGAACTTCGCAAATGCCCCAGCGCAGGACAGGTAACACAAGCAAGGATAAAAACATAACAGCCATGAACGTAGCGAAGTCACTACCAAAATCAGGGCAACGGCGGGAAACAACAGGGAACTTGACACTAAACTACACCACGCAAGATTGGGATTACGCCCGTAAAATTCATTACTCCGCGAAGGAAAAACCATGCATTTGCTCTGGCTTTATAGAATGATACGGAAATACTTAAATCGCAACGAAAATATTTAAATTTTTCTTAAGAAAGTTGGCGACCGGTTTGATACCAAATTTGCAAGTGCCCAATCAGTCAGATTTTAAAGCACCGTCCCAGTTAGAAGCCTGGATTGAGTACATCCCAGCAGGGGTATCGCTCTGACGGGCATTCTAGCAAGGGGAATGGAGCGCTTTGCTGTTTCCGCAGGGTAGAGCCACTTGCAAAAGTGGGATGCGGCCCCTAGGTTTGCCCAGATCCATATTTCATTATTTCATTCAAGGTTTTTATGGGAATCTTGACATCTCAACTTTACACCCACCCAACTCGAAACCTGGCAACGTTTGTAAAAAAACAGTTCTAGATTCAGATACAGTGATTTTTTGCCATTTTGGCAACTTGTTAGAACGTCTGCGTGCTGGTGCGATCGCCCGGCAGCAATTCCAGGTCTTTGTCTCAGAAGTCTAAATGACAGGCCGGGTGAACCAATGGGTTTATCGAAGTGCCCATCTGGAAACAGAAATACCTATCTCTCCTGAAAAGCTGGTGACAAGACTCGAACTTGCGACCGGCTGATTACAAATCAGCTGCTCTACCAACTGAGCTACACCAGCATACCTTACTAATCCAATCATTAATCATAACATAGTGATCGCCATCACGACAAGGGCCGTGGCTCTAAGCAGGTACTTGAATCGACTGGGTTCCCCCCAGGTTAAAGGCAGCATGAATGGCCTGTAAAGCCTGAACAGCCTTATCTTCATCGACAAGACAACTAATCTTGATTTCAGAGGTGGCGATCATCTGGATATTGATGCGCTGCTCAGCCAGAGCGGCAAACATTCGAGCTGCGACACCAGGTTGGTTGATCATACCCGCTCCAACAATGCTGACTTTGGCGATCGCGGGGTTAACCGTCACTTCTCCATATCCCAGCTCTGTCTGAGCTGCCATCAGCGCCAGTCGTGCGGGTTCCGCATCTGCTTGGGCGACGGTGCAGGCAATATCGCGGGTCGCTATGCCATTCATCACGCGGCAACGCTGGGATTGGATAATCATATCCACACTAATATTGTGCTGAGCCAGCAGATTAAAGATTTGAGCAGCCATGCCCGGACGATCAGGCACAAACCGAATCGCCAGGCGGGCTTGTTTGAGATCCAGGGCAACTCCTCGAACGGGTGGAGTGCCGCCCGTCTTGGGCGGTATGAAGGCACTGCTGCTTTGCCCTAGGGGTGATTGACTAATCTCAAAGGCTTGGCACAGGGTTGCGATCGCTCGGTCACAATCCGTTGCACGGATCACACAACTCACCTTTACCTCAGAGGTCGAAATCATCTGAATATTGATGCCCGCATTGGCTAAAGCCGTAAACATTTGCGCCGCAACACCCGGGCGACCAATCATACCTGCACCTGCGATCGCCACCTTGGCAATTTGGCGATCCACCATGACCTCCGCCGTCTCCAACGTGGGATCCTGATGGCGGCCCAAGGCTGGCAGAATAGCATTCGCAACGGCTTCCGCTTTTTGCAATGAAGCCTGGGTAACAGTGAACGCAATGTCATTTGTATTGCTTTCGTGGATGGACTGAATGATCAAATCCACATCCAGATCCTGGGAGGCAATTTCTCCAAACAAACGAGCGGCAACCCCTGGGCGATCAGGAATCCGGAGTAAAGACACCTTCGCCTGATCCGTATCAAACTCAACCGCATCGACGGGCCGCACCAACTCCAAACCCTCCAGGGGGCGCGGTTGCGACTGCGGAGAAACAACCCAGGTGCCGGGTTCATCCGTCCAACTGGAGCGAACCACTAGGGGGATACCATAATTACGCGCAATCTCCACAGCCCGCGGGTGCAGCACCTTAGCTCCTAGGCTGGCCAATTCCAGCATTTCATCCGAGGTGATTTCGTCCAAAAGTTGGGCTTCTGGCACCAGCCGGGGATCGGTCGTGAGAATACCAGGGACATCTGTATAAATTTCACAAAAATCAGCTTTTAGCGCGGCGGCCAAGGCCACTGCCGATGTGTCTGACCCACCCCGACCCAGGGTGGTAATTTCCAAATCATCTCCGCTGCTAACCCCTTGAAACCCGGCTACAACCACCACCTTGCCTTCCTGAATATGGCGCTCTAGGCGTTCTGTGGCAATCCGCAAGATCCGAGCGCGGCTATGCGCAGCCTCTGTGACAATCCCCACCTGTGCCCCTGTGAGCGAAATTGCTGGCTGACCTAATTCTTGCAAAGCCATAGAGAGGAGGGCTATCGAAACCTGCTCCCCCGTCGCCAGCAACATATCCATCTCGCGACGACTGGGATTGCTCGAAATTTCGTTGGCTAGTTTAACCAACCCATCGGTGGTTTTACCCATGGCTGAGACCACCACCACTAGGGCATGGCCCTCGTCGGCATAGCGCTTAACTCGCTGAGCGACCGCTTGCATGCGCTCAACAGAACCGACCGATGTACCACCGTATTTCTGAACAATGAACCCCATAGTGTGACTGTGCGGATAGAGACTGAAATAATCCAACCTGACAATTAGCCCTTTTCGCTATACAGGCCCGACAGGGCGTTTCAGAAAAGCGGTTAAGCTGGCGAAAATTCTCAGCAAAAGGGATTGCCAATCAACTAAACAAACTATTTTTAGCCCGGTTGCGATCGCAAGAATCGTCAACTCGCATACCGGATTTTACCGTTCCTGGGGCTGCCTGGCGAGGTTTTTTGAAATCCCCTCAGGGGACATTTAGCGTGATTGCGCATCGTGGACTCACCTAGGTGGCACAACGGGGCAGGTGAGGTGGCACAGTAGAGCAGCGGATTCTAGCCCTGCAAAACCCAAAGAGCCAAAGGCTGCCGGTTTTCTGCAATTTGCGCTCTCAGTTTAGAACGATTCTGGAGAGAATACAGTCTGGCACTCTATTTAGGAGTTTTCTGCAATTTGCGCTCTCAGTTTAGAACGATTGGCCACAAAGCGTTGGGTTAAGTTAATTGGTTAAGTTAAACAGTGCCTACTATCGGGATAGCCAATCAGGCTACCCTGACAGCAGTGTTTTGATTGGCCGTGTTTTGATTTGAGGAGATGGGGCTGTGCTGAGTTGGGTTACCAGATACGGGTTGCCCTTGGGGGCGATCGCTATTAGCAGTGCTTTACTCTTTCGTACAGCCTGGGTAATGCTGCCACCCTTTTCTGAGCGCACCTTTCGCTGGGTGGTGGTAGCCCCAGAGCTAAGTCTGCGCTGGTTGATGCTTGGCATCCTTACCCTCCTGTTTTCTGGATTAACCTGGCGCTTCAGTTGGCTCGGCGGGGTTGCCACCCTCTTGAGTTTACTAACGGTGGCGTTTTGTGCCCTCCCTTTAGTTCAGTTTGCGACAACCCATACCCAGATGGAAGCAGCGATGCAGCAGGGGTTAAGGCCAGATTACTGGCAACAGATTGCCCCAGAAATGAGGGCAAATATGCGATCGCAGCCCCTACAAGTTGGGCGATCGCTCCGGGGAATCCCCCTGGCCGATAACGTTAGGGTACAACGGGGTATCCCTTTTGCAGAAGCCGCAAACACAGGGCTACGACTCAATCTCTATCGCGGGAGTTTATCTGGCCCCCGTGCCACCATCATCGTCATTCATGGCGGCGGCTGGGAAGGGGGATCGCCCAGTAATGACGAATTTCTCAGTTACTATCTGGCGGCTCAGGGCTACACCGTGATTTCTATTACCTATCGGTTTGCACCAAAGTATCGCTTTCCGACCCAACTTGAAGACGTGCGGGCAGCCCTAACTGCTATTCGCCAAAGGGCCGATGAATGGGACGTAGATATTAATCGCGTCGTGCTTTTGGGGCGCTCAGCCGGTGCCCATCTAGCGATGCTGGTCGCCTACCAACCCAACCCTCTCCCGATTCGAGCGGTGGTTAACTACTACGGCGTCACCGACTTAACCCGCAGCTATCGGGAGCGTCCCAACCCCAACATTTTTCAAATTCACCAACTGGTCGCGCATTTTCTAGGCGGCACTCCTGACGAAATTCCCGATATCTATCAGCAGGCCTCACCAACGACCTACGTGCGCCCCGGCCTCCCACCAACGCTGATGATTTATGGAGGCAGCGATACCGTTGTGTTACCTCAATTTGGCCGAGATTTTGCCCAGCAACTGCGGGATGCGGGTAACCGGGTAGTTTATCTGGAATTGCCTTGGGCCGAACATGCCTTCGATGTCGTTCCCAATGGGTTAGGTGCCCAGTTAGCAACTTACTACACTGAGCGCTTTCTTGCCTGGGTTTTTAGCCACTCACCGGCTGATTCTTTGCGCTTGCCGTAAATATCGCTGTGGTCAGAAAGCTGAGGTCACAACCAGGCGCTCAACCGCCAATGCTGGGCCAGCGATGTGACTTGCCGTCACTTTTGTTTCTCATGGCAACGGCAATTCTTCGATAAGCTCGCCACACGGCCACAACCCAAACTAGTCAGTCGGTAGTCCCCATGATTTGGCAGTTGGGAGGTGCAAGGGCTGCGCCCCAGCCAGGGTTCCACCCCTGCCCCCCTGCCTTAATCAGGTGGCTACGGCCACATAATAAAGCTGACAACCGGCTAGGGTTGCGCCGGGGGTTGACCTTCCAGAGAAATTTGCTGGCTTTGCAACACTATAATGACTTGGCGCTGATAGTCGATGAAGCCATAGGCAGGAAAGGCAGTAGCGATCGCTGGGTCATCAGTCTCTGCGTTACTGACCAGCCATTCTTGCTGATACCCCAGGGAGTCTACCTGACGCACTGTGAATGCCCCCAACTGCTTTGCCGTTGTCGCCTCCGTTGCTGCCTGAGCCGTCAATGGCAGCAGGGTTAAGGGGCGGGTGGGGGTGGAGTTCTGTCTGAGATTGACATACTCTTTAATCCCTTGGGGTAAAGCGCTTCGACTGGCGGGAGCCGCTTCTGGCTCAATCGCCATAGGAGCATTCGCCGGGTTCTGAGGAGTGGTTGCTGGCTGGAGCGTTCCGATTCGAGGAGTCGGCGTAGATTCCGGCGCAACGGCTTCGCTACCGTTTTCTACAGTTTCTGCTGCAATCGGTTTCAGGCTGGTGTGGGGTTCTCCATTGAAGCCGTCGGCTCGCGTTGGAGCAGCAGCAATGGGGGCTATGGAGGAAGGTTGCGCCGCTGGTGGAGCAATCAATGCAGCGGGTTCTGCCGGAGGTCGAAGCGTCGGTAGCACAGAGCTAGCTGGCAATGCCTCGGGTGGAGCGATGACGGCAACGCTAGGTAGGGGTGTTAAGCTGGGGGGCGGGAGAGGCTTTGGTTT
Source organism: uncultured Leptolyngbyaceae cyanobacterium (assembly GCA_938023035.1). Taxonomy (GTDB): domain Bacteria; phylum Cyanobacteriota; class Cyanobacteriia; order Leptolyngbyales; family Leptolyngbyaceae; genus DSRU01. The sequence goes on along the minus strand of CALIDI010000004.1, from coordinate 99,925 downwards.
TGGCTGAACTGGCGTTGGCTTGGGAATGATAGACGGCAGGGGAGGTAGCGGATCAAGGCTTAAGCGCGGAGGGGGTGGAGATAGGATAGATGTACTCAGGAGTTTTTGCGAAAGCTGCTGGCTGGGAGTTTTCAGAGCTGGAGCCTTTGGGGGTGGAGTTGGCTGCGGCTTCGGTGGCGTCAGCACCTTACTAGATGCCTCGACGGCCATACGCTCTGGAGTGGTTGCTGTGGGTTCAGGGAGGGGAGATTCTCCCTGTTGCTGATTGCGCGGGTTAACTGGTGGCGCTGCTTTGGGCTGCGATCGCTGCACAATATCCCCAACCAGCAGCCCAGAAACAACCAATGTAGATACCACACCCGCCCCCACGAACCCACGGGGCAAATTGAATAGAGCGGAATTTTCGGCACTGACCGGCGGCGGAGTCGTGCTAATGCTATCCAAATAAACGTCGAAATAGTTGAGAGCACCCTGGTTATGGTGATCGTAGGATTGCCACCCTCCATTTAAATCAGCCTTGCTCAGTTCCGCGTCCAGAGTTTCCGTACCATTCGCTGGGTGCGATCGCGCCCACTGCACGGTACCCGGCAACGCTGAAGGCATGGGTGAAACCTCTTCCAGTAGGCTAACAGGTGCCGATGCCTCGACCTCGGCTAACCACTCAGAGATATGAACTTGGGTTGCCAGGGCAGAGGCCCCAGCCGCAGAGCAATCATCTGCAACTGCTGACTCCTCAGAGGTGGCAATTGTCTCTGAGGCAGCAGCAGATGGCAGCCGTGGAGTACTAGTTGCGCAAAAATCTGATTTTTTCCCTTCTTCTCCCGGCGTTCGCAATGTCTCGTGACTAGCCAGGTTAGGAGGCTGCTCCAGGTGACGCTGGCAAAGCCGCTGAATTTCCTCTATCACTGAGTTGGGTAATGCTATCGTCAATTGCTCTTGTCCCATCTTGGCAACGCTCCTCAGCCTCAAACTACAGGAAAGTGGGAATCAACCCGACCAGCCAGCAGCAAAAGACACTGCTATAGTTGATTTCGAGCGATTGCCCGGGAATCAGGATAAGTTGCTTAAATTTCCGGTAAAGCCCCGGTACCTGAGCGCATCGGCGTTAGAAATCTGTCTTAAAGGATAAGGGAGGATAAGGCCTTCATCATCGGAATGTTCACCGCAGAGACAGGCAGGGTGCAGAGAAATGGCTTCAGGTTTCCTGCCCCCCTTGGTCAGTCTTAGTTTTGCTATTGCCTGCAATTATTGCCTGCAATCAAAGTTAGTTCATCACCAGCAAACAGCTATCCAGCAAGGGGTGTCAGATTGGAGCGGGCAAGATCCAGTCGTGTTAGGGAAACCTGCTCGATTCGCAGACGGCATTCCTGTGAAACCAGCAGACCTCAACTGCGAAGCACCCAGGCAAAACACGAGCAATCCAGACAGATAGGTCTCTTAAGGATTGTTAATCGCTATCAGGGAAGAGGGTAGACTACATCTGTAAGCTTTTTGCAAAAGGAGTTGATTGCCTATGGCGCAGGTCCCACAATCGTTGGTAAGACTAGCGCTGCTACGCGAAACTCAAAACGGCAAGATGCAACGTGAAGAATGCTGAGTGTATGCGTGTTTCAGGATTCCTGAATCGGCGACTAATTTTTGCTGTGGTGTCCTAAGACCATTTCTGAGGAATAGGCAATTGAGTCAGAACAATAACAACGCAAGCGATCAGTCAAACTTTCAAGCAACTGTTTGCGGTAATCGTTGCCTGGTGGAAATGCCGACTTCTTTTACCGTCGTGCAGGCAGTTGCCTTTAAGCCAAGCTTTCAACAAATTTTGAACACCCATGCAGATTTGGCGGCGATCGCCCTTGACCTGCGCAAAACCAGCTTTATTGACAGCAGCGGCGTTGGGGCGCTGGTGGGATGCTGGAAGATCGCCCAAAAAAGCAGTGTTCGCCTGATTCTGCAAAATGTTTCCCAGCAGGTGATGACTATTTTGGCCCTCGCCGATTTGGATAAGCTCTTTGAAATCGAGTCTAGTGTTCCTGCACCCCCATCCCAGGTAGCGATGGGTGCGCTATCGCCGAAGTTACCAGCGAAGCTACCCTCGCCAGCAGAGGTGCCCTTTGTCACCCACCCCTCAGTACAATCACGCGCCAAGCGGCTGCTGGATATTGCGGGTGCCATTGTTGGTCTAACGATTACAGGGCTGGTCTTCCCCTTTATTGCGATCGCCATCCGGCTCGATAGTCCGGGGCCAATTTTCTTCGGGCAGATTCGCTGCTCTTGGATGGGAACCCGCTTCAAAATGTGGAAATTTCGCTCCATGGTATCAGATGCAGAGCAGCAAAAACACCTGGTAAAAAACGAAGCGAGTGGGGCCATTTTCAAGAGTGCCAATGACCCACGCATTACCCGGGTCGGTCGGTTTTTGCGGAAAACCAGCCTGGATGAATTGCCACAGTTTTGGAATGTCTTAAAAGGGGAAATGAGCCTAGTAGGAACCCGCCCGCCTACTCCCGATGAGGTAGAGCGTTATGAAATTCCCCAGTGGCAGCGGCTTGATATCAAACCAGGGATGACGGGCGAGTGGCAAGTTAACGGACGATCAACTGTCAAAAACTTTGAGGATATTGTCAATCTAGATTTGAAATATCAAGAGCAATGGAGTTTGATGTATGACATCAAGCTGATTATCAAGACGATTTGGGTGATTTTTAACAAGAATTCAGGAGCCATGTAAGGCATGGCTTTCCCTGGCTTTAATCAGGTCAATCGCTTTTATCTTTGCCAGTTAAGCTGAAGTCATTTCCATGGCTGCAAGTCGGCCATCTTCCATCGTGATCAGGCGATCAGCCACATCAAGAATACGGTTATCATGGGTAACTAGCAATACGGCTGAGCCTTGACGAGTAGCCAGGTTACGCATAATTTCAACCACATCCCGACCTGATTTTTTATCGAGCGCCGCAGTGGGTTCATCGGCCAGAATGATTTTAGGTTGACTGACGAGGGCACGGGCGATCGCAACCCGCTGCTTTTGCCCCCCCGACAATTCGTTAGGATAGTAATTGATAAACTCGCCTAAGCCCACCGCAGCCAACATTTCCTCCGCTTTTTCCCGGCGATCGCGGTCTGAAAAATGGGCGTGCAGTTCCAGAGACATCTGCACATTTTGGCGAGCCGTGAGAGAATTCAGCAAATTATGGGCCTGAAAGATATACCCAATATTGCGCCGCACCGATACCAGCAAACGCTTAGGGGCATGGCGTAATTCTTCTCCCAATACCCGCATACTCCCTTCCTGCGTTGAACGCAGCGCCCCAATCAGGGTGAGCAGGGTTGTCTTCCCCGATCCCGAAGGGCCAGTCATAATTACAACCTCCCCCGGTTGGATCGTCGCTGACACCTCAAATAAAATCTGCTTACGGAGCCGCCCAGTGCCGTAATAATGGTTGACACGATCAATCGCAATAATAGGGTCTGCCATTCTGGAAAACCTAAGGGATAATTGCATTGCTACCTACAATTGCCAGTGCGCTTGCAACCCGCCAGGACGGTTAGAAGAACTTCCCCCACCGAAATAGCCCACTTTTTGGAGATTTTGAGGGTTCAAACCCATCAAAACCGCCTTAACAGACCATTCGACTGGGAGCAAACTGGAGTAGCCATCTCAATGACTTTCCTGCAGAGGCGGTCATTGCGTGTTGAGCGACGCCTGTTTTCGTTCATCTTAGCAGGAGTGGCAGATCATAGATGTCAAAGCGGTTTTTGGATCGCCAGATGGCTCTGGGTCTGGTGATCACTCTGGGTGTAGGGTTCGCTACCGTGGCAACCTTCTTTGTCAACCGTTGGGAAACATCGAATCGCCAACTGCGCTTTCAACAGCAAACTGAAAATCCGGGAACAGCGCTACAGCGCAGTCTGAACCGATCTACAGAACTGTGAGCCTTTCTCAATAACTCCTGCGGTCAGCAGCAGCACGGGGGATCCATAGCTGCGATCGCATAAGCGCTTGCACAAACAGATCCCATCTAACCGGGGCAGAGTGATGTCCATCAAAACCAAATCGTAGGCCAGGATCTGCACCTTCTCCCAGGCAGATTCCCCATTCCTCACCGCATCAACAACACAACGCTGAACCGTCAGGGACTCAGTCAAAGATTCGGCCAATTGACTATCGTCTTCTACAAGCAGAATGCGCATAGCCTAACCAAGAAGGTTAGAGTAAGGGACCAGATAACGATAGCCACAGACAGCACCTGTTGGACGCCCCGCAGGATCATAGATATTCCTGCACCCAATCCTGCTATGCCAGGTGCTAGCAGAATATTATCTAGGCTACAAATCACCGGATGACTTCAAAACTTCAGACGGTGTTGAGATAGAATCTTATACGAAATCGTTTCGACTCCGTATAAGATAGGAGTTATCGCTTGAGCCAAAAAGCTGAGGACAAAACCCGGTGCGCGATCGCCAGCGCTGGGTCAGCTTTCTAACTCGCCGTCGCCATGTTGCTCACAGCGATCGCTATCACTTGATTTTGCCCCACTCATACATTAAGGAGTTTGTCTGTGATTTCTGCGGCTTCTACCGTTGCTTCTAATCGTCTCGAGATCTCTCAAGAATGGGATTTGTCTGATCTTTATCAGAACTTTGATGACCCACAGATCGCCGCCGATCTGGCCGATTTACAGCAGCAGGCAGCGGATTTTCGCGATCGCTACCGAGACAAAGTACAGTCCCTCTCACCAGCGCAAATTGCCGCATGTTTAGAGCAGTTGGAGGCCATGTATCAGCAGGCGGGTTATCTTTATGCCTTCCCGGCTCTAGTCTTTTCGGCAGACACCCGCAATACCGTGGCCAAGCAAATGCAAGACAAGGTGCTAGAAGCGGTCACAGGGGTCGAAAACCAGCTTCTATTTTTTGACTTGGAGTTAAAAAGCCTCGACGCGGTTCAGTTGGCGACCTTGCAAGCCGCTCCTGAGTTACAAACGTATCAGCACTACTTCCATAGTATTGCCAAGTTCAGCCCCTACAAGCTCTCTGAAGCTGTAGAACAAACCCGCAATCAAGATAATTTGACCGGTCGGCAGGCGTTTATCAACCTGAGATCGGTTCACCTAGGGGAGCAGGAATATACACCGGTCACTACCCCTGAGGGCAATCAGGCCAGCACCGAAGCTGAACTGGGGGCGTTACTGTTCCATCCTGATGCCACCGTGCGCTACAACAGCTATTGCTCAATCCGCCAGGTACTGAAGCAACATAACTCGCTCTATGCTTACATCCTTAACACAGTCGCCCAGGATCACAAACTAGAAAATCAGATGCGCGGCTATAGCTCAACCTTAGCAAAGCAACTGTTGACTGATGAGGTGCCAGAAGCGGTTTTTCGAGCGATTATGACCGGTACCCGCGATCGCTTTGACCTGTGGCAGCGCTACTATACCCTGAAGGGGCAAGCCCTAGGAGAAAAAATTCGTACCTGCGATGTTTATGCCCCCTGGGGAAGTGCACCGGTAGAGCCATTACCCTATGAAACTGGTGTCGCCACCCTACTCACGGCTCTAGAACAGTTTGACCCAAACTATGCCCGGCGGGCCGAAGAGTTTTTTATTCATCACTGGGTGGATGCAAAGGTGCGGCCTGGCAAACGAGGTGGAGCCTTTTGCTGGTACAGCCATGGTAAACACAGCTACCTGCTGCTCTCTTACACAGAGGATTATAACTCTCTCTTTACCCTCGCCCATGAGATGGGGCACGGTCTGCACTTTGCTAAGATTGGCGATCGCCAAACCTACTTCAACAGCAATCCTCCCATGGTGTTGGCCGAAATCGCCTCTACCTTTAACGAGCTACTGTTACTTGACTATCTGTTGAAGCAGGCAGGAGAAAACCCCGCCTTGCAAAAAACCCTGCTGACCCGCCAGCTAGAAGATCAGTTGAATTTACTCTTTCGTCAAAGTACGGTCAGTCGTCTGGAGTTAGCCCTTCACGACCGGGCGATCGCAGGCAGCTTTGATCAGAGTTTTGTCAATCAACAATGGCAAACCCTTTACCAGGAACTCTGTGGCGATGCAGTAGAAGTGTTACCAGAGCATCAATACGATTGGGCCAGGATTGGACATATTTACTTCAAACCCTTCTACTGTTATCAGTACACCGCATCTAACATCGTCAGCCTCGCTTGCTACCAGAAGTATCGACAAGTCGGTCAAGATTTTATCCCCGGTTATATGGAGTTACTGGCTGCTGGGGGAAGTCTGGATCAGGTTGAAGCCCTAAAACGCTATGTTGAGGTCGATTTAGAAAATCCTGCCACGATTCAAGCGGCACTCAGCTATGTGGAAGGCTTGCTGGAACAACTACAGGCTTTGCTCTAGCCATGCTCTAGGCCGTTTGGGGCACGGCGATAGCGGTCGCCAAGGTGCTAAATCCATTGAGAGTGAAGGGGGTGGGGCATTGCCTCCAGCCGAAGATGCCCCCGTACCCCATCCTCAATTCGGTAGCTAGGGCTATGTCATTCATCGTCGCACCAGCCAAATAGGAGCTACTATCAATACGTCCCGCCCCAACTCCAGGTGGGGTTTCCCCCTTTGACCGACCGGTGCAAGATGACGGTCGTATAGTTGTTGCCATCCCTCATTCCTGTCATATCAAGAATGAGGTAAGCTTTTCCATTCATGAACCGCATTCGCAGGTAGGAATGGCCAGTGTAAACTTCACCCCCTTTCTTGACGATGCCAGCAGTCGCGTGACAAAGACCGTAGACAGGTTTGAGCTGGCCAACCCAGACAACACTGAAATCGTCGCTGCTGGCGATCGCAAGATTGTCAGCGATCGCCGCTAAATTGGCAACGCCATCCAGGGTATAACTCCCTTCTCGACGGGGGCGGCGACCCGTTTCGGTAAGGAGCACTTTATCAGGACAACGCCTCCCCTTTGCCGAAGTTGTTTGCCGCGCTTCTAAGACTTCTAACTCAATGGTGTCAGCTCTGGCAGGAGCAGCCCCTAGCACTGACAGGATCGTGATTCCCAAGGTGAATACAACCCCTTGCCAATGGGATTTGAGCTTTGGGGCTTTCGTGCACGGCGGGTGCGCGCGGCGGGCAAGGCTAAGCCAACCCTCTCCGAGCCACATCATTCGGGATGGTAAAAGTCTTCTTTCGTTAGGCTTTGTCTCTGGCATTTGTCGGGTTTTCGGTGGAATGGGGTTGATTGGGTATACCGTTTTCATGGTGAATTTCTGTTGAAAAGATGGATAGTCTGGTTCCACTTCTGGCGCGGCTAAGTTGATAACTTCAATGTTGATAACTTCAATCGTCGGATAACTGATTCAGTAAACTTTGCAGGCACGATCGCAGCGATTCGGCCTGTTGGTAGGCCAGACGATGGGAGGTGCCCGCATTGTCTACCCACGGCTGCCATGGAGACTGGATGTAATAACGCAACCGTGTGCGCATCGCCCACAACCCCATGGATGGAAACAGGATAAACACCAGGGTTAACGGGGATACCGGAAACATGGGTAGCCCCAGCCAACGGGCGATCGCAGATAAATTGACCGCGAGGGGATGGAGATGCTCATTCCCCCAACAGAGCACAGGAACAATCGGCACCCGATAGCGGATGCTGAGGCGAATGAAGCTCGGGTCAAAAACCGCCAGCTGATAACGCTGTCGCCAGCCCTTGCTAATACCGCGCACGCCCTCCGGGGCATAAAGAAGAATCGCCCGGTCGGCGATCGCCTGCTCAAAGGCGCGAGACTCGGCCCGCACCCCTCCCATTGCCTGCATCCAACCAGCGGGCAGCCACCAAGCTAACCAGGGATGATCAAAAAACATCGTGTGCGCCAGGGGCTGAATCACCCATTGTTTTTTTTGGCTGAGCAAAATTCCCAGCCCCACAAAGTCCCAGGGGAAGCACATGCCCGCATGGTTCATAGCCACAATCAACGGGCCTTTCTCTGGTAATTGCTCACTATTATGGAGGGTAGCTCGAAAGTAGCAGTGCACAATCGGGGTCAAGACTTCTTGCCGAAAAGCCAGCTGATAATCGGGGTCGTAGGCCCTTGCGAAGGGGCGGGGAGATCGCCCGCCCAACCGCAACCAGCGCAAAGCCAATGCCAGATAAAAACCACCCGGCACCAGAAATAAGCCATACTCTAGCCAGAACCAGCCATCAGGGTCAGGCTTGTAATGTTGCCAGTGGCGATTAAACAAAATCAACCACCCCGGCGGATACCACAGACAAAACCAATCAAACCAGGTAAACCGATAGGGAGGGGGGAGTGCCGTTGCCAAGGGTTTGTCTCTTAACTGCCGTCTATCTCTCCGTTATGCTACCGGAAACCCTAGTACCATCACACCGATCCTGGATAGAAGTGACCTCCATCTATCAGCCACTAACCCCCTAGCACAAGCTACTCCAAACCACACTGGCACCTTTAGATAATATAAGGACACCTTTAGATATAAAAGATACAAAGGCTGCCTTGGCACAGTGGTTTTGTTTTTGGGCAGCGGTCTAACTTGCAGAAGAGTCTCTTTGCTGCAAATCGGCATCGGAGGGCAACTCTAAACAATAGCCCGCCCCATAAACCGTCTTAATGTAGCGAGGACGACGGGGATCAGGCTCTAGCTTAGTCCGCAAGTGCCGAACATGCACTCGAATCGTTTCAATATCATCATCTTCTGGGTAACCCCACACCTCCTTGAGAATTTCGCTAGGCGAAACCGTTTGGCCATGTCTTTGCAGTAAACAATTCAGCAACTCAAACTCAAGGTGGGTGAGTTTCACCGTTTCGTCAAACCAAATCGCCTCATACCGTTCTGGCACCATCGTCAACGGCCCGTAGGTCAGAATATCACTAGGCTTAGTCGCCGAAGGGGGCAAATCAGTCTGTACCCGGCGCAGCAGAGCACGTACCCGCGCGAGCATTTCTTCAATCTCAAAAGGTTTTACCAGATAATCATCGGCTCCAGCGTTGAGACCCTCCACCTTATTCTGAGTTTGCCCTAGAGCTGTTAGCATCAAGATGGGGGTATCGGCAGTGCGCTCATCCTTACGCAGCCGCTGACAGATGGTAAACCCATCCACACGAGGCAGCATCAAATCCAACATAATCAGGTCAGGTTGCATCTGAAAGGCCATTGCCTGACCCTTTTGACCATCATTGGCCTGACTGACTTCAAAACCAGCCATTTCCAAATTAATCGCAACCAGTTCTGAAATTGCGGGATCGTCATCAATGACGAGGATACGAGGCATCATGTAAGAGGTTGATAAACGACAGTGGAATTTTTTTGAAAAAATGACCTGTGTTATAGCCTACTGCAACTGATTGTAGGAAACAGATTTTCAATTTTTTTAACAAAGTGGGTTTTTGCTTACCTTTACTTAAGAATTATCCCGAAATATAAAGCGAATCGCTGTTCAATGACAACTCCTCCTGCGGAGAGTTTAAGCAAGGAATCACTACAAAATAACTTTTAATCAAATTTTATCTGGTATTACCCAGCTCTGGTATTCTCTCTTACCCTGCGGTGGGTCAACGGTGGGGACGGTCCGGAATCCTATGGTTTCCCATGACTGGCCAAAGCTATACTTCTTCGTTATGACTGCAAAGCCTTTTTATCTGGGGGTTGACTTGCTTCTCTTTGTTTTGATGGTTGCAGCGTTGCTCGGCATGGGGCTTTACCTAACCAATTTGCGGCGGATTGCAAAAACGGCTCCTGTGATTGGCAATGCTTGCGCTCCAGCCGATGCTACTTCTTCCTTGCCTGGGGTCAGTTCTCCTCTGGCTAGCTCAATCGCGGTTGTTGTGCCAGCCTACAACGAAGCCATCAATATCTGTGATTGTATCCAGTCTGTGCTGGCGAGTGCACCAATGGATACACCCCTGACACTTTGGGTGGTGGATGACCAATCGGAGGATGCAACCCTGGCCCTAGCCCAAGCGCTTCAGCAAGCGTTACAAGATTTTCGCTTCCATGTCTTACCAGGGCAAGCTCGACCGCAGGGAGAGGGCTGGCGGGGTAAAAACTGGGCCTGTGCGCAGGGGGCGCAGCACACAGAAAGTGAATACCTTCTGTTTCTAGATGCTGATGTACGCCTGAAGCCAGGGGCGATCGCGGCGGCTTGTCAGGCGATGGAGCAAACCCAGGCAGATTTACTCACCGTGATTCCCCAAATTGAGTGTGGCTTTTGGGGAGAGTGGCTGATTCAACCACTGATTATGGGATTGTTGGTGGCCGGGTTTGACTTTACTCAAGTGAATGACCCGGCCTCTAGTAAAGCCTTTGCTGCCGGCCCCTTTATGTGCTTCCGTCGCAGTGCTTACGACCGTCTGGGTGGCCACCGGGCCGTGGCTAATTGCGTGGTAGAGGATGTAGAGTTAGCCCGGAGAATCAAGCAGAAGGGCATGACGTTACGGTTTGCGATCGGGCATCCCCTTGCGAGTGTGCGGATGTATCGCACCTGGCAGGGAATTTGGGAAGGATGGACGAAAAATTGGCATGAGGGTAGCCAGCGTAACCTGGGTGTAACGTTGTTTTCAGCACTGATTCCTTTTTTAGTAGGGGTGGTGCCCTGGGTCGGAGGCATTGTTGCAGTCTGGCAGGTGATTTCAGGACAGGGAACCCTGGAAACTGAGATCACTGGGGCGATCGCTCTGGGGGTGATTGGGCTGCAATGGGAAATGCGCCGCCAACTGGAGCCGATTTTAGGCATTCCCCCCCGCTACTGGTGGCTGACTGGCATTGGAGCTATCTTCACTATTGCCATTATTCTCATGTCCATTGTTAAAGCCGAAACCGGCTGGGGCTGGACTTGGCGGGGGCGATCGCTCTAGGAACGGGGTTCTGCCAAACGCCTATCACTCAGCCATGCCCAACGTTAAGCCGATTCCGACAGGTGTGGTAGCGACTCTTGAGCTTCAGCAGTGGGCAGTTTGGCTGGCAGAATGCGGGCAGGTACACCGACTGCCGTCGCTCCTGGGGGAACGTCACAGCACACGACAGCATTCGCCCCGATCTTGGCGCGATCGCCAATCGTCACCGGGCGAATAATTTTGGCCCCGGCCCCGATATCAACCTGCCCGCCAATCTTGACCCCACTCACAATCGTGACCTGCTGCAAGATCAGACAGTTCGGCCCAATTCGGGCGTCTGGGTGTATCACAATGCCATTGGGGTGGGGCATCAGTAAACCTCCCCCCAACTGGCAGTTGAGTGGAATATCGGCACTGGTGACCACACTCCAAAAACGATGGGAAAGCACCGCTCTGCGACAACCTAAAAACCCCAAAAATCCGCCCTGTTTTTGCCATTTTTGATAAGAGCGAATCGATTTTAGCAATTGCCGGCTGGGCTGCCACCATTGAGTCAGTTGCTCACGCCGCCAATCTGGATCTGTCGTCGAAATGTCTAAGCTCATTGTTACCCTACGGTCTCTGAGTTAAGAGAGTGAACAAAGAAGGTATAGCGCCACACAAATCTATTAGGACATTTAGATATAAAGAGAAGATATTGAGCACTTTCAAATACGAGGAGCTTTTGGCCCTGCACGTTGTCCTAAGCTTAGCCTGCAATACTATAGCCGCGCGATCGCGCCATATTCTGCCGTCCCGCCTCTAGCCTAGCGATCCTAGCGGTTGATCGAGGCCGCTTGGATGGATTGCCATTCCTTCAACCCGCAGAGGAAGCCGCGAAAACCCTACAGCCCTCTTCCAGCTTTGGGAAAAAGCTAGAGGTAGTTGGGGTGGCGCACAGCAGGGAGATGATTAAATTTTCATTCCTCAATTCATTACTTCAGCACCTTTTGCCTCTTGGTTTGATCAAAATCGTTGAAAGACCGGGACTTCCTGCTCCAGAAAACCGCTGATCGCCCTCAATACCTGCTAGGTTTGAGGTGTTTCTATCAATTGCATCTGTCTTCAATTATTCCCAACGATTCCCATGGTTCATCGCCTTGTTCAAACCAGTGCCCGCCAGCGGGAAATTATGGAAGTCGTTCTTCGTAATGGCTGGGACTATATGCGGCGGCTCCTCAATGGCACCCGCTCTGAGGAACCCCAACTGCCACCCCCCGCTGTGTTGCGTAACATTCTGGTTGAGCTAGGCCCGGTCTACGTGAAGCTAGGGCAACTGCTCAGTACCCGTCCTGATTTACTGCCTCCGGCCTATATTGATGAGCTTAGTACCTTGCAAGCCGAGGTGCCACCTGTGGCCTGGGATGAAATGGAGGCATTATTGGCTGAGCAACTAGAGCGATCGCCCGACACCTTCTTCAGCAAAATTGGCCCCCAGCCCGTGGCCGCCGGGTCGATTGCCCAAACGCACCGGGCCACCCTGCGAGATGGACGCGAAGTGGCGGTCAAAATCCAGCGACCGGGGATTGATCAGGTGGTTGAGCAAGATATCACCCTCTTAAAAACCATCGCCGACTTGATTGCGCGTACTAACTTTGGCCGCTACTACGACCTTCAAGCCCTCGCCGAAGAGTTTGCCAACGCGCTCCGGGCTGAGTTAGATTTTGCCCGAGAAGCCACCCATACCGACCAGCTTCGCCGTAATCTCTCCAGTAGCCGGTGGTTTGATCCCTCTCAACTAGTTATTCCTGAAATTATTTGGGAAGCAACGACGCCTAAGGTAATGACAATGACCTGGCTAGAAGGTGCCCCAATCCTCAGTGCAGCGTTTTTAGGCGATGTGGAGGAGGCAACCAGAGCCAAAAAAGCCACCGTTAACCTGTTGATTCGGGTCTTTTTCCAACAAATTTACATTGATGGCTTTTTTCATGCCGACCCCCACCCTGGCAATATTTTTTACTTAAATGATGGCCGCCTCGCCCTCTTAGACTGTGGCATGGTAGGGCGGCTCGATCCTCGCACTCAGCAGGTGCTGACGGAGATGCTACTGGCCATGGTCAACCTTGATTCGCAGCGGTGTACCCAACTAACGCTCCAGTTAGCCGAACCGATTGAACCCGTAAACTTGGTCAAGCTAGAGGCAGATTATGACCGCTTGCTGCGCCGTTACTATAACCTCAACCTGGAGGAGATTAACTTTAGCCAGCTATTCTATGAAGTATTACAGGCAGCCCGTACGAATAAGCTGCGCATTCCTGGCAACATGGGGCTGTATGCAAAAACGCTGGCTAATTTAGAAGGGGTTGCACGCCAGCTTGACCCAGAGTTTCAGCTCGCCGAGCAGATTAAGCCCCTCATGACTGATTTATTTCAGCGGCAACTGGTGGGCGAAGCGCCGATGCAAGCGCTCCTCCGTACTGCTCTTGACTTGAAAGCGCTGTCGCTGCAATCACCCCGACAAATTGAGCTGCTCCTTGAACGAGTCACTAACGAAAATCTGCAATGGAATGTTACGTTGCGCGGAATAGACGCTCTCCGCAGCAGTATTGATGATTCAGCGAATCGGCTCTCATTCAGCATTGTGGTGGGGGCTTTAATTTTGGGAGCGGCGATGCTGTTGGCCAATGACTCGACTGGCCGCTTATTTTGGATTAGCCTAGTGCTGTTTATCTCGGCCAGTTTTTTAGGGCTGTGGTTAATTGTGGGAATTTTGCGATCGGGGGGTCTAGGCCGTACCTCCCGCAAGCGCTAAGGCGATCGCTGTTTTGTTGGCGCTGACGATCGCTGCATTGGTAATGACTGCGGCAATCCTCTGAATGCCGAACCGCCCTCATCCTCCTTAGCTGGAAGGCCCATCAGGGCAATGCCCCTGCTGCGCGCACCCGGCGGTCTACTCCCAAGTTTGGGAGTAGAAGTGAGAAATCTTGTTTTCTTTTCCTTTGTGCTTTGTGAGAGGACTAGGCTCAGGGCGAATAGGGTGATTCCTATCCAGGTAACGCAACTCCTTCATATACCAGGGCGATCGCACACTCAAATTCAATGCTACCGAGGGAAATCACATCTCCTGCCGAGTACGGATAATACAGCCACATCCGCCCCCCTCCCCGGCGGTAACACTCCACAGCCACCTTCTCAGAATCAATCAGGACATACTCTTGCAGACTGGGAATTGTTTGGTAACAGGTGAACTTTTCACCCCGATCCTTTGCCTCGGTGGCGGGAGAAAGGACTTCGACAATCAGCTTGGGATATCGGATGAACTTGCGAGCATTCAGGTCTCGCGGGTCACAACTAACGACAATATCGGGATAATAATAGGGGCCTGTAGGGCTGACCTCCACCTTCACATCTGGCACATTCATCCGACATCCCCGCGATCGCAGGTGGGGGCGTAAGACCGTGTAAAGACTGAGGGCAATATCGTTATGGGGAATGGTGCCACCCGTCATGGCATAAATAGTAGCATTGACGTATTCATAGCGAGTTTCCTGCTGCGATTCCCATTCCAGGTATTCAGCGATCGTCATTTTGAGCGGTTGTTAGGCAGAGGCGATCATCACTACAGGCTCCTGCAGCCCCTTCAATTGTCTATAGACAACCTACCTACAGTGGCAGATCATGGCGCTCTTGAGCACAACTCGTCATGCAGCAGGGGAAAGGGATAAAGGTTCAAGTCTGAAAGAAACCCCAATCAAGGCTTTTTAGCATCTGACAGTCTTAAATGACTTTATCGACTGCTATGGGAGTCAGAAATCAAGGAACGGGAACTGAGACACTTTGTTCTTTTGCTTCGCCAATTTTGCCCGCTCGCTGATGGTAGGGCGTATTCAGCATTTCAATTCAGCATTTCACATTAGGGCCTCTCTAGCCCCCAGTTCCTAGGAACTGGGGGAAGTGAAGTCCAACAAACCCCGGACTAGACCACGCTTAGACTGGGGGTTGATTGGGTACCGGTGGGGAGTGATTGGCGCAGCCGCTCGCCATAGAGAGCGAGGGCGTTACCCCCCAGCAATCGAGCCAGATGATCGTGGTCATAGTCAGCCACTGTGGCTGCATCCCGCACACAGTTCTCTAACACGCCATCCCAATGACCGTAGTCACCAGAGAAGCAGGCAACACGCTTACCCACCTCACCCATGGCAACGGGGAGATAGGCTGGCCCAGGATCATCTGACTCAAAGGAGGTAAAAATTTGCCCCCGCTCGAAATAATCCATGGGGTCGCGATCGCGCAGCTCAAAATGCTCATACAGGCTAGCATCATCGATCTGGGTCGGATCCGTTTCTCGGTTCCAGAGTAGCTCATAAATATTACGAGCTTGATTGATCAGCGAGGAATTGCTGGTGCCCCGCTCTTGCAACATCAGCTTGCCATATTCCATCAGGGAAGGGCGATAGGGATGCTTTGGATCAAAGTCACGAATGCGCTTTTCCCAATGCTCATGCATCGCGTGAGCCAGATCGGCAACCCAACCACAGCCCCCCTCTAGAAAGCCGACCCGCAGTGTCGGAAACTGTTCAAACGCTCCGTCAAACACCATCCGCGCCATGGCGAGTTGTTGTTGATTGCGCTGAACAAAGATATGGGTCAGCACAAAGGTTTCTGTATGATCGGCAATGCCGCCTACCATGTAAGAACCAGGGCCACCATGGAGACCAAGGGCAATATCTAGCTCAACGGCTGTTTGCAAAATTGGGCGAAAGTCGGGATGGCTCACAACCTTACAGGTGCGAATCTCAGGAAAGGCCGCAGGGGCTTTTGGGTGAGGCACCGGCATATTCGGAGCAGTGGCGACCCCAATCAAGCCCAGCTCGTTAACGCAGCGCCGCATTTCTTTAACGGCCTCGTCCACATCCTGCAAACAGACCACACCAATGGGCTTCAGTCGATCGCGGTAGGCATGGCAGTCATCCGCAATGTAGTTGTTGTAAGCGCGGCAAAGCGCGATGGCAAAGTCCTTATCCAACAAGCTTGAGAAGAACAGATTTAAGGTTCCATAAATCACCTGAACATCAATGCCCTCCCGATCCATATGCTCAATCCGGAGCTTGTTAAACATACCGCCCAGGGTTGTTTCAGGGTGCAGGTTACGAAAACCGCCACGGCCTAGCCCCTCGGGTTGAGGGAATAACCTTGGCAAGTCGCTCTTCCCTGTGGCGGGGTTAAAATCGACCACTTTTACCCGTTGCTCACCAATACTATCTACGACCAAACTAATGCGATCGCGATACTCTGCCTCTAGATAATCCAAAATAATTAACGGATTCTCAATTTTATGCGCATCCGCGTCAACAACGAGTAAACCTTCGTACATGTTTCCTCCAATGATAAACAGCCCAATGAATGAGCCTTTCTAAGATCTAACTGGTTAGCGCGATACCCCGCCTGGCGGACGCTGGGCAAAATATTGCAGCACTTGCCGCAGCCCAAACCAGTTATCAAAAGACCAAGATAGGGAGGCCAAAATCGTAATTACTGGATAACGAATCGCCGCAGGCTGATTTTTTTCAAAAATGGCATGACCTCCCAGCGCAAACACTTGAGTTGCGACCAGACAGCCGACCAACCAGCCCCACTTGTGCAGAATCAACAATGGAATGAGGGCGATCGCCAAAGTATTCGTCAGGTGATGCAATGCCTGATTCACCGGATGTTGATGACAGGCTACAAAATGAGCCTTTGCGTCTTGAAACAGACCCACAAAAACCTCCTGACCAAAAACAAAAGCAAGTTTCAAAGTACAATAGCACTTGCCTTCCCAAGGGCTAGCGAATCCCTGAAAATCTTTGGAATCATGCAATGTTTCGTTAGTTTTAACGATCGAGGGGCGATCGCATGAGTAAGATAGACAATTCCTTCAATCAATAGTCCAAACACTTTTGCGCCGCACCGCCCTCATCTCCCTTGCTTGCATACCTGTTAGGGCCATGCCCCTGCTGCGCACGCCCTGCGGTCTCCTCCCAAACTTGGGAAGAGGAGCCAGATTCAAAGTCCCTCTTCCTCCTTGGGAGAGGGATTTAAGGCGAGGGCAAAAGTGACATGCACCCAACATTACCTTCATTATCAAACGCAACTTTCAAGTCATCTACTTTTACAAACGGTTTAAGTTCCTGTATCAAATGAAAGAATGTATTAAAAAATGTATTAAAAATTTGACCGGCGTTTTGAGGGGTTGCAGAGTACATCATGGTATTTCGACATTGAATTTAAATTTTCTTTATCTTAGCTGACCTCTTAGTATTGACTGTTGCAACACGACTATCAATGATTTCCAACCTCCATCTCAGCTCAGAACTTTGCTTGCCTCAACATTGCAGCCCATCAACAATCTCCTACACCCTAACCAAGAACTCTCGATCAACTGAGCATGGCTACTTACGCATCTGCTTCCAACTACTTCCCATCGGGGGTTCCGTGGCATAACTTAGACTTATCATCGTTGCAGTCTTAACTGTCGGATATGTTTCAAACGCCCTCTTAGGAGTGACGGCATTCTATGAACCTGAAAAACCAGTCATGCTGTTACTTTCCTGGTTAGTTCTGCCTATGGGAATGGGGCCTTCGTGGGTTTTGGCCGCTCAAATTCTGCTGTCATAAATCAAAGCCATTGCCATTGCAAGACAAGCTGAGCCGCAACTTAGCCAAACGTTAGACCTCGATCGCAATCGCGTTGATAGTGACGATGCGACATCCCCAGAAGATACCGTCTTGAAGACGTGGCCGTGAGTTCCACCCTTTCTAATGAGAACGCTCAAGCACATTCCCTAGCCGATGGGGCTGTCCATTATCCTCCCCGGAAGGAGTGGTCTTAAAGGAGGCAACTTTTCGAGAACTGCTGACAACTCCCTGGCTTGATCCAGGTAACGCAACGGCTGGTGTCTACGTTGGCCGATTCAAACCCTTTCTTTAGCCAGAACCGCCCAGCTTTTATCAGCTTTTATACTAGAGGCAGTCGCTTGAGTTAATCTATGGCTCTTCCTCTGCCACCGGGTAATCCAGGTTTACCAATCCTCGGTGAAACATTGGATCTTCTGTTTGATCCAGACTTTGCCCGCAAACGCTACGAAAAATATGGGCCAATCTTTCGGACGGCTCTGCTAGGTCGGCCTGCGGTGTTTTTAATTGGGGCAGAGGCCGCAGAATTTGTTCTTTCAACAGGGATGGAGCACTTTACTTGGCGGGAGGGGTGGCCGCAAACGTTTAAGTTGCTGCTGGGGCGATCGCTATTTGTGCAGGAGGGCGAAGAACATCGCCGTAACCGCAAGCTTATGATGCCGGCTTTTCATGGGCCTGCCCTAGCGAGCTATATTGCGACCATGGAAGCCATTACCCGTCGATACCTGGCAAAATGGCAAACCCTAGGAGAATTTACCTGGTACACCGAGTTTAAGCAACTCACGTTTGAGATTGCCAGCCAGATCTTTTTAGGAAGCAACCCAGGGGCCGAGACCGATCGCCTGAGCCGCTTATTCACCACCCTCACCAATGGCCTCTTTGGCCTACGCCTGCTGCCAGCTCTGAGTGCCCGTCAAAAAATCTTGCACCATCTGACAGCGGTCATTCAGGAGCGGCAGCAAAATCCTACCAATGATGCCCTGAGCCTGTTAATTCAAGCCAGGGATGAAGCGGGCGATCGCCTTTCCCTAGAAGAAATCCGCGATCAGGCACTGCTGCTACTATTTGCTGGGCATGAAACCACCACCGCCATGCTCACCTGGATTTGTTTAGAACTAGCCCGACACCCAGACGTTCTTCAACAGGCCAGAAGCGAGCAACAGCATCTGGGAAATCAAGAAATCACGCTTGAGCAATTAGGCAAAATGCCCTACCTAGAGCAAGTCTTCAGCGAAATTGAGCGACTCCATCCCCCCGTTGCTGGCGGTTTTCGTGGTGTCGTCAAACCCTTTGAGTTTCAGGGATACCAGGTGCCCGCCGGCTGGCTAGCCCAATATTCGATTTTACTCACCCACCGCGATCCCGCTATTTATGCAAAACCCCATCATTTTGACCCAGAACGGTTTAACCCCGATCGCCCTGACGCCAAGCGTCAACCCTTCAGCCTGATTGGTTTTGGTGGTGGCCCCCGCATTTGTCTGGGGCTGGCCTTTGCTAAACTCGAGCTAAAGATTATCCTGGCATTGTTGCTACGCCACTACACTTGGGAACTTTTACCCAGCCAAAATCTAGAACCTGTGCTCATCCCCACCCGCCGCCCAAAGGATGGCCTAAGAGTGCGCTTCAGCCCTGATTACACAACCCTCTAAACTGATTACACAGGCCACCAGTAGACGAAGACATCTGTCTGTCTGCCCTCACCCCTACCCCGCTCCCAATGCAGGGGGCTTTGATCTTCCCTGCTGCCGCGATGGGAGCAGGGGCTAGGGGATGCAGGTGGCTGAGACCAGTCCAGAAATTTCTGCCTGGCTGTACTAGTGTACTAGCTTTAAGACAACAAAAGCATCGGGAACATCGAGTGAAACCTTTGTGCACCTTGCATCTTTGCAGTGAAGCTTCAGGTTATCAAACCCTCATTCCCTGAAATCACCCAGCTTTAGCAGAGACAAACCAAAGCACAGTTAAAACTTAGGCGCTGCTTAGCGAAGACATCAATTGCCCGTATCCCCCTTGCTTAAATGCCCCGCTAGGGTTACACCCTTTTCCCACTAGGAGAAAGGAGCGAGAGGGTTGGTTTTCCTCTCCCCTTAGGCAAGGGCTAGGGTGAGGGCGAATGGGTGCCCCATATCCAGATTCAGCAACGTCAAAACTTAAAGATACTTTTGCAGTAGCAAGTGCAACTTTTCTTTAGTAGCGGGTACAACCTTATCTAACGGAGTCAGAATCGCATACTTCAGAGCCGAATGAGCTTCTGAAACTGGAGGGTGACTTTGTAGTTGACGCACTGCCGCCTGAATCACCTTTTGCGCATTCATAGCATTGCGCTGAAGATTGGCAATTACCATTTCTACAGTGACACTATCGTGGTCAGGATGCCAGCAATCATAGTCAGTGACCAGTGCCAGGGTTGCGTAAGCAATCTCGGCTTCGCGAGCCAACTTCGCTTCCGGCAAATTTGTCATGCCAATGATATCTGCCCCCCAACTCCGGTAAAGGTACGACTCGGCTTTGGTTGAAAAAGCTGGCCCTTCCATGCAGACATAGGTGCCACCCCGATGCAAGGTCACTTCGGCTAGATTCAGAGTATCCACTGCATCCGCCAGAATCTTTGCCAGATGCGGACACACGGGATCACCAAAGGCAATGTGAGCAACAATGCCTTCACCAAAAAAGGTCGAAACTCGATTTTTCGTGCGATCGATAAACTGATCCGGCACCACCATATCGAGCGGTTTGACCTGTTCCTTTAAAGAACCCACGGCAGATGCTGAGATAAGATACCGCACGCCAAGGCTTTTCATTGCGTAGATATTGGCACGAAAAGGAAGCTCTGAAGGCAGCAGATGGTGGTTGCGCCCATGACGAGCTAGAAAAGCGACGCGCGTATTTTCGAGGGTGCCGACAATAATGGCATCCGAGGGTTGGCCAAAGGGCGTATTGACGACAACCTCCTCTACGTCTTTCAGGGCTTCCATTTTATAAAGTCCACTGCCACCGATAACGCCGATCGCCACTTCTGCCATGATGCTTTTGCCTTCTATTGTCCAGTTAACTCCGCCATTCTACAATTGTGATGCGTTTTATGGCTCCAAGTAGGTCGTCCTAGTCCTAACCAACGGTAAGAAGGGAGGAGTAGGATATGCCCTTAGCGCATATTCAGGAAACCTTTTTTAAGATCCACTTTGCCCGCAGCCTGCAACCTCTTCTTCTCTCAAGTTTTAGAGAAGAGGCTAAAGCCCCTCTCCCAGTTTTAGGATGTAAAAGCTTTTAAGCTGCACAATCCAGATCCTGTGAGAAAAGGTCGAAGTCCCTCTCCCAGTTTTGGGAGAGGAATTTAGTGTGAGGGCGCATTGGATACTCGCACAACCAGTTCATTGAGACAGCACTCAGCAAAGGGTTCCACACCTGAAATCAGCCTCAATTTAACTGCGCCCAGCTATTGATGAGTCAAAACCAAGCAAGAACCAACGACACCAGCACCACGAGGAAGCAACCAAACTAGAAGTGAGCAGCAAGGGAATCGGCGTAAAAACGCCCTACCATCACGAGAAAGCACAAAACACCCCCCCACTCAAGCGTTTGGCCTTTTGTCGGCAAATCCTTTATTTTTTGGGGGGATATCGATCGCCCCAAGCAGCGCGTCCCTGCTCAACCGAGGCGATCCTTAAGCGATCGCTGAGCTAGTGCTAAGAATCAGCAACGCATCGTCACGGGTGCTTTGATGCTGTCGAAGGTGCAGGAAGCGGCTGAAAAATAATACGCTGTCGTTCTGCCTCAATGCGATTACCTTGATCTTGCATCAAAGCGGGCGTTCGATAGGGGTCAAAAGCATTACCAAACAGTGAGCGACTCTGCTCTAGTCGATACTCTAAAGCATCGACAGCCGTTTGCAGTTCCTTTAATTTCAGAGATTGGGTTTGCTGGTAGGGCACCAGTTGCGCTAAGCCAGCAATGCCTGCCGCTGAAAGAATGAGGTTAACCGATAGTTTGGCAACCGTCTCAATTGCAAGCGTCCTATGATGTTGGGATTTTTTCCGTTGCCGTAATACTCTGCGCTGGCGCTTAGGCGGCTCTGGATAAGAAGTAGGACGAAGAGCGTACATGGCAGCAAACCTAACAAGCGGCAATTAGAATAACAACCAGTTTATGAACTGGAGCAACGAACGAGTAGCGCTTTCCCAACTTGGGATTAGCCAACAACGTTAGATTAGCAAACCACAAGCGGCTTAAGTTGTAAACCTAGAATACCCAATTTTCTCAAAAGAGTTTACTTTTCCCTTCAAAGTAGGCACTTTAGCTGGGTGATACAAAATGAGAGAGAAACGATTCCCTCAGAGCGCATAGCACTTTATTTATAAAAATTACTCAGATCAGAAGTTAAAGGTTCTATCATCTGAAGCTAGACCCCACAGGCACAGAGAAGACAGCACTCTCTCGGTGCCCTCCGGATCTCTGGGGTAAAACGTTCAGGTTTTCAGTTGATTGCATTGATGATTCTAAAGATAGAACCCAAAGCGACTACCCGACAATCCTGATACTAGAGTTACGTTTATATTCATTTTATAGCTTGATCTATCGGTATTCCCCAGGTGATTCCCTAGGTGCCGCACCGCCTTCATCCCCCGTGATTGAATGTCTTCAGAGTTTTGGAAGTAGGACTCACGGCGTTGGCTGTAGGAAACGTCACCGATGGCATTCTGGCTTTCATCAAAAAATCATTGCTTTGAGTATGCTGAACCCCAGCGTCAGCCCTGGCTACTCTCTGTATCTCTGTGGTGAAAAGAAGAAAGATCAACCCACCCTTGGCTACACTAAAACCAAACCAGCCTATCCCTTTCCCCCTTCTCACCTCCCTATGTCGCTCTCTAAGTTTACCTTGCCCATTCCTCAAACTGACCCGCCGCGATCGCCACGGGAAACCCTACCCACGATGTATGATCTGCCCAGTGAAGATCCAGAGGAACCGGGATTGCCGGATGAATTCCATAATTTGCAGCCCCAGTTACTCAGCGCCACCCTGCGCCTGAGTCGCTATCCTGCCGACCAGATCTTTACCGGCACCGATCTAAACCTCTACTACGATATTCGTCATCCCCTCTGGCACAAGCGCCCGGACTGGTTTTTGGTATTAGGTGTGCCTCGCCTGTACGCAGGAACAGACCTGCGGTTGAGCTATGTCCTCTGGCAAGAGGGAGTTAGTCCCTTTGTGGTGGTGGAACTGCTGTCTCCAGGGACAGAATCGGAAGACCTAGGGGAAACCGCACCCCAGTCGAATGCGCCCCCACCAAAGTGGGTTGTCTACGAACAAATTCTGCGGGTTCCGTACTATGTGGTGTTTGACCGCTACCGCGATCGCCTGCGTCTGTTTGTATTGCAAGCCGGACAGTATCAAGAACAACCCTTACCAGAACCGCGATTCTGGATCCCGGAACTCTCCCTAGGCATTGGGCTGTGGCGTGGCTCTTACCAAGGCATTGAACGACTGTGGCTCCGCTGGTATGACCAGAATGGGCATTGGGTACCGACCGACGCCGAGGCCGAGCGGCAACGCGCCGACGCGGAGCGGCAACGGGCTGAACGCCTGGCGGCAAGGTTACGAGCATTAGGGGTGGAGCCAGATGAGCTGTAGCCTGAATGGACCGTCAAAACCATCAGCCATCAATCAACCAATGCCCCTAACATTTGCAGGGCCACTTTCTGCCCAGATGAGAGGCCCACAACCCCCGTCAAATTCATGCCCTCATAGGGTCTTGGGATCCTCAGCGTTTTAAGACAGATTCCAGTTGCAACATCCCACAGTTTCAGCGTGTCATCTAAACTACCGCTGACAATTGTGTGACCATCGGAACTGAAGGCCACACTGGTCACATGATCTTGGTGCCCCGATAAGCTCCGCAGACACATGCCTGTGGCAAGATCCCATAGCTTGATGGTGCAATCCATCCCACTACTGACGAGCGATCGCCCATCAGCACAAATATCTAGCGACTCAACCCAACCTTGGTGCCCCACCAATGTATTTAGACACTGGCCTGTGTGGATATCCCACTGGTGAATGAAGCCGTCATCACCGGCACTAACCAGGAACTGCCCCTTGGGATCAAACACGACTTTCTTAACAGGTGCAGTATGGCCCACCAAGGTCAGGCAATCGTCTGGCATGCCGCGCCACAGTTTAACACTCCCATCACTACTGCTGGTGGCTAAATCAGTTCCATCTGGGCTGAAGGCGACAGACCAAACCCAACCCCCATGTCCTCTCAGAACTTTGACACAGGTGCCTGTGTGTAAATCCCAAAGCTTGATGGCAGAATCCTGTCCTCCGCTGGCCAGCCACTGACCATCTGGACTAAAGGCAAGATGGGTGGTCGCGCCTTGGTAGGCACTAGAGTCGTACTCCAACCGTCGAATCGGGGTTCCCTGGTGAACATCCCACAGCCAGATGTTTGAATCATCGCCCCCACTAGCAAGAATTTGACCATCGGGGCTAAAGGCCACCGTCCAGACCCAGCCCCGGTGAATAGATAAAGTACGGAGGCAGGCTCCTGTCTGGGTATCCCATAGACAAACAGTATGATCCAAATGTCCGCTTGCCAGAATCGGCTGATGGGGATGGAACGCCACACTTCAGATCCAATTGGTATAGCCTTGCAGCGTTTGCAGGCAGGTTCTAGTGTGAAGATTCCAAATTTTGACTACCTGACTGTTATCGCTAGTGGCGACAATCCCTTGGGTTGGGTTCATGGCGATCGCCCGCACCCCATCTTCATGCCCCTGCCCAGCGGCCTGACACTCCCCTGTCTAAAGATTCCAAAAGCGCACTGTGCCATCAAAGCTGCCGGTGGCGAGGGTTTTCCCGTCGGCCCCCATCGCCAGAACTTTATTTTCCCGACGGTGGCCCGTTAGAACCCGGAGACAGGCTCCCGTCGCGACATCCCAAAGTCGTGCTACTTTTTCATACCCACAACTGGCCAGGGTTTTCCCATCCGGCGTAAAGGCGATCGCCCAGACTGCATCTTGGCTACCTACCAGCGTGCGATCGCAAGCGCCCTTGTGATCACCCTTCCGTCAACTGCCTTGGCCCTCACTGGCGAAGAAGTCAACGATATTGCCCGTGAAGTCACCGTCCTGATCCGGGGTAAAGATCCAAGTGTGCATGGTTCTGGTGTGTTGATTTCTCGCAGTGACAAAACCTATTACGTGCTGACTGCTTACCATGTGGTCAATGAACCAGATGAATATAGGATTATCACCCCTGACAAGCAAGCCTATCAACTTGACCTCAATAAGGTGAAACGTTTGCCTAATGTGGATTTAGCAGTCATTGAATTTACCAGCGATAACGAGTACAAGCTTGCCAAGTTTGCCAACTCTGACTTAGCAAAAGAGGGCGGCTCAGTTTTTGTCTCTGGTTGGCCGGCTCCAGGATTAGTCGGTAATACCTCTGGTAACAGTACTATCCGTCAGTTTACCGGTGGTCAGATCTCTGGCTTGCTAGAACAGCCTTACAACGGGTACAAACTGGTTTATACCAATGTGACGCGGAGAGGGATGAGCGGTGGTCCTGTTTTTGATGTGGGGGGGCGAGTGGTGGGTATTCATGGATTGGGAGAAACCGAAGACCTGAAGGCCCTTGGTCTGGAAAGAATGTCCCCTGAAGCTGCCAACATCATTGGATTAATTAAACCAGGCTTCAACTATGCCATCCCGATCAATACTTTTTTGACCCTGGCTCCCCAAGCCAACTTATTTTTGAGTCTGCAAGTGGAAAGTTCTCCAGCCACGCCGCCAGCCACGCCCTATGTAGCCAGCAACCAAGTGGATGAGCGGGACAAAATTGATGATTTGAACAGCGTACTGAATACGGTGAATAACACTCTGGACACGATTCAACGGGTGCGCAATATCTTTCCCTTTTAGAGGTTGATTGACCAAAATGCGTTGGATTCGCTGGTTGACGATCGCCCTGCTCACCTTTATTTTCACCATCGGTAGCCAGTCCGGATGGCTAACTCCCGCCCTCGGACAATCTCCGCTATCCGGAGTCAAGCAGCTAAGGGGGACTGGGCAGTTTCGCTTGGTCTACGGTACTGCCAAAACCCCCTTTTATCAAGAACTTCAGCGGGGATTTGAGCAGTCTGGGGGGATGGAGCAAACTGTTGCTAGCCTTAACGGACTCAACTTGGCTCTGCCAACGGATATTGCCGTAACATTCATCGAATGTGGTGAGGAAAACGCCTTTTACAGCTCTAGGGATCGACTGATTATTATTTGCTACGACTTTATGATTGCCGAGGTGAACCAATTCATGCAGCCGCCCATCAACAAATCCGAAATTCTTTGAGTTTATAGATGGAGCAGCAAATGCATCCTTGAGTTATTTAAACTCTAAATTTAACGTTAACCAAAAACTATGGCAGATTGAACCTTTGTTTTATCCGGAAGTAACTTTATTTGGGCAGCAATATCCTAACCCTAAATACTTAACAGTAGAGTTACGCCGATCTGCTATTACAAGAGGTGACAACAATCAGTACAGGTCTGTGCAGGAAGGGGATTCTGATTTAGTAATTTCGCCAAAGTTCGGTTCAGTGTTTGGTGCTTGCGAAATTAGGGAAGATAAGCAAAAGGCCTTTCACTCAGAAACGATTGTGGTGGGCAAACCTAAAGACAAGCCCCAACCTCCCGTCGCAAGCGGAAATTTGCGCCAGGGAAAGAGCTATGATGACCCCCATGTTGTCACCTTTGATGGCTATCGCTACAGCTTCCAGACTGTGGGCGAGTTCGTGTTGGTTCAAGCGAAGGATGGCGGTTTCCAGGTGCAGGTGCGGCAGGGGGCCGTACCGGGACGGCAGTTGTCCCTGAATACGGCGGTGGCGATGCAGGTGGGCAATAGCCGGGTGGCGGTGTACTCCAAGGATTTCCCGGATGGTAATGCCAGCAATCCGGTGTGGGTGGATGGTCGGCCTGCTTCTGTACAGGGCACTCTGGAGTTATCCGGTGGCGGAAGCATTCAGGGGGGTAATGGCAACTATCTAGTGCAATGGCCGACCGGGGAACAGGTAGGCATCAGCAAGTTGTCTGTGGCGGGGATGGATTTTATGAATGTCACGCCAGCGGTGCCGGAGCAGACGGGACGCTATCGGGGCCTGTTGGGGAACCTGGATAACAATCCTGAGGATGATTTGCAGACCAGGGATGGGCGGGTGATTCCCTCGAAGGACAATTCTACCTATGGGGTCTTGAAGCAGGCGTTGGGCAATATTGGGCCGATTCCCCTACCCCTGAGCCAGATTGAGAATGCTTTCTTTGAGCAGTTGTATCGGGAGTTTGGCGATAGCTGGCGGATTAGTTAGGCCGAGTCGCTGTTTGCCTATGGGCCGGGGCAGTCTACGGAGACCTTTACCAATCGCAGTTTTCCCAATAGCTTTCTGAGCCTGGGTTCGCTGTTGCCACCCCAGTTGCGACAGGCAGAGGCAATTTGTCGGCAAGCGGGAGTACCAGGGGATCTGCTGGAGGGCTGTATCTTCGATGTGGGCAACACGGGGGAAGGGGGTTTTGCCCAAGCAGCGCTGAATACGGTGTTGGATCAGGTGAAGAACCGGGTGGAAAGTGAGATTCGTAATCGGATTCCGGTACCACTCCTGAAGTTGCCATTCTAAGAAGTTTAGCCAAGGCGACCGCGAGCATTCTCTAGCGATCGCCACTTTAGAACAACAGAACAACGCCGTGCCCGTAGCCTCAGCGAAAGCCTCGATCGCATCGTGCTGACACTGCCCAATTGTAAACCCTTGTCCTCAGCCTTTACACCAAATACCAGTAGATTACGCAGGATTTCTGCAACCTCGAAAGTTGCGATCACAATCGTCTAGTTTCGGACGATCGCGACAGTATTTCGCCCGACGTTTTCCGCAATGAAGCGATGAGGCTGCGGCAAGCACTCGATCGTGCGATCGCCCAAATTCACCAGCTTTCCAGTTATGAAGACTTTCTTGCTTCCACAAAATGGGATGACATTACCAGAGCCATGGTGAGCGTTCAGTCCTTGGTCTATCTCTTTATCACATCAGCAGGTAGCCTTACCCTAGCTAGTTTTGAACTTGCCCTCATCTCTTCATTCAGCACCGCCCCTGTAGGAGACTCCATTGTTTTCTCTTATCCTAGAACGGATGAAATTGATATTGTTCGAATTGTCAGTAAGGAAAAGGCACACCGCAGAACGCCTAATCTGATGAGTCTGATAGGAAATTTGACAACCCTTTACCCATCGGTTTGTTACCTAGGTAGGAACAGGGCAATGGGGGAATTTTTGATCCGCTAACCTTAGCTCTCAGTGGCAAACAACTGCTCCACCCTTAGCGCCAGCTCTGGAAACTCCACCGAGACAATGGCATCCTGAGTCCCAAACACCCCCACCTCTTGATAACTCGCTCCGGCCAGAGTTAACACCATTACGGTTGCAGCCATCGGGTCAATCAGCCAATATTCTGGCACCCCAATGGCCGCATACTGTGCCCGCTTGTGAATATAGTCTCGATCACGATTGGTTTTGCCAGGGCTAACCACTTCTGCAATCAGGCGGGGGGGAGGCATCTCCAAAGTGATGGTGAGTCGGCGTTGAGTCAGTTCCAGGTGTTCGGGTCGCAAGACAACCAGATCGGGGTAGCGATTTGCAGCATCACTAGGCTGCAAGACCAGAACTTGCACCTCGCATTTACCAGGGTGGATAAGTTCAACGTCAATGCCTGCAGCCAAAAGCGCCAGCAGCACCCGAATGGCAACCGTGCTGTTCAGTCTAGATTCTGGCGGCAACTCGACTAGCTCTCCATCAATCAATTCATAACGCCCTTCCATTGGCGTCTCATCACTGTAGGCCAGATACGCTTCAAAAGAAGCCAGCTTTACCTTCGCCTGGGTCATCCGCTTTACCTCGCCGCCATTACTCTCATCCTAGCGTGCTGGCCAAGGCGATATCCTCGTGTGGGGTTATCTGGCCCGTCCCTGCAAGTGCGATCGCCTCCGGCAGGCTGCGCTAACACGTGCCCTACCCACTGGGCTAACTCCTAAAACTAACCCATGGAGAATAGGGGATTCGAACCCCTGACCTCTGCGGTGCGATCGCAGCGCTCTACCAACTGAGCTAACTCCCCAGCGTTGTTTATTCTAGCATTTGTTTTCAGGCCCCTACCATTAACTCATTCCTGCTGTGCTGGCTTTTTTGCCAAGTGTTGCTTGAATCCGATCAATTTCCAGATCCGTCAGGTAGTCAACCGCCCAGTTTGCGCAACGTTGCAGCATATGAAAAGGATAGGAATTTGCCACACCCACAACAGAGATACCAGCTCGCTTGGCGGATTCAATTCCAGGAAAGGTATCTTCAATAGCTAAACATTCTGAAGGCTGCAAGTTCAAACCAGGATTTTGCTGATTGAGCAGTTCAATCGCTTTCAGGTAGCTATCAGGTTCGGGTTTGCTGGCCAGATTGGCATCACCAGACACAATCACTGAAAAATATTCTTGCAATTGAGCGCGCTGCAAAACCGTCTCGATCTCAGCCCGCAGCGCCCCACTCACAATCGCCATCTTGAGCTGCGCCGCCCGCAGATGAAAGATAATATCTGCCAACCCTGGATAAATCGGCAGTGTTTCCAGCACTTGTAATTCACGCAGGTAAGCGGCTGCCTTACGAGCAATCAAATGATTCAAGAAAGTATCCGTCACAAATCGCCCCCGTTGAGCAAAGAGGTCGGCCAAACAAGCGCGATCGCTCCGTCCCAGGCAATATTGGCGAAACTCACCGGGTTTAGGGCGCAGGTTTTCTTCAATCAACAGTTGGTTGACTAAGCGCTCGTGAATTGGCTCGTCATTAATAATGACTCCGTTAAAGTCAAACAAAACCGCCTTCAGGGTCATGGGCAAACTTTACGCGACTGCTAACTAATTATTGTTGCTCTGTTTCAGTCATAACCTAAATGCAGGATCAAATCCTAGCCCATTTCAAAGCACCCAGGCACATCGCAAGCAGCCCCCACGAACACGAAAAAGCCCCCACCTTGCGGTGAGGGCTAAATGCTACGTGCGCAAGCTTAGGTTAACCAAACTTTGCAGCAGTTGAGGCAATCAAAAAGGCGGCATAGGTCACGATGTAACCAACCGTGAAGTGCGCCAACCCAACCAACCGTGCTTGCACGATTGAGAGTGCCACCGGCTTATCCTTCCAGCGAACCAGGTTTGCCAAAGGAGTGCGCTCATGCGCCCAAACCAAAGTCTCGATCAACTCTTGCCAGTAACCACGCCAGCTGATTAGGAACATGAAGCCCGTTGCCCAGACCAAGTGCCCTAAGAGGAACATCCAAGCCCAAACTGCCAAGTTATTCATGCCGAAGGGGTTATATCCGTTGATTAACGGCCCAGAGTAGAGCCACAGATAATCCCGCAGCCAGCCCATCAGGTAGGTCGAGCTTTCGTTAAACGAAGCCGCGTTACCTGACCAGATGGCAAGGTGTTTCCAGTGCCAGTAGAAGGTGACCCAACCAATCGTGTTCAGCATCCAGAACATGGCAAGGTAGAAGGCATCCCAAGCAGAGATGTCGCAGGTACCGCCGCGGCCGGGGCCGTCACAAGGGAAGCTGTAGCCAAAGTCCTTCTTATCAGGCATGAGCTTGGATCCACGAGCATCCAACGCACCCTTGACCAAAATCAGGGTAGTGGTATGCAAACCAAGGGCGATCGCATGGTGCACCAAGAAATCCCCAGGTCCAATCGTCAAAAACAGCGAGTTCGTACCACTGTTAATGGCATCTAACCAACCTGGCAACCACACATTACCGGCATTTGGCCAGGCCGTTGTGGCAATGCTATTGGGGTCAGACAGCAGGGTTTCCAGACCATACAACACCTTCCCGTGGGAGGCTTGAATGAACTGAGCAAAGACCGGCTCAATCAGAATCTGCTTCTCAGGGGTGCCAAAGGCAACCACCACATCGTTGTGGACGTAGAGACCTAAAGTATGGAAACCCAGGAACAAGGAAACCCAGCTCAAGTGAGAAATCAGCGCTTCCTTATGCTCCAACATCCGGGCCAACACATTGCCCTTGTTTTGCTCAGGATCATAATCCCGTACGAGGAAAATGGCACCGTGGGCAAAAGCACCCACCATCAAAAAGCCAGCAATGTACTGGTGATGGGTATACAACGCCGCCTGAGTCGTAAAGTCCTTCGATAGGAAGGCGTAAGGAGGCAACGAGTACATGTGCTGAGCAACCAGAGAAGTGATCACACCCAGACAAGCCAAGTGCCAACCTAACTGGAAATGCAACGAGTTGTTGTAGGTTTCATAAATGCCCTGGTGCGGCATGTTGAAGGGGCCTTCAACGGGACGACCAAAGAAGGTCTTCGCATCCATCATCTCCTTGATGCTATGCCCGATACCAAAGTTTGTCCGGTACATGTGACCGGCAATGATAAACAGCACAGCAATCGCCAAATGGTGATGAGCAATATCCGTCAGCCAAAGAGACTCGGTCTGAGGATGAAAGCCACCCAGGAAAGTCAAAATTGCCGTTCCAGCCCCTTGGCTAGAGCCAAACACATGGCCAGCCGTATCTGGGTCAGCCGCATAGACGCCCCAGTTACCCGTAAAGAAAGGACGCAGGCCAGCGGGGTGAGGCAGCGTAGACAGGAAGTTATCCCAACCGACATGCTGACCACGAGCTTCTGGAATCGCCACATGCACCAAGTGACCAGTCCAGGCCAAAGAACTAACCCCAAACAAACCAGCCAAGTGGTGGTTCAGACGAGACTCTGCATTCTTAAACCAGGACAACGAAGGCCGGAACTTGGGCTGCAAATGCAACCAACCAGCAAACAGGAAGATTGCAGACAGGATAAGCAAGAAAATGGAACCCTGATATAGGTCGCCATTTGTCCTCATCCCAATGGTGTACCACCAGTGATAAACCCCTGAATAGGAAATATCAACGGGGTAATTCGCACCAGCTTGAGTAAACGCTTCAACAGCGGGCTTACCAAACTGGGGGTCCCAAATCGCATGGGCGATGGGACGGACATTGAGCGGATCCTTGATCCACTGTTCAAAGTTGCCTTGCCACGCTACGTGAAACAGGCTGCCCGAAGCCCAGAGAAAGATGATGGCAATGTGACCAAAATGGGAGGCAAAAATCTTCTGGTAAAGATTTTCTTCAGTCATACCATCGTGACTTTCAAAGTCATGAGCTGTAGCAATCCCGTACCAAATCCGACGAGTGGTCGGATCTTGAGCGAGGTCTTGGCTAAATTTGGGAAATTTAGTCGCCATGTTTTCTGTATTCTCCTCGCGCCTAACCCAATGAAAGTGTGCGAGCCAGGAAGAACGCCCATGTTGTGGCAATTCCACCTAGGAGGTAATGTGCTACCCCCACTGCCCGACCCTGAACGATGCTCAGTGCGCGGGGCTGAATTGCAGGAGCAACCTTCAATTTATTGTGCGCCCACACAATCGACTCAATCAATTCTTGCCAGTAGCCGCGACCACTGAACAAGAACATCAAGCTAAACGCCCAGACAAAGTGAGCACCTAGGAACAGCAAGCCATAGGCAGACAATGCTGACCCGTAGGAGGTAATCACTTGAGTGGCCTGTGCCCAGAGAAAGTCACGCAACCAACCATTAATGGTAATCGCGCTTTGGGCAAAATTACCCGCTGTGATGTGGGCCACAGAACCATCCGGATTCACCGTTCCCCATACGTCTGACTGCATCTTCCATGAGAAGTGGAAAATCACAATCGAAATGGAGTTGTACATCCAGAACAGGCCAAGGAAGACGTGATCCCAACCAGAAACCTGGCAGGTACCCCCTCGACCGGGGCCATCGCAAGGAAAGCGGAAACCAAGATTGGCTTTGTCTGGAATCAGACGAGAGCTGCGGGCGAATAAAACACCCTTCAGCAGAATCAACACCGTCACATGAATCGTGAAGGCATGGATATGGTGTACCAGGAAATCAGCAGTCCCCAGCGTGATTGGCATCATGGCCACCTTATCACCAATGGCAACAATGTCGCCGCCAAAGACAGGGCTAACCGATGCCAGAGCATTCGGAGCCGTATTACCGGGAGCCAAGGTGTGCAGATTTTGCACCCACTGGGCAAAGATCGGCTGCAACTGAATGCCCGTATCCGAGAACATATCTTGGGGACGGCCTAAAGCCCGCATGGTGTCATTGTGAATGTAGAGACCAAAGCTATGGAAGCCCAGGAAAATACAAACCCAATTCAAATGCGAAATAATCGCATCCCGATGGCGCAACACCCGGTCAAGCAGATTGTTGTAATTCACTGCCGGGTCATAGTCACGCACCATAAAGATGGCACCGTGAGCCGCACCGCCAACGATAAAGAAGCCACCCAACCACATGTGGTGAGTAAACAACGATAGCTGGGTTGCGTAGTCGGTTGCCATGTAGGGATAAGGAGGCATGGCGTACATGTGCTGGGCAACGATGATGCTCAAAGAGCCAACCATTGCCAGATTGACTGACAGTTGGGCATGCCAGGAGGTGGTCAGCACTTCATACAGGCCCTTATGACCTTCACCAGTAAAGGGGCCTTTGTGTGCTTCCAGGATTTCCTTCATGCTATGGCCAATCCCCCAGTTCGTGCGGTACATATGACCCGCAATAATGAACAGGACGGCTAGCGCCAGGTGATGATGCGCCGTATCAGACAGCCAAAGGCTACCTGTAACGGGGTTCAACCCACCCTTAAAGGTCAAGAAATCAGAATAGGCAGCCCAGTTCAGCGTAAAGAAGGGCACCAATCCTTTAGCAAAGCTGGGGTAGATATCTGCCATCAGACTGGAGTTCAAAATCCATTCATGGGGCAGAGGGATTTTATCAACGCTGTCGATCACCCGACCACCAATCGTCAGGGGCTTACCGGCTGCGATCGCATCCAGGCAGGCATTGATTGGCAAGGAAACATGGATCTGCTGACCGGCATAACCCAGGCAGCCACAACCCAGCAATACGGCCAGGTGATGGTTCATCATGGATTCCACATTTTGGAACCATTCCAACTTAGGTGCTGCCTTATGGTAGTGAAACCAACCAGCAAACAGCATTAAGCCAGCAAACACCAGCGCACCAACCGCAGTGCAATACAGCTCAAAAGAATTTGTAATGCCGTTAGCGCGCCACAGGTAAAACAAGCCAGAAGTAATCTGGATGCCGTGGAAACCGCCACCAACATCTGCATTCAAAATTTCTTGACCTACAATTGGCCAAACCACCTGAGCACTTGGCTTAACGGCCGTCGGGTTGGCTAACCAGGCTTCATAGTTAGAAAACTTAGCACCATGGAAATACATGCCGCTAAGCCAGATAAACACGACGGCCAGATGACCGAAGTGCGCACTGAAGATTTTGCGAGAAATGTCTTCTAAGTCGCTTGTATGGCTATCGAAGTCGTGAGCGTCAGCGTGAAGGTTCCAAATCCATGTAGTCGTTTTGGGACCCTTCGCCAGAGTGCGATCAAAATGACCCGGTTTAGACCACCGCTCG
Source organism: uncultured Leptolyngbyaceae cyanobacterium (assembly GCA_938023035.1). GTDB lineage: Bacteria > Cyanobacteriota > Cyanobacteriia > Leptolyngbyales > Leptolyngbyaceae > DSRU01. Next base: position 65,895 of record CALIDI010000004.1, on the reverse strand, counting down.
AAAGAAGTGGGTACTGGATCTTTATCGACAACAACTCTAACTTTTGCCTCACGCTCCCGTGGGGTAGTTGTCATTGAGACTCTCCTCTCTCTAGACAAGGAACGAGGAATCCCCCCTGTGAACTAGCTCCGCTCCCGAACGCCACCATTTAATTAGTGGCAAACCCTTGGCACTTACTGGAAACACTAAGGATGAGTCCGATTTGAAATGCCGGGTGAGAACAGCGGATCACCACCAAAAACGAAAACGCTCTCAGAGCAGTGAGTCTAGCCCATCAAGGGTTCTCATCGTGACATTATAGGACTTGCACCATCTCTACTTCGGTCATGGTTAACAATATTCAACATGACTCAACAGCAGATTTGGTCTGGGTTATGAGCCTAGTTTAAGAGCAAAAAGTCAAGCAGTTATGTCGCTATATTTGCAAATCTAAACAGATCTGTAGAGATGTAAACCTCTGTCCTGAAAGGGCTACGCTGATCCCAATTGATCTTTGTCTATGTGTTTAGGAAGAAGTTTCGATAAACAAATCCCTTATCTTTCTGTTCTTTATATTGGCAATTGATAGATTTGTCAGATTTTGGCTTACTCACTAATTCGGAAGATTTTTGGATCCCTGCCTGAACCCATGATGGATGATCCACCTTTTCCGCTATAGTTGCCTGTGGATGATTGGATTGAAAGGTCTGTCTGGTCTGTGTTCTAAGCCTCTGCTTGAGCGCAATCATCTATTCACTGATTTTCGTTTTGGTGCAGACAATGAAGTTTTGGCGGCATCTTGCAACATTTGCTCTGGTTGTGCTTTTAACTGTGGGATTTGTCTTTACCCCCTTTACGACCGCGTCGAGTCTGGCGCTTTTTGGTAAGAAAGCTGGGGGGCGATTACCTCAAACGTCCTCTCTATCGAGCAGCATCAAGGTTTCTGAGGTGTCTCCTCCAGAGGTGATTACAGAACTACGAGCGGCTCTAGAAGAGTATCAGCCTCAGGTCAGGATTCTTAGCCCACGTGCCGATGAGGTCTTGCAGGATGCCACTGTTTCTGTGCAATTTCAAGTAAAGGACTTACCCATCTTTAAAGATCAGCAGCTCGGCCTTGGCCCCCATCTCCATGTGTTACTGGACAATCGCACCTATCAGCCGCTCTACGATTTGGGTCAGCCCTTGGTGTTTGAGAACCTGGAGCCTGGAACGCATACCATTCGAGCGATCGCCTCGCGCCCCTGGCATGAGAGCTTCAAAAATGAGGGAGCCTTTGCTCAAGTCACCTTTCACATTTTTGCGAAAACAGGCGAAAATAGCCCGGATCCAGCTTTGCCCTTGCTTACCTACAGTCGGCCCCAGGGCCGCTACGGGGCAGAGCCGATCATGCTTGACTACTATCTGACAAATGCACCCCTCCATTTGGTAGCGCAAGCGGATGATGAAATTGCCGATTGGCGCATCCGCGTGACGATCAATGGCAACAGTTTTATCGTGGATCGCTGGCAGCCCATCTATCTCAAGGGATTTAGACCGGGTAAAAATTGGGTACAGATCGAATACCTGGATGAGCAGGGAAACCCAGTTAAAAACGCTTTTAACAATACTGTACGCCTGGTGGAATACCAGCCCGGTGGTCAGGATACGCTTTCTCGGTTGATGAGGAGTGAGCTGACGATCACGGAGGTGAAGGGCATTGTTGATCCCAACTATGTGCCGCCTGCCCCTCCTCTAACTGCTGAACCCGCCCCGATACCCTCCCCGACTCCAGAAGCTACTGTTGCGCCCGCTCCAGCCCCAGAAGCATCCCCCACCCTAGACATTCGGCCTAGCCCTGCTCCAGAGTCTTCCCCTCGCTCTTCTTCCCCCGCAACGGCTGAGCCAACTACTGAAAAGTCTGGTTTGCTGAATCGTCAGCCCCTAGAAGACCGCCCATCTGCAATAGAAAAGCCTCAGGAGGCCCTGCCTTCTGCTTCTTTACAGGAGGAAAAGCGGGATGACCGGCTCCAACTGCAAGATGGGCAAACCCAGTCGCCACCTGAGCCAGAGGAAGCCAATAGCACTGCCCCTTTACCGTTAGAACCATCCACTCCATCTCCAAAGGGGCCGGGCACTTCGCCCCAAGGGCCGACTGCAACCCCACCGGCATCACCGCAGCCGCACCCAAAAACGGGTGGCCTTGGAGAACTGCGCGATCGCCTGAAAGGGTTTGCACCGACTGAGCCGGCTGCAGTGCCGCAACCGCCCCCCCTCCGCCAGCCCCCAAAAGCAGCGTCTTCATCACTGCCTGCCTCCCAGCCTTTAGAATTAGCCCCTGTGCCCCCTGTAGAAACAGTTCCGCTCACCCCATCAGAACCAGCGGCAGCCGCTGCGAAGGAAATGGAGCCTACTCAGCCTAGTGTTTCCCCAGATAGGCCGGATGCTACTCCAGCGATCGTTGCGCCCTCTGCGGCGATCGCCCCTAAGGCCGCATCAAATCTCCAAGGTCAAAGCCAGGATTCCTCCCAAAGCCAAACCCAAAGTGAACCATTGACTCCGCCAGGGAACTTGCCAGAAGGAGAAACAGAACCTGTTTCCAGCCGAACCGAACCAAACTCCACTGACTTTAGCTCTACCGCATCAGAAACGAACCCTGCCCCGACTCAACCTGACGGAGTTACTCAACTGCGGCAACTTTTTCAGCGGGTACGGCAACGCGTCAGGTCATAGCTGCCCTGGCTCAGAGCTCGCCCCCCCTGAAAGAAGCGCGGCTGCATAGTGGCTACCGAATCTTAAAGCTGCCAATCTTAAAGTAATTAAATAGGCACCCTTCGTAGCAATCAACCCTACTCAGTCCCCCTTTACTTCAACAGGTGGCTCACGGCAGAATGAGCGCATGCTAAGGGGCGGTTAGCGACAGTACCAAACGGTAGAGTCAAAGGAACCCCTAATCGGTCGCATCGACCCATCAAAACCCTATTGAGTCTTTGTATGACCCTTGACCTATGGGCAAAAACCAGTGGCACCTGGATCAATGTAGGAACGGTCTTGGCTGGCACAAGCCTGGGTTTGTTGCTCCATCATCGCTTACCCTTTCGAATGCAGCAGATTCTGACCCAGGGAATTGGGCTATTGACCCTATGGCTCGGTTTGAGTATGGCCAGCAAATTAGCGGAGGCTAGGGCAGGCCAGGTTGATGGCACGATTCTTGGCCTTCTGGCGATCGCGTTGGGGGGCCTATTGGGAGAGGCCAATCAAATTGAAGAACGTTTGACCCAATTCGGTGATTGGCTAAAACACCGCTTTCAGGGAACAGGGCGCTTCACGGAGGGGTTTGTTGCCAGCAGCTTGCTATTCTGTGTGGGGCCAATGACCCTGTTAGGGTGCCTCAACAATGGCTTGACGGGTGATATCACCCTGCTAATGCTAAAAGCTGTGATGGATGGCATTGCGGCGATCGCCTTTACCAGCACCTATGGTGTTGGTGTTGGCTTTTCTAGCCTAGTGATTTTAGTCTTTCAAGGGGGGCTATCCCTAGCAGCAGCGACCCTGACCGCTGTTTTGCCATCCCCGGCGACCGACCCCCGAGTCTGGTTGATTACCGGAGTCGGCGGTTTGATGGTGTTGGGGGTGGGGCTGAATTTACTAGAGGTGACAAAAGTCCGAGTTGCTTCCTTTTTACCCGCTTTAGCGATCGCGCCTCTTCTCCACTGGCTAGCAACCCAGATTTAGAGTCTGAGTTCAGCCAAGGAAAAGCTGCTAACATAACTGGCGCCGCAACACGATAGGGGAGCATTCAGGCGCAAGATCCGCAAGTATCCATCGGCTGAAAACTCTCAACTCTCAGAAGGCTAGGTCGTGAGTGGAGCCCCCCTCAAATCATCTGTAAGGGCAAATATTGTCGGGTAAATTTAGGTTTGACATCAGAAACTGACATCAGAAACAAGGACGCACTGACCCAACTTATTGCTTAGTTAAGACACAAATCGATTGGCCTAGAGACCCTTCTCCAATCATTTCCTGGCCGTTGTTCCATTTCACAGGTTCGCCAATCTTGATATGCGGCTTATCTCCATCAAAGATATCGACAATCTTCAGATTGAGGTGGCTCGCCCATGCTTCGATCGCATCTCGGCTCATAAATTGATTTAAGACTTTGTCAGGCCGGTTATCTGCCAAAACTTGCTCAAAGATCCACCAATGGGATGGAATTTTAAATTCCAAGAATGAAAAGATAATTTTTCCTCCTGGCTTAATTACCCGTTCAGCTTCTTTTAAGTACTTATAGGACTCCTCATGCAAAAGATGGGTAAACACCGAGAAAAAGCAAATAAAATCGGCATAGTTCTCTTTTTCGGGAATCGATAGACCCGGTGCCTCATAAAAGCGCCAATCAGGACGCTGACAGATATGCTTAGCGTACTTAAATAATGCCTCTACAACATCGATTCCAACATACTGACCATCCAACTAATGTCTCAATTGAAAAGCCAGCCGACCACTTCCGCACCCAACATCAATAACGGTTTGATGTTTTTCTAAACCATATTGAAGGAGGAGATAATATTCCAATTTTCCAGCGGCTTCAAAGTCACCGCCAACAGCATCACTCATCGCTTTTTCAGTGTTGTACTGGTTGATGAGTTCTCTGGTTTGTTTTTCATAACTTCGCTTAAAGTCTGGTATTTCCATGAAATTCTCCTGAAAAAAAATTGGCTAACCTTATAAAAGGATATAGCTTTGGTCAGAAAGCCTCAGACGAGACCCAGTGCTCAATCATTCATGCCGGTTAGGTTTTCTGACTCGCCGCCGTCATGATAATGGTGGCACGGCTACCCCCACAGCCGGGGCTACCGAAAGAAAGACATACATGCTATCCAAACATTTACTATATTCTCACTGAAGCCGAAGGGGGTGTTCCTAGCCTTTATTTTTTGAGGTAAAGGGGTCAGTAATCTGTTATTCTCGGTAGAAATCGGTAAAACCTGATTGCGATCTGCAAAGAAAAACGTTGGGATGGCTGCCAGCCGCATTAAACATCCATTTCCCGCAGAGCGAGAATGCGTTGGTTCACAAAAGGAATTCCCAGAGATTCGATATTGCTGCAACGCCTGTCTGACCGTGTTGCCAATGTCGAAGCATGTTCTGGTACTGCTGAGATACCCTTCTTCCTGCTAGGCGCAGTAGCGATTCATTTGATCCGGTGGATCAAATCCGTTCGTTTGCACCAAGCTGGTAGCCAGACATAAAGCCATCAAGGAAGCCATCAAGGTTTCGTCGATCCATTAGCCATGGTTTGAGACCAAATGGCCCACCCTATCTGTCACAGCAGCAAAGGAATTACGCCGCTTAAGCTCAACGATTGTGCCCATGGCATCCCCAACAGCCAGCCCCAACCAACATCCCTGAAAATGTTGCTCAATTGGTAATGCCCATGAATGCATCCTGTTTTCCTGCAATTCAGAGATTCAGTCAAACGCAGTCGCCCAATTCTTTGCCCAGCTCAGAATCTGCGCCACCTGGTCAGGTTGTGCAGCCTCGCTATACAGCCGCAAAACTGGCTCTGTACCGCTAAACCGAATCAAGAGCCAACTTCCATCTACCAGGCGATACTTGTAACCATCGGCACGATTGCAATCGACCACGGCTTTGCCAGCAATCTCTTGCAGGGGCGCGGCTTGCAACTGCTCCACCAATCTGGCACGCACTTTCATACTCGCTAGGGGCAGATCAATACGGTCATAGCTAGAGAAAAACCCCGTTTGTTCTTGTAGCCCCCGGTAAAGGTCACTCAGGTCTTTACCAGAGGTGACGATCGCCTCTAGCACATAGAGGGCTGAGAGCAATGCATCCCGTTCGGGAATATGGTGCCCATAACCAATACCGCCCGACTCTTCCCCGCCCAGCAGTACCTCTGCCTCCAACATTCGATCAGCAATGTACTTATAGCCGATCGGTGTTTCATGCACAGGTGCACCGTAGAGAGCGGCCACTTTGGGCATCAAGTCAGAGCCGCTCACGGTCTTAACCAACTCTCCTTTGTAACCACGATGGGCCACCAGATGCTGAATCAGGATAGGGATGAGAATTTGAGAGCTGAGGAAATGGCCCTGGGAATCGACAGCAGCAATGCGATCGCTATCGCCATCAAACACCAAACCAACAGAAAGTTGCGTCCGATTTTCCTGATGGTAGCGGCCCATAGTGGTGAGAAACTCCCCCAGATACTTGGGTAATGGTTCAGGGGCAGCGCCGCCAAAGAGGGGGTCGCGATCGCCGTTCATTTCGCGAATCGGAGTGCCCAGCAACCGCTCTAAACCAGTGGCAGCAGCCCCATGCATCACATCAGCAAACACAGTCAGTTGCCCCTGCTGAATTGCTTGCCGAATCGGCGTTACATCAACTTTGGCCCGCAACCCTTCGCAATAGCTAGCCCAGGGGTCAAAGGGTTGAATCGTACCAGGGATTGGAGTTTCTGGTAACTCTTGCAGCAAGGCGGCTTCCACTTTTTGCGTAACCTCTGGGGGGACTGAGCCACCAAATGCACTCTTAATCTTCAGCCCAGAGTAAATGGCTGGGTTATGGCTCGCCGTGATCACCAACGCTCCCAGAGCCTTTTGTTGCTTGGCAGCCCAGCTAAACGCTGGGGTTGGCGCGTAGGATTCAGAAAGCAACACATCAAACCCGGAAGCCGCGACTGCATCAGCGACTGCTTTGGCAAACTCCTCTGACAGAAACCGGCGATCGTAGCCCACAATCACCGTGCGATTGCGCTCGGGACTGCCATAGACCGCATCTAACACCAGGGCTGCACGGGGAGCAACATACTTTACCCGGTCAAAGGTAAAATCCGCAGCAATAACCCCTCGCCAGCCATCTGTACCAAACTTAATTGTGTCCGCCTTGACTAGGGTGGGAGAGGGGTGACTCATGCAGACTGCCTCACAAAGAATTGCTCACTTTTATCTCTATGAGTTTATTCGGAGTCAACCCCTCACCGCCAGAGGAGAAAAAACATTTCCATTCTGTCTATTCTGGGCCATTCAAACAATCCAGATGGGTGGAGCCGCCACTGGTGGCAAAACTTTGCCAATGATGGCACTTTCGCGATCGCCTTGGGCCTTTAAATCGGCTAAGCAGCGATCGGCCATGGCTTCAGGCACACTGGCTAGCAATCCCCCTGCTGTTTGCGGATCGACCAGAAGGGCGCATTGAGGCAAGGATTGCACCGCCTGAAAATTTTGAATTTGTTGCATGGCCCGAGTGTTTTCGGGATGAAGGGAACTGACGATGCCAGCCTGGGCTAACTCCAATGCTCCATCTAAGAGGGGAATAGCTTCTAGGGTAAGTTGCACCGCCGCAGGAGTAGCCCGCAGCATTTCAGCCAAATGCCCCAACAGACCAAACCCTGTGATATCGGTACAGGCCGTTGCTCCATAGCGCTGTAAACACGCCATCGCCGCTTGATTAGAGCGCAGCATCATGGCGATCGCCGCATCTAGCCAAGCCGGTTTCCCTTGCTGGCGCATTGCTGCCGCAAACAGAACGCCTACCCCTAGGGGTTTAGTCAAAATCAGTTGATCGCCCGGTTTCATTCCTCCTTTGCGCAGCAGCCGATTGGGATCGGCCAGGCCATTGCAGGCAATTCCCAAGGCCATTTCAGAACCTATCGTGCTGTGCCCGCCAATCAGCTCTGCCCCAGCGGCTTGCAACACCTTAAAGGCCCCCGATAGCAATTGGTAGAGCGTTTCTTCAACTAATTTGGGAACAGCGGCTGGCACCGTGGCGATCGCTAGGGCACTGTGGGGCTGCGCCCCCATCGCATATAAATCGCTCAGGGCGTGGTTTGTGGCAATTTGACCAAACACATAAGGGTCACTCAGCAGGGCAGGCAGATAATCGACCGTCTGCACTAGGGCCATCCCTGCGGGGATAGTCATTACCGCCGCATCATCAGCGGCATCTAATCCTAACCAAATAGCTGGAAAGCCCCGACCGGCAACCTCTAGAATCTCCGCTCCGCTGCTGGTAACTGTCGGCCAACCCGCTTTACCCAACTGTTTACGGCCTTCCCCTGGCTCCCTGGCCCGCTCTAACGCTCGCTCTAACACGGCACTTCCGACCTTGGCACCACAGCCCGCGCAGCGTCCGAATTCTGGCTGAGTTGGGGCAGGAGCCGATACCTTAGTCAAGGGATGGGTCTCTCCATTTCTAGTTGTTCTAGAAGGGGACATCCGGTGATCGTCAGCCATTCCCATTTCAGGCAATTGGCTAAACTGTTGCATAAACCGACCATCAATCCAGTCTTTCCATTGCCATAGCAACGGCGATCGCCAGCCCAGGGCAGCCCAGGAGGCAACCGCAGAGCCATCGGCAGTACCAATTAAACTAAGGTAGCGTTTTTGGGGAAAGTAGGGGCACAGGGGCTGTCCCGCCAGGGCACAGCGCAGATTCTCGGCCAGAGGTTTGCCCTGGCGCACAGCAAACACCCCTGCTTTAGGCCGGGGATGGTTAACAACCGTAGCAATGTCTCCAGCCGCAAAGACGTGAGGATGGGATGTTGATCGCAGCGTCGAGTCTACTTGAATAAACCCCCGCTCATCCACGGCCAAACCACTGGCTCGCAACCACGCAGGCGCGGCGGCTTGGGTGACCCAAATCACGGCATCGCACCCCACCATCAGACCCGATTGACATTCCACCTGGCCCGGTTGCACGGCGACCACGGTTTCTGATAAGTGCAGTTGAATCTGGCGCCGGGTCAGTAATTGCTGAAAGGTGCGCTGCACCCAGCGGTTATGATGGGGCAACAAGGTATGGCTGCGCTGAAACAAATGAACTGTCAGATTGGTTAAGGGTGCTTGAGCCGCATTCAAAATCGCCTGTAGGCGGCGTTGCGTCGCGAGCGCTAGTTCCACCCCCCCTGCCCCACCGCCCACAATCCCCAGGCAGAAGGGGCGCTGGGGCTGCTGTTGAATCTGCTCAACTACTGCTTGCCACTGCTGCAAAAAATCGCGCACAGGTTTGGCGGCAATCACCGCCGCTAAGTCGCCCCGCAGCTCAGGGGGGTGGGGAGTACTACCGATATTGATAGATAACAGATCAAACCGGACAGGGGGGCGGTGGGCGCAAATAATTTGTTGCGCTTCAAGGTCTAGCCCAATGGCCTGATCCTGATAAAACTGCGCTCTGGCAAAAGTCGCTAGCGATCGCAAATCAATGTGGCACTGAGCACGACTGTAAAACCCAGCAACATGCCCTGGTAACATCCCCGAATAGGGAGTATCCGAAGTTTCTGTCAGCAGGGTTAGCCGTGCCCCGGGCAATGGCTTCATGCCAAACAGCCGCAGGGCGATCGCATGGGAATGACCACCCCCCAGTAACACCAGATCCTTCTCTAGAAATGGTTGATTCATCTGTTTAGGCTGCCGATAGGCCCATTCGAAAGCAAGCAGACGATTGCCCGCCAGTTGTTAACTTTTTCATCTTTCATTTTGAAATTTTTGACCCAACTGGGAAAACTAAAGTATCCCCGTGGAGAAACTCCTATGCGCCCCCGTCCGCGTCAGCCACAGATCCGCCCCAAAATTAGTACGATGCCGCGTCAGCAGACCGAAGCCGCCGCCTATCTAGATATTTATAAGCTCGTGAATGAAAAGAAGCGCCTTCAGCAAGAGCTAACTGTTTTAGAAGAACGGCGCGATCGCATTCAAGAGCGGCTTGGCGCGATCGAGGATGAAATCCAAGGGTTAGAAACCACCGCCCATATCCTCCGCGATCATGAAGTGGTTACCGTTCGCCGAGATGCAGGGGTTCGCCGCCCGATGGCCGCTTTTGCCAATCCTGGCGATTTTACCACCTTCTGCCTAGAGTATTAAGGCAACCGTCAGAGCAGCCTCTTGCTGTACGATACGCATCAGGTTTCGTTGCTAAGCTCCACGATCTAAGCTCCAAGGTGCTTGCCCACTTTGGCCTCAGCATTTCTCACTCCAATTCGCGCCGTCCTTCCAATGCCCGTGCCAGCGTCACTTCATCGGCATATTCTAAATCCCCCCCCATAGGCAGGCCAAAAGCAATGCGTGTGACCTTCGTAAAGGGCTTGAGCAACTGCCCCACATAGAGCGTTGTCGTTTCCCCCTCGACGCTTGGGCTAATTGCAATAATCACCTCCTCAATCTTTTGCTGACTCACTCGTCGCACTAACGGTTGAATCGTTAACTGATCGGGGCCAATCCCATCCATTGGCGAAATCAGGCCACCCAACACATGGTACTTCCCCCGGTACTCGCGGGTTTTTTCCAGGGCGATGACATCACGCGAATCCGCCACAATGCAGAGGGTGCTGTGATCTCGATTGGGCGATCGGCAAATCTCGCAAACCGGTTCTGCCGAAAGATGAAAACAAACAGAGCAAAACCCTACCTGGGTTTTAGCCTCCATCAATGCAGTAGCTAGGGCTTTAACCTCTGCTTCGGGGCGTTTGATGATGTGCAAAGCTAAGCGCTGGGCGCTTTTAGGCCCAATCCCAGGTAGGTGTTGCAACTGCTCAATTAAACGGGCAAGAGGACGAGTATAAACGGCAGTATCTCCCAGAGAGCTATTTCCTATGTTAAGAGTCAGCGTCAATTCCAGCATCCCCTTTATCGAACTAAGGGGTTAGGCAATCAAACAAAATTCGATCTGCAAACACATGAACAGTTGTTCATGTGTTAATATAAAGGAGTCGAATTGAGGAAGCTCCAATGACCACCGTGACTCAAATGAAGTGTGCTTGCCCTGATTGCCTTTGCGTTGTCAATCTGGCAGATGCTGTAATGAAAGATGGGAGAGCCTACTGTGGCGAAGCTTGCGCCAATGGTCACCCCAACGGTGCTGGTTGCGGTCATACGGGTTGCGAGTGCAATCACTAAGGGCTAACCACTTCTGCAATCTCAGCAGTTAAGCGAACCGAGCAATGAGAGAGGGAGAGGAAAGGCGCAACAGCAATCATGCGAATTGGCTTCTACCTCCCTCGTTACGGCATCACTGTTTGCGGTTTCCAGCAAATGCTACGCAAAATGAGACAGGTTCAGTATAATAGGGAAGCTTAAGTCTACGGGCGGATGGCGGAATTGGTAGACGCACCGCACTCAAAATGCGGCGACTTCGGTCATGCGAGTTCGAGTCTCGCTCTGCCCATACTTTTTATTTTTTCTTTGGTCATCAGCTGTGGATGATACTTTGCAGAGCGCCGTTAAAGCATTAGGGCTTAACCAAATTCAGCGGCACGTCTTTATCTGTGCCGACCAGACAAAGCCCAAATGCTGCGATCGCTCCGTGGGGCTGGATGCTTGGGAATACTTAAAGCAACGCCTCAAAGCACTCAAGCTTGACCAGATCTCACCCGATACACCTCCTCAGTCAGAGGGGCCGCCGGTCTGTATTTTTCGTACTAAAGCAAACTGCCTGCGGGTTTGCACCCAGGGGCCTATCCTCGTTGTTTACCCGGATGGGGTGTGGTATCACAGCGCCCAGCCAGCGGTGATTGAGCGCATCATTCAAGAGCACTTGATCGGTAACCAAATCGTCCAGGAATATGCCTTTTTGGTGCACCCCTTACCTGGTTTTACTGATCCAGAAGCGATCGCACCCGCGAGTAGCAGTCCTACTGAGTAACTTGTCAAGCCTGTGAAGCATCGGCACAATCAGCCTCGTAGCTGTCAGGAGAACCGCAAACCTCCCTCGCCCCACCTAGTTCCAATGCGATTGATTGCGATCGTGCGATTTCTTTCCCGTCAATCTTGGAAAACTCACCGACAATCCATGTAATGAATCAAACAGCACTTTTCCCGCCAGGATCTATAATAGGGAGGGTGCAGCGGAACTTCCTTCCCTGCCAGAACTGCGCTTAGCCTCTCTAAAGAATATTTAGATTTGTTGAGATTACAGCGTAAACCCCAACCCTCTCTAAAATGTTGGTTAGGTTAATCGGGGGCTACAACGAAGTCTTACCCGCTTATAGTCCCCGCCGAGTTAAACCATTATTCAAGTCAAAGCCCGTCGTTTGACGCTAGGCAGCATTTTAGGTCTGGGCTTCTGTCTCGTTTAATCAAGTCATTTTGTGAAAAGTCTTCGTTTATAGGCTTACAGGCCCAATCTCCAATTAAGATTTCTTAGCGTTTGCATGTTTTAACCCTGGCCGCCTTGGTCAGTGATTGAAATTAACCAGGAAGAGTGAGTATCACAGCATGAAAGAGACTGGCGTAGGAAATCACAGAAGATTACTGCTGATTGACGATGACCCAAATCTGATTTTGCTGGTCAAGGATTACCTGGAGTTTCGTGGTTATGAGGTCATGACGGCTGAAAACGGTCGAGAGGCTCTAGAAGTCTTAGAGAAAGACCTGCCGGATATGATTATTTGCGACGTGATGATGCCAGAGATGGATGGATACTCTTTGGTGCAGCATGTTAGAGAAGACTCTCGTACAAGTTGGATCCCAGTACTGTTTCTCTCTGCCAAGGGGCAAAGCCAAGATCGGGTTAAGGGTCTCAATACCGGGGCCGATGTTTATATGGTGAAGCCCTTTGAACCAGAAGAATTAGTGGCTCAGGTTGAGTCTTCCCTCAAGCAGGCGGCTCGTATTGCCGATCATCGCCCTGGCCGTGCTCCTGAGAGTGGCCCTAAAATTCAGGTGCCCTTTGATGTTGAGCTGACTCCAACTGAGCTACGGGTGGTGCAATACGTTGCTCGGGGTATGGCAAACCGCGAGATTGCAGAAGAATTAAACGTTAGCCAGCGCACGATTGAAAGCCATGTGAGTAATATGTTGGGCAAAACAGGGTTGCACAATCGCACAGAGTTAGCCCGCTGGGCCTTGGAAAACAATATGGCGTAGAACCGGCAGGTTCCTGGTTTTCCCAGTTTATCGCTTTGGTCAAAAAGCTAAGGGCAAAACCAAATGCTCAGTCGTCAGTTCTAGCGAGACTTGCCAGTTCACAGTTGCTCTATCGCTTAGAATTAGACTACCTAGTTTAGAAGGGGGCTTAGGGGTTGACATCTTGCACCCCAAGTCATCTTCAGCAACTTGGCGATCGCCGTAAAAAAACACCAGCAGCGTTATCGCTCTGGTGGCAATCTACGTAAGGCAGCTTCATTTCTCGTCCTTACTTTTTTTGTGTTATTTGCCATCTACAGCGCCAGGGTTTTGCGTTCTGCTTCTAGCAAATTGACCAGCGTGGTATCACCCCGCTCCCTGGCTGCTTGCAAACGCCGCTCTAACCGTTGCTGCAAATTGAGTCGATGAATTCTTGCAAGTTCATTACTAGCGGCATCAACGGATGGCTTCATCGCCCGTTCCACCGCCCTTGGCCTCCAGCCTTGTGCAACTTCCACCGGACGAATACCCATCGTAGGATTGGAAGCATAGCTCACTCCACGGTATTGTAGAACATGACTCTCGGTCGCAATCGGTAGCTCTGCAAGAGTCCGACAACGCCAATAGGCCCCGCGATAACGACCTAGGATTTCTCCTTCAGTCACTTCCAGGGTAGGCTGGCTGTATTCGTATGTGTTGCCACGATAGGAGAGTTTCATAATATCCGCCTCTTGGTGAAGTTGATGATGAGTGTATGGGGTTGAGGCGCGTTCCTTCGGGAGACCCTACTTCCGTCTTGAGTAGGCCACTGCTTGGTCGGTAACCTGACTTCAGTGACTTTACTTTCAAGATGAACGATTTGTCTTATATCTGTATCTTATTATACGATTTTATTTAAATTCTCACTCTTAAGAAAGATTTATAAAGAAGCCCTAACATTTTCGTCCCGCTGGGTATTCGCCTCTACATTGTTTAACTGTCCACCTAATGATTCACTGTCTGTCGAGGCCGCAGCCCTGCCCGGTTTTGTGACGGCTCAGTTGGGCTTTGTTGCAGCCAACAACCGATGGGTGAGCAACCTTGACTGCTCTTTACTCTGTCTTCCTTTCAATTGCGAAACCACCGTGAAGGTTATTCTTTTTGATTTTGATGGCACGATCGCCGACTCTTTCGAGCTGATCTTTAGGATTGCCAATCGGCTGGCGGTTGAGTACGGTTACCCAACAGCTAATCCAGAAGATATTCGCCATCTTAAAAATCTGACCTCTAAAGAAGTGGTGCAGCGGTCAGGGGTCAATATCTGGCAGTTGCTCTTTTTGCTGCGGCGGTTGCGCCGTGAGATGAATCGAGAAATTACTACTCTGAAACTGATTCCTGGAATGCGGGAGAGTCTATCGGCTCTCAAAGACCAGGGGCACTGGTTGGGAATTGTCACCTCTAACTCAACGGAAAACGTCGAGACTTTTTTGCAGCAACAGCAGTTGGGTGATTTATTTGATTATGTTGTTTCTGGGTTAACCTTATTTGGCAAAGGCAAGGTCATTCGTCGGGTGATTCAGCAGCACCAACTAGAGCTTGAACGGGTTATCTATGTGGGTGATGAAACTCGGGATGTAGAAGCGGCACATAAGGTAGGGGTTGTAGCGATCGCCGTGAGTTGGGGCTTCAGCTCTAGCGAGGTCTTAGCGAAACAAAAACCCGATTACCTGGTTCATCATCCTGAGGAGCTGGTGAACGTGATTCAACATCTCGCCTAAACTGCTAGATGCCTGAAGAAAGTTTAGGGACTTTGCGACGGGGCAACGGGTCGCTGCGCTGATTCTGTTCAAGCAAATCCTAGGCGTCGCCTGCTCCTAGGGGCATCATCTTCTTGCCCGGTGAACTATGCTTCATTTAACTTCAGTGAGCAACCTATGAAAACCTGGAAGTTCGTGGCAAGCGCAGGTATAGCAGCCCTAGCTGGTTTGGCTGGAATGCTAGCCCTGACAAACCCCAGCGAAGTCGCCTATGAGCACTTTGCGACTCGGCAGCTCTCTACCTATGCAGATAACCAGCTCTGTACCCAAGCCCCCTTCGGCCTGCAAAGCGAATGCCGCCGCCTCTTACAACAAAACCAGACCCAGATTCAGCAACTTGTTGCCAATAAAACAACACGAATCAACCTGTTGTTATTGAGTATTTATATAACAGACCTCTCAATTTCATCCTACCTACCTGCCTATGAATTCAAAACAATTGGGATCGCCGGACAATTTCATGTTTATCAGGCAGAAGAAAAGTAATGCTTGATCAAACATCCGTTTTTCTGTCTAAACGATGCGTTCATTTGAGAAAGCTTGCCTGACCTTTCATTTAGATCAACCTTTACCTTCTACAACCTTTACCTTCTAGTTAAATGACGTTCTAGCAAAACTAACATTAGGCATCTTTTTGTGCTCCTTACGGTATAGTTGAGCGATCGCCAAGCGAAGATGCCCGCTAGAGAACTAGCCTAAGCGCTTTCAAAACGCATCCTATACCTGTTGAAAATTTTATTCAGAAGCTCGACATAGGATTGAAATTCATTGAAATCATTCTCGTTTTTGGATAAAGTACCTTCTATTTTTATGTTGAAAATAATTCTCAGGAGACCTTTTCCCGGTCTTTAAGCTAATTTTTACCTGTGTTATACTCAACTCCGTTAGTAAGGTTGACTCTGGCTGAGAGTGGCTTAGAACAACCTTCTATCTGTAGTGAAGTCAAATAACAAAATCAAATAACTAGTTGAGTTGTGTTTTGTCTGGAACAGTTAACACTTCTGGTTAAGGCAAGCAACGTTTGAAAAGGCAAGCTCCGTGAGACTAGATACCCAGACAATTCCTTCCCCTGGCGCCCTTTTTCAGGGGAGCCTTGGCTTTACTAGGCGCAGCCGAAGAGAGCGTGAATCTGGGTTCATCGCGGAAACCTTTAAACTCCTCCTCTTAGAGCTTTATCCAGGAGATGGGGTTGGAGGCGACTTCACTAAATTTTCTCGGTTGATTCTCTTGCCTTCACCAGCTTTTCTTTAATGCTAATGGAAGCTTGGGCAGCGTTTTACGAATTGATTCACTGCATGAGTTGATTCACAGGAGTAGAAAACCGATATTTCGATATTTAAGGAGAACACCATGGCTGAAATTCAAGGCTTAGTCCGTGCTTTTGATCAAGTTGGCGATAACCCTGTTCTGTTTGATCACTCTGTTTCAACGCCAATTTGCGAGGGGATGAATATCCTCTTGGCAAGTTTCCAGGCTCTTTACTTGCAGTATCAAAAGCATCATTTTGTGGTTGAAGGTGCAGAGTTCTATAGCTTGCATGAGTTTTTTAACGACAGTGCCAACTCCGCCAAGGGTTACGTTCACAAGCTGGGTGAACGCTTGAATGGGTTAGGTGGTATTCCAGCGGCCAGTTTTACAAAATTGGCAGAATTGTGCTGCTTTACCCCAGAGCCAGATGGGGCTTTTAGCTGTCGAAACATGCTGGAAAATGACCTGAAGGCTGAGCAGGCTATCATTACAGCACTGCGTCGGCAAGCAGGTCAGGCCGAGAGTTTGGGCGATCGCGCGACCCGCCTAATGTATGAGGAAATGTTGCTAGAGACGGAAGATCGGGCTTTTCACCTAGCTCACTTTTTGGCTCACGACAGCCTTACCTTGGCCTACGTGCAAAGTGCTAACTAGAACCCTAGACTGGGTCTAGACTTGCCCGTTATTGCGTTTAGAGTAGGGATTCACAACTAAGCTAGCAATGCTCCACCTCTGTCATTTGTTGTCAAGTTGACAGAGGCGGCTTGTCTAGATCGATAGGATTATCGCAATTGACCAGTGATAGCTACGTCATTTTGCCTAGGGCGACGACAGGTCAAGGAGACTGCCCCGCATCGGCATTGGAGCCAGTAGGTTTATCCTAAACTTTTTGACGAGGGCTGTCGGTGTTCTTCTGAAATCGATAAGGTAGTGAGTTAGTGGCTGAGTCGGTCGCATATTTATTGATTTATCATGGCAGCACGGATCCTCGCCCAGAACAAGCCGCTATCTCTCTGGCGCATCAGTTTGCTGCCAGAATTCTCCATAGCCCAGCCCTATCCAAGCCAGCATCTGGATGGGAGTTATTTCCAGAATCTACGGCAACAACAGCCCCAAGCCCAACCCCAGCACTGCCACTCGTAGAGGTTGCCATGCTGGAGACAGGCCCCTTATCACTGCATCAGCAAATCCTTAAGTTTGGGCAACGGTTTCTTCAGGCAAAACACACGCGAACGGTTCGGATTAAGCTGTTACCTCTGTTTCTCTTGCCGGGAATGCATGTGATGGAGGATCTTCCCAGAGAAGTCGGGCAAGCAGCGCAGAAACTGGAGGATTCTGTTGCACTCGAGCTTTGCCCTTATCTCGGCTCTCACCCCCGTCTGCGTCGGATTCTGACTGAGCAAATGGCCCCCTTGCCTGCAGAAGCCTGGGTTTTATTAGCCCATGGCAGTCGGCGACCCGGAGCCAACCAGCCGATTGAGGCATTAGCCACTCATTTGGGGGCAATCGCCGCCTACTGGTCAACGGCTCCTAACCTAGAAGCACGGCTTCAGGAGTTGGTAGAAGCTGGCTGTCGGCAGATCGGTGTGCTCCCCTACTTTCTCTTCGCAGGTGGCATTACCGATGCGATTAGCCAACAAGTGCAGGCATTTGCTGAGGGATATCCTGACGTAATGATTCATTTGCGCCCTCCCTTGGCAAATAGCGCAGCCCTCGCAGATCTTCTGGTTGATCTAGCGACGACAACTAGCCCCCCTACTCTTGCCCCTCTCCATTTCTGAGAAACTGTTATCTCACAGTAGTTTGGATTTGCGCTTTTGGCTAGCAACCGCCCGGCAATGCCAAATGCGCCGTCGAGTTTCTATTGTATCCTCTATTTAAATCGGTATCACTTCCTCAGCTTAGTAAGGTCAATGATTGAATCCCCCTGCGGCAAAGTCTATCTTGTTGGTGCGGGTCCTGGCGATCCGGGATTATTGACCTTGAAAGGTAAGGCCCTGCTGGAGACCGCCGATGTCGTCATTCACGATGCTTTGATCAGTGCACCGATTCTAGCGATGATCAATCCTCAGGCAGAAGTGATCAATGCGGGTAAACGGCGAGGCATGCACTCCTTGATGCAGGCAGAAATTACTGAGTTATTGATGGCTAAGGCTCGCGAAGCGGCGATCGTCGTGCGCTTGAAAGGAGGCGACCCCTTTGTCTTTGGTCGAGGTGGTGAAGAGATGGAGGCTCTGGTTGCGGCTGGTATTCCTGTTGAGGTTGTGCCAGGAATTACTGCTGGAATTGCCGCTTCAGCCTATGCGGGCATTCCCCTCACCCATCGCAACTACAGTTCTTCAGTGATTTTTGTCACGGGTCACGAGGGAGCCGGTAAATATCGCCCAGCGGTGAATTGGCGGGCGATCGCCGCGGCTGCCGAAACCATTGTGATCTATATGGGGATCCACCATCTGTCGGTCATTGTAGAGCAACTGTTGGCGGCTGGTCTTGCCCCGGATACCCCGGTGGCTTTGGTGCGTTGGGGCACCCGTCCCGACCAGGAAGAGTTGATCGGACAACTCCGTACGATTGTGCCGCAGGTAGAAGCAGCGCAGTTTAGTGCCCCCGCAATTGTTGTGGTTGGGCGCATCGTAGAGTTACAGTCGATGCTATCTGTCTGTCGTCCGCTAGTGTCATCGGTAGAATTTCCCGTTACTTGATCAAACGCATCGCTGTGTGAAGCGTCTGGGCAGCAGCACTCATCGAAACAGGAAGGCGAAGATAGCCAGAAATCAGGGCGATCGCCAGGGTAATAGCGATAGCGTGGAAAATAGCAGACCGTCGATCAAAAGCTTTTTCGGAGGAATTTAGCATAATTACGACCTCAGACGGAGGGGGCAATTCCAGGGGAAAGATGAAGTTAACGATGCGAGAATAAAAGTGGCTAGACCAACCATCAGTTCTGGGGATAGCTACATCTGTTATGGCACTAGTTACGGAATCCCGACTGTGACTTTTCTTGATTACCGACCTGATCCAAATCACAACTCCGAAATACAGTACCCAGGCATCGTTGACTGCTCGATCCTTTACCGGGCATTTTGTCCTCCTCGAACAATGACACAGAGGCTCCTCCGCAACCTCTTTTCTCTGTCATACCCGAGTAGGGAAAAGATAGAGCGGTTTAGAGTTCAGCAATTTGGTGGCCCAACACTTGTACAGATTGGTGGCGATGGCAGGGAAGAGGAATACGGATTCGAGCTTCAGGACTGAAAGATCGCTCAATCAAGGCTTTCAAGACGCGAGATTGGCCTCATACCGATTTGTTGGTCTGCTTGAGTTGTCTGCGAGAACAGCGCTTTCAACTTTTTTGAGAGTTCAATTTTTCATGACTGAAGAACAACCTCAACATATAGCTTAAAACTAATTTAAAGTGTATCCTCTATAGATACTTGTCCTTCAATAATGGGTAGCGGTCTAACATCAATCATGTTGTCTTCTTGTCCAAGGGTTGCATTCCTTTTAATAGCCCCAACAACCATCTGTATATCAAAACAAATTAGAACTGATTTATAAACAAAGGATTAAGCTCTAATCGTTTTAGCATAAGGGGAATTAAAGACCCATAAATCATCGCCTCACTTACTTTGGTATACAGCTCGTCATCCTTGATGAATCTACTCCTTGATGAATCCACAACGAGATGGCGCTTACGCCCTTTAACCTGCTTGCCACAATCGCCCATCAACCTTCCCTCTTTTTTTCGTGGTCATCACGGATTGAGCATCAGCAATGGCTACCGTCGAGGGTTCATCTCGTCCCTGTTGGTGCCCAGTCACTTTTAAGTCACTGGGGTAGGGCTGCCGTTATGGTTGGGCAATGGCGGGTAGACGGCTTATTGGACAAATCTAAATTCACTGTCACTCAGCCTAAAACTGATGTATGACTAGATCCGTTTGCTTTGAGATTCTTTTTATAAATCAGCTCTGAGATACATCTTTCATTCCTTAGGACAAAACCAAGTGTTTAATCAGGTGTCTGCTGAATGTGCTGTTTCAATCGGTCTCAGCCTTTGTCTAGCCAGCAGGCCAGCGGAAATAGGCAATACTCTAGGTAGAACAATTTCCAGATAAATTGGTAGCTACGGCTAATGGCTGATTTACTACTTAAATCGATCGCCTGACAGCGCCAGCCTAAGAGCGCTATAGCCGTCAAGTGGGAGGCAATCAGAAAGGGGCCATAGACACCTTGTAACCCTAACAGGGCCACAGCGATAACGCTGACATAACAGATCATCAAAATCCCGATTGCCCACCGAAATACGGCGCGTTGGCCTAGTTCCAGTGTAAAGGTGCGAATGTGATAGTAACGATCGCCCTCTGTATCTGGAATATCCTTATATAGCGCGATGGCTACCGTAAACCCGATCACAAAGAAGGTCAGTACCCAAATCAATGGGGGAACTGGTAACGAACCAAAATGGAGGTAGAGACCCAGGTTGACGATCATTCCCCGTACTGTCAGGATGCAAATAGCCGCAGCTAGGGGAAATCGTTTCAGCCGAATGGGGGGTAAGGAATAGGCTGTACCAATCAGCAAGCTCAGCCCTACCACTCCGAGTAAGGCCCAGCTACCTAACGCTGCTAGGGCGATCGCCAGACTGCCTGTAATTCCCACAATGACGGTTGCCTGCCGCCGAGAAAATTGTTGGGCTGGCAAAGGTAAGTGGGGTTTGTTAATGTGGTCAATCGCGATGTCTTCTAACTGATTTAAGCCAACAATGTAGATATTGCCGCAAAGACAGGCGACCCATGCCAGGCCCAAATCGACTAGCGATGGGCTGTTCTCTAAGGCGATCGCAATTAGATAGAGACCCCAGACACTCAAACTTGTACCAACGATGGTGTGGGGGCGACAAAATTGCCAGAAAGCAGAGAAATGGGAATACCAGGGACGGGTTTTTCTCTGACAAAAAGTGGTGGTATTCGGTTTTGAAATCTCCCGGTGCATATCGTTCCTCGCGCAATCAAGCCTTTGCAGAGATAGCACAGAAAAAGGGCATCACGGAACTTCCTTAAGAGTTTTGTTGGAGGTGCAATGGCTGTCGCCATGAGAAACAGGCGATGGCTATCCATTCGAGTTGGCTGAATGAGGGGCAGTTGCACCTGAACAGCCTCACCAAACAAATGCCAGGCTGAATCTGGCTTCTAGCTCTGGCCTTTAGCGATCGGCTGAAGCCACTGCTCCAGCCGGCTACTCTTCAGAATTCTCTGCTCGGGCTGCCGACTCAGCTAAAGAAGCTGTTGAGGACGGGGGTTGGTTTTTCAGTTTAAAGTAAGCTTCTAACACCTGGCGCACAATAGGAGCCATAACAGAGCCACCACCGCCACCCGTTTTCTCCCCAAAGGCAACGACCACGATTTCTGGGGCCTCTGCCGGGGCGTAGGCCCCAAACCAGGTGTCTGATCCCTCTCCCATATCTTCAGAGGTGCCGCTCTTGCCCGCGACCGCTGGAATCGAACCGGCAGCAACCCCCTGCCCAGTGCCATAGGTCACGACTCCTCGCAACCCTTCTCGGAGAATGCGAACGGTCGAAGGTTTCAGATTGAGACTTTCGCGCCAGCTCTTTGAGACTTCATTATCTTTGAGGAGATGGGGTTTAACCAGGTAGCCACCATTAGCTGGCACAGCAAACATAACCCCAACCTGGAGAGGGCTAGTAAGTAGGTAGCCTTGCCCAATCGACAGATTCACCGTATCGCCCACAAACCAATCGAGATTGACCTCTTTGCGCTTCCACTCCCGATCAGGCACTAAACCTGGAGACTCTTCGACAGCCAGCTCAATCCCGGTCTTTTGGCCAAAACCAAACCGTCTTGTCCAATCAATTAAGGTGTCGCCGCCAATGGCGATCGCAACTTGGTAGAAAAACGTATCGCTACTCATTGCCATCGCACCAGGAAAGGTAAGGGGCCCAAACCCCGCCCGGTTCCAATCATTAAACTCAAGCCCACCAATCATCATTGAGGGATAAGTGGGCAATACCGTTTCAGGGTCATACCCCCCCGACTCCAGCGCCGCTGCCGTCGTCACAATCTTAAACGTGCTGGCGGGTTGAAACGCCTGAATCGCTCGATTGACAAAGGGGTGATCGGCACTTTGTAGCTGCTTCCACTGGGCCTCTGTAATGCGTGTGGAGAACAAATTGGGGTCAAAGGCAGGACGGCTGACCATGGCCAAAATCGCCCCATTATTAGGGTCAAGAGCCACAATCGCCCCTTTACGATTACCAAGTGCCCGTTCTGCTGCCTTTTGCAGTTCTAAATCCAAGGTTAGGGTGACATCCTGACCCGCCCGGGTAGGCTTACGGCCTAAGATACGTACGACCTGCCCAGATCCATCGACTTCTACCTGCTGCCCCCCCCATTCCCCCCGCAATTGGCTTTCAAAAGACTTTTCGACCCCCATTTGCCCAATCACATCCCCCAGGCGATAGCCATCTTTCTTGCAGCGTGCTAGTTGCTCATCGCTCATTTCTCCGGTGTAGCCGATGACATGGGCCGCCAGATCGCCGTTGGGGTAATAGCGAACAGCCTCTGCATCCACCACGACTCCCTCCATCTGGCTACCATACTCTGCTAGCGCAGTCACCTGCGCTGGGCTGATGCCCCGAGCGATCCGAAGTAATTCGGGAGAGTTGTAGCCAGCTTGCTCCAGACGTTTGTAGATGTCGGCTTCTGGCACCTTGAGGATCTCAGCGAGGCGCTTGATCGTGGCATTCCAATTGCCTTTTTTGCGGGCGAGGGGCCAAAGAAAGACTGAATGCGACAGACGATTGCCTGCCAAGGTGCGCCCCTGCCGATCTAAAATTCGACCGCGTTCGGGTTGCTTTGGAATCAGGCGGATGCGGTTGTTATCAGCGAGGCGGCGGTTGGCGGCCCCTTGCACCAGTTGTAAATAGACCAGACGACTCCCAATCCCTCCTAGCAGCAGGGTGGAGATGATCGCCATGACGATCACCGCTTGAAACGATCGCCCAACGGTGCGTGTTGTGTTGGGTAGATTAAACTGACTGGAAGATAACTTTGTCGAAGATAGGCGAGTCAGGGTCATAGGGTCAAAACACAGGGTGGGAGAGCGATGAGCCAATCAATCGAGGTCTTCAACCTGTCCACGTGGTCTCGCGGGAGGGGCCTGTCAGGATGGGTTTGATGGGTTGACCCCTTCAAAACACCCGAAAAATGGGTCTTATCGATTCGAAAGATGCCTCCTATTGATCCTGGTGGACAATGCCTCAGGCACGAGCAGATTAAAACATCTTGAAGTTGTGATTATACCAAGCGATCGCAGCACTAATGATTTCCTGCACTGGGTAAGACCTCGCCAGATGGAGCTGAAAGTAAGTGCATGTCACTTTTGCCCTCACCCTTTTCTGGTATGCCCGGATTGCTCAAAGTCCCTCTCCCAAATTGGGAGAGGGACTTTGAGATGGCTCGGCCCCACTCGTCCGCGATCGCACCTTATCAATATCCGTCTGCTTGATTTGGGAGAAAGGGCTGAGGGCCTGAAAAGCGGCATGCTCTCCTTGAAAGTCTTCTTGCCAAAGGCAAAACAATGAATAACAGCGCACCAACTTTTCTAAACATTTTTATCAGCGTGTGTTCGACCAATTGAGCCAGCTACAATAAACCCAAATTCCTATGTAGCTGTAGGAATGTCTAACTCCAACTGAGTTTTAGGATTATTTTCTCTCCCTGACCCCTTTTAACAAACGCAGGTCTGCTACGATTGCAGCCAGCAAAGCTGTCATCCTTTTCCGCTAGGATGCTACTTTCCCAGGAACTCGTCACTATGTCTCAAATTTTTGGGCAAAATCGACACGCGACTACTGACACTGGCTTTGATGTTGAGTTACGCGATGTCTTTAAGTTCTATGGCAGTGAGGCTGCCGTGCGAGGTGTTGATCTGAGCATTCGGCAGGGAGAGTTTTTTAGCATTCTTGGCCCCTCTGGGTGTGGTAAAACAACAACCCTTCGCATGATTGCTGGGTTTGAAAGTCCCTCGGCAGGGCAGGTGCTGATTCAAGGAGTCAGTATGAATCAGGTGCCACCCTATCGCCGTCCGGTCAATACCGTTTTTCAGAGTTATGCGCTATTCAACCATCTCACGGTGGCTGAAAATGTTGCTTTTGGTCTGCGCTTGAAACACCGGCAAAATCGGGAGATTGAGGAGCGGGTTGGGGATGCGCTGAAGCTGGTCAAAATGGAAAAATTTACGAATCGTCTGCCTGGGCAGCTTTCTGGGGGGCAACAACAACGGGTAGCGTTGGCCCGAGCTTTGGTGAATCGTCCTGCTGTTTTGCTCTTAGATGAACCCCTTGGAGCCCTTGATCTGAAGTTGCGCAAAGAAATGCAGGTTGAGTTGGCAACGCTACATCGTGAATTGGGGCTGACCTTTGTGATGGTGACTCATGATCAGGAGGAAGCGCTCAGCCTGTCTGACCGCATTGGGGTGATGAATCAGGGCCAGCTTGAGCAAGTCGATACCCCCAACCATATCTACGAGCAACCGCGGACCTCCTTTGTGGCAGACTTTATTGGGGATACGAATCTGTTTCACGCTAAGGTAGAAGGCTATCACCCTAATATGCTTTGGGTGACGACAGAGCGAGGCTTGAAGATGACGGCCAAACCTTCAGAAAGTGGAGCGGCGCTGACTTCAGGGCAGGTCGTGGTGAGTGTGCGTCCAGAAAAAATTCGCGTGAGTTTGATCCCGCCGAGTGATACGCAGGTGAACTGGTATGAGGGCCGTTTGCGGAATGTCATGTACCTGGGCACCCATGTGCATTACCAGGTTGAGTTACAGTCGGGCGATCGCCTGACAGTGATGCAGCCGAATACAGTGACAGATAGCCCAGGTTTAGATACCCCAATGTATGTACAGTGGGCCTATAGTGATTGTCTGGCTTTGCCTCGTGAAGAGCCGTAGATTGAGCAGCTAAGCGGCTAATTGTTCCTCTCCCTAGTTGGTAATGGCTTTTTCCTATGCCTCGATCGCTCCTTTGGTCTTCCCGTCGTCAGTTTCTTACAGGGTCTCTCACCGCTCTTTCAGGAACGCTGCTCAGTGGTTGTGGGTGGACTTTAGCAGAAGTGCGCCAGGATGCACCGAAAGTCGGCGATCGCAACGAGCTGCGAATTTATACCTGGTCAAACTATATTGATCAGGTGTTGCTGGAAGAGTTTATAGGGCAGACGGGGGTGCGAGTGATTGCCGATACCTATGACTCTAATGATGTCATGCTGGGCACTTTTCAGGCAGGGGGGCGGGGCAGCATTTACAGCATTGTCTACCCTTCTGACTATGCCGTTGCCAAGATGATTGATCTAAAGCTATTGGCTGAGCTAGACAAATCAAGAATTGTTGGCCTAGAAAATATTCTGGCCAAATTTCAAAATTCCCAGTACGACCCAGGAAACCGCTTTCATGTGCCAATTAGTTGGGGGACAACTGGCTTAATTTACAACAGCGAAAAGTTGGATCCCCCGCCGGATGACTGGGATTACCTCTGGCAACATCAAGACAAGTTATCCCGCCGCATGACCTTGCTAAGCGAGCCACGGGAGGTGATGGGGGCGTCTCTGCGTTCCCTGGGGTTTTCCTACAACGCTACGGATCCTGGAGAGTTGAAGCAAGCCTATGCGCGTCTGGCTGAACTCAAGCCGGCGATCGCGACGTTTACCACCGATGCCTGGCGCGATCAGCTTCTGGCTGGAGACCTTTGGCTTGCTATGGGTTACTCCATTGATGCGGTGTTAGTTGCGCAGGAAAATCCTAAGCTGAAGTATGTGGTACCCAAAAGTGGCAGTTCTCTGTGGGTTGATACACTGGTGATTCCGGCTAATGCCCCCAACCCTGAAGCTGCCTATGCCTGGATCAACTACATGTTGCAGCCAGCGGTAGCGTCTCAGGTGACAGAGCGCTTACTGTTTGCCACCCCCAATGCTGCCGCTTACGATCAACTCTCTACCCAGTTGCGGGATGATGAGACTTTGTTTCCACCAGACTCAGTAATTGAGCGCTGCGAAAATTTAGAACCCCTCCCCCAAAAGGCGGAGGAAATGATTGAAAAGTACTGGACCCAGTTAACGAGCGGCTAAATCTATGTCTTCTCAAGTATCGACCTCTGCGGACAAGCCTAGGACAGCCCTTGTGGGTCGCCTCTCCTCCTGGTTAGAACCCCTGGCATTGCTGGCCCCAGCAGGAGTTTGGTTAGGGTTGCTGTTGGTAATTCCGGTATTACTCATTTTTCAACTGAGTCTGGTACCGGGCATTCGTCCAGGGCAAGTCGTAAATCCTTCTGGGATTGAAAACTACCTCCAGATTGTGCAGGAGCCAATCTATCTGAGGGTTGTCTTGCGATCGCTGATGTTTGCCCTGGGAACTACCCTAATTTGTTTAGTCTTGGGGTTTCCGGTGGCCTACTTGATTGCCCTGGTTGTGCCAAAGCAATGGCGTAACCTGCTGCTGGTGGGTTTTGTTTTGCCTCTGTGGACTTCGTCTTTACTCCGTTCCTATGCCTGGATTACGATTTTGCGCCCAACTGGGGTGCTCAACACTTTTTTGAAGGCCGTAGGCTTGCCGGCAATTGATATTCTGAACCGACCCCCAGCAGTATTTATTGGCATGAGCTATAGTCTGTTGCCCTATATGGTCTTGATTCTTTATGCATCGCTAGAGAAGCTAGACCGGCGGTTGCTAGAGGCAGCAGCCGATTTGGGCGCAAATCCGTTCCAAGCATTTTGGCGAGTCACGGTGCCCCAGAGTTTGCCGGGTATTGCTGCGGGCTGTCTACTGGTGTTTATTACAGGGCTGGGCGATTTTATTGACCCAGAACTGTTGGGGGGTGCCTCAAGCATGACGATGGCGCGCCTGATTTATAACCAGTTTTTAGGAGTGACCCGCAACTGGGGCTTTGGTTCGGCTTTGAGCATGGTGATTATTTTGGCGGTCAGTCTGGCGATCGCTCTGTTATTGAAATACGGCGATCGGAGCAGTGCCAACCTATGACCCCAACGCGATCGTCCTTGAATCCCATCGTTTTGCTCCAGGTCGGCTTTATCCTGCTGATGTTTGGCTTCATGTATCTGCCCATTTTAGTGCTGGCCGTATTCAGCTTTAACGAGTCGCCCTATAGTGCAGGTTGGAAGGGCTTTACCCTGCAGTGGTATCAACGGTTTTTTGCCGATGCGCGCATTTTATCAGCCTTGAGCGATAGCCTGGTCATTGCCATTTTGGCAGTAGCGATCGCCGCCGTCATTGGCACCCTGATGGCAGTCGGCTTGGCCAAATACCGCTTTCCGGGTAAGGGGTTGTACCAGAGTATTACCTATCTCCCCCTGATTATTCCCGACATTTCCATCGCTGTGGCAACACTCGTCTTTCTGGCCTCAATTGCGATTCCCTTAAGTGGCGGTCTGATTCAACTGAGTTTAAGTACCGTCGTAGCGGCCCATGTCGTATTTTGCATTTCCTACATCGCCCTAGTGGTTTCGACCCGGATGACCAATCTTAACCCCCATCTTGAAGAGGCGGCTCTAGATCTAGGCGCAACCCCTACCCAAGCCTTTGTGAAAGTGCTGCTGCCAGAATTGGCTCCTGCAATTTTATCGGGGTGTCTGCTGGCTTTTGTGTTGAGTATGGATGATTTTTTAATTGCCAGTTTTACAGCGGGGGGAGGAACCAATACTTTACCCATGGAGATTTTTAGTCGCATTCGGCGGGGGGTACAGCCCGATATCAATGCTCTGAGTGTGGTTCTGATTCTTGTATCCGGTTTATTGTTTGGCCTGGCAGAATCCATTCGCTACCAGAGCGAACGTCGCCGCCGGGGAGATTAGTGCTCCACTAGGTGGCGTGATGCCATCCACATCCATCCACATTGCCAGGAGAGCAGTGGCGTTTTGAGCTTGATCGGCCCTTCAAGCTGGTTTCTCCCAGACGCCGCAACGCTGTCGGAGTCATCTTAAGGTCAGATGAGGGCCTTTGCCAAAATCGCAGATTCCATCTGTCAGTAATGCGTAACAAAAAAATGGGGACGTTTCCAGCGGCTCTAAGAGAGCCATGCAATAATAGGGCGGTTATGTTGATGGGTAAGCAGATATGGTTATTTCTCCGACACAGCCGGCGTTGCTGGTTTTAGCCGATGGCACCACCTATCCAGGTTGGTCATTTGGTGCATCGGGGACGGCGATCGGTGAAGTCGTTTTTAATACCGGCATGACGGGTTATCAGGAAGTTTTAACCGATCCAAGCTACCGGGGCCAGATTGTTTCCTTTACCTATCCTGAACTGGGCAATACGGGGGTCAATCCGGAGGATGAAGAATCTAGCCAACCCCAGGTTAGAGGAGTGGTTGCCCGTAATGTCTGCTTTAAGCCGAGCAGCTGGCGATCCACCCAATCCTTACCGGAATATCTCAAACAGCACAAAATTATTGCCATCTACGGGATCGATACCCGGGCGCTGACCCGCAAATTGCGATCGATTGGGGCAATGAACGGAGCCATCTCGACAGAAATTCTGGAGCCAGTGGAACTGCATCAGAGAGTGCAAGAAGCTCCCAGCATGGCCGGTTTGAATTTAGTGCGAGAAGTGACCACCCCCACAGTCTACGAATGGACGGATGCAACGGATAGCATCTGGCAGTATGGCACTGCTGCAACAGTTGGAGACGCTGAACCGCTAACAGTGGTGGCGATTGATTTTGGGGTCAAGCGCAACATTCTGCGACGGTTAGCGAGCTATGGCTGTCGTGTAATTGTGGTGCCAGCTAACACCTCCCCAGAAGAAATTTTGAGCTATAACCCTGACGGGATCTTTCTCTCCAACGGGCCGGGGGATCCGGCAGCCAATGTCGAAGGCATTGAAACTACCAAAGCGCTCTTGCAGAGCAATAAGCCCATGTTTGGGATTTGTATGGGGCATCAGATCCTTGGTTTATCGATGGGGGGTGAAACCTTTAAGCTCAAATTTGGGCATCGTGGTCTCAATCAGCCCTGTGGCTTAAGCCAACAGGTTGAAATTACTAGCCAAAATCATGGATTTGCGATCGCGGCAGAATCCATTGAGAACAGCGATCTTGAAATCACTCACCTGAACCTCAACGATCGCACTGTCGCGGGTTTACGACATACTTCCCTGCCAATTTTCTCGGTGCAATATCACCCCGAAGCCAGTCCTGGGCCTCATGATGCCGACTATTTATTTGCCAAGTTTGTGAGTCAAATGCGCGCGTATCGGCAACGCGAAGGTAAAGAATGATGGATGCATCTCACTTTTGCAAGTTGCCTACGAAACTGGGATGCACTTGAGAATGATCAAGCCATGGGGAGGTGGGGGTGTCGATTTTGAATCTCCCTCCGCCCCTATCTTTCTTCCATTGGGAGAAGGGTGCGAAAGATTCTGTACCGTCGCCCTTGGGGCTAGGGTGAGCGTGAGGGTGAATTGGGTAATTCCTATCCAGATTTAGCAACGTCTGCTTTTTTACTGCCCATCATTTAATTCGGGCTTTTTCGCGATCGCCCCTTCACCCTGACGCGCTAAATCCGTTAAGATATCCGGCATCTCAATCACCTGACAAAACTCTTTGTAAAGGTGTATACTAAACCGTCGTTTCGGAATGAAAAAGCGAGGAGGGTATTATTCCTGAACCATTAACCTTGACCGTTAGCTTGAGAGGCACCCGTGAAGTCAAGGACACTTATCAGATTATTCGCCTCGCTGGTCTTCTTGATGCTTTTTCAGAGCCGACTTTTAAGAAAGCTCTGACCAAGGCGGTTGAAGATGGTCCCAAGAGTATTGTTCTGGATTTATCAAAGATTGATTTCATCGATAGTTCTGGCCTTGGTTCCCTGGTACAACTCTTTAAAAAAGTGCAGAATGAACAGGGCAAGCTACAGATTGTGACGAATCCACGGGTGACCCAGACCATGAAAATGGTTCATCTAGAGCAGTTTTTTTCACTGAATACAAGCGTGGAAGCCGCTGTCGGTAAGCTGAAAGCTTAGAACCCCGCCAGGATTGTCTGCTCAGCAGATTTTGCGGGGTTGGATGCCCTTCAAGACGCCATAACTGAGATTTTCTGGATTTAGATTGCCAAGCGAAGTTCCTTGGGTGAACGGGTGAACCACTAGAGAAATGAGAAATGGTGGAATCAGCAAAAGGACTGATAGAGTGAATTCAATCGCTCACATTCACAACGGGTAATTGCGACAGGTTGAGTCCTCTCCTATGCTGAAATGGTTAATGGGTCTGCTGCTGGTGATGACTTTTTCGCTGTCATCTCTGCCAGCCTATGGGGCCAATGTCGTTATTATTCATTCCATCATTTCTATGGCAGCTCCTGTTTTGACGGCGGATCAGCTTGATAACGCGCTTAATGACCTGACTGGGTGGACGGTAGAATCAGGTAAGCTTCATCGAGATTATCGGTTTGATTCTTTTGTTGAGGCGTTTGGCTTTATGTCTAGCGTTGCTTTGGTGGCTGAGGCCATGGGTCATCATCCAGAGTGGTTTAATGTCTACAATCGCGTCTCGATTGATCTGGTGACTCATGATTCGGGGGGTATTACTCAATTAGATGTGGACTTGGCCAAAAAAGCGAATCAACTGGCTCGCTAGTCATGGATGCAGTCAAATTTTAGATTTGACAAGTCACTTAAGCCCTAGAACGTTGACGGGCTTAACCGTTGATGGTCTAGACTTTGGGGGCCTAGGATCGATTAAAATTTTGCGGACGAGATAAAGGTGTTCCGTCTATCGCTCTAGTCTTAATCGAGAGTCGCTTAAGTTGTTTTCTGGGAAACGTTGACTCACCTCTGAGGCGGTTTTTACCAAAATGAGAGTAGATCACCTGGCTATACTCAAAACTCAACCTTGCGGTTGTTTTTTGAATATAGCCTTACGCACTAAGGTTAAGATGGCACGGGGCGGTAGCGCTCCTGGATAAAGGGGATCCTTCCTAGGCTTTTCTTCGAGCAAATGTCTTAATGGGTTTTGTCGTGCTGTAGCAATCACTGTTGCGGTTCTTTGCTGGTAATGGTGCTTCATGTTACCCACCGATTTACTTTTGCATCGCTACAGTGGTGAAGCCGTGATTCCCAAGCGGTTGGCGATCGCGACAGAGAACCAAGCGATCGCGGCGGCGTTGATTCAAACGTTTAGGGCGGCCATTGGCAGCACTCGTGCCGATTTGAACCAGGCTTTGGCCGAGTTAGAAGGTACGGGTACCGATTATCGAATTAAACGGGGGTTAGCTCATCTGCTCTTAAGTGAAGCCTTTAGCCACTTTGAGGTAGTTAGCCCTTTAGAGCCAGCGAGTCTGCGCCAACGCATTTTCACGCTGGCGACCCAAAGTGTTCCCAGTGTCCAGACAACCCAAATCACCATTCAACAGGTGGCGGTGGCCCTCTCTCAAGAAATGGGCTACGAGGTCAGGCCTGAGCAAGTACGAGCAGGGCTTTATGCCGACCTACCTGAAAACCAGCGACTGATTAGCTTTGAGCCGCCAACCGTTGAGATGCTGTTGCATCGCTACAATTTGTCGCAGGTGCAGGGCGTTTTTTATCGAGCGAGTCAGGTGGTGATTAATGCCCATCGCAATGACCCTGGTCAATATAAACTCCTATTTCGCTACATCAAGCTGTTTCGCCTGATGAGTTATATCGAAGGGGATGCTGATTATGGATTTACCCTCACGATTGATGGCCCCACGAGTTTATTTAGACCCAACACCCACTATGGCCTGCAGTTGGCCATGTTGCTCCCAGCGCTGCTACATGTCACCCGTTGGAGCTTGACAGCGACCCTCCATCGTAAGGACAACGATGCTGGCACCGTGCGATCGCATCGCTTTACCCTCGACTCAGACTGTGGTCTAGTCACCCACTACCCCCCTGGTAAGACCTATGACAGCTTGCTAGAGCAGGGGTTTGTGGAGCGCTGGCAAAAGGCAAAAACGGACTGGCGTTTAGAGCGTGAGGTTGATCTCATCCCCATTCCGGGGAGTGTCATGATTCCTGATTTTCGGCTGGTGCATCCCGATGGACGTAGCCTTTTGCTAGAGATTGTGGGCTACTGGCGACCAGACTATCTCAGGAAGAAGTTCGCCCAGGTACGACAATCGGGGCGAGATGACTTGATCCTGGCAGTGTCTGAGCGGCTGAAGTTAGAGAAAGCAGGAATTGATCTGCGCCAAATCTCGACGCCGATCGTCTGGTTTAAGGATCGGCTGACCCCAAAGGCGATTCTGGCTGCGATTGAAGGCTAAAGAGTGGGGATTTAATCAACTGAAGACCGTAATTATGACTGCCCTGGTAGGCAGTTTGCTAGGCTGCGCAGTCCCCCCGTTGAGCCGAGGGCGATCCAACCAATGCGCTGGCTACCCGATTGGCTACGGTATTTAACCCGTACCCAGTCGCGATCGCCATAGACTTGGGTTTGAGCAGGGCTTTGGGTCAGGCGAACGACGGCTGCCCCGCTAGGGCCATCGGGCTGTCCTCGATAGCGGTGCATCGTACCTCCGGGCTGATCAAAGGCAACTAGTCCAGCATTTAAGTAAGCGTAAGCAGCCCCATCAACCTGCGCACTTCGGAGCCTCCGACAGTAGATCGGATTGGTATCGATATCGGGTGGCAGTGGACTGACAGTGCCATCCCCACAGCGGCTCAGCAAACTCGCCGAGCGTAACCAACCAACCTCTGGCTGTTTAATTTGAGCAATCCCATTCCCGACAACGCCGGTCAAAGTCACTTGAGTATTTGCAGGCACCAAGCTGATCTCCTTTGTCAACCGGGCATTCTCATAAAGGGGGGCAGCATTGGCCGTAGTGCGGCAAACACCCACATAGTCACTGCGCTCAGTGAGGGCGGTAGTTTCTTGAGCCGGAGTGACGCTAGCAAGCCCCAAAAGGCCAAACAGCACAAAGCTGGTTATCAGATCCCTCCCTTTTGGCTTTGCCATGCTTCACCCCCACTGCAGGGCTGATTCTTCGATAGAAGGCCCCTGACTGCTGTGCCACCGGTCGGCAGTCAAAGGCTAGAGCAGTTGCGCCGATTAACTTTACTCGGTGGGTACAGGCTAACGCTCTTTACCCACCCTGCGACTATTAAGAACAGCCTAAGCTAAGAACAGCCTAAGCCGAGGTCTCAGGTCATTGCTTGAAAAGAGCGCTACCCTAACCGGGCCGTACTAAATAGTCACCTCCCTAGATTACGGCTAGACGCTAACCGACAAAGCCTCTGATACTGCCGCTTTTAGCAGAGGGGCTTTATCGGTCTGTTCCCAGGGCAGATCGATATCGGTGCGGCCAAAGTGCCCGTAGGCAGCTACATCTTGATAAAACCGTCCACCTCGCTCAGCCGGGAGGGCCTGTAGGTTAAAGGCTTGAATGATGCCAGCAGGACGCAATTCAAAATGCTGCTTTACTACTTGAAGCAGGCGATCGTCGTCAATTTTGCCAGTGCCAAAGGTATCAATCATAATACTGACCGGACGAGCGACTCCAATGGCGTAACTCAATTGCACCTCGCATCGCTCAGCCAGCCCTGCCGCCACAATATTCTTCGCTACATAGCGACAGGCATAGGCTGCACTACGATCAACCTTCGTGGGATCTTTACCAGAGAAAGCCCCGCCGCCATGGCGAGAATAGCCGCCATAGGTGTCAACAATAATCTTACGCCCGGTTAAACCCGAGTCGCCCTGTGGCCCGCCAATCACGAATTTGCCTGTCGGGTTGACCAAAAAGCGGGTGTTGGCATCTGGCTTAATGGAAATATCAGAAAAAACAGGAAGAACCACGACATCCCACAGATCTTGCTTGATTTTCTGTTGAATGGCTGCTTCATCCGTGATATCTCCAATTTCTGGAGTGTGTTGCGTTGATACCAGAATCGTATCAATACCAACAGGGCGATCATTCTCATACAGTACAGTCACTTGGGTTTTGCCATCAGGGCGCAGGTAGGGCAAAACGCCAGTCTTGCGTACAACGGAGAGACGCCGGGCGATGCGATGGGCCAGACTAATCGGCAATGGCATTAGTTCTGGGGTTTCGTTACAAGCAAAGCCAAACATAATCCCCTGGTCACCGGCACCAATTCGATCAAGCTCTTCATCGCTTGCTTGCTTACGGGTTTCATGGGCCGTATTCACACCTTGAGCAATATCCGGCGACTGCGCATCTAGGGCGACTAACACCGCGCAACTGTGGCAGCTAAAACCGCTGGCTTCACCGGTGTAACCGATTTCGGCAATTTTCTGGCGAGCCAAATCAATGTAATTGACCTGGGCTTTCGACGAAATCTCACCGGTAATCAAAACCAGGCCGGTGTTAACAACAACCTCCGCCGCTACCCGACTTTCAGGGTCTTGAGCCAGTAGATTGTCGAGAATAGTGTCGGAGATTTGATCGCAAATCTTGTCAGGGTGACCTTCCGTGACCGACTCAGAGGTAAACAGGTAGCGACGAGTCAAGGCAAAACCTCTCGTTAATGCATGTATGGTTACAGAATCGTGATTATAACATTCGCGCTTCTTTCCTACAGGATACTGCTGCCAGTGAGCTGGGAAAAGCTGACAGTTAAGCCGGTAATCGCCCTGAAAACGTTACGAATACATTACATCCAGGTTTTGCGCAGGCAAATTTCTATGTTCTTCCGTCGGTTGAAGTGGAAGGCTACGCTTTTGAGGGTGATTGATGTAGCTTTGGTTAGAAAGCGGGAGGCAAACTCAGTGCTCAACGGCCAATGTTGGGTAGGCTTTTTGACTCACCGTCACCATGAGAAGCAGGGCGATCGCAGACTGTGCAGAGTATTTAGCGAAAGTGTATAACCACTGCGGGAGAGTGTAAAGGCGATGACTCGAATTGACGAAATTCTGCAACCGTTTGCCTGGTTTGGGATCAAGTTGGGGCTAGAGTCTAGCCAGAGTTTGTTGGAGCGGTTGGGCAATCCTCAACGGCAGGTGCCGATTGTGCATGTTGCTGGGAGCAACGGCAAGGGGTCGGTTTGTGCTTATCTGTCTACGGTGCTAATGGCGGCGGGCTACCGGGTAGGGCGCTACACGTCTCCCCATTTAGTGGATTGGAACGAGCGGATTTGGTTGAATGGCCAATTGATTGCCCCAGTTGCATTGGAGCATACCCTGAAACAGGTGGTGGCCGCGATCGCGCCGGATGCGCCGGCTCCCACCCAGTTTGAAATCATCACAGCGGCAGCTTGGGTCTATTTTGCTCAACAAAAGGTGGATGTGGCCGTGATTGAGGTGGGGCTGGGGGGGCGCCTGGATGCCACGAATGTCTGCGATCGCCCGTTAGCCTGCGTTATTACTACGATTAGCCGGGAACATTGGCAGCGCTTGGGGCCAACCCTGGCAGATATTGCCCGGGAAAAAGCTGGGATTTTGAAGCCCGGTTGTCCTGCTGTAGTTGGGCCACTCCCTCCGGAGGCAATGGCCGTTGTGCGTCAGCGCATTGCTGAGTTAGGGTGTCCTGCGGTTTACCCGGTACCTGCGACCCCGATAGAAGCGGGTTGGGCTGAAAGCCACGGCATTCAATACCCGCTACCTTTGGCTGGGGCAATGCAATTGCATAACTCAGCCTTAGCGATCGCCGCCCTCAAGTGGCTCCAGGCCCAAGGCTGGAATTTGCCCGATGCCATCATTGCCAGAGGCATTGCTCAAACCCAGTGGCCTGGACGGTTGCAATGGTTGACCTGGCAGGGATACCCCCTGCTCATCGATGGTGCCCATAATTCAGAGGGGGCGATTGCCCTACGGCAGTATGTGGATCAGGTTTTAGCCCATGGGCAACCCTACACTCTGGCTGGGGATGTTTGTTTCAACATTGGGCAAGGGGGGGTTACCTGGATCATTGGCATGATGCGCAACAAAGACCATCGAGAGGTATTGGCTGCTCTGCTGCAACCGGGCGATCGCCTGTTCCTAGTACCGGTTCCAGATAATCCGGCGGCTGAGCCAGAGACCTTAGCCCTCCTTGCCCAGGAGATCTGCCCTGATTTGCAGGAGTGTCAGCCCTTTACTGATGTCTTTGAGGCTCTTACGGTAGCCGTTACCCCCCCAAAAGCCACTGATGCTGGCATCGCTGCCGCCAAACCAAGCCTCACTGTACTAGCTGGTTCGCTTTATCTGATCGGTCATTTTTTGGCAAAAGTGCACGCCTAGCGTCCTCGGAGTGGCCGCAACCGGCGATCGTGGCGCATTGCTTCACCGACAGTGTAGTTCAGTTGGTTACCCATCAGCATTACTAGAGAGGTGAGATAGAGCCATAGCAACAGTACAATGACCGCTCCTACAGCCCCGTAGGCTTTATTGTAGTTACCAAAGTGGGCCACATAGAGCCGAAATAGGCCCGATAGTAAAGCCCACAGTACCGACGCCAAAATTGCCCCCGGCAAAATCGGAGTGCCCTGATGCCAGCGACTTGGCCCAAACCGATAGACAAAGGCAAAGGCGATCGCCACAATACCAAAGGCCAACACCCAGCGCAATAAAACCCAGGTCGTCAATAGCCAGGGTTGAAAATCCCCACTCCGATTGGCAGCATAGCGCACAATTAAATCACTCACAAACACCAGGGTTGAAGCCAGCACGAGCAAGCCAATCGTGCCCACCGTCAGCCCCAGAGACACGAGCTTCGCTTGCCAAAAGGGCCGTACCTGTCGTGCAGGGGTTTGTTGAATATGGTCGAGGGCAACCATCGCTGCACTCAAAGCCCCCGACGCCGCCCAAATGGAGACGACGAAACTCAGCGAAAACAAGCCCTGATTGCGAGCGTTGCTAATTTCATTAATAAATCCTTGAATGAGGTATAGCACCTCCTGAGGGGCAAACTGACTCAGTTGGGCGGCTATTCCCATTAGGGTGTTTTTAGACGACTCTACCAGACCCACCGAAGTGAGGACTGCCAGAATTGCAGGAAACAGCGCTAGCATTGAGTTGTAAGCCATTTCAGCCGCCAGACCTGGCAATCGCTGTTGTCCTGCGGCGTGTAGGGTGCGCCAGAGGGTATGGGGAGTCAAGTACGTCCAAAACCGGAGAAATCGCATGGGGAGTACAGTTGGCACGGCTAACGCCATTACCCTACACTAATCTGCGCGAAAGCGATGCAGGTCATCGAGTCAGGCCCAGGAACGAGTATTAGCTGAATTGTTGGATAGGTGTCGCAGGGCGACTTTTTCTATAGGCTGGAAGAGGAAATAACAAATTTAAGACAGGAGTCTCTATGGATCGCTCTAAACTGGTTGCTGTGATTACCGGCGCGATCGCGATCGTGCTGAGTTTAGCCTACTTATTAGTGGTGCAATTGCTCGACTTTCGTGGCGAGATGATCCCGGCACCCGTCGGGGTGTTATTGAAGGTGCGCCTGGGGTGGGGGGGCTAAACTAAACGGCGATTGCAGTACGCTATACTGCATAGGCTCCTCAACCATACACTCCAGATTATGGTCACCATCAACGAAAACTACTTAAAACTTAAAGCGGGCTATCTATTTCCCGAAATTGCCCGGCGGGTCAATGCCTTTGCTGAGGCCAACCCCACGGCTCAGATTATTCGTTTAGGCATTGGCGATGTCACCGAACCTCTACCAGCAGCCTGCCGGGAGGCAATGATTCGGGCGGTAGAGGAAATGGGCGATCGCGCCAGTTTTAGAGGGTATGGGCCAGAGCAGGGCTATGAGTGGCTGCGCCAAAAGATTGCTGAGCACGATTTTCAGGCACGGGGATGCGCAATCGATGCCTCCGAGATTTTTATCTCTGACGGCTCTAAGTGTGACTGTGGCAACATTTTGGATATTTTTGGCGACACTAACACCATTGCTGTTACCGACCCGGTCTATCCGGTTTATGTTGATACCAACGTCATGGCGGGGCATACTGGCCCAGCAAACGAGGCAGGAGAATACGACGGCTTGGTTTATCTGCCCATCTCCGCAGAAAACCACTTCACCGCTCAAATTCCCCAACAAAAGGTCGATCTGATTTACCTTTGCTTCCCCAACAATCCTACGGGGGCAACAGCAACCAAAGAGCATTTGCAAGCCTGGGTTGATTACGCGCGTCAACATGGCTCGATTATTCTCTTCGATGCTGCCTACGAAGCCTTCATTACCGATCCCAGCCTACCCCACTCTATCTTTGAGTTACAGGGCGCTCGGGAATGCGCAATTGAATTTCGTTCGTTTTCTAAAAATGCAGGGTTTACAGGCACCCGCTGCGCCTTTACCGTCGTTCCTAAATCTCTCCAGGCAACAACCTCCGATGGTAGCTGCGTTGACCTCTGGAAGCTGTGGAATCGTCGCCAATCCACCAAATTTAATGGGGTCTCCTACATAGTCCAACGAGGGGCAGAGGCGGTTTATTCGCCTGATGGAAGAGTTCAGGTAGAAGCGTTAATTCGCTTTTACATGGAAAATGCCCGTATCATTCGCGAGCAGCTTACTAACGCTGGCTTGCAGGTGTATGGTGGAGTCAATGCCCCCTACGTCTGGGTCAAAACTCCGGATGCTCTCTCCAGTTGGGATTTCTTCGACAAACTATTGCAGAGTTGCCATGTTGTCGGCACTCCGGGTTCTGGCTTTGGCGCAGCTGGTGAGGGGTATTTCCGCATTTCGGCCTTTAACAGTCGCGAAAATGTGATTCAGGCAATGGAGCGAATTACGGCCAAGTTTCGCGCCTAGGGCAAGGTCACGGCTTCACTAGCTTCACTATATCTTCACTATTAGGGTGATGTAGGGTAATGTCCTGGATTAGGGTGATGCCCTGGTTCGTCGTTAGCATTTTATCGCCACAGCCACCCGCTTGAGGACGGGGGTGCCCCCTGCACCCTGAATCACCCCAGCAACCTGGCAATCTAAAATTCTTAACGCCTAATCAGGGTTTGCTCAAATCCGACTCTTCTGGGTCGATTCCCAACTGACGCAGACGCTCGGCTAGTCTTTCGGCGCGTTGACGTTCCTGCTCGGCAGGTTGATGTTCTTGCTCGGCTGCGAGCGGAATCCAACTGCCTTTCTGATCATACCAACATCAACCATGGCCGATTTAGCCCCCGATACTCCCCCTGCCATACCCCTCAGCCGATTTCCAGGGTCGGCAGCCAAATGCGATCGCATCCAAGGGTTGCTGTTGGTACTGATTACCCACTAGTTGAAAGACTTGCAATTCATTAGTGGAGCGATCAAACACAACGTAATAGGGAATTCTCAATATCTGTTCGTAAACTTGCCACTTGGTTGTTTGTGGCCCGCGTGGTTGGCGTTGCCCCAAATCTTCATCACGGGTGCTTGGGGAAAGTAGCTCAATTGCCAGAATTGGACGCACTCCTTCCTGCCAGATAACTTAACTTAGGCGTAATCTCGCTGTTCGTAAAGCCGGGGAACTCCTACAATGGCAAACCAATCTGGCCGCTTGTACCAGCCCGGATGGCGTGGGTCGTATTAAAGATTTAAGTCGCTCGCGACAACCACCTGGTCGATAGGGTAAGGCGGTGGCTGAAAAGTAGCGCTACACAGCTCTGCTTGCCACAGGTGAAACTCATCTGGCAAACCAGGCTCCTCTGGATCCTCACTGGGCAGAGCGTAACATGGTCGGTAAAGTTTCTCTAGGCGACCGAGGCAGATCGATCTGCTCAATGGCTTGTCTGATATTCGTCATCAACCAGCCTCCTACAAGGCAAGTATCTCTACTCTAGCATTACCCGCAGGGTAGATAGCCCTACTCCCTCAAGCCAGGAGGTTGGCTCAGGTTGACAGATAAGCTGTCGCCAAGGAGTGCCGGTGATTGGGCCGCAACAGGTTGTTTGGCCGCGATCGCCGCCTGTAAAATGGGTGTTTTTTCGACAGCGCCATTCGCCAGATTAAATAGAGGATTAGAAAGAATCCCTGCCAGAGACGTTGCTACTAGCGAGACCACCAAACCCACTTGGAGGGGGCGCATTCCTGGCAACTTCCAGTTCGACTCAGGATAGTTTTCAACCGCTTCAGACATTTCCTGGGGTTCTTTCACCACCATCATCTTCACAACCCGGATGTAGTAGTAAATCGAGATGACGCTTGTGACTAAACCCAGCAGCACGAGACCATAGGCCTCTGCCTGCCAACCAGCCCAAAACAAATAGATCTTGCCAAAAAATCCAGCCAGGGGAGGAATGCCACCTAAAGAGAGCAGACAAATGCTTAAACCTAAGGTCAGCAATGGATCTTTTTGATAAAGACCGGCATACTCACTAATCTGGTCAGTACCAGTGCGCAGGGCAAACAAAATCACACAGGTAAAGGCCCCCAGGTTCATAAACAGGTAAACCAGCAGGTAAAATAGCATGGCAGAATACCCTGCCTGGGTGCCAATCACCAGACCAATCATGACAAACCCGGCCTGACCAATGGAAGAATAGGCTAGCATCCGCTTCATGCTGGTTTGAGCCAGAGCTACAACATTGCCCAAAATCATACTGAGAATAGCCAACGCTGTGAGGACAAAGCGCCACTCTTCTGCCAATAAGGGAAAAGCTGTAACCAGCAACCGAACGGCGAGGGCGAAGCCTGCGGCTTTTGACCCCACTGAGAGAAAGGCAACAACCGGTGTGGGGGAACCCTCGTAAACATCTGGAGTCCACTGGTGGAAGGGCACTGCTGCAATTTTGAAAGCAATTCCCGCAATCACAAAAACCAGCGCGATCACTAGCCCAATCGACTCATCAACCCCATTGGTTAGAATGCTAGCGGCGATCGCCCCTAGCTGGGTCTTACCTCCCGACAACCCATAGAGCAACGACAGGCCGTAAAGGAAAATCGCCGAACTTGAAGCCCCAATCAGCAGATACTTTAGGGCTGCCTCGTTAGAGCGAGGGTCACGCTTCGTGTAGCCCGTCAGCAGATACGAGGAAATACTCAACGTTTCCAGAGAAACGAAGATCATCACAAGTTCATCCGCCCCAGACAAAAACATCCCCCCCAGGGTGGCCGTCAGCAAAATGACCAAAAACTCGGCCAGCGAGGTGCCTGACTGTTCCACATAGCGCACCGACATTAGCACCGTTACGGCTGCGGAGAGGGCAATAATGCCACGAAACACAATACTAAGGGCATCGCCGTTAAAACTACCAAGAAACCCAATGGGGTTATCTGCATCCCACTGGTAGTAAAGCGCCGCAACGGCTGCTAGCAGCCCAGCGATAGTAACATAGGGCACCCAGCGAGAAGAGGCGGTGCGTCCAACAATTAAATCTCCCACCAACACCAGCAACAACGTTGCCGTCACAATCAGTTCAGGCAGGATGATTCCGGTATTGAGCTGAGCAGCCAAACTGGCGAAATCCATGGGTTGAGCCTCGAAAACTAGGGCAGTTGAGCGAATTTTCAGATTTGTCGATTCAAAACCAAAACAAAACTGTTCAGCGGAGTTCAAATGCTTTTGACCGCACTCCGCTACAGAATGCCTAAACTGGATTCTATACCAGGTTTAGACCCGATCCGGAGGATTTCCCCAGTAAAACGATCGCGAAATAGACTGGGATCGAGTTTATATTGCAATCTATCGTAATACTTTAGAATCTGACGCAAGAATTGCCTATGTCTGAATATCAGATTTCTCAGATTTCATGGTTTTTCCCGCAGTGGCGATCGCGGGCATTTTCTGGCATAACCTGACATAGAGAGACAAAACTCCTAGATTTGTGCCTGACAACCGGGGGAAGAGGTTGCTAAGGTAAAAATCATCTAAGCGTTAGCAAGATTTCTTTACAAAGCACCCGATTGTCTGGATGAGCGATTTAGGAACTTTTGTTAACCCCTGGTAATCGATTCAATATTGGCGATAAGAAAAGAACAAGGACAACGATGTTGTCGTTTGCTGAGTCAACGTTTAAGCGACCTGCTGTTTCAAGACGGAAAAACCATGCCAAAGCTTGTAATTGTCGAATCTCCCACCAAAGCTAAAACGATTCGCAACTACCTACCAGCAGGCTATCGTGTGGAGGCATCCATGGGGCATGTGCGCGATTTGCCCCAGTCGGCGAGTGAAATCCCCGCCAGTGTGAAAGGGGAGAAATGGGCTCAACTAGGGGTCAATGTTGAAAATGATTTTGAACCTCTCTACGTTGTGCCCCAGGATAAGAAGAAAATTGTACGGGAGCTAAAGGAAGCTCTGAAAGCTGCCGATGAGCTGATTCTAGCAACCGACGAAGATCGGGAAGGAGAAAGCATTAGCTGGCATTTGCTGCAACTGTTGCAGCCAAAGGTACCGATTAAGCGCATGGTCTTCCACGAAATTACCGAGGAGGCGATTCAAGAAGCGATTCGCAATTGTCGATCTGTCGATGAACGGCTGGTGCGGGCACAGGAGACCCGACGGATTTTGGATCGCCTGGTAGGTTACACGCTCTCACCCCTGCTCTGGAAAAAGATTGCCTTTGGCCTTTCGGCAGGGCGAGTGCAGTCGGTAGCAGTTCGGTTGATTGTCAACCGGGAACGAGAGCGGCGGGCCTTTAAGCAAGGTAGCTATTGGGATTTGAAAGCTACCCTGTTGGCAGGAACCCCGGAACCAGTCCCCTTTGAAGCCAAACTGGTGCAGTTAGGTGGGGTCAAAGTCGCTACGGGCAGTGATTTTGATGAATCCACTGGGCAGGTCATCGCCGGACGCAATGTAGTGCTGCTAAATGAGGCTGAGGCCCGTGCCTTGGCCGATCGTATTCGCGATCGGCCCTGGACTGTCACCAGCCTGGAAGAACGCCCCACCACGCGCAAGCCTTCTCCCCCCTTTACGACCTCGACTCTACAACAGGAGGCGAACCGTAAGTTGGGCCTGTCAGCGCGGGAGACTATGCGCGTTGCCCAGAGCCTCTATGAGCAGGGCTATATCACCTACATGCGGACAGACTCTGTGCATCTCTCCCAGCAAGCGATCGCAGCGGCCCGCAGTTGCGTCGAAAGCATGTACGGCTCAGAATACCTCAGCCCTCAACCACGCCAATACACCACCAAGAGCAAGGGGGCGCAGGAAGCTCACGAAGCGATTCGGCCTGCGGGCAGCAGTTTCCGTACTCCGCAGCAAACGGGCCTCAAGGATAGAGAGTTTCGCCTCTATGATTTAATCTGGAAGCGCACCGTGGCCTGTCAAATGGCTGAGGCTCGACAGACCAACATTACCGTCCAAATTCAGGTAGAGGATGCGGGTTTTCGCGCCAGTGGTAAGCGCATTGATTTTCCTGGCTTCTTCCGCGCCTATGTGGAAGGCTCCGATGACCCTGATGCCGCTCTAGAAGATCGAGAGGTGATTTTGCCGCCCCTGCAAGAAGGGGATACACCAACCTGTCAGAACCTCGAGGCGATCGGCCACGAAACCCAGCCGCCCGCCCGCTACACAGAAGCTTCTCTGGTTAAGGTCTTAGAAAGTGAGGGCATCGGTCGTCCCAGCACCTACGCCAGCATTATCGGTACCATCATTGATCGGGGCTATGCCCAGATGGTAAGTAATGCCCTGGTGCCTACCTTTACAGCCTTTGCGGTGACCGCTCTGCTGGAAACCTACTTTCCGGAGCTGGTCGATCCTCGCTTTACCGCCCGCATGGAAGAAACCCTAGACGATATTTCTACTGGCGCAGTAGATTGGTTGCCGTATCTGAAGGAGTTTTATCTGGGAGAAACCGGGTTAGAAACCCAAGTAAGGGAACAGGAAAGCCAAATTGACCCGGCCCAAGCCCGCACGGTGCAACTGGAAGACTTGGGAGCAAAGGTGAGAATTGGCCGTTATGGGGCCTATCTTGAGGCGGAAACAGGGGAAGAAACGGTCAAGGCGAATATCCCTAAAGACTTAACTCCTTCCGACCTGGATGCTGACCAGGTACAACTATTACTCAAGCAAAAAACAGAGGGGCCAGATAAGCTAGGCTTTCATCCAGAGACCGGTGAACCGATTTATGCTCTGATTGGTGCCTATGGTCCTTATGTGCAGTTGGGCGATGCGACTGAAGCAAATCCCAAACCGAAGCGTGCTTCCTTACCTAAGGGGTTAACACTAGAAACAGTCACTTTGGAGGATGCTATCGGCCTGTTAGCCCTGCCCCGGATCTTGGGGGTACATCCAGATACGGGTCGTCGCATTCAAGCCAATCTAGGCCGTTTTGGCCCCTACATTGTCCATGACCTGGGCAAAGATGAAACCGGTAAGGATCAGAAGGATTATCGTTCCCTCAAGGCTGGAGATGATGTATTAACCATTGATCTAGCGCGGGCGCTAGAGATTTTAGCTGAACCCAAGACGGGCCGTGGGCGGCGGGCGGCGGCCAAGCCCCTGCGCGAGTTGGGAGCGCACCCAGTAGATGGCGAGCCGGTTAATATCTACGATGGGCCTTATGGGGCCTATATCAAACATGGCAAGGTTAATGCCTCTTTGCCAGAAGGGCAGACGGTTGAGTCATTGACGATGGAGCAGGCGGTTGAGGCGCTGTTGGCGAAATCGGGTAGTAAGAAGACGGGTGCGCGATCGCGCCAATCGTCTAGCACCACAGCAGAATCAACCAGCGCTAAAGAATCAACCAGCGCCAAGAAAACCACAACGAAAAAGGCCAGCGCTAAGAAAACCACAACGAAGACAACCAGCACCAGCAAAACCGCGGCCAAAAAGGCAACTTCGCCGACGAGTCGCAATAAAAAATCATCTATTTGAGCGAACAGCCAGGGGCGCTAGTTTC
Source organism: uncultured Leptolyngbyaceae cyanobacterium (assembly GCA_938023035.1). Taxonomy (GTDB): domain Bacteria; phylum Cyanobacteriota; class Cyanobacteriia; order Leptolyngbyales; family Leptolyngbyaceae; genus DSRU01. The sequence continues at coordinate 21,290 of CALIDI010000004.1, read as the reverse complement.
TGGCTGGCGGCCTACACACCCCATCCGGACACCGCTGAGCGCCCAGAAAGTTATTGCAATGTTCCTGCCTTAACGTTCCTGCCTTAACAGGGTGCGACGGCTTTCGCTAAAGCTTTCTGGCCAGAGCTATAGGAATCCAACCAAAATCCCGTTATTGTGGCTAGGGAATAGATGAGGTCACTTTGAGGTTTGGGCAGTTTTGGCGATTGCAGACAGGTTGAAACCTTCTAATTTTGACGAGCCTAGCCCCAGTACCAGGGTGAGTTTCTCCAGAAATTTCTTGAGCTTTTGGACGGCAACATCTCACCAAAAGGGGGTTAGGGGAAGTGATTTGGCCCAATCTAGCACTTGAATCAAGATCGGTTTCATGAAGGATAGTTGGTGTGGGGTCTAGCCGTGAGTGAATCGTCGCAATTTTCAAGCTTAAACCAGTGGGGGCAACGGTTAGTTGCCGCAATCCTACTAGGGGGGCAGGTGATGGTTCATCTGCTGGCAGGCCGCATTCATCGCCGCAATACTCTAGAGCAGATGTCCATTGCTGGCCCAGAATCGCTGCTGATTGCGTTATTAACAGCAGCGTTTGTCGGCATGGTATTTACCATTCAGGTTGCCCGCGAGTTTATTAACTTTGGAGCAGCCAATGCAGTCGGAGGGGTGCTAGCGCTTTCCCTTGCACGGGAACTAGCACCTGTTTTGACGGCTGTGGTGATTGCAGGTCGGGTCGGCTCTGCCTTTGCTGCTGAACTGGGTACTATGCGCGTGACAGAGCAAATTGACGCGCTTTACATGCTCAAAACCGACCCGGTCGATTACCTGGTGATTCCACGAGTGCTAGCCTGTTGTCTAATGGTTCCCTTATTAACCTTGCTGTCGCTGGTGACAGGGATGAGCGGTGGCATGCTGATTGCCAGTAACTTGTATGGCATTTCTAATCAAACCTTTTTGGACTCTGCCCGTAGCTTTTTGACCGTTTGGGATCTTTGCAGTGCCCCCATCAAAGGATTTTTCTTTGGAGCGCTGGTTGCCATTATTGGTTCCAGTTGGGGGCTAACAACCACCGGAGGGGCTAAGGGGGTCGGCCAGTCAACGACTACGGCGGTAGTGACCTCGCTGCTGGCCATCTTTATCTCCAACTTTTTCCTCTCCTGGCTAATGTTCCAGGGCTTGGGAAGTGCTGTTCTGGGAGGGTTTTGAGCACTTCGGTTGGTCAAGGATGAGTATTATAGGTGGACACTACTCTGGAAACACGTAACGCTGGCAGCCCCTGGCCCACGACTTTTGACCTAAACAACGAAATTGCCTAGCATCTGTCAGGAAAGTTTTGACGACGTTGGCGCTCAAAACTAAGCACCCATCAATTTCCTGCCACTGACTTGTTTCTTCCACTAACTTACTTCCACTAACTTAAATGCTCCACCAAACTTCATTCGACAGAGCACTCATCGGTCGCCTCATGTGAGAATCGTTCCTATCGTTCACATAGCTGAAACTGGGCAACCGTAGCAAGCCCTGAGCAGGCACTACTACTGATCTCGTCATGAAATAACATATCTCTTTACGGGCTAAGCGTCGTCTCATCGCAAAGCAACATGAGACACACAGCACCTTTAGCAGAGACGGCCCTCAATAGCCTTGCCGTGGGTCGTTAACTTAGCCATCCCCAAGCTACACCTTTATCGTTTGGCTCGCTCCCACTGATGTCAACCGACTCGCTTGCCTCATTCAAACGGAGTGGGATGGCTATGCGAAGTCATCGGCTAGTAAGCATCCTGTAGTTCGTAAAAATCGGGAGAGACGTAATCCTTGCGCAGGGGCCAACCGACCCAATCTTCTGGCATCAAGATGCGCTTCAAGTTGGGATGTCCCTTATAGACAATGCCATACATGTCGTAGGATTCACGCTCCTGCCAGTCAGCAGTTTTCCAGATCCAGTAAACAGAAGGGACTACGGGGTTTTCCCGCGGTAGAAACACCTTAATGCGCACCTCCTCAGGCCGTTCTGCATTGTCGCTCACCTTGATCAGATGATAGAAGCTCACTAGCTCCTGACCTGGCCCTGCGTCATAGGCACCTTGACATTGCAGGTAGTTAAACCCGTAAGCGTAGAGGGCTGTTGCAAAAGGAATTAACACGTCTGGTACAACTTTTAGCAACTCAACCCCGGCACTGTCCCGACCTAAAAACTCATGCTCAAAACCGTTTTCTGCTAGCCACTTGGATACAGATCCAGGTTCTGTGAGAGCCGTTTCGGTCGGTGCGATCGCCCTAGCTTCTGTTGACTTCACTTCCTCTTCAGCCACGGGTTTGCTCCCCCTTTTGAGCCGTCAATAGTGCAGGAGGCACAGACATGCCCATCGCCTCCATCAGTTCCTTCGGTGGCGCTTCACGAGTGCCCAAGCTCAAATACTTACCATCATGAATCACATCCACTGCCTTCATATTATGGGTCGTGCTGTAGTAGCGATGGGTTTGCTGCAAATAAGCCCGCTCTTGCATGGACTCATTAGAAATCTTCTTCCGCAGCTTAATAATGGCATCGACGATCGCCTCCGGTCGTGGCGGGCAACCAGGCAGATATACATCGACCGGAATGAGCTTATCTACCCCGCGGACAGCAGAAGGAGAATCAACACTGAACATGCCACCCGTAATCGTACAGGCACCCATAGCAATCACATACTTGGGATCTGGCATCTGCTCATAGAGCCGCACGAGGGCCGGAGCCATTTTCATCGTGATGGTTCCTGCTGTAATCAACAAGTCGGCCTGTCGGGGGGTGGAGCGGGGCACTAAACCAAAACGGTCAAAATCAAAGCGGGAACCAATGAGCGCCGCAAACTCAATGAAGCAACAGGCGGTGCCATATAGCATCGGCCACAGACTAGAAAGGCGAGCCCAATTGTAAAGATCATCTACAGTCGTGAGAATGACATTTTCAGCCAGATCTTGAGTTACCTGCGCCCGCTCAACCGGATTGAGCAACGATTCTGATGCATCCAAAAATCCGGTACTGGATTGACCATTCGGAATTAAGACCATTCCAAGGCTCCTTTACGCCATGCGTACACAAGACCAACAACCAAAATTGCAATGAAAATCAACGCCTCAATAAAGGCCAACAATCCCAGTTGGTTGAAAGCAACTGCCCAAGGGTAGAGAAAGACGGTTTCTACATCAAAGATGACAAAAACCAGGGCAAACATATAGTACCGAATGTTGAATTGAATCCAGGCTCCCCCAATAGGTTCCATACCAGACTCATAAGTTGTGCGCCGCTCTGGGCCCCGGCGACTGGGGCGTACCAGTCGAGCAGCCGTCAGGGCCAACACGGGCACCAGGCTACAAATCAGCAGAAAACCCAGGAGATATTCATAACCACTCAAAATGAACACGGCAACTCCTTCTTGGGATCGACAAACGGGCTTGGGTTAACTGTCCTTCATATTATAAGAGAATGATCTTCACGAAATGTATAGAGATGCGCCGGAGTCGGCGATAAATCTCATACCGCAACGGGCGACCAAACTCATTCGCCGCCCCCAGTCATGGCATAATCTTTAACAGAGTCTTTAGATTTGTGGTTCATCCTTCCTATTTCTAGTCAGTCCTATGAGTACCCCAGACGCGGTCGATCAAAATTCGGAAGTGGTCGATCAAAATTTGAAAGCGGTCGATCAAAATTCGGAAGTTGAGCCGAAAAAGCTTGAGCCGAAAGAAATGGATCGGTATGAATGTTCGACCTGTGGCTATGTCTATGAGCCAGTCAAGGGGGATGATCGGCGGCAGATTCCGGCGGGCATCGCTTTTGAAGACCTGCCTGCCGATTGGAAGTGCCCGGTGTGTGGCGCTCCTAAGAAGCGCTTTCAAAATATTGGCGCGGTGGGTGCACCCTCTGGGTTTAAGGAAAACTTAAAGTACGGGCTGGGGGTCAACAGTCTCACTCCAGGGCAAAAAAATATTCTCATTTTTGGCTCCCTTGCCTTAGCGTTTTTGCTCTTTCTCAGTCTGTACGGGCTGCAATAGGTGGTTGCTGAGTTGTATCCCATGCGGGGGTGAGCTGGGTGGGTTGTTTAGGTAGAGACCTTTCGATTGACGCAAACCTGCACATAGCTTAGAGGCAGGCTTGAATGGCTGATGCCTGCTTAGTTGGCGGCCCTAATTTTAGGGGTGTTGGAGTAGGCATCGGAGGTTGAGAGGATGTCGAAGGTTCATCCATGCATCGAATAAGGTGTTTGTTGAATAAAGTGTTCGTATGAGAGTTGAGATTCATGGTGATGCAGTTAGCCGCAAGATATGTGAAACGGATGGTGGGGTTGGTGGCGATCGCCCTGTTTTGTGTTGGGTGCGCCAACGCCTTTCTGCCGGGTACCGCCACCAATCCCTGGCAGGTTTTGAGTGTGCCGACCAAGTCAAACCTGCTTGATATCAGCTTTGCTGAATCGAACCAGCATGGCTGGCTGGTGGGTAGCAGTTCAACCCTGCTGGAAACAGATGATGGCGGTCTAAGCTGGGAGCCGCGTATCCTGGAGTTGGATCAGCCCTATCGGTTCACCTCGGTTGACTTCACTGGCAAAGAGGGGTGGGTTGTGGGCCAACCCTCTATTCTGCTGCACACCACCGATGCGGGGAAGTCTTGGGAGCGGGTGCCTCTGAGTGAGAAGCTGCCAGGAGCGCCCAATACGATTAAGGCGTTAGGGCCAAATGCCGCAGAAATGACAACAACGGTGGGTGCTATTTACCGCACAAGCGACAGTGGGCGCAGTTGGAAGGCGCTGGTTGAGCAGGCTGTGGGGGTGATTCGCAACATTTCGCGATCGCCAGATGGCAAGTATGTGGCGGTTTCTTCGCGGGGTAACTTCTTCTCTACTTGGGAACCGGGTCAGGCGGCTTGGCAGCCCTACAATCGCACCAGTTCACGCCGACTGCAGAACATGGGCTTTACCACAGATGGGCGACTATGGTTACTCGCTCGGGGTGGGCAGGTTCAGTTTAGCGAATCTGGCCCAGAAAACTGGAGTGATGCGATTAGTCCAGAGGTTGCGACTAGTTGGGGCCTACTGGATCTGGCCTATCGTACCCCGGAGGAGATTTGGCTATCGGGTGGGAGTGGTAATCTGATTGTCAGCTACGACGGAGGAGCTACATGGCAGAAAGATAAGGCAATTGAGGCGGTGCCTAGCAATCTCTACCAAATCAAATTTTTCTCGCCAGAGCAGGGCTTTATCTTGGGAGAACGGGGCATTTTGTTACGGTACGATCCGTCAGCCGCTTAGAGAAGTGACCTACCTCTTGCTCCCGCTCTCCTCTATGATAGAAGTTAAGTTTTCGATCCTTATTCTCATTTAATCTGTCAGCGGAGGACTTTAAGATGGCTGGAACAACCGGTGAGCGACCATTTGGCGATATCATTACAAGCGTTCGCTATTGGGTCATTCATAGCATTACAATTCCTGCTCTATTTATTGCAGGGTGGTTGTTTGTGCAAACGGGCTTAGCCTACGACGTGTTTGGCACCCCTCGACCCAATGAATACTATCCAACAGCAAAGCAAGAGCTGCCGATTGTTAGTGACCGCTTTGAATCAAAGCAGCAAATCGACGATTTTGTTTCTCGGTAGTTTTTAAGTAGGTACTATGACTTCCAATAATCCCAATCAACCCGTTACTTATCCCATTTTTACAGTACGCTGGCTGGCGGTTCACACTCTAGGAGTGCCCACAGTCTTCTTCTTGGGCGCGATCGCCGCGATGCAGTTCATTCAACGGTAGGAAATCACTGTGGAAAGAAATCCAAATCCCAATCGTCAACCGGTAGAGTTGAATCGTACTTCTCTCTATCTTGGTTTGTTGCTTGTGTTTGTTCTGGGTATTTTGTTTTCCAGCTACTTCTTTAACTAGAGTGAGCTGAGGCGAATCGACTTGTTTTAAGATATCAACTTTTCTGGAGGTGACTGCTGCGATGATGAGTTCTGGACGCATCCCTTTATGGGTAGTAGCAACCATTGCTGGGCTAGGAGTGATTACGGTTGTGGGTCTATTCTTTTACGGTGCCTATGCGGGTATCGGTTCTTCCATCTAGGTCATTCTGATGCTTGTCTGGAGTTATGAATACTCGTACAGCAAGGCAGAAATTTCTGGACTAGTTTAGGCCACCCTCACCCCCCTTGCTTGAATACCTGCTAGGGCAATGTCCCTTCTCCTTTAATGGGAGTAGTGAAGCCAAAGCAAAACCCAACTCCCACCTTGGGAGACGAGTTCAGGTAGGGGTAGTCCGAACTATGCCCTAGGCCACTAGTTAACTAAACTAACTAGAAAGCCGTCCCAGAGGTGGGGCGGCTTTTGACTGAGCAGTAACGTGACTGTTTGGCTGATTTAGATACCGCTGGGGTCTTCCCGCTCAATATAAAGGAATAAAAGCCCCATTGTTACAGCAGGAAAAAGCCAGCACACAACGGGGATCAGAATCCAGGGTAAAAAGGAGGCTGCGTATGAACCGCTCATAACCAATGTTTCCTATCTAAATATGGATAGATTTCATTTGTGACTCTACTGCGAAGCTGGGTGTTGCTTTTCGTTTCCTCAAAATTCTTAACAGTGAGAAAGGTCTTGTCATTTTGTGCGTAATGCTATGCTCAGATGCTCCATGGCTCTGCCGATAGGCTGGGCAGATCGGGGGGAATCACTTTTCGTTCTACGCTAGCCTTGTGACTTTCGCGCTGGGTGGCCATCTCGACGGCGATCGCCTCAAATCGGATATCTAAACTGCCAGCAGGTACGACCAGTTGGGTTAACGCCTCCAGCTCACCGTAACCATTGGGAATCAGTTCCGTCAGCCAATGGGGGCCGTCCAGCAAGGAGCGAGTTTCGCAATCCGTGATCCAGAACTTGATATAGATGCAGGGCAACAAATTAGGGATACGGGCGCGCAGATTAATGGTTTGCCCACTCGTAAGTTCGCCCGCTGGTACAGACAGGATCGGTACTGGTACCGCCTGATCGGCAGGCAAAATCAGAGGGTTATCAGCAGTTGTTTCAGACTGGGGCGTAGAAGTGGCTCTAGGTAAAGGATCTTCATCGTCCACCACAATCTCCTGACTGAGGTAGTCTGGTTCTTCGACCGGAGGGGTGATGGTTGCAAAGGGGTTTTCAATCACCAGATCAGAGGCAGAGGGTAGCTCTGTTTGAGCATGGCTAGCCAGAGTGCTGAGACGATTAAAGAACCGCTCTTGCAACTTGAGAGCCTGGAAAGCTATTTGAGTCGGGGAAGGCAAATCAAGGGGAGGGGAAACTACTGCTGGAAACTCTGTTACAGCGTTTGGCGTTACAGTATTTGGCTGCGGGTCTTCAGGGGAAAAATCAGGGTTGATAGCTGTGGAAGCCGGCATCACTGGTGGATCGCTTGGGGTAGCTACAGAATCACTAACTGGCTGGCTTAAAGCGATCTCTGCGGTTAAGGCAAGGGGAGGGGTCTCAGCATTAGCTGGGTTGGCTTCCAGGGTGGGTGGCGAAGTCATACTAGAGGCGGACTGGGATGAGCGCAGAGGCGATTCACCCGTCTTGCGCTCTCGGCCAAACATTGGTAGGTCAATCGGGCGTTGTTTGACTTGGTCAGGGTCTGGTTGATAGATTTGCGGGGGCAAAGGCTGCCCTGCCAGAGATAAACGGGTTATAGGCTCTGGGGTAGATTTTGGAGCAAAAGAGGGTTCGAGAAAGGATAACTCCAAATCGGGCTGTTGTAAGTGCGGGGAAATGGGGGATGGTTGCAGGGGTTGCCCATTGGCTAAGTTGAGGAAAGAGAGATCAATCGTATTGGCTCTGGCCATCTGTTGTGCCAGCCGCAACGGTAACTCATCTTGATCGGTGGTGGAAATTCCCTGGGCAATCACGCTTTGCAGTTGGGCAAGTTGCTGCGTTAACTCTTTAGGGTTGACCGTGACAGTGAAGGGCTGACTGGTCAGCACGGTGGGTTCTGGCTCGGTTAGGGTAGTACCCCAAATCACAACTTCTCCGAGAACGAGGTGGGTGTTGAGGGGATTGGGGAGCTGAAAGGAGAAGGTAAAAGGCAAGGAAGGGGCGGTTTGTGTCAGGGGTTGGCGATCGCTCAGCAGCACTTGCAAGGTTTGAGGATCTCGCAGGGTCAGCTCGATCCCCACCAACTGGGTAGGGGTAAGTGTCACCGGAACCAGGTCAGTTTCCCATGGATCAGGAATTGGCTCAGCGAGTTCTGGCGTAGCGGCTGGTACAGAAACCTGGATTTGCCCCTGTAAGCTAGCGACTTGTTGGGGAGAGACAACCAGATGGGTGCTAGACAGAGAGAGCTGAGCAATCGCCCCCATAGGCAAAACCCACGGATTACTGGCAGCAGGCTGAGGGGTAGAGACGGGTTCGCCTAGGGTGGAACGGGTCTCTCCCTCAGCGGTGATCGGAGCTTGCGATGGCTGGGGAGCCTGAGCCGACAAGCGATGATTAGGAACTGCTGGCGGAGTTTGGCGATCGCCTACCCGGTCATCTAACAGACCGTCTTGGAGCTTATCTGTAGGCTGGAGGAGGTGCGCAACAGACGCATGGAGAAATGGGTTGGTGGATGGGGGGGCATCTGTTGCAATCGATGCAGCTTGTGAATGTCGTGAGTCATGGTCATGATCGCTGGCTTTGTCCCAATCGGGTTCCCAGAAATCAGAGTGCTCATCGTTGACCAACACCTGGAGTTGAATAGAGTAATGCCAACTGGGTTGCCTACTGCCTGCTTCGGCGCAATCAATTTCCCAGACACCGGGAGAAAGATGGGTAAAAGGAATAACGACCATTAAGCCATCGCTATTAGTCTGACCGCTACGGGTTTGGGTTCGACGTTTCGGAGGATGCTCTTCCAAGGCAAGATGGTGAATGCGGATGGCGACGGGTGTATCCAGGTGGGTAGAGCGGACAATAATACGATAACGCCCCTCCAGAATCTCGACATTGGTTGTATCCAATGGTAGCCAAGAGCGATCGCCCTCTTTTTGGAGTAAAAATTCCCAATCAGCCATTACAACCCCGCCTATGCAGTAACTAGGTTAGCCACAACAACAACCCCGTCAGGAGAAACCGCCCCTTAGAAAGCTTTCCAGGCTTGAGGTGACCCCAGGCACCATCTTAGCTTCCCGGTCAAAGCCCATCAAACGAGAAGAAGTAGTGAGAGAAAATTTTAGCCAGGAACTGGCCTTCCCTTACCCCATGCAGCTAAATCCAGTGACTCTTGCTATTGATGCACTACATTTGGTGGTTCTTCCCAGGAAGACAGGACTTCAGATTTCAAGTGATAACTAAATATAGTGGATGAATGAATCTCCGTCACATTACTCTCCAACAACATGAACCACCAACTCTCGCTGGCTCCCTTGCTCACGATGTTCCCAGATATAAATCCCCTGCCAGACGCCTAAAAGCAATTGCCCCCTGGCAATGGGAATTTGTTCAGAAGTGCTGGTTAAAGCCGTGCGGATATGGGCAGGCATGTCGTCTGGCCCTTCTGTGCAGTGGATGTAGTTTTCCCATTCCGGCACCAGTTTGGCAAAAAAGGTAGATAGGTCAACGAGTACATCTGGATCGGCATTTTCTTGAATCACTAAGCTGGCGGAAGTATGGCGCAAAAAGAGCGTACATAGACCGGTTTTGATACCAGACTCAGAGACAACGGTTTGCACCGGGTTGGTCACCTTGCAAAGGGTCTTACCACGCGTCGGCAAGCGCAAAATTTGTTGATAGTGGGGCATAGAAGTCGAGTCGATTGGTTTGACAGATTTCATTCAGTCGGTAGCCCTAATGAACTGTAAGCAGGGAAGAGTGGGGACTGCGCCCCCAGACAAGAGGTTCTACCCCCTCTACTTCCCGAAATCAGCTTCAATTTAATTGTGCCCAGCTACCGGCTATTCCCCAGGTTTAACCTTCTTCTGGGTTGAGTTTTGCTTCAATCACTAGCTTAATGGCTTGTTTGTTGACAGAGAGAAAGCTTTCGGTGGCTAAAGTCATGCCATCGGCACTATAGATAATGGCATCGGTGATCGCAATAAAAGTGCTGGCTCCGTTGAGAAAATCGGATAAACGCGCATTGTAGCCCCTGCCGGAATCAACCCATCACCTTGAGTTTCCCACTGATCGGTCGTGTAGATCGTGACACGGCGTTTCTCGCGCAGAGTTGAGCGAGACGTTGACAAGTTAGCATTCATGGGGGTAACTCTCCCAGATATCGCTCTGGTCAGAAAGCTGAGGACAAAATCAATCGCTCTAACGTTGTTTTTGAGCAGGCTTTCTAACGAACTGTTGCCATGGCACAGAGCAATAGCGCAAGCGATGGGGTAATGCTCACCCTTACCTTAATCTTAGGTGCTTTGGAGATAATCAACGACGGCTTTTGCGATCGCCTGGTTACCCCCCCTATCAATGGGTTGATTACCAAGGGCTGGTTGCAGAGGCTGCTGCAAAAACTGCCAATGGCTGCCATAAAGATCTTGGGGTGAGATGATGCGATGGGGCAAGTAGTGCTGAATCGCTTCAATCAAGATGGGTGCTTCGGCAAAGTCTTCGCGGGTCGTCGTAATCAGCGAAATCCCCTGACAACAGGCTTCAGAGAAGGTACTGTAACCCGGTTTAGAAACGATCACCTGGCAAAAGGGCATTAGATCAACGGGGCGCAGGGAGCGATCTGTTAGATGGATTAGGTTTGGAATCTCCTTCGGGACGTCGTAATCAAAGGTAAAGAACTGCCAATCAGGGAACTGTTGAACGTTATGATAGGGCACTTGATTGAGGCCCAGGCCGCCAAAGGTAAGAATGGCGCGTTTTTCGGGTGGGGCGGTAAAGGTAAGTTTTGTCTCAATTTCACTGGCACTAAAACGGGGGGTACCTCCCGTAAAGCCCACATCGGTGATGTTAGAAAAAGCGGCCATCGGTTCATGCAGGGGCATGCGAAACAGGCGATCGCACTGGCCAAAGCAAGCAGCAATCCACTCGGCTATTTCAACAAACTCGCCGCCCCAAGCCCGATAAATCAGATCCCAACCAAAGTTGCTCATCATCCAGCAGGGAACTCCCGCCGCATGGGCGATGGGTGCAGCTAGAGGGGGAATGTCAGCCAGCACCAAATCCACCTGATTTTGCTTGAGGAAGGAAGCTTCTGAAGCGATCAGCGATTGCTGCTTAGCCTGTAATTCTCGCAGTTTAGCCAGGGTGGCGGGTTTATCCATGGTGAAGCTATCGCTTTGCACGACCCCAATATCAAAGGCACGGGGACGATGGATAAAACTTCCCGCAATGGATTCTTCTAATAACCAGCGGGGAGCGGTAGTCGCCAGAATCAGTAAGACCTCGGGGCAGAGCCGCTGAATTTCAGCGGCGATCGCCGCTGAGCGCGTGGCATGACCAAAGCCGTGGTTGGTAATAGCAAGATAGAGGGTAGGTTGAGGCATGAAGGTATGAACAGCATAGGGCAACATTGACTAACGTCAATGTAACAGTGCCTGTCCCTTTTTCCCTAGGAGCGTTGAGCATTGCTGAACAAAGGGATGAATACTTCATCCCCGTGCTTGAATGTCCATCAGAGCCATACCATTCTTCCCTTTGGGAGAAGGGCGTGAGTAAGCCTGATCCCTTTGGGAAAGGGCTAGGGTGAGGGCAGACTAGGTGATTCCTATCCAGATTCGGCAACGTCGAGCGTTGCGGCCCACCGTTGGAATAATTTAACGGCGGAGAGAGTGGCATACACTAGGGCGAACGTCCTGGTTGCATTCCTGTAGCGGGGGCACCAGCAAGCGGGATGCCGGTCATAGCACAGACTGCGCTGATTGAATCACCGGGCTATACCAATCCTTCCTTCGGATGATACACTCCCCTGTAATGCAGAACGACTGGTAAGATTTCCTGCCCCATGAGTCAATATTCCTTTGCAGTTCCCCCAGAAGCCGCTGATCTGCTGCCAGACAGCAAACTGGCAGAGCTTCAACAAGCCTTTGCTGAAATGGATCGCAATCAAGATGGCAAAATTCAGCTAGATGAATACTTAGACTGTCTCTTGGCTCAGCAAAAAGCCAAGCTGATGCAGCGGTTTGCCTACCTAGATCGCGATAAGGATGGGCAAATCGATTTTGAAGAGTTTTTACTCGCTTCTGAGCCTCAGTATCCCCTCCTCAAAAAGTTTCGTGAGTTTGACGGTGATCAAGATGGGCTACTGACCACAGCGGAAATTAGCCAGATTGTCGATACCTTGGAATTTCCTTTAACCGCAGCAGACCTCGAAAAACTGATTGATCGGGCGGATGAAAATGGCGATCGCCGCCTCTCCTATAACGAGTTGTTAGGAGCGATCGCCCGCTTCGGTTTTCAATAAAGAATCTTCTGGCTCCGTGGCCCTATCTATTGTACAGAGGCCATTAACTCCTCCGTCTCTTCCTTTGAAAGCACCCGCCCCTCATCTTCAAAACCGGCAACCTGGTCAAAGTAGAGATAGCGATAGAGATGAGCCGCAAAGGGGTCGATCTTACTGGTCACAATGTTCATATACTCCTCAACCGTAGGAATCTTCCCCAAAAGAGCGCAAACGGCTGCCAGTTCTGCCGAACCCAGATACACCTGGGCACCCTTACCCATCCGGTTATTGAAGTTACGGGTAGACGTAGAGAACACCGTCACCCCATCCTCAACTCTAGCCTGGTTCCCCATACAGAGGGAGCACCCTGGCATTTCCAAGCGGGCACCTGCCGCCGCAAAAATGCTGTAGTATCCCTCCTCTCTTAGCTTCTGTTCATCCATCCGCGTCGGGGGGGCAATCCAAAGCCGCGCCTTGGCGACCCCTGCCCCTTCCAACACTTTCGCCGCTGCCCGGTAATGGCCAATATTAGTCATGCAGGACCCAATGAACACCTCATGGACGGGATCCCCCGCACACTCAGACAGCAACTTAATATTGTCAGGGTCATTCGGGGCTGCCACTAGCGGTTCCCGCACCTGATCTAAATCCACCTCAATGATGTCGCTATACTCGGCATCCGCATCGGCTGACATTAAAGCAGGATTGGCCAACCAAGCCTCCATTTTTCTGACCCGGCGCAGAATCGTGCGGGCATCGCCATAGCCTCGCGCCACCATATTTTTAAGCAGGGCAACGTTTGATCGCAAATAGGTGGCAACGGTTTCCTCACTGAGTTTAATCGTGCAGCCCGCGGCCGATCGCTCCGCGGTGGCATCAGTTAACTCAAAGGCCTGCTCTAATTGCAGGTCAGGTAGGCCCTCCATTTCAATAATCTTGCCAGAGTAGACATTGATTTTGTTTTCCTTGGCCGTGGTCAGCTTGCCCTGCTGAATCGCTACATAGGGAATAGCATTAACAATATCTCGCAGCGTAATCCCTGGTTGTAGGCTGCCCTTAAACCTGACCAGCACCGACTCCGGCATATCCAGGGGCATCACTCCTAGGGCCGCCGCAAAGGCCACTAGTCCCGACCCAGCAGGGAAAGAAATACCCAGGGGAAAGCGAGTATGGGAGTCGCCCCCAGTGCCAACCGTATCTGGTAATAACATGCGGTTGAGCCAGGAGTGAATAATGCCATCCCCTGGCCGCAGAGAGACGCCACCACGGGAGTTAATAAAATCCGGTAACTCCTTGTGAGTGCGAATGTCCACAGGTTTGGGGTAGGCCGCTGTGTGGCAGAAGCTCTGCATCACCAGATCAGCCCCAAAACCCAGACAGGCCAGCTCTTTTAATTCATCGCGGGTCATGGGGCCAGTGGTATCCTGGGAGCCAACGGTGGTCATCACCGGTTCGCAGTAGGTACCGGGGCGAATTCCTGGCAGACCGCAGGCTTTGCCCACTATTTTTTGCGCCAGGGTAAAGCCCTTACCGGTATCTGCAGGCATTTTAGGCCGAGTGAAGAGTGGGCTGGGGCCAAGGCCCATAGCAGCTCGTACCTTGTCGGTGAGGGTGCGCCCAATCAGTAGGGGAATCCGCCCGCCTGCTCGCACCTCATCTAGGATGGTGTCGGGTTTGAGGCTAAAGGTGGAAATGACTTCGCCCGCTGCATTCGTAATCTCGCCCTTATAGGGGTAAATCGTAATGACATCGCCCGTTTCCATCTGGGTGACATCGCACTCAATCGGCAGGGCGCCTGAATCTTCCATTGTGTTAAAGAAGATGGGCGCAATCTTGCCGCCGAGGCAGTACCCCCCCGTGCGCTTATTGGGTACAAAGGGGATATCATTCCCCAGATGCCAGAGCACCGAGTTGGTGGCTGACTTGCGCGAGGAACCGGTACCCACCACATCCCCCACATAGGCGACGGGGTAGCCCTTTTGTTTTAACTCGGCAATTTTCTCTAAGCTCCCTGGCAGGCGCGATTCCAGCATGACGGTCGCATGGAGGGGAATATCGGGGCGAGTGGTGGCATGGGGAGCCGGGGATAGGTCGTCGGTGTTGGTCTCTCCTGGGACTTTGAAGACTGTAACGGTAATGGCTGCGGCTAATTCAGGTCGGTTGGTAAACCACTCGGCATTTGCCCAAGATTCTAAGACCTGTTGGGCGTAGGTATTGCCATGCTTGGCCAGTTCCTCAATATCGTGGAAGGCGTCGTAAACCAACAGAATTCTGCTCAGGGCGGTTGCAGCCGTGCTGGCCAGTGTTGCATCTTCAGACTTCAGTAAGTCAATGAGCGAGGCTACGTTGTAGCCCCCCATCATGGTGCCGAGTAGCTCGACAGCCTCCTTTGGACTCACCAGAGGGCTGGTGATTTCACCTTGGGCGATCGCTGTCAAAAAGCTGGCCTTTACATAGGCAGCCTGATCAACACCCGGAGGCACGCGATCGCGCAGCAGCGATAAAAGAAAGGCTTCCTCCCCTGCTGGGGGATGCTTAAGCAATTCACACAGCTCAGAGGTTTGTTGAGGACTGAGCGGGAGAGGAGGAATTCCTAAGGCAGCTCGTTCAGCAACATGATGACGGTAGGCTTCTAGCATAGTAACAATCCTGAAAAATGATTTAGACAACGCTCTGCTCAGAGGGATAGCCGTTGTTATCTCTGATTAGCCAACAGCAGCCAGCCCCGCTAGGGATCGAACTGGCTACTCTTATCCTAAGCTGATTCACCAAAGCACAATTGAGAACCATTGCTAAGGTACTCTTGACTCATTACCACTGCGGTTGGGATTGATACCTATTAAGGCCTATTAAGGAGCGCAGCGAGAAAGCGTAGCGCTGGTTCGTGCCACATCAACCTTTGACTTGTCAGCAAAGTTAACTTGTGAGCAAAGCCGAAACTTGCATCCACCGGAGGATGGCAACGATCGTTTAGGGATCGTGCTTCTTTTAAGGAGAGAGATGAGGGGACGAAAGCCATCCTCCCGGAAGGAGACAGAGGGCACCCCCTTGGCAGATCCATCGAGATGCCTTGTCTTTGAGTCAGCCCGCCCGATCAGTAAGCTGCGCTGTGGTAGGTAGCTTTTGATACCTATCAACAACCTCCATTTCGCCCGCACCAATGTATTGTTGGGCTGCCAGAAACTCACAGCATTGAGACTTGTGCGAGTTAGTTGAAAAACCTGAAATAGCAGCTATTTTGAGGTTCGTTAATCACTTCGACTTCAACGCGCTTGCCGCACACTTGCTTCACCACACGGGCAAAGCTGGCGCCAAAATATCCCCAGTCAACCCACGCCCCTTTCAACTTCGATAACTTCTGGGCCGCTTCATCCAGCACGATAGTTGCCCCTCATCGTGCTGAAGCATTGGCTTCGGTGACTAATACCCCAATGACCAATCCTTGAGCATCTACAACGAGATGGTGCTTATGCCCTTTAATCTGCTTGCCACCATTGCCCGTTAACCTTCCCCCTTTTTTTCGTAGTCTCACGGATTGAGCATCAGCAATGGCTACCGTCGAGGGTTCAGCTCGTCCCTGTTGGTGCCGCAGTCACTTCAGTCACTGGGACAGGGCTGCCGTTGTGGTTGGGCAATGGCGGGTAGACGGCTCATTGGACAAATCTAGACTCACTGTCACTCAGCCTAAAACTGGTGTATGACTAGAGCCGTTTGCTTTAAGATTCTCTTGCGTAAATCAGCTCTAAAACCTCACCCCAAAGACACCGAAGTCATCACAGGACACCCTGTGTTCTCCGTGCTTCCGTGGTCAAACTCTAGGATTTTCAGGGGATTGCAGCCATAATCCTAAGCTTTCTGACTAAAGCAATCAAAATCGCAAATCCCAAATAGTCTAAGATTCAAGCCATCTATTTTCTGATTAAGCCCGTTTTCTGATTAAGCCCGTATTTGACTTAAGAACAAAACTTCAATCAAGCGATAAGGTCGGGTTTTCCCTTGGGATTTGGCCAACCCCATCGGGATTGTAGATTTGTACCCGGCTAAGCTAGGAGAATCCATCCACTTAGCCAGATCAAGAGGAGCCTATAAAATCCAGAGACCCAAACATTCTGGTTTTCAGCCGTTTCTTAGGCAGAATTCAGCTTTATCCGCTAAACCAAAACTGAAGTGGTGCTGCCTGGTGCCGCTACGCGGAATTCAAAATGACAAAATTCAAAGGGAAAAAAGTGAACAATGCTGAGTGTATCTGTGCTGCAAGACTGCTGAATCGGCGACTCATTTCTGCTCTGGTGTACTAGCTTGGGGTTGCCGTCTTGAAGAGGCCCGATAACCGCTATTTGGATTCCCTGGTTACCCCAGTTAATCGCTTTGAAGTCTGTGCTTGCCCTATAGACGAGCTATCAAGTCTGGGGTGGAAGTGGGTTTAGATGCGTTGCATGGGAATCAATTGAACCTGCTAATTTGTTGGTGTTTGCTGCTGTCAGATCATTTTTTGCCCCGGAGAGGTGTTGCATGCTCGAGATTAAAGACATCCTTTGGCTAATTCATCCGGCGATCGCGATTGCCTGGGTCTTCCCTTTGATTGGGATTGCCGTTTACAAATCAATTCAAACTCGTCAACGCCGCCTCCAGGTAGCCGATGGAGGTAAAAGTAAAATTCCTCCCGTCGTTGGGAATGAGCATGTCCAGGTTGGGCGGTGGTTGAGTGCCTCTGTTGTGGGTATCGCTCTTATCGGGATTGCCCATCCTATTTTCACTAAAATGGCAGCCAAGAATACGTTTGCAACCGAACCCGGGCGCTTTTTCTTTGTGTTAATCATGTTCGCCCTGACGATTGCTTCATTTGTCTTTTTATTACAGGCCAGACCCAAGCGATGGCGCGCCATTTTTGCCAGTTTGACCGGTATGGGCGTGATTTTGCTCGGCTCCCAGCCTGAGGTTTATCGCCGGGGAGAATTGAAGGATCTATTCAATCCCGATGTGTTGAAAGAAATTGTGGTCTCCCACTATTACTACGGCATCCTTGCCACGATGTTGATGATCTTTTCCCTAGCAATTGTGCAAGAGATTTATCAAGACCGTAAAAATCGCTGGCGCAATGTTCATATCGTTCTGAACTCTCTGGCAACTTTATTATTTATCAGCCAAGCGATTACTGGCAGTCGCGATCTGCTGGAGATTCCCCTGAGTTGGCAAAGCCCCTACGTTGAGCAGCTTTACATAAAGCAGTGCAAAGAGCAGCCCTGCACTATTGAGCCTGCACCGGCACAGCCAGCTCAACCAACCCCTTAACCGAATAGTGCTGAACTCAATTTCTAGAGTTTTAAAGCGCGTTTGCAAAGTATCCGGTGGTTAAATGAGTCTAGGAGTCTAGTCTGCCAACGCGGACTTCATCCTAAGCGGGGCCTTCCATAACCAGCGGAGGCAGATTTGGGCGATCTCACTCCGGTCTTAGCCGCCCCGGAGAAAAGATGGATCAGTCAACTGGGGCGATCACCCATCCGCTTTACTTTCACCTTTCGCTTTTTTTTCTTGTCCCCCTCTTCTCCTAGAATGCTATTGGTAATTTGCTAGTTGGAGACGCATTGTGGACTTATCGCTAATTCCGGCTCAACCGAAACCAGATTTACTAAATGTCCTGATTGAAATTCCTGGCGGTAGTAAGAATAAGTATGAGTTTGATAAAGAGATGAATGCGTTCGCTCTTGATCGCGTGCTCTACTCGTCTGTGCGCTACCCTTATGATTATGGTTTTGTGCCTAATACCCTGGCCGACGATGGGGATCCCCTCGATGGCATGGTGTTAATGGATGAGCCAACTTTTCCAGGATGTGTTATTGCGGCTCGTCCAATTGGCATGCTGGAAATGATTGATGGTGGCGATCGCGATGAAAAAATCCTTTGTGTTCCCGCTAAAGATCCTCGCTACACTCAAGTTAAGTCTCTGGCCGATGTTGTCCCCCATCGCCTAGATGAGATTGCTGAGTTTTTTAGAACCTATAAAAACCTGGAGAAGAAAGTCACTGAAATCCTAGGTTGGAAAGACATTGAGCATGTCCTGCCTTTGGTTGAGCAATGTGTTAAAGCCGCTGCTGCCAAGTAGTTTCATCTCCATTGGCACGAAGCTTAGAAAGTGATCTCTAGGCTTCGTGTTGTTGGAAAAGGTTATATTAGTGGTGAAAGGATAATACTTTAGCAACGATGTCCTTAATGGTATTGCCCTACTTTAGGCTTCATCCTCATTCGGCGCAGTAACATTCGGGGTCTGTCAAGATTGTGTGATGGGTTAGCCATCCTCAAAATATTCAAGAACTGGTCAAGAACTGGGGGTTGTTGATTTGAGCAATGTCTCAAATCCCTCCTCATACGCAAACAGGGTGTCATTGCTCGAGCGGTCAGCTCGTTCTCAGGAACTTCCTCAACTATGCAGCGCACGCTCCTTTTCGCTAAGATTCACAACTGCACCTTGACGGCTGCCAATCTCAATTACGTGGGCAGCATTAGCATTGATGCGAATTTGATGCGTGCAGCGGGCATTTTACCCTATGAGCAGGTGCAGGTTGTCAATGTCTCAAATGGAGAACGGCTCATTACCTATGCAATTGCTGCGCCAGCTTATTCTGGCGCGATTGAGCTAAACGGAGCCGCGGCTCGTTTGGGGGTACCGGGCGATCGCGTCATTATTATGGCCTATGCTCAATTCAACGATCACGAGTTAGAGAACTATTCGCCAACCGTTGTTTTTGTAAACGCGCAAAACGAATTGGTAGAGGTTAGACAGTACACCGATTATTTAGAAGACCCGCATCTGATTGGCAATGGCAAACCTTGACCCCACTCCTTCCCAACCTCTGGCCGAGGCAAGCATGGTTGAAGAATACCCTTCACCTGATTTCGTTGTGCAGTTTTGGGGAGTGCGCGGCAGCATCCCCGCACCAGGGGCGGAGACAGTTCGTTACGGAGGCAATACTTCCTGTGTCGAAATGCGCGTCAATGGT
Source organism: uncultured Leptolyngbyaceae cyanobacterium (assembly GCA_938023035.1). Classification (GTDB taxonomy): domain Bacteria; phylum Cyanobacteriota; class Cyanobacteriia; order Leptolyngbyales; family Leptolyngbyaceae; genus DSRU01. The sequence continues at coordinate 1,950 of CALIDI010000004.1, read as the reverse complement.
AAGCGTCTAATTTTTGATGGAGGCACAGGGCTGAGGGTTTTAGGCAAGGCGTTGCTCAAGCAAATGCCAGTTGAAGCCTATCTATTTTTTACCCATTCCCATTGGGATCATATCCAAGGCTTTCCTTTCTTTGTTCCGGCTTTTGTCAAGGGCAATTGTTTCCATATTTATGGCGCGATCGCCCCCAATGGAGCGACGCTGAAGCAGCGCCTCCATGATCAAATGCTGCACCCCAATTTTCCGGTGCCGATGCAGGTGATGCAGTCAGACCTCAAGTTCTATGATTTGTTTCCTGGCGATGTAATGCAGTTAGGAGAAATCACGATTGAGACAGGTACTCTTAACCACCCGAATACCGCTATGGGTTACCGCGTTACCTGGGATGGCCGCACAGTCGTTTATGCCACTGATACAGAGCACTACCCGGATCGACTCGATGAAAACCTGCTGCACCTGGCCAGGGAGGCGGATATTCTGATTTACGATGCTTGCTATACCGACGAGGAATACCACGACCCCAAAGCCCCGAAAGTCGGTTGGGGCCACTCGACTTGGCAAGAAGCGGTAAAACTGGCGAAGGCGGCAGGGGTGAAAAAAGCCGTGATTTTTCACCACGACCCGAACCACTCCGACGACTTTCTAGATGATGTGGAAGCTCAGGTGCAATCTGTCTTTCCCAATAGTGTTTTGGCCAGAGAAGGGATGATTTTGCCGGTGGTATAGCCCGGCTTGCGGCATGATGCCCCTTTTCGAGCCTGTGTCTTCAACCGGCTACTTTTGGCTTTGGGAAGAGGTTAGGGGTTGAAATAGCTGAGGGTCAAACGCATACAGCCGCGATCGCCACACCTCATAGCCAGCCCGACTGAGATGCAAGCCATCTGTGGTCAGCTTCGGCTGCAAATCGCCCTTCTCGTCCAGAAAATGGGGAAATAAGTCAAGAAACTCAACGGCTTCCTCCTTAGCCATAAGCTGCAAGCGATCGTTCAAGCGACGAATTTCCGAATTGGAAAGCTGCTTAAATCGCTTGACCCAGGGAGGGGTTTCGCTGGTTTGGGGTTGAGCCACCAACCGGCTACCACCATGGGGCAAGATCGACTGGATCACAATCCGCGCCTTAGGATGGGCCGCTTTGAGCTGACGCACAATCCCTCGTTGATTTTCAATAATCGTCACTCGCCGCACATCTCGCGCCAGATCATTAATGCCAATCATGACAAAAATAATTTCCGGCTGGGTCTGATCCAACAGGTTGAGCCGCATCCACAGCCCGTAAGTAGTTTCACCAGAAATGCCCTGATTTAGCCAGGTAACACCAGCGGGGAGCAGTTCCGGAGGAAACCAGAGACTAATCGAATCACCAGCCAATATACTCAACCGGGCAGGGCGTTGCCTTGCGATCGCCTGCGCTTCTTGCCCTAGCAGAGCGACCCACTGCTCGTAACTGCGGTAAACCCGCTCTCCTTCCGTCGCTGGGGGAGTGACGGAAGGGCTAACCTGGGGAGTAGAAGCATTGACTTGAAAAAAGGTACCCGGATCAACCCGGCCCAGCAGTAGCAAGACCACACCACTGGCCGAGATCGGTAAAAGTAACCACCGTGCTATCTTAATCGCCTGCCCTACCATGCATCTACCAACGAATTAACTCTTTGTGAAATTTGGGTCATCCGCAGAACAAAAGTCCTGAGGCAATTCCCAGGAGAGCATGCCTACCTTTTCAGGCCTTCATCCCCCAGCTCCTTCTCCCAGATTGGGAGAGGGATTTAGGGTGAGGGCAAGAGTAACATGCATCCGACGAAGCTCAGCCAACCGTGCCCTGTGACTCCCCTTGCAGCCTGACTGAAGGTATGCCGCCCAAGTCGCTCAGTTGAAGGGGTCGTCTTAACTGGAAATGGGTGCATGTCACTGTTGCCCTCACCCTAGATCCCTCTCCCAACCTGGGAGAAGGAACTG
>CALIDI010000003.1 GCA_938023035.1 uncultured Leptolyngbyaceae cyanobacterium | reverse complement strand
GTGCCGATGCCGGAACCCCCGGTTGTCAGCCCCCCTCCGACACCTACTCCGGCTCCCGTACCTGTGCCGATGCCGGAACCCCCGGTTGTCAACACGATCCCGATTTCTGGCCCCACTGTGACAACGACTCCGATTCAAGTTCCCGTACCTGTACCCGCGCCTGCACCTGTGCTTATTCCTGGCACAAATCCATCGACAGGAACTCCGGGTTTGATCAATTTGTCGCTTTAGCTTTTTAGGAATTACGAGGTCAGGACGGGCTATGCGGTTGATCATTCCTACCGTCGGGGTGGGCGAATGGGCGGCACGGCATGTTTTGACGCGGATTCGTGAGTTTAACCCAACCAGCGATCGCCCCTTTGTTTTAGGTTTACCCACGGGTAGTACGCCCTTGGGTCTTTACAAGAAGCTAATCGAGTTCCATCAAGCAGGGGATCTCAGTTTTCAGCATGTGGTGACCTTCAATATGGATGAATATGTGGGCTTACCGGAAGATCATCCAGAAAGTTACCACAACTACATGCATCGCCACTTGTTTGACCACCTGGATATTCCACCGCATCACATCCACATTTTGAATGGCAACGCGCCAGATCTAACCGCCGAGTGTAAGCAATACGAAGCGCAAATTCGCGCTTTTGGTGGGATTCAGCTTTTTATCGGAGGGGTGGGAGTCGATGGGCACGTTGCTTTCAACGAGCCAGGTTCATCCCTGGCTTCGCGTACCCGGGTAAAAACCCTGATGGATAGCACCCGTCTGGCCAATTCGCGATTTTTTGAGCATGACCCAGAGAATGTTCCCCGGCAGGCGCTTACAGTGGGTGTGGCTACCGTGATGGATGCAGCAGAGGTGATGATTTTGGCAGAGGGCTATCACAAAGCACTGGCTGTCTATCACGCAATCGAGGGGAGTATCAACCAAATGTGGACGATTTCAGCCTTACAAATGCATCCGCACGCCATTTTGGTCTGTGACGAAAATGCGACCTCCGAATTGAAGGTTAAGACAGTTCGCTATTTTAAGCAGATGCAGGATGATTGGAGCGGGTTGGATTAGGTGCAACCAGGTTGGGGGATTCCGGTGGATTTTGGCCTAGTAGGGCTATGCCATATTAGGGATTTTCAGGCAGGGCTAAGAAGGCAACCTGTGCGGCGGCCTGCTCGGCGGCTTTGATGGATCGCCCCGTGCCGCAGCCCAACTGCTTTCCCATAAACCAGACCTGGGCCACAAAGCGATCGCTCTCGGATTTTCCTGCAACTTCATTGACCCGATATTCGGGTAGAGCTTTGTAGTGGGCTTGAGTCCACTCTTGTAGGGCAGCCTTGTAATTAAGTCGTGCTGGATCACTCTGGATGGTTCGAATCAGTTCTTCGAGATGGGGATCCAGCCAGGGATGAATAAACTGGAGAGAGTGGGTGCTGAGATAAAGGGCGGCCAAGACGGCTTCAAAAGACTCTGCCAGACGGGATTCGCGGCCTGCATGGTCACTTCGGGCACTCTCAGAAACCAGGAGATAACGGTCAAAATTATAAAAATCGGCTAACTGCGCCAGAATGCGATCGCTCACCAGCACAGAACGCAGGGCCGAATACTCCCCAACAGACCAATCAGGATGGCGTTGAAACAGGTACTCGGCCACCGCCATGCGAATCACCGCATCGCCAACAAACTCTAAATGCTCATAATTATGGGTAGCAGAGACCGTTGAATGGACTAAAGCGAGATCAAGCAGCTCCCAGCGTAATTGGCCAAAAACTGCCGACTCGAGCCCTAGCCGCTGCACAAAATCTTCTAATTGGCGCTGGCGCGGAAAATAAGTTAAGAAAGCCACCCGATCACCGTCAGTCTATCAGCATTGTTCAAAGAGAATAATTCTAGTCTAAGGCTGTTGCAGATTCTGAAAAGAGCGTCTTGCTCAAGGCAATCTACAACGGTTAAGAAATGGGTAAAGGCGGAAGGCCTGATTAAGTCTGTTTGATCTAGATCGCTCCTTCAGGTAATGAGTGCGAGAAGATAGCAGAAGAGATTCGCATAGAAAATCTTGATTAGAGATCGGAGGGATAAGGGAACCTCGGATCTTGCTGAATCTGGATAGAAATCACCTAATTTGCCCTCTCCCTAGCCCTCTCCTAGAGAGGGAACCCGATCTTTCGTACCCTTCTCCCAATGAGAGAAGGGTATAGCTCTGACGGGCATTCAAGAAAGAGGATAAGAGCTTCACAACTTTGTTAAGCAACTGTTAAGCATTGCCCCCCTCTGGGGGTAGTTAGATCTCGGCAACAGCACGTTCAATGAGTCGGCGGGCAATTGTCTGTGCGCCTGTATGGGAGTAATACTTCACAAACATATCGAGAAAAGCGCCCAGATAGTCGGCCTTGTCGTCGGTGAAATCGACAAAGCCTCGGAGGCGGGAAATCAAATCCCCCTGGGTGAGGTTGTTGGCACCGACAAAGCCGCCCATCCAACCAGTGACGGCATTAAAACTTTGGGCAATGAAGCCTTTTTTGCTCTCGGCAGTGTTACCCGGCACTTCTGCTTCAATACTTCTGAAGGTTTTATTATTCTCTAAATCGCCGCTACTTGTTCCTTGCAGCGTGTTTAATCCCTTTTCTAAAAATTGTGGGCCAAGGGGAATCAAACCATCAAAGCAGACAAGAGCCGCCATGCGAATGGCCGACTCACCGGTATAGTCACCTAAAGCCGCCAGAAAATCGCCAATGCTATCCCCTGGAATGCCATTGATTTTAGTAAACGCCAGTAACTCAGTCACTAACTTGATAGTTAAGTCGAGGCTTTGGGCCGTTTCGGGCTTGGGGGTGAGGGCGCTGAGCAAGCCGCCCACTAGCGGAATCTTACCCCCGACCTTATCGACCATGGATGCCGCTGCAAGCGCCCCAGCAGCGCTATCCACCGTGTTGTAAAGCCAGTAGGCCTGTTGATACCCCTGGGATTTGTCGTTATACAGGTAAACCGCGCGATCGCCAATTTGCTGAATCACGTCCTCATCTGACTCACCAGTGACTGTCCGAATCATGTGCTCAAAATTCGTAAAGTTATCCCAGCCGCCGGGCACCAATGTATCAAGCGATTTCAAAGCCATTACCGTCGGCCCACCGGTTGGCAACTCGTTGATAATGTCGTAAATCGGTTTGCTCATAAAATGAACCCCTTCCTTATCTCAATCGGTAAAAGTCGTAGCAAAACCAACCCAACCACGCATACCCGAGCTGAGTCAAACTCTGCCCAGCGGCGTTGACGAAAGTTTTACATCCGCTTAAAGTTTCACACGGTGCCACTATTGAGCCATATTCGTGGCGGTGCTGGCCGCCGCATCTTCCTTGGCGGCTTTTAAGATTTCACTCGCTTGAGCGCCAGGAGACTGAGTTGCCTCAGGAGCCGTGTCTACCTTGACTGGAGTGGTACTAGAAAGACTAGAAGAACCGGAAGCCGTTGATTGATTCACCGCCGTATCGGTCTTTGGCTTGAATGGACTGATCGCATTAGCCGGTTTAGCCAACTTTGAATCACTTGCAGCCTTGAGCTTTGCCAAACCAGCCAAATCAAACTTTTTCAACCAAGCTTCTCGATCCGCTTCTTTGAAGTTGACTGAATCGCGCGAAAGCACTTTCACCTGATAGCGATTATTGACCAAAATTGCCGTTTGTGTGGTGCCCACTGTCACGGCTGGATAACCTGCAATCGTTTTTGTCGCTGACTTAAATTTATCACCGGCAGGAGTGCCTGTAATATCGCTAATCGCCAACATCGCTATCTCCTTACCCTCTTTTTTTAGCTTTGCTTCAGCAAAGCCTTTCTTTTCCTGGGTGAAGACGCGCTCGTAGCCTTTTTCCGGTTTTGGGAAAAACTTATTAAATTCACTGCCCTGGGTTGCATCTTTTGCAACAGCAGGCTGTGCCCCTCGTTGGGTACTTTCCTTTTGAGCTTGTTCAAATCGACTCGGCGGCTGAGGAGCACAAGCTGTGACAAATAACAGAACTGAAAACAAAATTGGCAAGAATAATCTGCGCCAGTTAGAAGCCGTCATTGCGCTCTCCTAAATCAACATTGTGGTTTTAGTAGTCGTGGGGAATCTGACGTTGACATCCAGTCAAGCTTTCGCTGTTAGCTGGGCGATCGCCATTGGAAAAATTGAGCCATGCAGAATTTTTCTCCTTCAGCGTAATTGGGTTGACATCACACTTCAACTGTCTAGCCGCTCCCTATTAAATCTCGCTGACCCGGGTCAGCCGTTGTTTCCAGGGTAGCGTTAACCCAGAAGGTCGCCGCCTGACAAAAGATAGAGGTTCCCTCTACCTTTATGCCGAAAACGTTATGCCGAAAATGCTGGCCAATCACTCGGGTTGCCCCGACGACCTCTCAATCATCAATGGCAACCAGCTTCACGCAGCGCCCAATGTCACATTTATTTACTCAAAAGAAATGAGAGCATGTCACCTTTTCAGGCCCTCATCCCCCAGCCCCTGCTCCCAACCTAGGAGCAGGGAGGCCGAGCCATCTTAAAGCCCCTTTCCCAATTTGGGAGAGGGATTAGAGCAATCCGGGCATATCAGAAAGGGGTGAGGGCAAAAGGGACATGCACCCAAAGAAATTCACCCTAGCGATCGCCCAAATCTTGCAATCACCGAGTAACCCCGGTAAGGGGTTAATCCGTTCACTGGTTCAAATATCAGGGGCTTTCACTGACTATCGACCGCGAGAATAGGAGCAAGTTTCACGAGTATGGTAAGTAGGCACTTCTCGCTCTCCACAAACGCAATCCGGCTTCATAACACTGAGTGGCCACCGTTGCTTGGCTATTAAGCTGGCAATGCCAGGAACCCACGAATCTGGCTAACCAGTTGTTCCAGCACTTCGCGGCGATAGCCCCGCTGGTGCAGTAAGGGAATCGTTTCTCCCGTTACTAGTTGGATATGAGCCTGGTAATAGGCAGTACCATCACCGTCTTGCTGCTCGACCACCTCTGCTGCTTGCACCTGATGCAATGGCCAGATGGTATTTCTTTCAGCCAGAGCGGTGCGCCGGGCGCTGACGATTTCTCCGGTTTGCTTATCTAGGCTGAGGGAGTAAATTGGCACGAGCAGCAGCGGCAATGCCAGCCCCAAAAAACCCACCCCTGTCAGGATGCCGCCCGTTAAACTGGCCCGTTGGCGCTCGTCTTGAGTGATTGAAAATGTGGGCTGCTGGGGGTTATTGAGAAAGGCCATGATCTGCTCAACCGTGGATTTGGCTGCTCGTGGGTCGCTCGACCATACATCCACAAAGGAATGTTGGGTTTGATCGGCAAATTGCAACACCACTTGATAAAGTTCTGTCCGATGACTGATCTTTGTAGCCACCTCTGCCCCCTGTAGAGGGCCATTGGCCAGGCGGGTTGCCTCGGTCTCCCACAACCGTTGCACAGCAAGCTGGCATTGGGCAACGGTTCCTTTTGAGCGATCGCACTGGAGCGTGGTTACCGTTGTCAGCATCAACAACACGAATAGCCCAGTCAGTAAGAAGGGTAGAGAAAATAAGACCCAACCTATCACTGGGGCTAGCCAGGGGCTGCGCAACTTGAGTTGGGTCGGTGTTTGCTGCACGATACGCATAGATTTGAGGAATAGGACTCTCTACTGTGATAGCAAAACCTCGTTAGGATAAAGGAGTTCTCCCTGCTCAGTGGCCTCTTTGGCGGTTTTGTGATGAATCTTCTGCAAATATTGCAAGCCGACTACCAGCGGTTCCCGGTTGACCAAACCTATTCGCTTTATGCTCCGGATGTGTATTTCAAAGATCCCATGACTGAGTTTCGCGGCATCGAACGCTATCGACAAATGATTGGGTTTATACAACGCTGGTTTCAGCATTGCCAGATGGAGTTACATCAGATTCAACAAACGGGCAACCAGATCCGTACCGAGTGGACTTTACGCTGGACGACGCCATTACCCTGGCAACCCCGGATTGCTATTGCTGGTTGGAGCGAGTTGACCTTGAACGAAGTTGGCTTAATTGCTTCCCATATTGACTACTGGCACTGCTCTAAATGGGATGTTATTCGCCAACATTTTCCCTTTGGGAAGTTAGGAGGGGTTTCCTGAATCGGGGAAAATCTAGCTTTAGTCAAAGGGTTTTAAGGGTGTTGCTGATTCAAGCAATAAGTTGACAGCTCTGAAAGCTCGGTTAGGATTTTGCCAAATCATATCGCTATTCAACAGCACTAGATCTGAATCTGAGCAAAAAGTTTAGGACAAAAGCCAGTGCTCGACCGACAATACTGGTTAGGCTTTCTGACTGGGCATCGCGATATTCTTCATGGCAACGACAATCGCAACAAAAAAGCACTCCTCTTAAACAAGGGGAGCGCTCATCTTAACAAAGAGGTCTCGTCACACTAGCCCGCTAGTTTAGGTTCGTTTAGCTACCTTGACTGCGGCTATAGCAACCCCCAAAAAATTTAATTTCTACTTGTATTCTACTGAATCCTTGGGATATGTCAGGAGCGCATGGGGCGGTTCTCCCAAAGATTCACGTAAAACCACGGCTTCTTTATACTTTTGTGGTGCAGCTAGTTACTTAACTCTTTACAGAGTGCGTGGAAAAACCGCCAGGCTTTTCCTGGAAGGGGTTTTAAATTTGGGCTAGGAGGGTACTGATATAGTCAACATCGGTGGGTGTTGTTTGCGGCTGTTTTTTCAGCCAGGCGATCGCTGGGGCCGGGCTGGACTGAGCCGCAATAAGGAAAGCACCCCATGCTTTAGCAGGCCGGTTACCTGGGTCTAGCCGCAGGGTGACCTGCACGCGTTGGTGTAATCGACCGGCATTGGCTCTTAGTAAAGGGGCTAGCTCATCGGACACTTCGGGGTTAGCTTCTACAATGCTGAGCGCGGCCTGCCAGCGCCCATCTAATAAATTGGCTAAAATTTGCTGGCTGGAATTGGCCCAAAGCTGCTTTGCCTGGGTTTGGGCGATCGCGGCATGTTTGGCAATCAGCCGTTGTTGCGCTTGAGCCGTCCGATTCCACTGTCTAGGGCGGCTAGCGGCCTGCTGTCTGAGGGTTTCTATCCAGCGTAGACTATTAGACCAGAGGCCAGTTCTTGCTAACAGCAGCGCCGTCTCATACCCCTGCTGGGAGGTACCTGGCTCTAGTAAGGAAATAGGGCGCAACTGCAAAGGGCTAGCCACAAATCGGGCTGGCTCAACCCGGTAAATCTGATAGCGTGGCTCCATCCCAACCGTTTGGTCGATCACTAGCTCTGGCAAAGCCTGGGCTTCAAACCGTTCCCATTGGGGCGCTTTTCCGGCCGGGCTGGCCCACTCCAATAGGGTACTGAGGTAATAGCTGCGGGGATGGTAATAGAGCACTCGCCCATAGGCGATCGCTAAATTGTGGCGGTGGGTGCCCCCACTTAAGTTTAACCAGAGGCCATCCCCTCCCGGTGCCCCTTCAAAGCGAGTCAGATTAGTTAGGGGCAGTTGCCGTGATGCCCCTATGCTATCGGCCTCCGTTAAAGTCGTCACAATGAAGGCTTCCTCTATCTTGGCGATCGGCCACTGACTCAACCGATAAAAGCGCATTGGCCGTAGCAACGACCGAGTTTTATCCGGCATCGCTTGATACAACTGCAACTCCACAATGGCTTGACAGGGGGTAGCACAACCTGGCTCGGTTTGCAGCACAGGCAAGAGAAACTCGGCTACCAATGTGCGACCATCCAAAAAGCTGCGGTTACGCCCCAATGAGAGAATCGCTCCGGCAGTTTGCTGGCGCTGGCGCAAGTCTTGGTGAATTTCGGCTAGGGTCTGCGGGGCTGCAATGCCCCGAATGAATGGCCGCTGGCTTGGGGGCAGCCAGCGCTCCAGGAAGGGAAACGCCTCTGGATTCAATAAGTACTGAACCGCAGCCCAGGCTAACCCTACAACAGCCCCACTCCCCGCTAGTAAAAGCATTAGGGCTGTCAGGTAAGCCAGCCAGGATCGATAGGGGCGATGCGTACTTGGCTCGGACGGGGGAGAATGCCGAGAAACAACAGCCGAACCCACAAATTGAGCCATTGCGCCAGATGGTAGGCTGGGATTTGATCTGCCTGATTTCGAGGATTGAGTTCCCATAGATAAGAGCCGATTACGCGCCTAACAAGGTTATAGCCTCAAGGCGCAATCATCAGCATCCTCTCTTAGCGCTTCTTTTTCAATCCCAGTGAAGCTACTTCAACCACTACAAAGGGATTGACACTCTTTTGCCTGATGTCATCATGGGATCGCAAGTCGCTTCATCATAGAGACGAAGCCCCCCATACCAGAACAGTCGGGACGCTTGCACCCCTGAGAATGGCGAAGGTCGTCGTCAAGATTGAGATCTGTTTCAGTAAAATCTGGCCATTTTTGTTACCGCGTTGTGCTGAGTCGCTGCGGTTGCGAATCATGAAATGGATCAGTTGACCAGTTTCTTGGGGTTCTTCACTAGGCGATTTGTTTATTGTTGGCAGTGTTTCCCTGGGTGAACAGAGCGACTCCATTTGAGGTCAAGGGTAAGAAGGCGCAGGCATTGTTTACCAGGGTCTCTGAAGTTACCCTATATCGTGCTTTATCCCCTGATCTGATCGACAGGGGGCGATCGCACCCCCTGTCTTCAGGAAACAGTCTGCCATGGCTTAACCTGGGGAACCTTCCAGAAATGCAGGCAATAGCACTAGAGTTTCACTTCCTCCTTGACCAGTTTTTCCCAGCCGAGATCTTTCAGATTGTGATTGCGGCGCAGAGGCCGGGTTACGAGTTCTAAAATATCGCGAGCATTCGTAAAGCCGTGAATCTGGGCAAAGGTAAATTCTACCGACCATTTCGTGTTAATGCCCCGTGCTTCCAGGGGGTTCGCGTGAGCCATGCCAGTAATTACCAGATCGGGCACCAGTTCTTTAATTCGCTGGAGTTGGTTGTAGTTATCGGGTTTCTCAACAATTCTGGGCAGGGCTACGCCCATTTCCTTGCAGGTTTTTTCCAATAGCTCTAGCTCGGCTCCTTGGTAGCGCTTATCCATGTAGGGAATACCGATTTCTGGGCAAGTCATACCACACCGAATTAGAAAGCGAGCCAGGGAAATTTCCAACAGGTTATCCCCCATGAAGAAAACCGACTTGCCTCGAATGAGCTGAAGGTAGTCTTCCAGATTGGCCCAGATTTGTTGTTCCCGTTCTTCTAGACCCCGCGGCTGAATGCCAAAGACGGAGCAAATCTTTTCTAACCAGGCGCGGGTACCATCTGGCCCAATCGGAAAGGGGGCACCAATGAGCTTACATTTACGCCGCCGCATAAAGGTGGTTGCCGTGCGGCTCAAGAAGGGGTTAACGCCCACAGCATAGTAGCCTTCTTCAATCACAGGTAGCTCAGTATAGCGTTTGGTGGGCAGCCAACCGGCTACTTTGATTCCCTGCTTCTGCAATTCCAGGGTGAGTTGAGTCACCACAGGGTCAGGCAAAGAACCAAACAAAATCAGCGGCGGATGATCGGCATATTCGTTGGCGACGGCGGTTACTTCTTCTTGTTTACGGCCAAAGCTCAGCAGTTTTTGAATGGCGTTGCGTTCTTCTTTTTCCGTTTCGGCGACTGGGGCTTTGTCTGGGCAGCGGTTTACCATGGCGGCCAAGACGGTATCCTCTCCCTGGGTAAAGGCATAATCCAAGCCGTTGGCACGAGCCACCACGATGGGAATGCCAATTTCTGCCTCAAGTTTGGGAGCCATGCCTTCTAGATCCATTTTGATGATCTCGGTAGTGCAGGTGCCAATCCAAACAATGACGCTGGGGTTGCGATCGCGCTTAACCTGGAGGCAGAGCCGTTTAAGTTCCTCATAGTCATTGAGTTGGGCCGAAATGTCGCCCTCCTCTAGCTCGGCCATCGCGTAGCGAGGCTCGGCAAAAATCATCACCCCCATAGCATTTTGCAGAAAGTAGCCACAGGTTTTAGTGCCAATCACCAAGAAAAAGCTATCTTCTATCTTTTGATAGAGCCAAGCAACGCAACTAATCGGGCAAAAGGTATGGTAGTTGCCCGTTTCGCATTCAAATTGTAAAGCTTGGGGTTGGGTATCGGCGAGTGTCATCGTGATGTCTCCAAGGGTATGAATCGGTTGGCTAAAAGGCGTTTCAGCAAACAGTCCTGCTCTGAGAATGGCTGAACATGGCAGCAGCATTCTACTGACGGCGATGGCGATGTCTTGGAGGATAATCCGCCTCATCGCTCTGACCCCATGCCCCCTCACAGGCTTCATCCAGAGCGACTCTTTTGTCGCGATCCTCACGCTGATGGCGAACCGGCTCCGCTGCTGAAGCTGGCAATAGCCTAATCAGCTCAGAGTCGGGGGATTGATCCCGGCTGGCTGTTTGGGCGGCTTGCTTTAATAACTCATCTGGGCTGAAGTTAAGACCAAGGGCCATCACAATCCGATCTGGGTTATTGCTGAGATCCACAATCAAGGGCAGCAGATGAGTCAGATTGGGTTCTAGGACAGAGAGTGTCCCTAAAATAAAGCCGGAGGAGGGACGACGTTGGCCGTCACAATCGACCCAAACAGCAAGATGAGTCAGCCATTCTCGATTTTTTTCGTAGTATTCCAGCCATCGCCGCTTCAGCGACTGACGCAACTGTTCCGTATTCACGCAGCACCTTGCAAGTCTTGAGTTCTAAGGTTTGTTCTAAGTCTGAGGTGAGCACTAGCTTCATCACCGATGGTGGATTGAGGCAATTTCTAAAAAACAGAACCATTTTTTCTAGAAATGACCGATGCAGCGGCGGGCAATGTCGATGCCCGTTACTGTATACACAGTCACCGTTTATGAAGTGTGTCACCGCTTAGTCATACCGTAAAACTTGCAGTTATTGCGGCTTCTTTAGACCATCATCAGATCTGGTTCGGGTTCTGCCACTTTTGGCTGTTGGGGGTTGAGGTAAAAGTCTGACAACAGAGAAAACAGGTCGCGATCGGGAGCGTCATTGGGGACAACCCCCTCCGGGCGAGACAAAATTTGATCCGCAATGTTCAAGTAATAATCACAGACATAATTAAGGGACGGATCCGACTCGGCCATCTCAAATAGGGTCTTGCCCTTTACTCGCGATATCCGAATGTCTTCAATCAGGGGCAAAATTTCTAGCACAGGCATGGGAACGGCCTCGATGTATTTATCAATCAAGTCGCGCTTAGAGGTGCGATTGCCAATCAGCCCGGCCAACCGTAAGGGATGAGTGCGCGCTTTTTCGCGCACAGAGGCGGCAATGCGATTCGCCGCAAACAGGGCATCAAAACCGTTATCGGTCACAATCATGCAGTAGTCAGCGTAATTTAGCGGAGCCGCAAACCCCCCACACACCACATCCCCCAAGACATCAAACAAAATCACATCGTATTCATCGAAGGCATTCAGCTCCTTCAACAGTTTGACCGTCTCACCCACCACGTAACCACCGCAACCAGCACCAGCCGGGGGACCACCCGCTTCAACGCAATCGACGCCACCATAGCCTTTGTAAATCACATCTTCGGGCCAGACATTCTCATAGTGATAGTCTCTAGCCTGCAGCGTATCAATAATAGTGGGAATTAAAAAACCCGTCAGGGTAAAGGTGCTGTCGTGTTTGGGGTCACACCCAATTTGCAGCACTTTTTTACCCCTGCGCGCCAGGGCGACTGAGATGTTGCAGCTTGTGGTGGATTTACCAATGCCACCTTTTCCATATACAGCGAGTTTCACAGTGATTATCTCCTATAGGGAAGTCTTAAGGGACTGTCAGGAGCCAATCCTGCCAATTAAACCGCACCTCTGACCAGCCGCAGCCATGCTTCCGGTGAAAAAACGTCGGCTTAGCCTTTGGCCAAGTTCCAGATTGGGAGAGTTGTTAAAAGGTGGGCAGGGGGTGGGGTTGAGCTAGCTCAGGTGCAAACAAGGTTGACCAGGAGTAAGAAATTGGAGGGCTAGCTTGTTTGGCTCATTTATGTCCTGTTTGCATTGTTGACGATGCGCCTCATAAAAGAAAGGGGGCGCAATAATCAGTCATATTGATAAATCGCTCAAAAAGTTTCTAGAAGTTCTTAGAGGGTTTCAAGCTTCTTTCAATCTTTCTCAAGTTCTCAAAACGAATCTTTCAAGTTTTTGTATTCCGCTTTTTATCAAAACAGAATCATATAAAAAATCGTGTTGAAGGGATCACGGCGACTCTAACTCAATGGCTACGGCCAGCTCGGTGATACCCATACTGGCTGACACTGGATTAAACCCAAAGAATGGGGTAGATACCCGCTTGCACGCTGGGCGCGGCGGTGCTTCTGCTAGTCAAGATCGCTCATCGACCGTGCAAATTGGTATGACCTATCGGAACCTAGGACTCAGCAGGCGCAAGGGTTCTCAGGCTTTACCGTTAAATCAGCTTTAGGGCGTGTGGAGTGGCTCTATCGATCGCAGTCGCTATGGGTCTCCGATTCCGCGTTGGGTTTTGTCCTCAGCGTTCTGACCAAAGCTGTCATTCTGGCAAATGCTGAGAAGCCGTCGATCGCAGTATTTTCGCGACAAGGCGCTAACAATTGTGCAGTGGTTTTGCGCGATCGCCCTGAAACTAAGGAAAAGGTTTTATCCCATAGAAGCGAGATTGTTTCTTGGATTTGTCCCCTTTAATAAGAATCATTAACTTTTTCAGGCGAGGCTAGAGGAAGAGGTCTCAGCGTCTGCAACTACCCTTGCGTCGTTGCCGATACTATCCCCCATCAAACGGTGCTGATGCTGAGTAATTGACCGTAATTGACCGCCGCTCCAGCGTCCGATGGTTTTGACCAGTCTTCGGCGATCGCTATTCTACAACTGGTAGAAAAGTGCTGTAGCAGTTCAAATAGGTTGATGCTTTGTGGAGCATGAGCACAATTCATCTCTTCATTCAGCAACACTCCGTAACGGTTTGCCCTAGCAGCATTACTGAACCTTCAACCAGACTCTTTTACCGTATTTAAGGATTAAGGGCATCACTTCTACAAAGAGGTTTCCAATCACTTTCCCATTAAAAAATTTAAACCTTTCCCTTCCTGATCAATCATTCCTCAAGTACAGTGACTAATATCACTAACAATCACGTAGTTGCACGCCTATGACCACGTGATTAATGCATTGATAGTACTGCATTAAAGCGGCTAAGTTTATGAAAATGTTACCGAAATGGTTTTCTTTACCCTGCATTTTGGCTGTTCTGGGTACCCTATCAGTAGCAAGGGCACAGAATGCACCTGTTCTGAAAATTCCTTCCCAGCCTACTCTTCAGCCTATCTTGACTAAACAAGAAGTGACTGCTCAATTTTTCTATGCAAACCCCAAAGTGGGCGGAACGCTGCTGAGAGCGCAGCTTCAGAACAAAGACGGTAGCTATCCGCCTCAAGGGTTCAAAGTAACGTTGAGCGCTGGAAGCTACACCTGCGATGCCGCAGTTTCCACAAACACCGGAGATGCTCTCTGTGAAGTGAAGATTCCCTTTGCAAAAATCGAGAGCGATGGTCGAAAATTTGTCAATGTGGGTAAAGAGTTTACGATTAATGCCACTATCCCCCCAGAAATGGGAACTTTGACAGTCAAGGAGACTTCGACTAGAAAGTTCACTTTACTGACAAAAGAGGGTTACGCTGTCCATGTGTACCCTGAAAAAGGAGTGCAAACGGTCATTCTTCCTATCGTCAATGATGTCATGCTGAGTGGCGTGTTATTTAACAACTTTAAAGGCGGGAAGAGTCCTAAGTTATCGAATGGCTCGTGGATTTATTTCTCTAAAAAAGATACCAGTAAAGCGAATTCCTTTGACCTCCCTGTTATCTCTGTAACTGATAAATATGGTCTTAACTTGGTCACTGGCGACTTCTATGTCAATCGGGTATTTGTCAAACCTGGTAACGTCTACCTCAATGACATGGCTGGCACATTTGATCTCAATTTCAGTATGACTGGCTTTGATGGAAGTGGGCCTAGTATTGTTGGCTATTGCCGTGAGACATTTTGCCCCAACTCTCTTGTTCCCGACTTCAAGAATTTACGGTTTGATAAAGCCCAAGCCAGCTACAAATTGACGGTTCAGGGTAACAAGGTCAAGGTTAATTTGGTGGATAGCGCCACCGGCCTGAAGCTGAATTTTGATTGTAGCGGCGGGTTTAAGCCTTTCTGTGGGGTATTTAAAGATCAGCTGAATCCAGAGATTGATAATTTGTTCAAGACCTACCTTAAAAACCCCACGTTACTGGCTCAAATGGAGGCGTCGATTACAGCATTTATCACAAAGACTGTTGGCACGCCCACAGATATTCGGGTCTGCTCCCCTAACAGTGTTGATTGTAATAAAGGAGAAATCCTCGTCTTTCACTTGCCCAAGTCAAAAACGTGAAGCAGAAACGTTTAGTTTACATCGTCTGAATAAGGCTTGAATCCCTCTGGTAGACATAGGCGGGTGCCTGTTGCATTGATTCAAAATAAATAGAGCAGGCTCCTGTACCTACTTTGGATAATCTACTCCGCGCGATCGCCCCATTTATCAATCTGGAGGAAATTGGGCAGTCCAGAAGTTGAGCAAAACTGATGTAACTCCGGAACAAAGTCAGTCACTCAGAACAAAAGAGCTGCTGTCTTCTTGCTCATAAGCAGCCTTTTTTGCCCGCGCATTAAGTTGACCAAGGCGATTCACCTAGCTGCTAGTGTTGGGCTAGCAGCCACAATTCTTGTCCAAGCTGCCAAAAAGACTGTATTATGAGAATGATTATCATTTTATGAGTGACTTACTGCTAGAACGGTATGCTGACCGTCCCCCAGCCCTTGCCTACCTCCCTTGAGCGAATTGTCCGCCGGTTCCAACAGATTTCGGATCTGAAGCGGCGCTATGAATACTTACTTTGCTTCGCCAAGCGTCTGTCACCGTTTCCCGATGAGCAAAAGATAGCAGCTAATCGAGTGCCTGGCTGTGTGTCTCAAGTGTACGTGACCGCCAGTTTGAACCAGGGTAAGGTGATCTTTCAGGGAGATTCTGACTCTCAACTGACCAAGGGATTAGTGGGGTTGTTGGTCGAGGGGTTGAGTGGGTTAGCCCCCGCAGAAATTATCCAGTTAAAACCTGACTTTATTCAGCAAACCGGACTAGATATTAGTCTGACTCCTTCCCGTGCCAACGGTTTTTACAATATTTTTCAAACCATGCAACAGAAGGCGTTGGTTTATCATCTGGCTGAGACTTACACGCAAACTTAAGGAGTCATTATGTCCAATCTAGTCATGCAGGTTTGTCTAGAATCCGTGAGTGCCCCTCAGCGTGTCATACCTATTACAATCATCACCGGCTTTTTAGGCAGCGGCAAAACCACGCTACTCAATCATATTCTGAACAATCGCCACGGGCTAAAGATTGCGGTGATTGTAAATGAGTTTGGTGACATTGATATTGATGCACAACTATTAGTTTCTGTAGATGAAAACATGGTGCAACTAGGTAATGGCTGTATTTGTTGCACCATCAATCAAAGTCTGGTTGATAGCGTGTATGAAATGGTCGATTGCAATGATTCTATTGATTACATTGTGGTTGAAACCACTGGCATTGCCGACCCCTTGCCAATCATATTGAGCTTTGTCAGTACAGAATTGCGAGAGATCACGCGACTAGATTCGGTGCTGACCGTCGTAGATGCTGAATCCTTTACGCCCAATCACTATGAGAGTGAAGCCGCACTCAACCAACTCATCTTCGGAGATATTATTCTGTTGAATAAGACCGATCTGGTTTCTGCTCAAATTGTCAATGGCTTGGAAGCTGATATTCGCTCAATTAAACCAGGCGCAAGAATCATTTCAACCCAATATGGGGAAGTGCCGCTGCCGTTGATTTTAGATATTAGATTTAATGATGCCAGCACTTATCTCAACTCGTCTAAGCTAATTCATTCTCATGACGACGCGCACTCTCATCATCTGGAAAATGACGGGTTTGTAGCGGTGTCAATTTGAAAGCGAATCGCTTCCAGAGCCACTGCGTCAGTGCCCCTTCGACTTACCCAAATTCCAAAACTTCCTGGATCATCTATCTTCTGATGTTTATCGCGCCAAGGGGATTGTCTGGTTCCAGGGCAGCCAACTGTGTTATGTCTTTCAACTGAGTGGTAAACGGTGTGACATGAAAAGCGATCGCGTTATATCCCCTGATCGACTTCCTCGTAATCAACTGGTGTTCATTGGACGTAACTTAAACGCTGAGGTCATCAAAGCCCAGTTAGTTGAATGCATTGCAATTTAGTTTGAGGAATTGAATATGGCTAACACAACGACCCTTTCCACTACCAGCACGCTGGAAATTCCCAAACGGGGAATGCCTGTCACAATTATCACAGGGTTTCTTGGTAGCGGCAAAACCACCTTGTTGAATCACATTCTGAATAATCGCCAGGATCTAAAGGTTGCCATTTTAGTGAATGAATTTGGTGATATTAACATTGACAGTCAATTACTGGTATCAACAGATGAAGATATGGTGGGGCTGAGTAATGGCTGCATTTGCTGCACCATCAATGATGGCTTAGTGGATGCGGTATATAACGTTCTAGAGCGGGATAATCCGGTTGATTATATGGTGATTGAGACGACGGGCGTTGCTGATCCGTTGCCGATTATTCTAACATTTCTGGGTACAGAATTGCGTGATCTGACTCGCTTAGATTCGATCATCACCGTCGTCGATTCTGAGGCTTTCACTCCTGATCATTTCGATAGTGAAGCGGCATTTCGGCAAATTGCCTATGCAGATGTGACGATTTTGAATAAGACCGATCTGGCAACTCCAGAGCAAATCCAAAATCTAGAAGCTTATATTCGTACCGTCAAAGAAGGTGCCAGAATTCTGCATAGCCAACACGGTCAAGTGCCACTGCCACTCATTCTGGATGTAGGGTATAATAATCCGGAAGCCTATGCTGATTTAGTTCAGGAAGAGATTGAACAAACCCAACAGGAGCACTTACATGAAGATCATCATGAGCATGATCACCATGCTTATGATAACCATCCCAATCACACCCATCATCCTCATGAGCATCATCATCATCACTCCGATCATCTAGACAATGATGGCTTTGTATCGATCGCCTTTGAGAGCGATCGCCCCTTTGCCGTAAACAAGTTTGAAACATTCCTGCAAGAGCAGATGCCCAAAGAGGTATTTCGGGCCAAAGGCATTCTCTGGTTTAAAGAAAGTGATTTACGCAATGTCTTCCAACTTAGCGGGCCGCGCTTTGACCTGCAAGGAGAAGAGTGGCGGACTTCCCCAAAAAACCAAATGGTCTTTATCGGGCGCAACCTAAATGCTGACATGCTGCGGCAGCATTTAGCCGATTGCCTCGCCTGATACTCAGTCTTTCAGCAGTACAGCCGTCTGCTGAGAGAGGGGGATGCAATATGCTCCCTTTCTGTCACGGTTGATAATCACCTAACCTAAACTCACTCATGACCTTATCGATTTCACCCGACGATATCCGCAAGCAAGCGGTGATTACTGAATCAAAGCCCCCTGTTTCTGAAGCAGAGATGCAGCAAGCAGTTCGTACACTCCTGCTAGGCATGGGTGAAGATCCCGATCGCGAGGGACTTCGTGACACTCCTAAACGGGTGGTCAAAGCGCTTAAGTTCCTCACCTCTGGCTATCACCAATCTCTAGATGAGCTACTCAACGGAGCGGTCTTTCACGAAAACACCAATGAAATGGTACTCGTGCGAGACATTGATCTGTTTAGCTCCTGTGAACATCACATTTTGCCGATTTTGGGACGTGCCCATGTTGCCTACATCCCGAATGGGAAAGTGATTGGCTTATCCAAGGTTGCTCGGATTTGCGAGATGTATGCCCGCCGTTTGCAGGTTCAGGAGCGCCTGACCCATCAGATTGCTGAAGCACTGCAAGGTTTGCTGAAGCCTCAAGGTGTAGCAGTCGTTGTTGAAGCAACTCACATGTGTATGGTGATGCGAGGTGTGCAAAAGCCTGGTTCTTGGACTGTGACCAGTTCGATGAAAGGAGCCTTTGCCGACGATGCTCGCACTCGTCAGGAGTTTATGAGCTTGATTCGTCATACTCCAGCATTTCACTAAAGTGCAAATAGAGAATGGGGAATGGGGAATGACATCGCTCGCCCTACTCCCCACTCTCTAACTCTACTCCACCTTCACCTCAATTTATGTCTAACCTCTCAAGCTCTAACACTAAATTACCTGTCACCATCATTACTGGCTTCTTAGGCAGCGGTAAAACAACGTTATTGAACTACATTCTGCGAAATTTTGAAGCCTATAAAGTGGCTGTTTTAGTGAATGAATTTGGCGATATTAATATTGATAGTCAGTTCTTGATTGCAGTGGAAGAAGACATGATTGAACTGACAAATGGCTGTATCTGCTGCACAATGAATGATAGCTTAGCGGATGCAGTTTATCGAGTATTAGAACGGCGTGACCGGATTGAGTATTTAGTGGTTGAAACAACGGGAATTGCCGACCCCCTACCAATCGCCCTGACATTCTTAGGAACTGGTTTACGAGAGTATACTCAACTCGATTCAATTCTTACTATTATTGATGTATCTACCTTTACTCCAACACATTATTTTAGTGATGCTGCGATGAGTCAGATTACTTATGGCGACATCATCTTATTGAATAAGACGGATCTGCTGCCTGAAGCTGAAGTGGATGAGTTAGAAAGGCAGATTGGTTCGATCAAAGCAGGAACCAGAATTTTGCGCTCTCAATATGCTAGAGTTCCACTCTCACTGATTCTAGATGTGAATCTTGCGGAATCAGGTTCTTTGGAAAAAACGCTCACAGCAACCTCATCTCGTTCTGAGCATCTGAACAATGATGGGTTTATGGCAGTATCCTTTCAGAGTGATCGCCCCCTATCGGTCAAAAAATTTCAGCGTTTTTTAGATTATCAACTGCCTGACAATGTATTTCGAGCAAAGGGGGTTCTCTATTTTGCTGAAAGTCCTCAACGGCATCTATTCCAACTCAGCGGTAAACGATTTACGATTGATGACAGTGAATGGACAACGGCACCTAAGAACCAAATGGTGTTGATTGGGCGAAAACTGGATGCCCTATCTTTGCTTCAATCTCTGAATAATTGTCTTACCCAATTATAATAATGAACCAAACTTTTTTATGGATAGAACAGCTTCAGTTTAATGAACAGGACTTGATTCCAGCGATCGCCCAAAATCATCTCGACAATACTGTCTTGATGATGGCATGGATGAACCGTGAATCGATTCAGCGAACACTAGAGACCGGAGAGGCACACTACTGGAGTCGTTCCCGTGCAGAACTGTGGCATAAAGGGGCAACGTCTGGACACATTCAAAAAGTTAAAGCCCTATATTACGACTGTGATGCCGATACCCTGCTATTAAAAATTGAGCAAGTGGGCAACGTTGCTTGCCATACAGGCGCTAGAAGTTGTTTCTTTAACTTAGTACAGCAAGGCAGAAATTTCTAGACCGGCCTAAGCTAGACTGATGCCTGGGTCTACTCGTTGCACTGCCAGCCAGTGCATTGCTTCTCAATGCATCAGCCCTCAATCCTTAAGTTGGTAGCCACCACTTTAGTGGGCTGACTGATGTTAGAAACTGACGCACTACAGCTATGTTTGGGATATCTTACCTTCTAATTGAGGCTAATTAGCTAATTAAGGGTTTGTTTTCCCTGAGACTCTTGAATCAATAAGACATTGCCGCGTTGCCGAGTGCTGGGATGAATGCTAAACAAACGCACATACGGCTGCGAATTGTTTTGTAAAAGTTGTTCGATTGTGGCGATCGCTTCCCTAGCCTCGGTTGTTTTAATCACTCCACAATCCGACCAGGAATTTGCCCGAAACCGTCGAGCATCGGCCTGTTCCACTCCAATATAAAGTTTCTGGCTTAACACTTCTTGAATCCAAGCGATCGCTTTAGAATCAAGGCGCAAAGATGGATGATGACCATTGCCAGAACCAGGCTGAACAGTAGCGAATCCGTTTGATTCATTGCGAATGCTAGCAAGGCAAACGTCATCTTCTGCACACAGATAACCCTGGCGTAGTTTTTGATTGATACTCACCACATGGCGGGTAAACTGGGAATCCGCTGCCTGAACATCGGGTAAGCGATCGGCTTGCGGCTGGTGAGTAATGACCGATCCAGAGGCAATATATTTCCCTGGAGGAACCTCCACATTCTCAATCAGCGCGTGTGACATGACAATGCAGCCATCACCCACACGGGCATTAAATACGGTAGAGCGAAAGCCAATAAAGCACCCCATGCCCACATAAGCAGGGCCATGAATCAGCGCCATGTGGGTAATGGAGGCGTTATCGCCAATCCACACTGAGTAGGGTTTGCCATCATCGCCAGTGACTCGCCCCTGCTCTAACCCGTGAATCACGGCTCCGTCTTGAATATTCACATTTGCCCCAATGCGAAACGGCATGCCCTCATCCGCTCGAATCGAAACCCCTGGGGCAATATGCACCTGTGCTCCAATGCGCACATCACCGATAACATTGGTGAGCGGGTGGATGTAAGTACTGGGATCGATCGCTGGCTCAACGAGTTGCCGCGCCCAAGGTGTTGGCGGTGCCGGGATGATGTAGCTGTCCATGCTATTATGATAATGATTATCATTTTAATGATACTTGCAAAGGGGTAACCCCCGAAAGTTAATCTTTTAATTGGCTGAGCCAGGCAATCTCCTGATCATGACTCTACGCATTTACAACACGTTGACTCGCCATAAAGACCTGTTTACGACCATCGAGCCTGGTAAAGTCACGATGTATTGTTGCGGCATCACTGTGTACGACGATTGCCACTTGGGACATGCCCGTTCTTACATTGTTTGGGATGTTGTGCGGCGGTATTTGCAATGGCGCGGCTATCGAGTCCGCTATGTGCAAAACTTCACCGACATTGACGATAAAATTCTGAATCGCGCTCAGGCAGAAGGATTAACGATGCAGGAGGTAAGCGATCGCTACATTGCTGCCTATTTTCGAGATATTCGACGGCTCAACATTCTTGATGCCGATGAGTATCCCCGCGTGACGGAGCATGTCCCCGAAATTTGCCAATTCATTCAGGCTCTTGAGGCAAAAGGGTATGCGTATGCGGTGGATGGCGACGTTTACTACAGCGTGCAGCGGTTTGCAGACTATGGCAAACTTTCAGGACGACAACTTGAGCAGATGCAAGCTGGAGCAGGGGGACGAGTTGACCCCACTGATCCAGAGTGCAAAAAACAATACCCATTTGATTTTGCCCTATGGAAAGCAGTGAAGCCGGGTGAACCTGCCTGGGAGTCCCCTTGGGGGAAAGGACGCCCCGGGTGGCATATTGAATGTTCTGCCATGATTCGAGCCAGGTTAGGAGCCACGATTGATCTTCACGGGGGCGGCAGCGATCTGGTATTTCCCCATCATGAAAATGAGATTGCCCAATCGGAAGCGCTGACCGGAGAACCCCTCGCTCGCTATTGGTTGCACAACGGCATGGTGACAGTGAATGGTGAGAAAATGTCTAAATCTCTGGGCAATTTCACCACAATTCAAGATTTGCTCACTGGCAACTGGTCTGGGTATCCCCAACCCATTGATCCGATGGCGATCCGCCTCTTTGTGCTGCAAGCCCATTACCGTAAACCGCTAGATTTCACAAAAGCCGCTATCATTGCTGCTGAGAAGGGCTGGCAAACCCTGAAAGAAGCGCTGATGCTAGATTGGCCGCAACTCAATTTATCGCTTCAGATGCTGGTTTCCAGGGAGTTGGATGCTGAATTGGTGCGTCGTTTCCAGGCGGCAATGGATGATGACTTTAATACGGCAGTAGGGTTAGCCGTGCTGTTTGAACTCGCCAAGTCACTAAAGCGGGAGTTTAATTTACGCAGCTATCAAGGATCGTCAGAACTAACGGATGTGCAATTGCAACAGCGATCGCAAACCTTAGTTGATCTCGCTCAGGTACTTGGCTTAGAGGTTCAGGCACAACCCTCAACCCCACGAGAGATTAATGTTGACTGGATTGAAGCTCTGTTGCAAAAACGACAGCAGGCCCGTCAGGAAAAACGCTACGCCGAGAGCGATCACATCCGCAAGCAACTGCAAGCCGCTGGCATCACCGTCATTGATCAGCCGGATGGAAGAACCTCCTGGCATCGATAATGAGCGAATCTTTATCGGGATTGATGTTGATTGATTTCTATTCGACGATCGCGAGTGAGATTTCGTAGCAGCCGTCCTTATCACAGGAAAAAGGATAAGTTTTTCAACAATCTCTAAATCCTATGAAAAAGCCAGAAGCGTTCGATGTGATTGTGGTGGGGGCAGGTGCATCCGGTATCGGGGTTGGAGTTGTGCTCAAGGATCTGGGTATCGATAACTTTGCTATTCTGGAACGCCATCAGATTGGTGAGTCTTTTCGGCGCTGGCCCCAGGAGATGCATTTTATTACCCCATCCTTCCCCAGTCATGGCTTTGGGCATCTCGATCTGAACGCGATCGCCCGGAAGACCTCTCCTGCCATTAGCTTTCGGCGAGAACATCTGACGGGCAACCAATATGCGTTGTATCTCGAGAAAGTTGCAGATTACTTTAACCTCCCGGTTTATACCCATGTTGAAGTCCAGAAGATTGACCCCTTACCCCAATGCCAAGGGTTTCTGGTTGATGTCCCCGATGGCATCCTCAAAACCCGACTCCTGATTTGGGCTGCTGGAGAATTTCAATACCCTAACTTAACTCCGTTTCCGGGTGCAGACTTGTGTTTGCATAATTCTCAGATTCAATCCTGGGTTCATTTAGAGGGGGATGAGTTTATCATCATTGGTGGCTATGAAAGTGGTATGGATGCTGCCTCTAATCTAGTTGCATTAGGTAAACGAGTCAAAGTCTTAGATCGTACGGGTGTTTGGGCTAACCCCGATACCGATCCCAGTATTTCCTTGTCTCCTTATACCCTTCAGCGGATTAAGCTTTGCTACTCTACGGGGCGGCTACATTTGATTGGCAATGTCGCGATCGAATCCGTGAAAACTTTTCCTGGTGGCTATGCCGTTTACAGCGAGTACGATAAGTGGGTGTCACCGACCCCACCGATTCTCTGTACGGGATTTGAGGGCAGTTTGAAACAAATTGCCCATTTGTTTAACTGGTCTGAAGGCTATGCCGCTTTAACTGAAGAGGACGAGTCTACGATTACGCCTGGATTATTTGTGGTTGGGCCTTCGGTGCGGCATGGCAATGTTATCTTCTGTTTTATCTATAAGTTTCGGCAGCGTTTTGCTGTTGTTGCTAATGCGATCGCCCGACGCTTGGGCATTGACCCCACACCGCTTGAGGCTTACCGACAGGAAGGAATGTTTCTAGACGACCTCTCCTGCTGTGACAATGATTGTCTCTGCTAAAGTCAATTCCTACTCTCTATTTCTCCTTATCTTTGCTGGCCTCGTCAGGCAGTACAACCAATTACTACAACCAACTACAAAGACACAGACAGCACAGAGTAGAGCGGTTCTCTAAGTTCCAGCAGTTCATGAAATTAGCTGAGTTTTTTCCCAGAGGGATGGGTGCTTTCTATTCTCAGTGGTGCGACGACTGAAATCGCTGAAAACCTGACAGACGCTTAATCTACACTCTAACTGCAAATCCAAAATTGAGCGCTAGAGTTTGCTGGGCAATGCTTCGCAAAGATGATGGGTCAACACAGGTCAGCAGAGGCGTGTCCGACGGATTTGGCAATCTCCTGGGTATGATGAGAATAACCGCTACCTACACGCTAAAGGAGGCTTGTTTAGTGTAGGGTATTGCGGATGCAAGTCTCCTTGAGGGTTCGATTCCCTCCCTAAGCTGGGATGTAAGTCCTCAGATGGGTTCCGAAGGGAAGAACAGTGCAGTAGCACGATCGGGCTGCGGCAGCAAACTGGAGGATACCGCGTTGGCTTGCGAGTTAGGACTCAATCGAGTTTCCCCACAGCCCGATGTTCTTTCCCTTGTCAATTCTCCTCAAGTTGATCAAGGTCGTCCTATGTGGTTTTGCAAGCAAATTGCCATTAAGCCCTATCAAGTGGGGTATCTGTACGTCAAAAATCGTTTTAGGCGGCGGCTGGAACCCGGCGTGTATTATTTTTGGGATTGGGCTAACGAAATCACAGTTGCCTACTTGCTGGCGCAGAGTCAGCTTTGTACCGTAACGAACCAGGAAGTGCTCACGAAGGATGCGATCGCCCTGCGGTTTTCCTATCTGATTGAATATGCGGTTGTTGATGGAGAACGCTTTTTGGCCCACTTTGATGCATTTTAACAAGGGCAAAATTTTTATCCTTACCAAGCGGAGCAGGTCATCAGCAACTTATCACAAATTTATTGGCGCGACGCTATTGCTCAAGTGGATAGTGAACAATTAAATGAACATCGTCAAACGCTTTTAGCAACAATTCCAGAAACCCTCCAGCAGCGCTTAGCTGAATACGGGATCTCGCTCTTGAACCTGACGCTGCGCGACATTACGTTTCCAAAAACCATTCAAGATTTGTTCGCAAAGCGACTAGAAGCCAAAATTCGGGCGAAGGCAGACCTGGAAAATGCTCGCACGACAGTTGCCGCAGCCCGTGCGCTGAAAAATGCAGCGGACTTGATGAAAGAAAACGAAAACATCCGATTTTTCCAATTTCTGGAGACGATGACCAAAATTGCTGCTAAAGGCAACCACACCTTTGTGATGGGTGAATTGCTACAGAATGGTAAGCAGTAGTGCAAGAAAACAGCAGACCGCAGCAAACGCTCAATAACTTCTAAAGTTGAGCATCAGGGCGCTACAAGATGATTTCTGCCAGATGGCACTCAAGAGCCGCGAGTGCCTACAGCAGATTGCTTAAAAAGCAACCTGTCTCTGCATTGAAGCCCAGTGATTTATCTTCCTGACCAGCGGAAAAAACAGGAATCCGGCTTGATTGGCACTCAATACTTCAGACTGAAGTATTGAACTCCGATCTAAAGCTTGGTGACTGACAAAACTTTTTTCGTTGGCGGCTGGAAGCCGCGCCTATAAAGGCAAAACCCGCTTGTGCTGGTTCTCGGTCATGATAAAGAGTTGGTAGAGGCTGACTTCGTTGATGTAGCAGCGGTTTCAACCGCCATGTCGAATTGGAGAGCTTGCTGGAAACGCCTGATAATTTTCCATTATGATGCCAATCGGTCTACGATAATTAGCACGGCTTATCTCATAATGTAATCACCTGATCGGGAGGATGACTGCTCAGTGCAGTGTACAGGTCGGGAAAGCAGCCAACGGTCACTCCCTCTACAACATTTTTGACTCTGCACTGCCCCGGTTCCTGACGACCCCTTCCATCTGGATTGCACCAGCGTGGCTCACCTTCTGCCAGGTTCCGCTCCAGCGCACACATGTCGCACATCATCAATAAAATGTTTTGTTCTTTTGCCACTTTTGCTAATCGTTCTCCGATCGGGTCGCCCTTGCGTAGAACAAAACAGTTGTCGTCGAAGAAGAATATGCCGACTACTTCAACCCCATGTACACCCACTTCCAACTGGGGCAAAATCATTTGTCCTAGCTTGTAAGTGCCACCGCGAGGATGGACAAAAACGTAGGCTACTTTCATATTTTTCCTGCTTTAAATTTGCTGTTTGTTTTGTATCGCTTGCTGCATTTTTTCTTGCAGTTCGGAGAGCGTCAACGAGCCGAGTTCTCTAGCCTGACGGGTGCGTACACTTAAGGTTTGAGTTTTCACTTCCCGTTTGCCAACAACTGCAACCACAGGGATTTTTTCAAGTTCGGCGGTGCGAATTTGTTTTCCTAAACGCTCTCCGCTGGTGTCAACTTCTACCCGATAGCCAAGTGGTTTCAGGTGTTGGGCGATCGCATTAGCATAGTCCCGCTGCTCATCACTTACGGGCAACAGTCTTACTTGTACTGGGGCTAACCACAGTGGAAAGTCTCCCGCATAATGCTCAACCAAAATCCCGAAGAACCGTTCGAGGGAGCCAAAGATAGCACGATGAATCATAATCGGACGCTGGCGTGAACCATCGGCTGCCACATATTCCATATCAAAGCGTTCGGGCAAGTTGAAATCGACTTGAATGGTGGAGCACTGCCATTGACGCGCGATCGCATCTTTGATTTTAATGTCAATCTTTGGCCCATAGAATGCACCGCCACCCTCGTCCGTTACATAGTCCCAACCCTTTGTCTCTAAGGCACGGACCAGGGCATCTGTGGCTAATTCCCAAATGGCATCTGTGCCCACAGACTTACCAGGACGAGTGGAAAGATAAACCTCATATTCCGTAAAACCAAAATCCGACAAAATCTGCTCGGTTAAATTCAACACGCCCAAAATCTCATCTGCTACCTGTTCAGGCAGGCAAAAAATATGGGCATCATCCTGGGTAAAGCCACGGACTCGCATCAAACCGTGCAACACGCCCGATCGCTCGTAACGATACACTGTGCCCAACTCTGCCCAGCGGATCGGCAGTTCTCGATACGAGTGCAAACGATTCTGGTAAGTCAGCACATGAAACGGGCAATTCATCGGCTTGAGCTGATACTGCTGCGCCTCAATCTCCATCGGGTCAAACATATTCTCGCGGTAGAAGTCAACGTGACCCGATGTTTTCCAGAGATCGAGATTGGCAACATGCGGCGTGTAAAGCAATTCATACCCGGACTCTAAATGGGCTTTACGCCAGTAGTCTTCGATCAAGAGTCGCATCCGCGCCCCTTTAGGATGCCAGAAGACGAGTCCCCCGCCTGCATCCTCCTGGATACTAAACAGATCCAGATCTTGTCCCAATTTGCGATGGTCGCGGCGTTTCGCTTCTTCTTTTTGAGTCAGATAGTCCTGGAGTTGTTCTGGAGTCTCCCAAGCAGTACCGTAGATCCGCTGCAACTGCGGTTTAGTTTCATCTCCGCGCCAATAGGCTCCAGCCACACTCTCTAGGGCAAAGGCATCGGGATTAATTTCGCCCGTATCGTTGAGATGAGGCCCGGCACACAAATCCCACCAGCAACCCTGGCCTATCGGTTTCTGGGTCAAGGTTTCCGCTGTAATGTGAAACAAGGAAGCCTCTGACACGCCCTGCAGGGCATCGGCACAGCCAATGAAGTAGCGCGTAATGGGTTCATCGGCAGGGATACTATCAAGGATTTCTAGCTTGTAGGGTTCGTTGAGCTGATCAATTTCTGCCCGAATTTGTTCGCGATCGACCACTTCTCGAATGATCGGTAAATTAGCGTTGATGATGCGCCGCATCTCGGCTTCAATTTGGGCCAGATCATCAGGCGTGAAGGGTTCTGGACGGTCAAAGTCATAGTAGAAGCCAGTATCTGTCCAGGGGCCAATCGTCACCTTCGTCTCTGGAAACAGCGTTTGTACCGCCATTGCCAGTACATGGGCACAGGTATGGCGAATCCGCAGCAATCTTTGGGGATTGGACTGACAATCCTGTTTTTTAGTAGACGCGTGGAAAACCTCACTAATCATATTTAATATAGAACGATAATCATTCTCAATTTAGCATGGTTAGGAAGGTAGGAGTGGGAAATTATTCATTCGTGGTGAGTGGTTTCGAGTTTATGGTTGGCGATCTGTAATCGCTGATAAGTCCTGCCCAATCGGTACTATTGCATTGATGTAGGTTTATTTTCCTTCGTTGTGACCAAGGCTTTAACTTCGCGATCGATAAAAAACAGTCCCTGTCCTTCTGTGCCAATTAGCTTGATCTTGTCAAGAATGCTTTTAAATAAGAATTCTTCTTGATGTTGTTCTGCGACATACCATTGCAGAAATTGCAGCGTGGGGTAATCCGGTTCTGTGTGTGCTAGATGAACTAAATCGTTGATCTTGCCAGTGATGAATTGCTCATGGGCATAGATTTTCTCAAACATTTCTGTCAGCGAATCGAATTCACTCGGCGGTGCATTCATCCCGCTCAAAATAGCGAATGAACCTGTTTCTTGCAGATAGCTGAATAACCGACGCATATGCAGCATTTCTTCATCAGCGTGTTGATTCAAGAAGGTTGCACAACCATCCAGCGCTTTGTAGGCACACCAGGAACTCATTTGCAGATAAAGATGCGAGGAAAACATTTCCAGATTGATCTGTTCATTTAATTTCTCAATCATGGCTTTTGATAACATTGCAATTGCTCCTTTATTCCAAGTTAAGAATCAAAATTCGCCCACTCATACCGTTCCAAACTTTCTGGTGCACAGCTATGACAGCCGCCACATTGTTTGCTTGCCACTTTACGCACTCGCCCTTTGCGGATGAGTTGGGCTAACATGCCCCGCAGAGCATCAGCATCACTTCCAAAATGCTGGGTCAACTCTTCCAAAGAGGATGAGCAGTGAGTGCGTAAATAATTTTGGAGTTGTTGCAGAATCATCCCTTCACCGACTGCTGAGTATGCTTTGCTTAAAGGGACTTTGAGGCTGAATCTGCCGATTCTGGCCAAATCGCTTGAGACCAATCAAAACAGCAACCATGACTACGGCTAGACCGACCAACCAAGTGATCGCACTGGTGGGATGTTGCATCAGTGTCATCGACTGGTAGTAAAACACAGCAACCCAATACGCTAGTCCAGTCGTCCAGCAGGCGACAAAGGTTGTCCAGCCCAAATTGGTTTCACGATAGACCGCCGCTGTGGCAGAAACACAGGGAAAATAGAGCAGCACAAATAGGAGAAAGGCGATCGCGGCAGTAGTGCTGCCAAAGCGCGTTGCCATTTGTCCAAAGGTTGTGTAGTGGACTTCTTGCTCCTCTGCGGCGACTTGCTGCTCGTCGATACTTCCAATGATGCCAATACCGAGGGGATCAAGTATCTGATTGGTCAGGTCGGCTAGGTTGGTGGGGATACTAGCGAAGGCTTCCCCAATGCCGCCCCAAAAATCAAACGCCTCAGGGGGTTCATCATTGCTGTCGGTGGCTTGTTCTGCCAATTGCGTGTAGAGTGAATCCATCGTACCGACCATCACTTCTTTCGCAAACACTCCAGTCATTAACCCCACTGTTGCTGGCCAGTTCTCTTGCTGAACACCCATTGGCGCAAACACAGGGGTAATCGTGCGACTAAACGCACTGAGAATTGAATCCTGACTATCTTGTTTACCGAAAGACCCATCTGTTCCGACAGAGTTCAGCAATCCTAAAATCACCACCATGATCACAATCATTCGCCCTGCTCCGGTAATGAACGCTTTGAGCCGATCCCAGGCGCGAATCAAGACACCTTTAACGGTAGGAATATGGTAAGGCGGAAGCTCCATCACAAATGGGGCAGCGTCTCCCCGGAATAAGGTTTTCTTCATCACCAGCCCAGTAAAGACAGCGGCAATGATGCCCAGAATGTAGAGCAGGAAAACAATATTTTGACCATTTGTGGGAAAAAAGGCGGCGCAGAACAAAGCGTAAACTGGAAGTCGGGCACCGCAGGACATAAACGGATTCATCAAGATGGTCATGAGACGATCGCGCTGATTTTCCAGCGTCCGGGTGGCCATAATGCCAGGAATATTGCAGCCAAACCCCACCATCATCGGCACAAAAGATTTGCCAGGAAGCCCCACAAACCGCATCAGCCGATCCATGACAAATGCTGCTCGCGCCAGATAGCCAGAGTCTTCTAGAATCGATAGGAAGATAAATAGAAACCCAATCTGTGGAATGAAAGTCGAGGTGGTTTGAATCCCGCCACCCACTCCATCAGCGAGCAGTCCGATTAGCCAACCCGGTGCATTAATTTGCTGCAACACATAGGCAGTTCCTCCCACGAAAATTGTGCCCATACCCAGATCAAAGAAACAGAATAGACACCGGGTAAATCCACCACAGTGATGGACTGCCCCTGGTGACGATAGGTGCCTTCCTTACGTTCAACCGTGACCCCAGGCCAGTTGCCGACGCGCTGCTTAGCTCCCGTCAACGCATTAAACAGGCTCGTTTTACCACAGTTTGGATTACCAATTAAAGCGATGATTGGCTGTTTCATATTGTTTCTCCTACTACTGCTCCCCCCATTACTGTTTCAACAATGAGAGCATCGGCCTCGGCTTTTCGTGGACTTAGGTGAAAGTGCGCACTTCAATCTCCGTGGGATCGCCCAATGGCGCATGGCGCTTCACAGTGAACTCCGTACCCGGGGTCAGCCCCATGGCTAGCAATTTGCGTTTGTAGTCGCGGGCGGTGGGTTCATAGCCAACAATTCGCAAGGTTGAGCCGATCGCCGCCTCTCGTAGTTTGAGAGGTGATTGT
>CALIDI010000002.1 GCA_938023035.1 uncultured Leptolyngbyaceae cyanobacterium | reverse complement strand
CCCTCCTTCAACAACAATCAAGACGGCGAGAACAACTAATACAGCAAGGCAGAAGTTTCTAGACTAGCCTGAGCCACCCTTATCCCCTAGCTCCTGCTCTCTACTATAGAGGTGAGGGTCACTAGCCTGACGCCTCAGTCTACTCGTGGGTTTCGGGATTCCTTCGGTATCAACGTCACCATATTTGTGAAAGCTCGCTGCTATCAAAGCAGACTCTTTGAGGGTTTTTGGTAATGATTCAACGGCCTAATGGGTTGCCTAATGGATGAACCTGGCTAGGAAAGCGCGATTGTCAATCACTGGAAATCTGCATATGCTCAGTCTCGCTGGAGTTAGTACTAAGCAAGCATTCACAGGAGAGATCAGCAGATGGGCCATAAAAGGGCAATCGCGCCTTGCGTCATACAGTCTGTTGTTTCAGCGGGGTTCATCGTTGGACTAGCGCCACTCACAACCATAGCAGGTCTGTCATCTACAGTGCCTGTAGACCCGGCACCAGCGTCCCCCAAAGCCGCTGCTGATCGATGGTTAGAGCCAGGAGAACCGCAAGCCCAAGCGAGCTTTCAAAAAGTGCCGGATCAAGATGGGGATGCCGACGCGCTGATGGCAGCGGGAAATGGCTACGAGGCTCTGGCTCAGTATGAAAAAGCAATCGGTTATTATGAACGCGCACGCCAGGTGTATCAACAGCGGAACCAGCTCAATGGGGTTGCCACCGCGCTGATGGCAATAGGAAATAGTTATGAAGCCCTAGCCCAGTATGACAAGGCCATCGCCTATCACGAGCAGAGTTTAGCGATCGCCCGTCAAATCAAAGATCGTTTCAATGAAGGGCAGGCTGTCGGTCATCTTGGCACCGTGTATCTGGCCCTGGGAGATTACGAAAAAGCCGTTACTTATTATGAACAAAGCCTGGCCATTCAACTGGAAACCCGCGATCGCCAGGGCGAAGGCCGCACACGCGGAAATCTGGGGACTGCGTATCTTGCTTTGGGCGATGCAGACAAAGCCATTGCGCTTTACATGGAGAGCTTGCGGATTGCCTGGGATGTGGGCGATCGCCGGGGCGAAGCCGCAACTCTGAGAAGCCTGGGAAAGGCGTATGAATCTGTTGGTCGCTATGACCGAGCGCTGGAATCGCATCGCAAGAGTTTAAGCATTGCCCAGGAAATTGGCGATAGCCGCGGCGAAGGTGAGTCTCTGATTAACTTGGGGGTGGTCTATCGTGGGCGTGGTCGGTATGCAGAAGCGATTGAGTACCATAAGCAGAGTCTGGCGATTACCCGTAAAATTGGCGACCGTCGAGGCGAAGGGTCTGCCCTAGGCAACCTGGGGATGAATTACTATGCCCAGGGCGACTACACAAAAGCCATTGACTATCATCAGCAGCGGTTGGCGATCGCTCAGGCCATTAACGATCGTCAAGGCGAAGGGAATGCCATGGGTAACCTGGGAAATGCCTATCGAGCATTAGGTAACTACGCAAAGGCAATTGAATATCATGAACGCCGTTTAGCGATTACTCGTGAGATTAAAGAAATACGGGGTGAAGGACAATCTTTAGGATTTTTAGGATTAGTCTATCGCACTTTGGGAGACTATGATAAATCGATTGATTATTATCAGCAGAGTTTAGCGATTTCAGTCAAAATCAGGGATAGACTGAATGAAGCGAAATCTCGTGGATATCTGGGAAACGTCTACTACGATCTGGGTTACTACAATCAAGCGATTGAATATCATCAAGCCAGTTTGGAGATTGCCCAGGCTATTAACGATCGCCGAGGACAGGGAAAATCTCTAGGATATTTAGGAAATGTCTACGAAGCTCAGGGAAAATATGACGAAGCGATTCAACACTACGAGTCTAGTTTAGCGATCGCGCGGGAAGTGAGCGATCGTCGGGGTGAGGGAAAAACCTTAGGGTTTTTAGGAAATTTGTATAGTGAGCAAGGAAA
Organism: uncultured Leptolyngbyaceae cyanobacterium; assembly: GCA_938023035.1. Taxonomy (GTDB): domain Bacteria; phylum Cyanobacteriota; class Cyanobacteriia; order Leptolyngbyales; family Leptolyngbyaceae; genus DSRU01. The sequence goes on along the minus strand of CALIDI010000002.1, from coordinate 145,449 downwards.
TTATGCAAAAGCGATCAACTACCACAAGTTGGGGTTAGACATTGCTCGAAAAATTAAAAACCGAGATGGTGAAAGAATTGCCCTCAGCAATCTGGGTCTAACCCTCCAAAAGCAAAACCAACCTGACTTATCCATCATCTTTTATAAACAATCTGTTAACGTCAGCGAATCAATTCGTAAAGAAATCAAAAAACTCCCTCGAGAATTGCAGGAAATCTACACCAGCTCAGTCGCTGGAACCTATCGCAGGCTAGCCGATTTGTTGCTCGCCCAAGGCCGAATTCGTGAAGCCCAGGCTATTTTAGAGCTGCTAAAGGTTCAAGAAATCCAAAGCTATGGTGAGGATGAGGCTAGTGCAGATCCGATTCAGTTGCCCTTCCATCCCCTAGAAACTACTGCCTTTCAGGGGTTTGAGGCCGCGATCGCCCACGACTCCTTAACCCCCACAACGCTGACTGCTCTGGGGCAACCGCTGCGACAAAACCGCGATCGGATTGTGCAAGACAGCAACTATACCTCTAGTAACATTGGTAACCCCCAGGCAATTTTGCAGGCAAAACCAGATGCCCTGTTCATTCAAAACCTGGTCGTTGGAGACAAGCTCTGGGTACTGTAGACAGCAGCCAATGCAACCCCGATCGCCGTTCAGGTTCCAAATGTGACGCAAGCACGACTAACGGTTACCGTACAACAGTTCCGTGACCAGCTTGGCTCTCCCTCAAGTGATTTGAATGCGCTCAAGGCAACCAGTAACCAGATCCATAAATGGCTGCTGCCAACCCAATTGCAAGCCGAGCTAGCCAAAAATCCCAAACAAAGCTTGATTTTTTCCCTTGATCATGTCACGCGTTACGTTCCGGTAGCCGCTCTGTTTGATGGTGAGCAATACTTGGCTCAGCGCTACGCGGTGTCAAACCTCATTACCACCGACAGCGATATGGGCGATCGCCTCTCTCCTAAGGGCGAATTACCAACCGTCCTTGCCCTGGGTACTTCCCATGCCTTTCCCGGCTTTGCCCCCCTGCCCAATGTGCCCGCAGAGTTAAGTGCCATCGTCCGCAATGGCGGTAATCAGGGAATTTATCCTGGTCAAATCCGGCTCGATGGGGCTTTCACAGCCAATACTCTGCGCAATAATCTAGATCACTATCGCATCCTTCACATTGCCACCCATGGCAGCTTTAACCCTAAAACAATCACTGCCTCCTTCCTGCTGTTGGGAAATGGCGATCGCCTCCCCATTACCGAAATTGCCAGTCTAACCCAACTCACCAGCACCCACCTAGTTGTGCTGAGTGCCTGCGAAACGGGGGTCAGTGGCTTGGCCCAGGATGGTACGGAAATCTCTGGCATCAGCGGTTACTTTCTCTATCGGGGAGCCAAATCGGTATTAGCGTCACTCTGGGCAGTGAATGATGCCAGTACCAGCCTACTGATGCAACAGTTTTACAAAAACCTGGCAAGCGATCGCCTGCAACAACCCATGACCAAGACTGAAGCGTTGCGTCAAGCACAACTCAGCCTGTTGCAGGGCAAAATTACTGGCAAAGACGCTCCCCAGCGTTCCGATCTTCTGCCGCCGCAGCGAGCGCCCGAACACCGAACTGCTACAGACTTTTCTCATCCCTACTACTGGGCACCATTTGTGCTAACTGGCAATCGCTTGTGAGAACTCGCTTTCGTGAGCATTCGCTCTATTGTTTCATATGAGAAAAATCATCACCACCGGATTGAGAACAGAGTGCAGGAAGGAACCCCAGACTGGGGCACAACCTCCCTATCCTCCATTCCCCTGACCCCAAAGGGTCTACCCCCCACCGTGCAATAGATTGGGCAAGAACGTTTAATTCCAGCGATTCTCAGTCGAGAGGTGGCTGTCTTACCGTGAAGGTGGCTCAGAGAGGCTCTAGAGCGAGCAATCATGCAGCCGAGCAGAAGCAATATGACTCGGCTTCAAAACGCTACAGACCTAACACTTCGTCGAGGGCTGCCAGAGCTTCACAGGACGAGGCCGTATCCGGTAAGTTGGGATGTCGCTCACGAATCGTATTGGCAGGTATAAAACGAGGCGCGCCAGAGGGTTGCAGAAACTCGTCGGCATGGCGACGAAACACTGCTTCTACGGCGGCTCTAGCATTCTTTAAGCCCCATTCTTGGGCGATCGCCTGAGCTTTTTCCAGCACATCTGGGCTGAGCCTTACTTTGTTGTCATACATAATTGCGCTCCATCGGGTAAGGGATACAAGCCACGTACATTGGCAAACTGAGGATCGCCCATCACTGCAAATAACGGCTTATTGGCCAAGCGCTCTGAGATCAGGTGGGTACTACCACCTGTGACAAGAAACCGGGTAACCCTAGCCATATAGGGAGTGTATTGCGATCGCACCGTTTGAAAAATGCCCTTAAACCAGGGATCTAGATATTCCTCTAGCCAAGGCTGCCAGGTCAGCCCCGTATCGGCATAGCGATGTTCATTCCGAAACCCATCCATCACCAGACTAGGATCCGCTGTCGTACCCAGCACATCGGTTAAGCGCCGATCAAAGCTAATAGATGTGGCTAACTCATAGGCTCCGCCCCGATCCATCACATTTTCATCAATCACCTCTCCTTCTTCATCGACCAGTCGTGTGAGCCAGGTGCCACCGCCAATGTCAATGACGATGGTGTAACCCGTCGCAGGAATAAGATTCAAGCGCTGAGCATAGCGGTAGGCCCCCATGCCTTCTCGCTCAATTTCTACGTGCTCGACATTGACGCGATACTCCAACCCATTGCGTTGAAACTCATGGATGCCTAACAGTTGCTGCTTGATAGCTTCTGCATTTTTCCCTAGTTCAGGCGTACTAGCATAAACATGCAGCGAAAACTCTGTTGCCCCATCCCATGGCTCAAGGCAGGCATAGAGATGAATTCGGGAGAGTTCAACTTTGTTCTCGACAACCGTTTGCTGCTGACGGCGATATTTGTAGGCTTGTGCGCCAAAGTGGTAACGCCCACCGCTGGGTAGCTCAATCAGGGGCGACGCCTCTGAATAGCGCACAGCATCGCGCCCAGCAGGGAGTTGATAGCGCACCGAACGGATTGCCTTAGGATGGCCGTTGCCATCCCAAAATTTGAGGTCGTAGTTGCCAGCGTCCAAAGCTAAGGTGCGATAGGTCGTCGTCACGCTAGGGGACGGGGCGGCTTTTTTTGTGCGAGGCTGTCGTGCTGCTGTAACCATTCGTCTTCCTCAGTTCCATCTATAGGACATATGTGCTAATCTCAGAGTGGAGTTGTCCCCAAAGGTGGTCATTCATCCCCATTAGTACTTATGTACTAAATACTAATGCAACTTCTTTGAGCTGACAACTGTTTTTTGTAAAGAAGCTTTGTAAAGAAGCACGGATAGTCATTGCTACCCGATGGAGATTAGGGCGACTCTCCCCCCCTTTTATCTCGGATGGACTCAGCAACCCGGTGATAGCGATATAAAGTTTCTGGAAGCATTGCTTCTGATGTGGGGCTTGGAAGCGCGCCAGGCTAGTGAAGTGACTGGCTGGCGTTCTCTCTTTGGGAAAACCACCAGGAAGAACAGCGTTCAGCGAACGACGCTGCGATCGCCCGTCCACGCGATCGCCTTCAACTCTTCACTTAGAAGTTAAACCCCCATGAAGTTGACAAAATGACAAATTAGGCACGGTTTCAGCTAGTTTTCAGGTACGGCAGGTTGTGGCCTATCGTGCACTCGCCCTGCCGATTCTTACAGAAATTAGCGAGTTGATTCAATTAAAATTCTGCTGGTAAGGATGATCTTGGCGTTGGGTGAGGGCTTGTGCAAAACAGGGCAATTTTTGGGGGCACGTTTAACCCAGTGCACTGGGGGCATCTTTGCGTCGCTGAAACGGCCCGAGATCAATTTTCGCTAGAACAGGTTATTTGGGTGCCAGCGGCCTATCCGCCCCACAAGGGACTAGCCCCTGTAGCATTTGAGCATCGTCTGGAGATGGTGCGCCGGGCGATCGCCGATCACCCCGCTTTTGTTGTCTCAGATATTGACCAGCAGCAAACAGGAAAGTCCTATGCAATTGGCACTCTGGAAAATCTACAGCCACTCTACCCGCAAACGCGCTGGTATTGGATTTTAGGAGCCGATGCACTCCCATCTTTGCCCCGCTGGTATCAGGTTGAAGCATTAGCCCGTCATTGCACCTGGCTGATTGCCCCCCGATCGCATCAAACTGGAAATGGTTCGTTATCCTTGCCAGCACCCCTTCCCTGGCACTGGGAAAAGCTGGAAATGCCGGAAATTGAGGTTTCTTCTAGCTTGGTGCGCGATCGCTTACGGCAAGGGCGATCGATTCGATACCTCGTACCAGAGGCCGTGCGACTTTATATTGAAATGAAGGAACTATACACCAAATGAGTTAAAATACCTACTCAGGTACTAGGTCATAAGCGAGGGGTTAATCTGGAGATTAATCCGGATCTGGCCAGGCATCTGGCTGAAAGCAAGGCAACCAACCGTTGTTAAACCCACCTTACTGCTCCAGCATCCTGTGCCAGGCTGTGGGGCAAGATGTGCAAACACAAATCTTGATGTTTTTCTTCTCCTTTGTAGGAGAATTTTTGGCAATGACCCTGGAGTTTTCCCGGTGAAGTCGTTTGGGCCAAGGTGATCACGGTACATCAGATAGGAGCAGAGTCTTGATTTAGATAGGTGCAGCGATCACAAAACAATCGATTGATTGCGTTGGGATCACCTACAAGCTTATGATCTTCGTGGCTACCAGGTACTTATTTATTTAGTAAGACAGAGGGCAAGGCGCAGTGATTAGAGTAGCGATTAACGGATTTGGGCGAATTGGGCGCAACTTTATGCGCTGCTGGGTGGGCAGAGAAAACAGCCATTTTCAAGTGGTGGCGATTAATGACACTTCTGATCCCAGAACAAACGCTCACCTGCTGAAGTACGATTCCATGCTGGGCAAGTTTGATGCAGAGATTTCTGCCAGTGACGACACCATTACCGTTAACGGAAACACGATCAAGTGTGTTTCGGATCGCAATCCTGAAAACCTGCCCTGGAAAGCATGGGACATTGATTTAGTCATCGAATCTACTGGGGTTTTTACCAGCAGAGAAGGGGCTAGTAAGCATCTCAATGCTGGAGCCAAAAAGGTTTTGATTACGGCTCCCGGCAAAGGGGATGATGGCACCTTTGTGGTTGGTGTTAATCACCTCACTTACGAGCACGACAAGCATCACATCATTAGTAATGCCAGTTGCACCACGAATTGTCTGGCTCCTATCGCTAAGGTGATTCACGAAAACTTTGGCATTATTAAGGGGACGATGACGACCACCCATAGTTATACCGGCGACCAGCGCTTACTGGATGCAAGCCATCGTGACCTGCGCCGTGCCCGTGCGGCTGCAATTAACATTGTGCCGACTTCTACAGGGGCTGCCAAAGCGGTCGCCTTGGTGTTACCGGAGCTACAAGGCAAACTCAACGGGATCGCTCTCCGAGTACCCACACCAAATGTTTCGGTGGTTGATCTGGTTGTACAGGTTGAAAAGAGTACCATCGCTGAGCAAGTGAATGATGTGCTGCGATCGGCGGCAGAAGGGTCGATGAAAGGCATTATCAAGTACTGCGACCTGCCTCTCGTGTCAAGCGACCATGCTGGTACAGACGAGTCCTCGATTGTCGATGCAGCTTTGACCCTAGTCATGGGGGGTGACATGGTGAAGGTGGTTGCCTGGTATGACAACGAATGGGGCTATAGCCAGCGTGTTGTTGACTTGGCTGAAGTCGTTGCCCAAAAATGGGTTGCCTGACCACGGTTCTCTTAGAGCCGGTTTGAAATCTTTCTTTTGATGACTAATGGCCCTGTTCTTTCAAGCAAGGAGCAGGGTTTTTGTTTGCCCGATTCAGGTTGCAGCGGGCGGGATCATGTGTTGCTGCGTTGACGTGCCCTCTAGTTTCAACGATAGCGATCGCCAGGTGGCTCAGTCTCTTCGGGGTTAAGCTGTTGTAAGGTGCTGCCCCCAGCTAGGGGTTCTCCCCCTATACCCGGTCTGAAATCAGGTACCGTTGGCTCGATAGCTTTGCTCAGATAGCTTAGGACAAAACCCAGGACTCAAACCTGGATGCTGGATCGGCTTTCTGACTTGCGATGTGAGCAATCTGGCAACCGCTCTATTCGTCCGACATTGCCTTGGCCAGGTTGATTGCATGAATCGCCATAATTACTCTGGTACCTGACACTCACAACCGTTACGAATCTGCCGCATCACAGCAGAAGCCAGGCTACCCCATAGAGGCGTGTTTACGTTAGCCGCATGCAGGGCATCGGCTGTCCAAGCGTTACAGGTGCGCAGCAGGGAGTAGCGACCCGTTGCTTCATAAAACGCGCCCCAGCGCTCTGGTGGCACTGGAATGCGCTGTTTGTGGGTCAACTGTCCCTGAAAGGAGTGATCGATGAATTTCACCAGGGCCTGGTAGTCGGTTTTGCTGAGTCGAACACATTTCACGGTTTCGCCGGGATGGCGGGGTACCTGGGGATGGCCTGTGACAAATAAAGCCGCAGGATTTTGTAAAAGGAGTGCCCGCAGTCCGCTGAGTAGGTTGGCATCACTCCATGTAGGCGTTTCAATATACCAGGTGCGATCGCCCCAACCAAACTGGAGATACTGAAAATCTGTAGAGTACTGCCCTAAATCGCTCCAGTTTAGGTACTGTCGCCAATCAAAGGTTGAGTTATGGACTGGCACAATCAGACTGGTATGCATCGCTCCGCCCGATACATAGATCGTGTAGCGGCAATCATCCCCAGGCGCGATCGCCCCCCAGCGACGTGGTAACAGGGAGGTGACTCCACCCAGAGTCAGACATCCTAGTAAAGCCAGGGCTGCCCACCTACCCACCTGCCGGACTCTCGGCCAACAACGAATGCTTGTGTATGGCTTTGGCAACCGGACTCCTTGACGCTTTGCAATCGACTTATCCCCGGCGACTTATCCCCGGTACAGCAAGGCAGAAATTTCTCAACCAGTCGCTTCGCCTCACCTAAAGCGGCAGGGTCACCCATCAGGCCCCTCAGAATGATGCGTCACCTGTAGGCAATTCTCTGAGGTTGCTATAGTTAACCTACCATAGGGTTAAAACACGAGGGCGATCGCGGCTTTGACCCAAGCCTGAGCGATACATGGGATTAAAGGGAAATGAACAGTCGGTTGCTGTTGGGGGTTACTGCTTTTACGGTTAGCTTTGCCCTTCATCTAGTAGCCAGCCGCCAGCCGCAAGTGGCTATGGGAGCTGGACTTGTTACGCTGCCTGCGGTTTATCTTGCCACCGCCGTCAGCGATCGCCACCGTCAGCAGCGCGCCACTGAGCGCATTGAGCAACTAAAGAATCATATCTACGCCCTGCAACAGCGCCGACAGGAAGCCTACCTGGCATTTACCGCTATGTTAGAAGAAAAAGACCGGGTAGCCATGACGCTGAACTCCTTGCAGTTGCAACTACGGCAATGGCAACTTGCCAGTACTCCTGAGCCAATGACGCTACCTACAGCAAGCGAGCCGCCAGAGCCACCGCGTCTGTTGGCCGCCCCAAAACCCCTAAGCTGGAATCTATCGGAGCCAGTAACGGCTGCAAGAATTTTGCCACCCCCACCCCATTTCCCCCAACTGTCGATAACCCAGCTACAGGCCCCCACCTCAGGAACAGAGGTGGAGTCACCTTTACCGCTCCAGACCACTTCTCCCCAACTGCCCCCCACCCAAATTATTCAAAAACCAGACCGGTTATCGGAGGATGATCCACCCCTAGCAGAATCGAAAGGTAATCTCCACATCCTGCGGCAAGAGGTGCGATCGCTACAGCAAGAGCTGGATCAGTTGCAAACTCGCCTGAGCGAAAACCGCCAACTCCGCCATAGCCTCGCCACAGAAATTGCTGATCTCAAGCAACAAAAGCGCCAGCTCGAAACCGAGGTTAAAGGCCTGCGCCAGAAGTTGCAAGCCCAAGAGCAGCAGCAGCGGCAGTTAGAGCACGCGATCGCTAGCTTAGAAACGCAAAAGCAAAACTTATCAAAACCCCAGACAGAGTTGCCACCATCCCACCGCGCACTGCAACAGCAAATCAACCAGCAACAGGCCGAGTTACAAACCCTGAACCAGCAAGTGAGTGATCGGCAGCAAGAAAAACAAATTCTGGAACAACAACTAGCTGAACTCAAACAGCAACAGCAACAACAGCAACAGCTTGCCCAGCAGGAGTTACAACGCCTAGAGGCCCAAATTGTCGAACAAACCACCCGCAAACACAAACTAGAGCGACAAATCACCGAATTAGCGGCCTCAATCCAGGCACCCCCTTCCACTTCTGCTCAGGCCAGTCCTATAATCTCGCCCCCAACCGCCCCTACTCATCCCCAAGCGGCCCCAAATGTGGCTGAGGCTCCGCTGCCACCCAATGGTAAGGCGACAGCGGCTCCTTCTACTCAAACCGAGCCTGTGGCTCCGCCCAACCAGGATTTACCCGATGAATGGATGGAGTTTCTCAGTCAGCTACCAGAGTATGAGTTAGAAGTACTCAGAGCGGTTGTGGAAATTCCTCAACCAGGAGCCATAATTAAGCATATTGCCGAAGAGAATTTGACAATGCCCGAACTGCTGATTGACTCCATCAACGAACGGGCGATCGAAACAATTGGCGATTTGGTCATTGATGCCGAATTGGGGATGAGCAGTGCCAAAATCATGCGCGAGCACTTAAAACCGATCAAAAAGCTTCTACGCACCTACGAATTTTTAATGCAGTAACGTTTAATTAGCTGAGCATTTAGGCTTAACCCAACGGCCAAAAGTATCGCTTTGGTCAGCAAGCTCAGGACACAAGCCAGCGCTCAACAGCCAAGGCTGGGTAGGCTTCTTGACCCACTACCGCCATGAGAAAGGCAAAAGCTATCCTCATTAATTAAACCTACACCAATCGGCTAGAAAACCCCGGGAAACGAGGATGGCAGGGCCTCATCCCCCGGCTAATGAATCTCCTGCCCCCTGCCTCAACCTTAGTTTGCACAGCTATTCTGAACTAGGTAAGAAGGGGAACAGCCACCATGGAGAATCACCATTCAGGAACCCATTACGCTGATAGTCGTCCGAGTTATTTGTGTATCCTCTAGGTATCCCATACACTCGGCATTTTCATGTTAAACCTTCTGTCACGTTACATCCTTTGTCTTAGAGCAGTTGCGCTCTGATGAATTAGCCGGGGTTGATAGGAACGCAATGTAAAGCAACAAGTAGGTAGTTCTAATTAATTGTAAGAAGTTAATTGTAAGAAGGGAAGAATAGAGACTGTGCCCCCAATCGGGAGGTGCCACTCCCTCCACTCTCACAATCATCTTCAATTTCATTGCCCCAGCTACTTACAACGAAAGAGGTGTGTCAAATCTGATTCGGTGGAATGGCTAAATTTTCTCCACTTGTAAGATACTGAGAGCTTGCTTTGTGTTTTTGTAGTGAATTTTACAAGTTATGACATCCTATATCCTTAGAAAAGCAACACAATTGCTAAGTTTCACCTTTTCTGAGTGCAAACGCCGGTGCTTCTCATGATTTTAATCATCATCCTAAAGTCTATCCGCAGAGGCAGGTAACGTAGATGGCCAAACAGTTATCTTGAAGAATAAAGTCGATGGACATGTTCCACTTTTGCATCCCACTCGAAGGGAAGCCGAGCCACTTCTACAATCTCAGTTTCTGACTTATAACAGGAGAAGAGTCTTAAACATGGCACCCCTGCTCTTATGTTGGGAGAAGCGATGGGAAATAAGGACAAATTTGCAAAACTAGGGTGTACTCAAAGTAGGCTCCTTGCCATTTACTATTGAATGTAAGCTGCAAGCAACTTTGTGATTTGCCATACTTTTTTGAATGTCTTGATGTGTGTTTGACAAGCCATGATGTGGAGGTAAATTTTTCAAGATGATTCTTTGCAAATCACTGATATGAGATTTGAGATCTAAGATTTACCTGGATAACTCTTACATGCTTAGAAAAACCTCCCAAAAGCTGAACGAATTAAGGCCATCCATCCTACTTGCTAGCCGAATATTAGGAATGCTTAAAATGCCAGGAAAAAGCATTGACTGAGGAGAGCATTGAGAGATGGCTAGATGTTTTCCTGAACGCTTACAGATCAGTAAGTTTGTTTTTGCGAATGGTTCTGATAAATCTTTAGGCTTAGTTACCTCAGTGATGCCATGATTAAATCTAGCTTCTATTCTGGGTGCTCATCCTCCTCTAGATACTTGTCAAGCTTACAGCATAGGACGTAACTTCCCCTTCCCATTTCCCTTGTTTTCAAGGCTTTTTGAATTTAATTCACCTATAAAATTTTAGATATGAGAAAAATAAGAAAAATGATGAGAAAAATGAGAAAACAATAGTTGTTTTTTATTTTTTCTTAAAGTCTTTCTGCGGATGAGGTGATGACTTCAAGTAAGGTCATAACTTAGTGATTAGTTACGGAAAGAAATGATGTAGACATTTTGGTGTGCTTAACTCAATTGAACAAATCAGCATTTGGTTCATTCATCTACCGGTCTGATTTTATTTTTATGGCAGATAACTCTTGCAAGCTCACTGTTTCTTTGATTATTCCGGTACACAATGGTGGCAAAAGCTTTCATCGTTGCTTGGATAGTTTGGTGGCTTCGACGGTGCAGCCATTTGAATTGGTGGTTGTGGCAGATGGTGATACCGATGGTTCTGCCGAGCTAGCTGAAGCCTATGGTGCCAGGGTTTTTCGCTTTTCCGCTGCGGGTGGGCCGGCACGGGCGCGTAATCATGGCGCTGAGTTGGCTCGGGGCGATGTTCTTTTCTTTATCGATGCTGATGTAGAGCTTCATCCCACGACAATTGAGCAGGTGATGGCGGCCTTTCAGCGCGATCGCCAACTGGCCGCATTAATTGGTTCCTATGACGATCGCCCTGGAGATCCAGGATTTCTCTCTCAGTACCGCAACTTGTTACATCACTATGTACATCAGACGAGTCGGCGAGAGGCCTTTACCTTTTGGGGAGCCTGCGGAGCCATTAGGCGGGACGTCTTTCAGGCGGTCGGTGGATTTGATGAGCGCTACATTCGTCCCTGTATCGAAGATATTGAGCTGGGCTATCGGCTGCGTCAGGCTGGTTACAAAATTGAGCTACAGCGGGAGATTCAAGTGAAACATTTGAAGCGTTGGGGTGTTGCCTCAATGCTGCGGGCAGATGTGTTTTACCGGGCCATTCCCTGGGCTACTTTGATTTTGCGCGCAGGCAAAATGGATAGTGATTTGAACCTACAGCATTCTCACCGGCTCAGTGTAGTCTTGGCGTTTGTCGTTTTTCTAGGTCTGGTCGGTGCAATTGGGTGGCCACCTTTCCTAGTGTTTGCGATCGCGGCATTTTTGGGATTGATTGCACTCAATTTTTCCCTTTATCGCTTCTTTCAGACGAAGCGCGGGTGGCTGTTTTCTCTGTGTGTGATTCCCTGGCATTGGCTGTTTTACTTCTACAGCGGCGTAGCCTTTGCGATCGCCTTGGGCCGTTATTGGTTGCAACCAACCAGTCAGAGGTCAAATCAAGTGTCTTAAACCATCAGCAGAATGATATGTCCTGCCAGGGGTGTTCAGATTCATTCACAACAAATAATCATGGAGGCGTAGTGGGTAAGAATCTTTCTACCATTATTTTGGGTGCTGGGCCAGCGGGGCTAACGGCTGCCTATGAGTTAGCGAAGCAGGGGATCTCCTCTATTGTGCTGGAAAAAGACAAAAAAGTGGGTGGTATCTCTCGCACTGAAACCTATAAAGATTATCGGTTTGATATTGGTGGACATCGCTTTTTTACAAAAGTAGAAGCTGTCAAGCAGTTCTGGTACGAGATCATGGGGGATGAATTTATTAAGGTTCCCCGATTATCACGGATCTACTACAGTGGCAAGTTTTTTGACTATCCTCTGTCATTGCTCAATACTCTCTCGAATCTGGGGCTTCGACAAAGTCTCTTTATCTTATTGAGCTACTTTAAAGCCAGGCTCAAGGCTCGCCTCAACCCTGGCCAAGAACCTGAAACCTTTGAAGAATGGGTGACAGATCGTTTTGGTGCCCGTCTCTATCGCATCTTTTTTAAGACTTATACCGAGAAGGTCTGGGGCATTCCCTGTAGCAAGATTCGAGCCGATTGGGCTGCTCAGCGAATTCAAGGGATGTCATTGAAACGGGCCGTGATCAATGCCCTGTTTGGTAGCCAAAACGCCAAAAGCTTGATTAAGGAATTTGACTATCCTTTGCTTGGGCCTGGACAATTGTGGGAGCGCTGTCAAAAGATTTTAGCTGAGAAAGGGTCCCCAACTCTTTTAGAGACGCACGTGATTCGAGTCGAGCGCCAGGGCAATCGGATTACTAAGGTCATTGCCGAGCGGAATGGAGAAACTCTGGAGTTTAGTGGAGACCACTACATTTCGAGTTTGCCGGTGACCGCGCTGTTACAGAAGCTTGACCCGCCCCCACCTGCCTATGTGCTAGAAGCCGCCAACGGTCTTAAATATCGGGACTTCTTGATTGTTTCCCTGATAATCAACCGGGAGCATTTATTCCCCGATAACTGGATCTATATTCACAGCCCTGAGTTTAAGGTTGGGCGGATTCAAAATTTCAAAAACTGGAGTCCTGCTATGGTGCCTGACCCCAGCAAAACCTGTCTGGGCATGGAGTATTTTTGCAGCCATGGCGATGCTCTCTGGGGTTTATCGGATAAGGATCTCATTGCTCTGGCAACCCGGGAGATTATCGCGCTGGGGCTGGTTCCCCATGCGGAAGATGTGGAAGATGGCTGCGTGATTCGACAACGCAAGGCTTACCCCGTTTACGATGGGGAATACCGTAAGCATCTTAAGGTGATTCAAGACTACTTGGTCACCTTTGAAAACCTGCAAATGGTAGGCCGCAATGGAATGCATCGTTATAACAACCAGGATCACTCAATGTTGACGGCGATGCTGGCCGTGCGCAATATTCTGGGTGAATCCCATAATCTTTGGGAGGTCAATACAGAACGCTCTTACCACGAAGAGTTTACGAATGCTGAATGGCCGCGATCGCCGGAGCAGGGGAAACCAAAACTCACACCGGCCGTGTCCAGGGTTTAGGTGATTGCTCAAGTCAACCAGCACCAGCAAACCATGCATGCTCAAACCCATCCTTTAACCAGTGCCGCCCAGAGCGTGGCAGAATCTCCGATGGTTTCGGTCATTATCCCTGTATTGAATGATGCGGAACGATTGCAGCTTTGTTTACAAGCATTGATGCAGCAAACCTATCGCCGCGATCGCTATGAGGTGATTGTGGTCGATAACGATTCTGAGAACAAACTGGCGATCGCTCAAGTCGTTTCTCAGTTTGAGGCGGTGCGTCTGGTGGTGGAGTTGACCCCTGGCTCCTATGCTGCCCGGAATCGAGGCATCGCGCTGGCACAGGGAGAGGTCTTGGCCTTTACCGATGCCGATTGCATCCCCGCGGCTGATTGGCTAGAGCAGGGGGTAAAGGCGCTGCTGGCAACACCCAACTGCGGTCTGGTGGCGGGCAAAATCGATTTATTCTGCCAAAATGTCCATCATCCGACCCCGGTTGAGTTATACGAGAGTGTTACGGCCTTCCCCCAGGCAACCTTGCTTGCGCAAGAAAAAGGCGGAGCCACAGCCAATGTATTGACTTGGCGTTCCCTGTTTGAACAGGTGGGATTATTTGATCCAGTGCTGAAATCGAGGGGCGACCTGGAGTGGGGCCAGCGCGTTTTTGCCGCAGGCTACCGGCAGGTTTATGCCGAGGCTGCCATTGTGCGGCACCCTGCCCGCGATTCCCTGGCACAGTTGTACCGCCGCACGACCCGACTGGCCGGAGGGCAGTACAGTTTGCGAGCCAAAACCGCCAGTTCCTGGCTCGACAGAAATCTGGCTTTTAGTAGGATGCTCTTACAAAATCTGTTGCCCCCCCTCCTGTTTATTTGGACGACCTTTGGCGATCGCCGCTTGCAGGGATGGCGACAAAAGTTAGCCGTCTCCTTGGTGATGGTTTTTGTTCGCTATGTCACCGCCTGGGAGCTGATTCGACTGAAACTGGGTGGCACTCCAGAGCGTATTTAGGCGAGAGATAAAGAGAACGGATGAAAATTGCATTGATTGTGGATCAGTTTCCGACCTTATCGGAGACGTTTATCTTAAATCAGATTACCGGACTCATGGCTCAAGGCCATGAGGTTGATGTTTTTGCAGAGCGTCGAGGGGATACCCAGAAGCTGCACGCAGCAGTGATTGACTATAACCTTTTGAACCGGACAGAATACTTTTCTGTACCATCAGGAAATCCACTTCGTCGTCTGCTCAAGGGCATTTTGATTTTCTTAAGGTGCTTGCCAAAAGCACCCAAGAGGACATTGCAATCTCTCAACTTCTTTCGATACGGGAAGCAAGCCTATTCACTCTGGTTGTTATATAGCATCGTACCCAGGGTCAAGCAGCCCTATGACATCATCCATTGTCAGTTTGGTACGCAGGGCTATCGAGGAATTTGCTTTCGCACGACTAACTCACCAACATCAAAGTTACTGACAATCTTTCGTGGATATGATGTCAGTGGCTTTGTTAAACATCAGGGGAAAGATGTTTATCGTGAGTTATTTCAGGTGGGCGATCGCTTCCTAGCTAATTGTGAATTCTTTCGGCAACGGGCGATAGAACTGGGTTGCCCCGCCGAAAAAATTTCAGTTCATCGCTCGGGGTTAGATTGCCACAAGTTTACCTTTACGCCCCGCTACCCCGACCCGGCAGGCACTATTCGGATCGTCACAACAGGTCGGTTGGTTGAAAAAAAGGGGATTGAGTATGCTATTCGGGCCGTGGCTCAAGTGGCTCAGAGCTATCCCAAACTAGAGTATCGCATTCTGGGAGATGGGTTACTGAGAGAGCACCTGCAAAAGCTAATTGCTGAACTTCAGGTCGAGTCTATTGTTCATCTGATGGGCTGGCAGAATGAGCAGGAAATTATTGCCACGCTCAACCGCAGTCATCTGTTTATTGCTCCTAGTGTTACGGCTGAGAATGGCGATCAGGATGCACCGACAAATGTCCTGAAGGAAGCAATGGCCATGGGGTTGCCAGTTGTGAGTACTTACCATGGGGGCATTCCCGAATTAGTGGAGTCGGGGGTATCGGGTTATCTGGTACCCGAACGAGATGTGGCGCTACTGGCAGCGCGGCTGACTGATCTGATTGAACAGTCCCATCGCTGGGCGGCTATGGGCCGAGCCGGGCGCAGCCGGGTGGAAGCCGACTATAACCTCCATCGCCTGAATAAGCAGCTCGTCAGTCTCTATCGGGAACTGGTGCAGCTATCGGATCAAGCCTTGCCTAACGCTACTCGGAGTTATCAACTATGACAGCACCGCTGATTACAATTGTCGTTGTGCCGCGAGAACGGTTTAGTTGCACTCAGCGATCGCTAGAAAGCATCTATGGACACACAAACACTCCGTTTCATCTGATTTATGTGGATGGTAACTCCCCTAAGGCCGTGCGTTGCTACTTGCAGGGAGCAGCCCAGAGCAAAGGGTTTGAATTAGTCCGTACTGAATGTTACCTTCACCCAAATCAAGCCCGTAACTTAGGCTTGGCCAGAGTAGCGACCCCCTATGTGGTTTTTATTGACAATGATGTAATTGTTTCACCGGGTTGGTTAGAGGCATTAGTTGATTGCGCTGAGGCGACCGGGGCCTCGGTGGTTGGGCCGTTGATGTGTCAGCACGAGCCGGTTCATCAAGAGATTCACTTTGCTGGGGGAGAATCCCATATCTGGATGGATAAAGTGGGTCGCTACCGCCTGCGTGAAAAAATGGCTTGCCAAGGGCAAGCCGTGGCTAAGATGCGGTATCAGTTACGACGGCAGCCGACCGAGCTGGCGGAGTTTCACTGTGTCCTGGTGCGGACGGCGATTTTTGCCCAAATTGGCTGCTTGGATGAAGCAATGCTCAACACGAAAGAGCATTTAGACTTTTGCATGAGTGTCACCCGGGCTGGTGGCAGTATCTATTTTGAACCGGCTGCTTTGGTTACCTACGTGCCAGGGCCACCCTTGGAGTGGAGCGACTTGCATTACTATATGCTGCGCTGGAGCGATGACTGGACCCTGGCCAGTCTGCACCGCCTGCGCGACAAGTGGGGATTGGCAGAGGATGGTTATTTTCAATCTAAATACAAGCGGCTAGGCTGGCGACGTTATGGCACCATCATTGAGCCGTTTGCGCGATCGCTGACTTTAGGGATCGGCAGTGGTTTAGTCGCTCGGGTTCTTGCTAGGTTAGAACGCCCATTGAATCGCTATCTCACCGCCCAGCATCAGCAAGCCCAGCAAAAGCATCAGCTTTTACCCGTGGCCGTAGATCTCCCTCCCGTGCCTGCAACCACTCCCTCCCTTGCTCAAGCCTCCTCCGCCCATTCCATTCTCTAGAGCCTCGCCCGTCTATGACCATTAAGCAGAAAGCAATCCAAGGCGTTGTCTGGTCTGTGATCCAGCAGTGGGGCAGTCAGGCGGGTTCCTTGTTGGTCTTTTTCGTACTAGCGCGCCTGCTTACTCCTGCTGATTTTGGTCTGGTGGCGATGGCCAATGTGTTTATGGCGCTGATGCAAACCTTTCTCGAACAGGGGTTTGCCCAGGCGTTGATCCAGCGTCAGGAGTTAGAGCCTGCCCACAAAGATACGGCTTTCTGGATCAGTGTGGTAACGGGTGTCTTACTGCTGGGGTTAACCTTGGTGGGGGCAGGCTTTGCGGCAACGCTATTTGGGCAGCCCCAACTTACCCCCATTTTGCAGTGCCTCTCACTTATCTTTGTGGTGAACTCCCTGGGGGGAACTCAACAGGCGCTATTAGAGCGGGCTTTTAACTTTCGGGCGATCGCCCTGCGCTGGTTACTTAGTATCACTCTTGGCGGCATTGTTGGTATCAGCCTAGCGCTCGCAGGTTGGGGGGTCTGGAGCCTGGTAGGGCAGCAATTAGCTCAGGAAATCGTTGGCGTTACCATTTTGTGGGTTTCTAGTCCCTGGCGGCCCGGCTGGCGATTCTCAACCCGCCATTTTCATGATTTGTTTCGGTTTGGCATCAATGTTTTGGCATTTAATCTGCTCAGCTTCATTAACACCCGTGCGGACGACTTGTTGATTGGTTTCTTTCTTGGCCCCGTTGCTCTGGGTTATTACAGCATCGCCTATCGGGTTCTCGGAGTAATGACCAATCTGTTAATCAATAGCAGCAGTCAAGTAGCACTGCCTTCCTTCTCGCGGTTGCAAACTGAACCCGAGCAGCTCCGCAAAGCTTTTTACCTGGCCACCCAATTGACCAGCTTGATTGCTTTCCCCGCCTTTCTGGGAGTCGCTGTGCTAGCACCTGATTTAGTGATCCTATTATTTGGGCCACAATGGCTAGCCGTCATTCCAGTGATGCAGGTTCTATCGCTAATTGGGATTGTGCGCTCGGTCACTTGGTTTAAGGGAGCAATGTTTATGGCTCTGGGTAAGCCCTCTTGGCGGTTGTGGTTAGGTCTGCTGAATGCCGGGTTAAATCTGGTCGGGTTTATGATTGCCGTTCGTTGGGG
Organism: uncultured Leptolyngbyaceae cyanobacterium; assembly: GCA_938023035.1. Lineage (GTDB taxonomy): Bacteria > Cyanobacteriota > Cyanobacteriia > Leptolyngbyales > Leptolyngbyaceae > DSRU01. The sequence continues at coordinate 127,761 of CALIDI010000002.1, read as the reverse complement.
AATTTTGGCAGTCGCTTGGGCCTACGTGCTACGGGGATATTTGGTTTTCCCTGTGGGCCAGTGGCTGATTTCCCGGCTGATTGCCTTATCCTGGCTCACCTATTTGCGCCAGTTTGTGGCTCCTCTGTTAGGTTCCCTATTGATGGCTCTGACGCTTTTGGGGGTGCGTCAATGGCTCAACCCCTGGGCATCAGTGCCCGTTGCCCTGTTGGTATACAGTGTCGTCGGGGTTGGCGTTTATATCACTCTGATTCGTTTGCTGTCTCCTGACCTATTTCTTAAACTCATGGAGTTTTGTCACATTGCTTTGACTCGAAATAGACAAAGAAAAGCCTTATAGAAAATTATGTTTAGACTATCTCATTGTGAGTAGTCCCTCAATTAAAACTACCTAGCAACAATCTAACATTGGGATTCATATAGGATGCATTCCTTTGCTCAAACCAATCTTCAACTATTTAATCAATTAAGACGACACAACTATCCTAGTCAGGATTTGCAGTTGATTGTTGAGTGCTATGCATTGGTGACTCAGTTGTTTACTGGCGCTTTTCGACCTTCTGGTAAAACCTTTATTGCTCATTTGGTCGGTACGGCTAGCATTTTGACTTCACTCCAGCAACCAATTACTGTGATTGCGGCTGGGCTGCTACATGCCGCTTATGAAATGGGGGAGTTTGGCGATCGCCGTCATCAGGGCATCTCTCGCTACCGCCGCAGGCTGTTGCAGCAGCGGTTGGGAGAAACGATTGAAAATTATATTGCTCGTTATACCGCTTTGGTTTGGAACGAGGCTACCCTTCTTAGGGTTTACACCCATTTTGCAGACTTGAGTCTGATTGATCGCGATGTTTTGCTGATGCGCCTGGCCAATGAACTCGAAGAATATCTCGATTTGGGAATCTGTTACTGCGGAGCCGCGAAGCAAGAACGCTACCTCCAACATCAAGATGCGCTCATGTTAGAGATGGCGAGAGCCTTAGCTGGTGATGCCTTTGCTGATACCTTGAGACAAGCCCTAGATGCCTGCGAGCTGGCGCAGCCCTCGCTTAGGGTTCTAACCCATTCGGCTAGCGCATCCTATCGGGTTGTACCGCTAGCCTATCGCCAGAAATGGGGGCTTGCACTTTTGCGGAATGGCACAGCTCTGGGCGATCGCGTTAGACGGCGCATTCAATCATTAGCGACCCTTCGCGATTCTGGTAGGCCAGATTGCCAGATCTCTCCGTCATCTAGCCGGTCTCAGCCTGGACTGCAACGGCCTGATTCCTCTGGGTAAGCCGGTACTGTTCTGCATCTTGCGGCTGTGCCCTAGGATTCTGTCACGCTTCTTTACAACGGTTGGCACCTGCAAACTATCGGAAAAGTTAGGATTCGGCGATTGGAAAGATGACTCAAAGAGAGCCTGATAAATCACGGATTTTAGACCTTGAGGAGGACCTGTTGCAATGAATAGCAAAGCACTAGACTTTTCAATTGTGATTCCAACCTATAACCGTCCGGAGCGGTTGGCAAACTGTCTAGCGGCGATCGCCCAACAGGACTATGCCCCGGAATTGTTTGAGGTGATTGTGGTAGATGACGGTAGCCCCACGTCTCTAGAGGGAGTCGTACAACCTTTTTATGATCGCTTGCAGCTCACTCTGTTACGGCAGGATAATGCCGGCCCAGCCCATGCCCGTAACGCCGGGGCCGCCCGCGCTCGGGGGCGATTTTTGGTCTTTACCGATGATGACTGCACCCCTGCCACGACTTGGTTAAGTGCCCTGGCCGTCGCCTGTAATGCCCATCCCCAGAGCTTAATTGGGGGGCAGACCCTCAATGCCTTGCCTAACAACTTGTATTCGACGGCGAGTCAACTTTTAATCGACTACCTCTACCACTATTACAACCAGGCAGCAACGACAGCTACGTTCTTTGCCTCGAATAATTTTGCAATGCCGACGGAGCCGTTTCGAGCTGTCGGCGGGTTTGATACCCGATTTCCCTTGGCGGCGGGAGAAGACCGGGAGTTTTGCGATCGCTGGCGGTACCACGGCTATGACCTGGTCTATGCACCAACGGCCCAGATTTACCATGCTCACCACCTAGATTTAGTTCGGTTTTGGCGGCAGCACTTTAACTATGGGCGTGGGGCCTTTTGCTTTCATCAGATTCGAGCACAGCGCACGACCCAATCGATTCGGGTAGAACCACTGACGTTCTATCTCCGGTTATTGACGTTTCCTTTTGTCCGTGCGGATTGGCCTACGGTTTTTCCATTAGCTGGCTTACTGCTGTTGTCACAGGTAGCAAATGTAGCTGGCTTCTTTTGGGAGCGATCGCGGTCGCAGTCGCTTCCTCCCCATCCATTCGTTGTCGATTCTGGAAATTAACCATGCTCTACTTAATCGGTGTTTGGATTGGGTTAACCCTGGCCTGTTATTTAGCGGGTTTAGCTTTGTTGCACGGGTTTGGGGCTGATTGGCTACAGCGGCCCAGCGATCGCGGAATCGCAGCCCTCTGGTTGGGAGTCGTCGCTCTAGCAGTTTCGCTGCTGGCGGTTTCCTTGCTATTTCCCCTTTCCCCGCTGGTCGGAGGCGGTGTCTTCCTGGTTTGGAGTGGCGTTGCCTGGCTCATCCCAGGGCTGCGCCACGAGGTACGCCACGGCTGGCAGCAGGTCAACAAAAGCTGGATTGTGATTTTTGCTGCGATCAGCTTGGCAACTGCTGCGATTATCAGTCGTCCAGTTACCTGGGTAGATACGGGGCTTTATCACTACAGTATGTTGCAGTGGTTATCTCGCTTTGGCACCATCCCTGGGTTGGCATTAATCCTATCCAATTTAGGCTTCACATCATCCTGGTTTGCGTTTGCGGCTCCCTTTAATCCCCCTGCGTTGGGGGCACGGGCGGCAGCAGTAGCCAATGGTTTTGTATTGCTACTGGTGCTGTTGCAGACTTGTATGAGCTTGCAACGTTGTTTACAACCCCGCGATCGCCCGAGCGACTGGTTTTTACTCCTGTTTTCGTTGCTACTGTTGCCCTTACTGTTGGGGTTTCGCCTCCTGTTTGAAATTTTAGTGTCGCCCTCTCCTGATTTGCCGGTTGCCGTGTTAACTGGCATCCTGGCCTGGTTGGTCTTGCTGGCTACCGATGCTAAGACCGAGCCGTTTAACCCGTCCATCCCGGCGGCAGCCGTGCCGCTCTTTTTCGCCAGCGGGATTGTCACCGTCAAACTGGTGGCCCTACCGTTATTGGCAGTGACGGCTTTATTTTACCTGGCGCAGACCAAGGGCCGAGGGCAGGCACTCTGGCAGGGCGTTGTTGTTGCGACGGTAGTTCTCGCTCCTATGGTGCTAGCCAGCACAATCACTTCTGGCTGTCCGCTGTATCCCTCGACTCGCCTATGTCTAGATTTGCCCTGGTCACCGGAGGCTGCATCGGTCAAAATCACCGCCCAAAAAACCCATGGTTGGACGAATTGGTATGGCGTGCCCCCAGAGGGGGCCAATCCGTTCCTTTGGTTAATCGGCAAGTGGCTGGCCGATGCTAAAGTCAATCAGGCTTTAGCCGTTGCCGTGACGGGCTTGGCCGCTAGCTGGCTACTTTCTCTGAGGCGCTGGCAAACCAGCGAATTCACGGGTTGGGGTTGGGTTGGGGCAATCTTTGCTGGAGGCCTTGCCTTTCTGGCTATAACCGCTCCCTTCTTTCGCTTTGCGATCGCCTATGTGCTGGTTGCGACGGCTTTGTTGCTGGCCCTCCACGGTCGGCACTATTGGTCAGCACTCCAATCACCTCTGATAGAAAACAGGAGATACTTATGCCGAGTTCAATTTTTAGCTTGGCTCTGCTGCTTTTTTGCAGCCCTGACTTGGGGCGTTTATGCCAGACAAGAAGCCAGAGCACGGCTGATTTTGCCTCCGCCCTTGCGTCAGGTCGCCGTTGTCGAGCACCAGGTCAATAATTGGGTCTATCGCTCACCAGCGGGAGATTTGTGCTGGGCGACGGAGATTCCCTGTGCGTTTGACGTGCCCGACACCGTGCACCTGCGATCGCCCGAAAAGGGTTTTGCTAAAGGGTTTATCCGAGCTCCGCAAACAACAGCAGACTCTCCAGCGAGGAACTAGCTCGCCATGGCTTCTGTCTTGGCAGATAGCCTGATCTGGCACATCGACTCACCTCTACAGCCGTACACACTAAGGTTGGGACGGAGTTCAGAGATAGAACTTCTAGATTGCATCTGAGGCCATGATCACAGTATAGTGATGGGGAATTGAAGGGGAGTAGCGACTGGTGTCCCCAGTACATATAAGTCAACATGCTGGTGATGAGCCTGGCTTAGGTGGCATTTAAGGTAACTCAGCGGCCAGTTGCTTGAACGGCCCAGGTGAGACCCTAATTGAGCGCGAGACCTTCACTGAGTCCACGATGGAGTGGGCTGGGTGATGTTTTCTGTGATTTCATTAAGTTCACTCCATCTCAACCTACTGTCGATTGAGAGGAGTTTTATAGATGTTGGCTGCTTTTACCGCTGGGTTGTTATTAATTACTGTTTCTGAGCTAGGCGATAAAACCTTTTGTATTGCGCTGCTGTTGGCAGCCCGGTTTCCGCGTCGTCTTGTTTTTGTTGGGGTTGTAGCCGCTCTAGCGGTAATGACGCTGCTTTCAGTAGGCTTGGGGCAATTTGTCGCCCTGCTACCTCAGCAATATGTCAAGCTGGCGGCAGTCATTTTGTTCATCGGCATGGGGCTACACCTGCTCTATACCGCGAGCCACTTACCGACAGCGGCCACCTGTGATGGTGAAATTGCAGAGGCGGCTGCCATTGTTGATCGCAGCTTTACAGGCTTGAGCCAGCGGGCCCGCTGGCAAATCATACTGCAAGCCTTTGGGCTAACGTTTGTGGCTGAATGGGGCGATCGCACCCAGTTTGCAACCGTTGCTCTGGCGGCGAAGGGCTATCCGCTGGGGGTCGCGTTGGGAGCGATTTTAGGTCATGCCATTTGTGCGGCGATCGCAGTCATTGGCGGTCGCCTTGCCGCTGGGCGCATCTCTGAGCGACTACTAATGGCTATCGGAGGGGGGTTATTTCTCCTATTTGGGGTTTTGGCCTGGCTAGAGCGCTAGTACTGCAGAAATTGCTAGTACTGCGGAAATTTCTAAACTCGTCTCAGCTACCCGCATCCCCTTTTCTTGAATGCCCACTGGGGCTATGCCCCTGCTCCCATCAAGACGGCAGAGAAATTCGAAGCCTCTCTCCTGGGTTGGGAGAGGGCAGACAAACGAATGCTTTAGTCTGCTAGCCTCTGGATCAAACTGCTACAACTGGCGGGCAAATTTCTCCAAAACCTCCATCAGAAAGACCTGACTCTGCATCGGTAACAGATCTGCCAAAGGCACCTCGCGTTTGCCTCCCCCCAGCTTCACCGTAATGCCCTGCAACACTGTTTGAACTGCTTCTTCAGAAAGGGTATTGCTCAATAGCAGGGTGTAGAGTTGCTCAGCTAAGGGCGTATGCAGCTTGGCATCTGAGAGGTAAAGGTGCCACTTGGCCACATCGATATAAACCTCCTGACCAATATCAGCCGCCAGGGCTTCAATAAGTTCACTTTCACTTTTGCTTGCCATCGTCATTACCCAGGTAGTGATTCGCTTCATCCTTGAGGCGGACTATAGCAAAGAACCAGCGCTAGAGGAAATGGCCCGCTAACCTAAGGCGGCTACTTTTTGCTAGATTTCTTCTCTGTAGTAGGCTGAAACCCGTTGCCTGACTGGCTGGCCGGCTTTGGGGCAGGGGCTTTTGCTTTCGTCTGCGGTTTTGGTTTAGCTTTGGCTGACGGCATTTGCTTGGGTTTGCTGTTGGCCGTGCTCCGTGGTTTCTGCCCAGATTCGCTGGTGGCGGGTGGCACCGGGTAGCGGGCGATCGCAAACACGTAGAGAGCATGAGCCGCCAATAATAGCCCCCACACCCCCGTAATCGTCGGAGTCACTGTCAGCCCCCCCGGTACACCCAGCTCAGAAGTACTGCCCAAGGTTCTAAAGAACCATAACCCAGAATTCGTCGCTGCAAAGAGGGCCACATGCACGGCAAAGTTCATGCGGTCATCCAACCTGCGATAGTCAGGGTCGGCACGATCAGGTTTGCGGGGCCAGCGAGGAGGCATAAGATTTTGTCAGATGGAACACCTCCTATTGTAAGACACGCACCTATACCCCGCTGGCCAGTTTTCTTTGGGCACGATCACGCTCGCGGGTAATCTGTCGTACCATTCCCGGGGGCAGTTGGGCCTGCATTTGCAGAGCCTTGTTAAACCATTCCGTGGCTTCTTTATAATTCTGCAAGGCGTAGAACACCTGCGCATTAAGGTACATCAACTCAGGGTTATTCTTGGCTTCTGCAAGCGCCAGCTTCGCCGGAGGCAGAGCCTTTTCCGGTTGCTTTAGCGCCAGATAGCCCATTGCCAATCCCCGGTTTGCCAGATATTTTGGCCCGGCGTACTTTTCTAAGCGCTCAATCGCTTTATCTGGGCTGGAAAAGGGCAGATTGGCAGCTAGCAGCAAATCCATATAACCCTTCAGCAAATTGAGTTCTGGGTCATTGCGATCGATTTTTTCCGCCTCATCTAGGTAACGGTAGGCCAACTGCAACTCCGACAAAGCCTGCGGTGTTCCTTTGACAGTGCCATCTCGCAAAACAGCGTGGCCACCCCTAAAGAAATGACCGACAGCCATGTAAAGATTTCCCCGGAGAGGGTCCTTTTGACTGAGCTGGCGGGCGGTTTCTCGCACTTTCTCCGCAGACTGGTTCAGATCGTTGAGAAAGGCGGCTTTTTGGGTAGCGTCATTCCCCGCAGCTTGAAAGTCGATGTAAATCATTGCCCCCCGCATCGCGTGGGTCAGAGGTTCATCGGCCTCCGCTGCTTCTAAAAATTTACGGGCATCGGCGTAATGCCCCTTTTCAAACACCGCTCTAAAGGCTGCTTCGACGCGATCGCCAATCATTTTGGGGTTGCTAGTACGAAAAGGATCCTTTGCCCACGCAGGAGCCAGCAGCAGATTGAAAGACAGAACGATACCGCTCGTTGTTGCCAGCCAAAAACGAGCGACACACCGGGAATTGCCAGATTTAGAAAAGGACTGTGAATTAGCCATAGGGGTTAGATAAAACAATAGGTCAGACAAAATGGTAAGGCTGTGGGCAAAAGACTCCAGTGGCATTATGACAAGAAAATCAGGGCATTTGGGGCATCTAATGTTGGAGTAGAGGCGCTATACCGTTTTGAGTTGTGGACGTGTGGTGAGCTTGCCGAACGATTTGCGATTTAGGGTGATAGAAGCCCCACCGCACAAAGCGTTCGATTGGGTATCTAGCTCGGCCTCAAGTTAAGTCGGTATTCCTTTGAGTTCTAGAAAGGCCAGCCTCGCGTTAAGGTAGACGAAAACGAGACCGTCCTTGTTTCTGGAAATGTTGAAATGCTGTATCTGCGCGATCTGACTTACCACCCTCCAGCCTGCCACACCCCGATTCTGAAATCCGTTAATTTGCAAGTGGCACCCCAGCAACTGGGTTTAGTGATTGGCCCTAGTGGTTCAGGGAAGAGTACACTGCTGGAGATTCTGGCGGGTCTGGCCGCACCGACAACGGGCAAAGTATTCTGGCGCGAGCAGGAGTTAACCCCCATGCATTTAGAGCAGTTGAGTGGCCTGGTTTTTCAATTTCCAGAGCGCCACTTTTGTGGCAGTACGATCCTAGAAGAATTGCGGTTGGGGCATCCTGAGTTAACCCGCGATCGCATTACCGAGGCCCTCACCGAAGTCGGTTTAGCCCATCTTCCTTCAAGCACAGCCCCCCACGCCCTCAGCGGTGGCCAACAACGCCGATTAGCCCTGGCTGTACAGTTAATTCGTCAACCCCATTTGCTCTTACTCGACGAGCCGACTGCTGGATTAGATTGGTCGATGCGGCAACAGGTGGTCGGCCTCCTGGCAAAGCTGAAAAATCACTGGAGCTTGTTAGTGGTCTCCCACGATGCCAGCGAGTTAATCAACATTGCCGATCACTGTTGGACACTGCATCAAGGGGAATTGACCCCGATTAGCTTGGCTGAGTTGCGGGCCAAAAACCAGCGATCGCAAGTTTTTCTCCCAGAACAGCCATCCCAATAGAAGCGGCTTCCCACCTTGGCCGTCATCGAATTACGAGCACAGGCTAAGATGGAGTGCAGAAATTCCACGAAAGCATAGCACCTTTGCAGGCCCTCATCTCCCAGCCCCTTCTTCTAACTCGGAGAAGGAAAGCTAGGCCATTTCAAAGTCCCTCTCCCAAATTGGGAGAGGGGTTAGAGCAATCCGGGCATACCAGAAAAGGGTGAGGGCAAAAGTAACATGCACCCGATTCCACCCCATTACTGAGAGCACAGCCCTCCTTATCCCCAGTCGTTTGCCAGAAACATCCTACGATCCAGTTGATCCAGTCGTTCTCAAAAACCAACTCCGGTTCTTCTGGTATTCGGGTAACCTTTTGCTACCTTCCAACACCGCCCAACTGATTGAATCAACCACCCCGTCTGCCAACAAATGGCAATACTTTTGAAATTGAACCACCCTCTCATGGGTTTGATCACAAAAAAAGCCATTCCGGGGAACGTCATAACCATTGACCTGCAATAGCCCCTGTAGCTCATAAACATCGTAGCCAGAGTCACCCCGCTTCACAGGGCGACTACCGGCCTTGATCTCAGACCTTAAGGCAACCCAGGTATCCACACGGATGACACCATCCACACGAATTTTATGCTGACTTTGAAACTGATTCACCGCCACCTCGGTCAACCAGCCGTACTCGCCATCGACACGCAGTGAGTAACCGTGGGCCCGCAGTAACCCTTGCAGCTCAGCAACCGCTGCCCCCCTATCCCAGGGTTTTACCAGAGGGTGAGCGAGTTGAGTCGCATCGAAATGGGGGTGATCGCTCACGAATCAACCCTTCCTTGCTGACTGGCCTCTGAGGCAAGCAAACGTTCCTTTGAATCGCCCCAATAGGCGCTGTAGGTGAGAACCTCCTGGCTTCCCTTTGTTTCAGAAGACCAGCGGTAGATGATCTCAGAGGATTGGGGATTGATGCCTACCTCTAACAGCTTTGCGCCCATGTAATATTCCATTTGTTGCAGTGTGCGATCGCGAAAAAACCGAGATTGAGTGCGATCAACCGTGCGGGAAAGATGGGCTTGAGTGGGTTTTGCCATAGATTCGTGGATCACTTGCAAGTAGCTGGGCGTCATTCCATTGAAGCTGATTTTTGGGATAGAGGGGGTTGGAAGCTTCTGACTAAGGGCACAGCCCCCACTCCTCCCTGCTTCATAGTTAATCAGGACTACCGACTAACGAGCTAGTCGATGAAACAGGTTTAGCCAAACAGGGAAGTCAAAACAGCATTACCACAAAAACTCCCGACTTAAAGCTAACCATAACTTTGATTTTAATCCGAGGCCGCAACCGCAAGGAGCTACTGAAAGCCTTACTTAGAAATTTTCCAACATGAAGACGGGAGGAAAGGAATAATGGATTTGGCCAACCAGACTTTCAACAAGTCAGTCAGCTTGATAAGATAGAACTAAGTCGGAGTGATTCCGAGCTTTCATCCCCATTTAGGATTCCATATGGCAACGGAGCTTTTTGTCGAGAAAAAAAAGCTAAAGCAACCTCCTTTAAGGGTGCATCGCCTGGGCGATCGCGTTTTGCGCCAGTCAGCTAAGCGGATTGCTAAGATCGATGCTGAAATCAAGCAACTAATTCGAGAAATGCTGCAAACCATGTACAGCTCCGATGGTATTGGCTTAGCAGCACCTCAAGTGGCGATTAATAAGCAGTTGCTGGTGGTTGATACCGAGCCAGACGAAGCGGCAAATCCTCCTCTCATTTTAATTAACCCAACGATCACCCGAGTGAGTCGCGATGTTTCGATTACCCAGGAAGGGTGTCTCAGCATTCCCAATGTATTTTTAGACGTGAAACGACCGACGGCCATTGAAGTTTCCTATAAAGATGAGCAAGGCCGCCCCCAGAAGCTAGCTGCCGATGGCTTACTGGCCTGCTGTATCCAACACGAGATTGATCACTTAAACGGCATCTTGTTTGTTGATCGGGTCGAAAATCAGCTACTGCTCAATCAGGAGCTAGTCAAGAATGGCTTCTCCACCCAGACAGTCAAGCCAGTAGAGGGGTAACCGGCTGAGTAAGGTAGGCTTTAGCAGGCTTGGTTCGCCTTACGGCTGCCAGGTTTGCTCAACTGTTGTTTCAGGAAAAGGATGTGCTGACTCCAAAGAGTGGTTTGTTTTTAGCAGGTTCCTGCATTGCGGCAATTGCTGCCGTTGGGTGCATTTTTGAGCTGTCTTCTGGGCAGCCCGATTTTGGTGTGTTACCAACAGGGGGCATCTTAGTCGTCAGTGTGCCGTTGGGGGTTTTTCTGTTTCTGGCAGCCGTCCGTGATGCCAGGGCAAATTTGAAGTAGGGCCTGATGTTCGGGCGCTGGCGGGCGAATTTGGCTATCCAAGCGTCCTGAAACTGAGGGTTGTCAATATTTTCACTCTCTTACTATGGTTTTCAGTGCGTTGGCGAGGCTTCTTTACTTCATGAACCTGAGGTCAAGGCTGTGCCAAACCATCATTGATTGAACCATCTAGCTATTTTTCGGGGCGGTTATTGCCGTATCTCTTCTTGAATGAGCAGTCGCGATCGCTATCAAGCCGTTCTCCAGCAGATTCATTCTGATGCGGGTGAAGGTGAGTCCTACCCGTTGAGTCAACGTGGGCCATTGGTTTTAGGACGAGACCTCGATTGTCACATTTCTCTCGATTCCCACATCTATCGCGCGGTTTCTCGCCGCCATGCCGAGGTTTTGCCTGTACCTGCTGGCGAAACCCCAGAGGGGTATCGGTTTTGGCAGGTGTGCGACATGGGCAGCGCCAATGGCACCTATGTGAATGGGCAAAGGATCCGGCAGTGCCAGGTTTTACGACCAGGCGATCGCATCATGCTGGGGTTGGATGGGCCGGAGTTTGTCTTTCACTATCGAACTGCGGAAGTTGCTCTGGGGCGTGCCGAGACACGGGAAGTGGAATGGTCACTCAACCGTCCTCTAAGCGACTCAGTGAGCCTGACCCAACTCTTTCCGATCTTTTCAACGGGTAAACAGTTGCCCCATAAAGCCTATCTCCTCCCTGGGAGTATCACTGTCATTTTTGTTGTCCTCCTGTTTTTATCAGTTGGGCGGCCGGCCCTATTTAATTTACTAGTGGCGGCTTATCTATCGGGGGCAGCCTATTACTTTGTTTATCGCCTCTGTGGCAAACACAAGCCCTGGTGGCTTCTGGCCGGGGCTGCAATGATCACCATTATTCTGTTACTTAGCCCGGCCTTAGATTGGTTCATCTACCTGTTTCGCCAGGTGTTACCCGGAGAAATTCCAACCACTAATGCCGCTGCTCTAGGCTTTCCTCTGCTGTTATTGCGCATGTTCTTTGGGGCAGGGTTAATGGAAGAACTGATGAAAGCAATCCCCATTTTGCTGGTCTATTTGCTGGGAACTCAACTGGGGCGATCGCCCCAGCGCTATCAGTGGGGAGTTTGGGAGCCACTGGATGGGATTCTCTTGGGAGCCTCGGCAGCAGTGGGTTTTACCTTAGTTGAAACGCTCGGCCAATATATGCCAGAGGTTTACAACTCTACGATCAAAGCCGGAGAAGACGCTGCACAGCTTGCCAGCTTGCAACTCCTCATCCCTCGCGTATTAGGAATGGTAGCGGGTCACATGGCCTATAGTGGCTACCTGGGCTATTTTATTGGACTCAGTGCGATGAGAAGAAGCCAGCGCTGGCTGATTTTGAGCGTCGGCTACTTCACCGCCGCTGCTTTACATGCCCTCTGGAATACGGCTGGTGAATTTAGCCCCCTCTTGCTACTGCTCGTTGGCTTACTCTCCTATGCCTGCTTAACAGCCGCTATCTTAAAAGCGCGAGAGTTATCTCCAACGAAGTCTCAAAACTTTGCTACTCGCTTTCGGTAAGGTCAAGGGCTTTTAACTCCGCCAAGGCATAGCTGGCCACGGCCAAACTAAGCTTCGCCTTTTCAACATCGGAGAGTTCTTGCCAATCCGTCATCCGGACATGGGCTTCAGGAGTTTGAGCACTCCCATCCCGCATGGCAAAGGCATAAGGACGCGCTTGCACCCCCAAATCTTCTAAAGTCCAGCCTGCCAAGAGCGGTAACACATCCTGGGCAGACTGGACTAATTGCTCCGCCAGGGATAGGGAAGAGGCGGCGGCTTGGCTGGCCCGCTCCGCGATCGCCCGGATGAGAGCCACCGGCACCCGCGCCGCAAATCTCTGAGACAAGCTAACCTGCAAACTTGAAGTAGCCCAGATTGGATTGAGTTGGGCAAAGAAAGCATCAGCCCGCTCAGTCATTTCAGCATCTGCCAACCCAGCAAAGATTGAATCTGTCTCGGCTTCTGCAAAAAATGCCTCTGCCTCTAACTCAACAGGATTCCAGGGGTAGGTAATACGGGCCTCGGGGACTGCTGCAACAACAATCGTTGGCTCCATCACCCCCTTGTGCTCCTGCCAGTGGCAGCTAACGCCCTCTGCCTGCAACAAAGCATCTCTAAAGTCGGCGGCGACCCCTGCCTTATAATCCTTCAAGTTATCGGAACACATCGCATTATTTTCCATTACCGGGACTCCTGCATACACTGACTTAAAAGCGGCGGTTTGTTTGGTAGAGCTAGCTACAGTTTGCTTGACGCCAATTCCGCAGAGCTGAAAAGATTCAGCATTTTTGCGGATAGGATGGCTAAACTCAAGCCCACCGCCGGCAGCCTTTGATCGCCTTTTAGCTTTAGTGAAGACATCAGAACTCTAATAAAACCGCTAACCTTAATAGACTGAGTGAATTTCTGTTGGTTTAGTTTGACCCACTTTAAGCCATACTTCAAACCGTTTTTGTGAAAATGCTGAAAACCGATGCCGCGCTGTCCGCTTTAGCCCTGACCCGCAATGAGGAAAGCGAAGGGAGGAGAGAGGCTTGCCATGCCCACCGCTTTAACCCTCACCCAAAGTCCCTCCCTAAAGAGGAAAAGGGGTTTTGAATCTGGCTCTCTTGCACCCACACTTGGGAGGAGACCATAGGGTGCACCAGCAGGGGCATCGCCCTGACGAACATGCAAGTAAGAGGGATGCAGGCGGCGTGGCGCAAAACTGTCCAGACTCTTGGGAAAGGTGGCGGTGTGCTCTGGTGTTTTACGAATTTTTCCCAATAGTGTCTCATTAACAATAGATTAACCTATCAGCAGTATGGTGAAACGGCAATTATTTTCCACCTTAGGGGCAAGCAAATTCCATGCTAGAACCAGCTCAAGTCATCCAAATCCTAGAAAGTCAGTCTGACCAGCAAACCTTCGCGGCAGGTGAGGTGATCTTTCAACAAGGAGAAACGGGTGACCTCATGTTTGGCATTCTTTCTGGGGAAGTCGAAATGCAGGTCGATGGCAACATGATTGAAACTTTAAAGGCTGGGGATGTTTTTGGTGAAGGGGCCTTGCTCCATGCAGATAAACTGCGCTACTCGACGGCGATCGCCAAAACAGACTGTAAGCTAGCCGCACTGACCGAGCATCACTTTCTGTTTGCGATTCAAGAAACCCCAATGTTTGCCTTAGATGTGATGCGGAGTTACTCTGACCGTCTGCGCAACCTCAAAGCACAACTCTAATGCTCTTTTTTGTAACCATCCGCTGAGCTAAGTTACTCATCTGAACAGAGCGGGGAGGTGCCACCCCTGATAGGTTGCACCCCTCGCCCTAACCGAAGTGTCTTGGACAAGGGAGCCAATGGTTATCAATGTCATCAGCCATTTCTCCTGAGGACTTTGTCGTGGGGCGATAGCGAAGTAGCCGTTAAGGATAACATTGATTGTGTGCTGAAGGTGGGTGATCATTGTTACAGTGATATTGGGACTGCATACTCAGTTTTGCCGAAATATTCCCTGACTTAACCGCGTTAAGGCGATAAATTGATTGCTAACATGCCACCCGTAGAGTGTATGACCAATGGCTTCGATGATTTACAGCAAGCAATTTGGCGGGCCGAGTTGGTGGAGCAACTATTGGCGATTGGCACTGCGCTCTCCGGATCGCATTCGTTAGGGGAATTACTTGATCTGATCTTGCAGAAGAGCCGCGAAATCACCTGTAGTGATGCGGGCAGCGTTTACCTGGTTGATCGCAGTGGCGATGTACCTGTGCTGTGGTTTAAGGCCGCCCAAAACTTTTCCACCCCGGCTGCTTCCTTTCAAGAGTTTGCCATGCCCCTATTACATCGAAGCCTGGCCGGGTATGTAGCGCTTACGGGTGAAAGTCTCAATATTGCCGATGCTTACATCTTGCCAGAAGGGGTGCCCTATCAAATCGATAAGGGTTTTGACCAGAGCATTGGTTATCGTACCCGCTCAGTGCTGGTGTTACCGATGCAAAATCAGGAAGGTGAAACGATTGGGGTTTTACAGTTGATCAACCGGAAGCTGTCTGCCGATACGGTGATTACTGTAGAAAATGTTTGTGAAGTAACGCAACCCTTTTCCCTTTGGGAGGAGCGGGTGTTGCGATCGCTGGCTAGCCAGGCGGCCATCTCAATCGAACGCAATCAATTACAGGAAAGCATTGAGCAACTCTTTGAAGGGTTTGTCAAAGCATCCGTACAGATTATTGAAGCACGAGATCCCTGCACTTCTGGACATTCGGAACGCGTTGCCGCTTTAACAGTGCGTTTAAGTGAAGCCGTCAACACTGTGGATCGAGGAGTGCTAGCAGCGATTCACTTTGACGACCGCCAGATTCAAGAAATTCGCTATGCTGCCTTACTCCATGACTTCGGCAAAGTGGGTGTGCCGGAGGCCATTCTAGGAAAACAGAAAAAGCTCTATCCATTGCAGCTAGAGGTCGTGCGTAACCGCTTTGCCTTGGCACAGCGCACGCTAGAAATGGAATGCGCCCAGCAAAAGTTTCGCTATTTGATTGAACACCCGGCTTACCAGCTAGCTCACAATGGCTCAAAGCCGAACGATTGCCCCGATTGTCAGCGCTTACACCAGCTTGATCAAGACTTGGAACAGGCGATCGCCCAACTCGACCAGTACTGGGCTGTTCTCGTTGCTGCCAATGAACCTCACATTTTCTCAGAGAAACCCTTAGAAAAACTGAGAGAAATTGCCCAGATGAGTTATCGAGATGTCGATGGCCAGATTAAGCCGTTGATTACTGCCGAAGAGCTGGAGCAATTAATGGTGCCCCGGGGCAATTTGACCCAGGCCGAACGGGATGCGATTCAAGCCCATGTTACCCACACTTACGAATTTCTGAAGCGCATTCCCTGGACTAAGCAATTAAAGAACCTGCCCATGATTGCCTATGGGCACCATGAAAAACTAGATGGGTCGGGCTATCCCCAGGGCTTGAAAGCATCGGATATTCCCATCCAGTCACAAATTATGACCGTTGCTGATATCTATGATGCCCTCACGGCGGGCGATCGCCCCTACAAGAAAGGGTTGCCTATCGATACGGCCCTGACCATCTTGAAACAGGAAGCCGCTCACAACAAACTCAACCCAGAACTGGTCGCCCTCTTCGAGCAACGTCAAGTTTTTGAGGTTTTAGGGCATCGCCTCTAGGACAGCCTCCAGCCTTAATTTGAGGATAGGTATTTCTGAAAGCACTTGACTCGCTTTTGAGAATCATCCTCCTAATTTTTAGGCTTGATTTTTTAGGCTTGACGGGTCACTAGTAGACAAAGGCATTAGCCTAGCGACCCTCCCCCCTTGGTTGAATACCCGTTAAGGCTATACCCCTCTCCTACCCTAGGAGCAGGGGCTAGGATGTAAGGATGGCTTAGACGAGTCCAGAAATTTCTGCCTTGCTGTAAGAGTGACTGCATCAGGGGTTCCCATTTTCTAGGGGTGGCCAGGGCTTCTGTTGCAGCAGTGCTTTTACCCTGGGGTGCTGCATAGGTGCAAGCTGCTTTGTTCAGAGGGGCTTAGATGGGCAGCCGAGAGGCTGTTATCTCTGTTATTTGATCGATGGTGGCAGTTTGCCGTGTCTGGAGTTCTAGATAGACCAGCAACGCATTAATGTCTGCTGGGTTGACGCCGCCAATTCGGGTGGCTTGCCCAATCGTGAGGGGACGCACCTTAGCCAGTTTTTCGCGCGCCTCTTTGGAGAGGGTAGAAATGGCGTGATAATCCAAGTCGGGGGGTAGTTTGCGATTCGCCTGGCGGGCTACCTCGTCGATCTGGTTTTGCTGGCGTTGAATGTAGCCGGCATACTTAATATCGATTTCGACCCCTTCCTTTTCTGCCCGATCTAAGGCCGCATTCCCCAAACCAAACGGCTCTAAATCCTGGTAATGAAAGCCTGATTTTCGTAGCAGATCAGCGAGGGTTGTAGAACCTTTAATCGGCTGCTGAGTATAGGCGGCGATCGCCCGACCCAGATCATCATGCTCCTTAACCCGGGTAGTGTGCAGCCGTTCTTTCTCAGCCGCAATATTGGCTTGCTTTTGCTGAAATCGTTGCCAGCGGTGATCGTCAATGAGACCCACGGCTCGCCCCAAGGGGGTAAGACGCTGGTCAGCATTGTCTGAGCGCAACAGCAGGCGATACTCTGAGCGGGAAGTCAGCACCCGATAAGGCTCTCGCAGTTCCTTCGTGCAGAGATCATCAATCAGCGTCCCGATGTAGCTACTTTCGCGAGGAAAGGTGATCAGTTCTTGCCCTTGAACCAACCGAGCCGCATTAATACCTGCGACAATGCCTTGGGCTGCTGCTTCTTCGTAGCCTGTTGTACCATTAATCTGACCAGCGCAAAATAACCCGTCGATTTTTTTAGTCATCAGCGTTGGGTAGCACTGGGTGGCGGGCAGGTAATCATACTCCACCGCATAGGCAGGACGCAGCATAGCGCAATGTTCTAGACCTGGCAGTGATCGCAACATTTGCAACTGAATCACCTCTGGCAACCCAGTCGAAAAACCCTGCACATAGATTTCTGGAATATCTCGCCCTTCTGGTTCTAGAAAAATCTGGTGACTCTCCTTGTCGGCAAAGCGAACAATTTTATCTTCAATACTGGGGCAATAGCGTGGCCCCTTCGCATCGACCCAACCCCCGTAGACCGGGGAAAGGTGGAGATTCTCCCGAATAATGCGGTGGGTCTCAGCCGTTGTACGGGTGAGGTAGCAATGCATGGGTGCTCGCTCAACCCAAACCGTCGGGTCAAAGCTAAACCAGCGCACATCCGGATCACTAGGCTGAGGTTCAAGCACATCAAAGTTAATTGATCGCCGATCAACCCGGGCGGGCGTACCAGTTTTCAGCCGTCCCGTTTCAAACCCCAGCCGGTTCAGCGTATCGGTCAACCCCACGGCGGCAAATTCCCCAGCGCGCCCTGCTTCCATCGATTTATTGCCAACCCAAATGCGCCCCCCCAAAAAGGTGCCCGTCGTCAGAATCACGGCTTTACAGGCAAAGGCCACATCAAAGTAGGTTTGTACCCCCAGCACTTCCTGGTTTTTGCCCAGCACCAGATCGGTCACCATCCCCTCCCGTAGGGTGAGGTTCGGTTGATTTTCCACAATCCCCTTCATGACGGCAGCGTATTCGCGCTTATCTGTTTGCGCCCGCAAGGCCCAGACGGCTGGCCCTCGCGATGAGTTAAGAATGCGCTTTTGCAGATAGGTGCGATCGGCCATTTTGCCAATCTCGCCCCCTAGGGCATCCACCTCATGCACCAACTGCGATTTCGCTGGCCCGCCAACGGCAGGATTACAGGGTTGCCAGGCAATTTTGTCGAGATTAAGGGTCAACAACAGCGTCCGACAACCCAGCCGGGCAGTTGCTAGGGCCGCCTCGCAACCTGCATGGCCAGCTCCAACCACAACCACATCAAAGGCGTCAAGGAATTCTGGGAAACGACTCATAAGTGCAGAACAGCAAGGAAAGCAACGCTTAAGGATTCCATTCTATCGCTTTGAGCTAGTTGCTCAGGGCCACCTTGGCACAGTGAATGCCTCATGCCTCAAGCTTGAGTGGGGTCTCAAGTCCTTGGCGGGAAAGTAAACAGGAGGGCATGGGTAAGCTGCGATAGACAGCCCCGATCGCAGATCATCGCTTGCTTTACATACTCACAATACTGAGGAGAGAGAAGGCCTTTGCATCTGGCTTCCCTTTCCAAGTTTGGGAGGAGACCGCAGGGTTTGCGCAGCCGGGGCATCACTCTGACGAGCCTGCAAGCAAGGGGAACCAGGTCAGTGCGGCGCAAAAGTGTCTGGACTATTGGCTCCGGGTTAACGTAGATCGTAGCCAAACAGATTCGGATCGACCTCGGTCAATTGCAAGTCAGCCAAACCATATTCGGCCCAGCGTTGATCGACAATTTTGGCGGTGTCGGGGTCAGACGCGAGAGTTTCGCTCCAGGGGCGATCGCTCTCGGGGTAAATCTTGGTCGTTGCATCAATGCCCATACGACTGCCCAAACCAGGTTTTTCGGTGGCAAAATCCAGACGGTCAAAGGGATTATCGGGCAGAATAAACACATCTCTCGCTGGGTCTACCTTAGAGGTGATCGCCCACACAACCTGTCGGGGATCGCGGATATTTATTTCCTGATCGACCACCACCACAAACTTGGTGTAGTTGAATTGGGGTAAGGCGCTCCAAAAGGCCAGGGCTGCCCGCCGCGCTTGTCCTGGATAGGTTTTCTCAATCGCAATCACAGCCACTTTATAAGAAAGCCCCTCCATCGGTAAAAAGAAATCTTTGATTTCGGGCACTTGTTGCCGCAGGATGGGTGTATATACCCGATTCAGGGCGATCGCCATCATGGCATCTTCTTTGGGGGGGCGACCACTAAAAGTCGTCAAGTAAATAGGATGGTGGCGATGGGTAAGGCAATGGAATCGGATTAAAGGAGCGGCTTCATTGACTCCACCGTAGTAACCCATGTGGTCGCCCGCTGGGCCATCCACTCCCGTCTCTCCTGGGGTAATCGTTCCTTCCAAAACAATCTCCGCATCAGCCGGCACTTCCAGATCCACCGTCTTGCATTTCGCCAGATGAATACCCGCTCCCCCATAGATCCCAGCAAATAACCATTCGGATAAATCCACTGGCAGCGGGGTTGCTGCCGCCATAATCACTAGGGGGTCTACGCCTACGGCTACGGCCACTTCTAATGGCTTTCCCATTTCAGCCGCCTTGCGCAGGTGACGCGTTGCCCCCCGCACAGAAAGCCACTGCACGGTCATCGTATTGCGAGACTGTAACTGCAAGCGATAGACCCCAACATTCACAATTTTGGATTCAGGATCTTTGGTAATCATCAAACCCAGGGTTAACACCCGCTCGGCATCGCCAGGGTAAACCCGCAGCAAAGGAAGCTGGGTTAAATCTACCTGGTCATCTTTCAGCACAACTTGCTGACAGGGCGGTAATAAATCCCGCAGGGGTTTGGCTCTAATCACGTCAAACAGAGCCTTGCCTAACTCCACCGCCTGCCCCAGTTTTTTAGGAGGGCGGGGTTGATACAACAAGGCCAATTTCTCACCCAAATCTTCTAAATCGGCGGGGTGTTCTCGGTTCATCGCCCAACAAACCCGCTCCACTGTGCCCATGACATTAATCGCAACGGGATAGGGAGAGCCTTTTACCTGCTCAAACAACAGGGCCGGGCCACCCGATTGCAGCACCCGGTTCGCAATTTCGGCAATTTCTAAATTGGGGTCAACTGGGGCCGTAATGCGGCGCAGTTTGCCCCGTTGTTCGAGTTGCTTGAGAAAGCCGCGTAAGTCCCGTGCCATGATGAAGAACTGTAAAGTACCTTCTCCATTATGGGGCTAGTCATGGGCACCCGCGGCATTCTAGAGTGGGTTTCTTAGGCTGTTGCAGCAACCGCCCATCGGCTAGGCAAAGCCCTGTATGACCAGCCCTTGCCAAAGAAGCGCACCTTACTTTTGAAACAGGCTAGCCCATCGATGGGGGCCGTTCTCCCCAAAGTGGATGGTGCGGGCTAGGAGCCAATTTTCCAGACATTCCACTAGCCACTTGATATCACTCCGAATTTGGTTTTCATAGTGTTTGACCAGCACTGCAACTCGCACTGCTAGGCGAGATTGAATGGTTTGCTCAATCTTTGGCTTTGCTAGGGCGCACAGTAACACCAGCTTAAGAATCAGGCCAATGGTAAATGTTGCTCCCAGATTGGTATTGAGGTCAACAAAGACGTAGTGGTTGCGCTGCCGGTTGGGGTTAGCCACCAAGGCGCCAATCAGGCGATCGCAGGTTTGCACGAGAAGATCAATCGTTGGGGGCTCATGATCCCGTTGGGGCAATGTATTGTTCAGTTGTTCTTGCACCCACTTATTAAAGCTGTGCTCCCCATAACGAGGGTTGCAGGACTGACGAATCGAGTCGCACAGATATTGATGAATCAACTGCTTCAGTGCTTTATAGGTTGTGGCTTTGGGAGTCAGGTCTAAGAACCGCTGAGCCGACTGTCGATAGCCTTCTAACCCTTCACACACCCCTGCAAAAGCTTGTAGGGCGGCATTTAGTTCTATATCTGCCAGCAGGGTGGGGTTAGTGGCGACAGCCTCGGCCTTGCCGTTATTCTGGCTAGATTGAGGCAAGTTGGTAATCGCGTATTGTTGCAACTGGCGCTCAAACTGTCCTTCTTTTTCTTGCTGCAACCGGGCGATCGCATCCTGGCCTAATTCCGTACTATCCCAATCAAGTAAGCGATAGGGATACAGGTAGGGGTAGCGATGCACCAAAGTGCTAAGGGGATCGGTTTCAGAGGCAAGTATTTCGGGGCTATTGATCGCCTTAGCCCGCTCCTCCAATCCTCGAAACTGCTCCGTCTGGGTAAACTGCTGCACAAGCAACCGCAACTTCCGCGTCAATAGCCCATCGGCAGAAGCCGAAGGAGGTGTCTGCAACAAATTCACCAGTTCCGTTGTGGCCCAGCGAGACTCTGGATGCAACCACCAGTAGTTGATCAAAATGTAACAGCAGCGATTCAGAAAGAAGGGAAATTCACGCTCGGCCCACTCTGAGCTAACGACTCGACCAAGCGCGCCTAGGTCAGAACAGCTAGCTGCATCAAAATCACTAAGCAACTGCCGCAAAAGCCCTAAGACGCAGTCAGGGCGTTGTTGTTTTCTAAGGTGTAGGAGATGCGCATAGAGGCTATTGATATCATATTCAAAGTCGCGATAAGAATAAGCTGACATCGGAGGCGTCCATCGGTAAATTTTCCTGTTGTGCAATCGAAGCACTCGATTCAAATAACACTTCGAGTGTGACGGTTCCTGCAAGTACGAGCAAATATAGCAGTGAGCTTGATTTTCTTAAAAAGACTTGCAAAAGCGAGTCCTGCTGAGGGGAAACCATTTAGTGCGCTTGGAAAGATTATAGGGGAAACCGATTTTATTCCCTGTCCTCTCTCAGGACGGTTGTGCAACTGGCTAACTTTGTGCTGGCCACCAAACCAGATACTTGTACCGATTGAGCCGAGGATGTGAGTAGAGAATGCGCAAAGACCCGATCGCACACGTTGTGTCGTGGAGCTGCTACCATCCAAAATCGCAAACCCCAATAGGTATCGCTGAGAGAGGATTGGCAAGACAAAGATCAGGTCTGTGATCTGGCTAATCAGGACGTAAGGGTTCCCGCTTTCTGGGGGGTTCCTGCTTTCTAACCACCGTGCTCTTGTATGGCGATCGCCGTGTTTCTCCGATGGTCAGTCATAAAGCCAACCCAGTTTTCTGACCCACGCAACACCTCATGCTTCCACTTTCCTTTGACGATAAGTGGTCGCGCACAACCCTCTCTGAAACAGCGGGAGCCGCTCAAGATTAAGAGTTTGTCTACTTTTACTCGGGTGCCTTGCTAGCCTTTAAGCCCCTGGCCTAGATTGGGAGGAGCATCTACCACAGATTCCGATTATGCTGCTTACGCTCTCACCTCAGCGTTGGAGCCAGATTCAGTTTGCCTTACAAACCTGGTTTGCGAGTCCCTATCGGGTGTTGTTGCCCCTCTTGGGGATTGCGATCGCCCTTGGCTGTTTGGGCACCTATCGCTGGAAGCCGCTGCTACTCAGAACAGTTGTGGGCCTAGCGATCGCTTACCTGGTATTGATCTCTCCGCCAGGAGCCGCCTTGGCCATAGCCGGGTTAAGCCGTTTCTTACCAGCCGATGATGGGAAACCGGCAGGGGCCATTGTCATCTTGGGGCGTGGCACCCTGTTGGAGCCAGAACGGGCCGACCAAGCCGCCGCTCTTTGGTATGGTCACCGGGCACCCCTGATCTTGGCAACGGGGCATGGCGGTGAAGCCCCTCGACTGCTTCGCCTCTTGCGCGATCGGGGCATTCCAGAAACTGCCCTGGTTGAAGAACCCTATGCTCGCACCACAGAGGAAAATGCCCGTCTATCGGCCCGACTACTTCACCAGCGAGGCATTGAACGAATTCTCTTAATTACCGACCATCCCCATATGCTGCGCGCGCTGCTGACCTTTCGCAGCCTAGGCTTTGAGGTCGTGCCTCAGCCAATTCCTTTGCCAGCGCATCTCCCTTCTGTGAGCATTAGCCTGACAGCACTGCGAGAGTATGCGGGCCTGGCCAGTTATGCCCTCTCTGGGCGGCTACAACCACGGATGGATTCAATCAATTCCAGCCAAAATAACGATTTGATACCGATTGAGCGCTTGACATTGCGGGGCGGGACTAAGTAGCTGGGCGCAACTCAATTGAAGATGATTTCGGCAGTGAGAGGGGGTTCCACCATTGATTGCGGACTTTGTCGCGGCATGTCTCCTTTTCCCAAACACCCCGTGCTCACATAGCTCCATATAGCCATTCTTCGCCGTTTGCATTCTGACTACCGTGTAGCCGTATCCGAATTTCACTGGATCAAAAAAAGCAAAAAAGCTACCGCTAGGAAGGTAGCTTTGAGATTAAAGAGCAGAAGTTGTCGATTAAAAAGAACTGGGAACGAGGAACTGTAACCAGAGGTAAGCACCTTGCTCCCAGCAACGTTGAGGCTAGTCGCCCATCAAGTTTGAGACAAGCCGCTAGTTTTCAGTGAAGTCGGCATCGATCACATCGTCATCGCCACTGGTTGCACCGGTTCCAGCATTGGCACCTGGCTTAGCCCCTTCGGGTGTACCCCCAGCCTGTTGATAAAGGTTGGCGCTAATACTGTAGAGAGCTTGTTGTAACTCGGAGTCTAGGGACTTGATCTTATCAAAGTCTTCCTTGGCGATCGCCTCCTTCAAGTTCTTCACCAATTCCTCTACCTTCGCCTTATCGGCAGCCGGGATTTTGTCCCCCATTTCGGCAACCTGCTTCTCAGCCTGGTAAGCATGGGAATCAGCCGTATTCTTCAACTCAATCCGTTCCCGCCGTTCCCTATCGGCACTGGCGTTTTGTTCCGCTTCACGCACCATGCGCTCGACATCCTCCTTCGGCAACGTCGAAGCGCCCGTAATGCTGATGGACTGCTCCTTACCTGTGCCCTTATCCTTGGCCGTCACATTGAGAATACCATTGGCATCAATGTCAAAGGTCACTTCAATCTGAGGCACGCCACGGGGAGCCGGAGGAATTCCATCCAGACGGAAGGTTCCCAAGCTCTTGTTGTCGCTAGCCATCTCCCGTTCCCCTTGGAGAACATGGATTTCCACGTTGCTTTGACCATCGGCAGCCGTGGAGAACACCTCCGACTTCTTGGTAGGAATGGTGGTGTTGCGGGGGATAATCTTGGTCATCACGCCGCCCAGGGTTTCCACACCTAGAGATAGGGGCGTCACATCCAGCAGCAGAATGTCCTTCACTTCACCAGCTAGCACACCCGCTTGTACAGCCGCACCGATCGCGACCACCTCATCAGGGTTTACCGTCTGGTTCGGTTCTTTGCCCATCAGCCGCTGCACCATTTCCTGAATGGCAGGAATTCGGGTCGAACCACCGACCATAACCACTTCATCAATATTTTCCTTGCTGAGCTTGGCATCCCGCATGGCATTTTCGACGGGCACGCGGCAACGATCAATCAGGTCGGAGCATAGTTCCTCAAACTTAGCGCGGGTCAGGGTCATATCCAGGTGCTTAGGGCCATCCTGGGTGGCGGTAATAAAGGGCAGGTTGACCTCCGTTTGGGTCACGCTGGAGAGGTCAATCTTGGCCTTTTCTGCGGCTTCGGTCAGGCGCTGCAGAGCTTGCTTATCCTTGCGCAGATCAATCCCTTCTGCCTTACGGAACTCCTCTGCTAAGTAATCCACAATTTTCTTATCAAAGTCGTCACCACCCAGGTGGGTATCTCCAGAGGTAGACAACACCTCAAATACGCCATCGCCCACTTCCAGAATGGAGACGTCGAAGGTACCACCGCCCAAGTCAAACACTAAGATGGTTTCATTGCTCTTCTTATCTAGGCCGTAGGCAAGGGAGGCGGCAGTGGGTTCGTTGATAATCCGCAGCACTTCTAGGCCCGCAATTTTGCCGGCATCCTTAGTGGCCTGCCGCTGGGAGTCGTTGAAGTAAGCAGGCACTGTGATCACGGCTTGGGTCACATCTTCGCCCAGGTATTTGCTGGCATCTTCTTTGAGTTTGCGCAGCACCTCTGCCGAAATCTGCTCAGGGGCATACTGCTCACCCTTAGCCGGACAGTCCAGTTTGACATTGCCGCCAACGTTTAGAACTTTGTAAGAAACTTCGGTCGTTTCGTGGGTCACTTCATCAAAGCGGCGGCCAATGAAGCGCTTAACCGAATAGAAGGTATTTTCGGGGTTCATCACAGCCTGACGCTTGGCAATTTGACCCACTAGGCGATCGCCATTCTTAGTAAACGCAACTACCGAAGGAGTTGTGCGAAACCCCTCTGCATTGGCAATGACAGTGGGCTTGCCACCCTCCATCACCGCGACGCAGGAGTTTGTTGTACCTAAGTCAATTCCAACAACTTTTGCCATTTGTACTTCGGCTCCATCTACAACAACTAAAACGTGAAAAGTGCATGGGGGTAGCGGCTGGTCGGCTTATGCCCCGGCAGCGGGTCACACCGCAAGGCATCGTCAGTTCCATTGACCCGTTGCCGCCCATTCAGGCAGGAGGTGCCCTTCTAACCTTCTATACTGAGCGCGATCCGCACCTCTAATGAAGGCGTATTTACCGAACAACCGAGAGGGCGGTTCGAGACCCGCAGACTCAGAGGTATTCCAGGTTTAGGCAACCGTCTCGGCCCAGACATCCTCCACGTCGGTTGGCGTGGTTAAGGTTTGAGCCGGGCTGCTTGGCTCTACCTCAGGAGAACCTTGCGCCTTGGGAGCACCCTCCAACACCGCGACCGAGCTAACTGGCTCCGTCTCTGGAGAAACTTGGGAAATTGGCTGCCCCGCTGCCAGATTCAGCTTGACGACCTTAGGGCGGTGGGCCTCTAACCGTGGCAGCGTCAAGGTCAAAATCCCATTTCTAAAGCCAAAGTCAACCGCATCGTTTTTGACCGGAGCGGGTAGGTTCACAATCCGCCGAAACCGGCCATAGTAAAACTCAGAACGCAGATAGTGCATATCATTGGTCTGAGCTTGGGGGTGATACGCCCCCGCGATCGCGACTGCCTCGCGGGTTACCTGCACATCCAGATCCTTCGCTTGAACCCCCGGTAAAGCCACCCTCAAGATAATTGCAGCGGAAGATGCCTCCAACTCAACCGCAGGCAACCAGCTCTGAGTGTCACGCTCATGGGCTACCTGTTTTTGATGCGCAACTCCATCCAAAGTTGGCGCTAAAGTCTCCAGAATTTGATCGAACTGATGCCCAAGGGCCTCAATTTCTTGCCAGGGTTGCCAACGAATGAATGTCATTAGGACAGTCCTCCCGATAATTCCAAATAAACCGTGTTCAGGCCCTGACCTGGAAGTTTCATCTGGTGAAACAACCGATTTGCACCGGTCTGGGCATCATTTGCGAGCGCGGCAAACAATCCTTTCTTTCTCATGTTCTCAGTGTAAATTTGCCCCCCCTAGAGAGCATTGGCACAAACCGTAAAGTGCCTGTTGTAGTTACCGACCTGCTTCACAAAAAAGCGATTTGGTGCGGTCAATCTTTACTGAGAGTGCGCAAGGAGTGGAATTAAGGACTCAAGAAGAGATCATCAATAAATCATGATCAGATCGTGTTGATAATCACCAGTAACGCAAGCAGAAGAATGATAGGAAACTTCAGGCTACATTGGGGATTCTGCTTCGGCAAATTAGGTGGGTTACTTCTATCTCAAATTCCTCGGTCAGCAGCGGGTAATATTATGATGCTAAAAATGAGAGCTTTTCAAAGAAATTTTTAGCTAATAAAGATCTATTTCTAATAGTTGGCCAATATTTCAATTTTTGATATTTTCAATACGTTTTTTACTTGTTCAAAGGTTTGAATACAGCACCTTTTTATGCTTAAGCTAGTTAGTTAGCAGATTATCATCTGATACGTTACTCTAGCTTCTCGACCACTGTATGGCGATCGCCCGTTGCTCAGTCTGATAGGGGTGAGGGGGTATAGGGGCAGGGCCTTCGGCCAAGAGCACCGGGTGCATGTCATTTTTGCCCTCACGCTTTTCTGGTATGCCCGGATTGCTCTAATCCTTCCCCCAAATTGGGAGAGGAACGTTGAGATGGTTCGGCCCCCTTCTCCCAACAACCTGGGAAAAGGGGCTGGGGGATGAGGGCTTGAAAAGGCGACATACTCTCAGAGCACCCCCTGCAACCTAAGCTCAATCAGGTAACTATGGCGATAGGGCTAAGGCTGGCAGCATTGGAAGGATTTTTCAGCATTTTCACAAACCACAAACACTGTCCGCAGGATTATCTAAGGAGTTTTTTGCGCATTTTGAATGCGTGACTCCATGTCTTCCAAGGTGTTGATCAGAAGTTGCCGGGCCTCCAACTTCCAGCCCCGCCGTTGCACGCCGACCGCGATCGCCCCTCCGACCGCCGTTGCCAGCAAATCTAGGGGTTGCATAAAGGAAATCCCTAACAGTAGTCCCAATCCAGCAATTCCCCAAAAGGGTAGAGCTACTGTTTGGCGCTGTTTCATGATCAGTTGGCTAATAGGGTCGGTCGGCATTTCGGCCAGTAGCGTTTCCTTAATCTGCCGCTGTTGCGAATAGGGCACCGACAAAGCAATCTTTTGCCGCAGCTTTTCCAGCTTACGAGCATCGGTACTGTACTCGGTCAATTGATCCTCAGCTAATAGGACAAGGCGTTCGAGTTCTGACATAGATTAAACCGATTAAAGCGGATAGGTTGGGGTAAGGAGAAACGAGAAGATAAAAGAATCAGACAGATTCAATCCCGTCCAGACTCGGCGTTTTGGCTAGGGGAAACATCAACTCTAGACTGAGGTTAGGATTAAAGACTGGATAACCTGCGGAAATATAGCGATCGCTCTAATCCTGAAAACCGAGAGGACGCAAAGTAAGCTCTGCGCTCTGGGCAGGCTACGCCAATGGGTCTAAAAACTGATCCCAAACCTCCTTCAGTCCGGGCTTGAGTTTTGGCAATTTGAGCGATTCGGCTAGGGTTTTAGTGGGTTTGCTCAGTACGGTCTCTTGATTCATCTCATTCCTTAATATTTTCGTTCCTGGGGTTCAAACAGTGTAATCGTCACAGGTTTATATTGCAGATCAATGCCTGCGGGGGAGTAATAAGCTAGGGTGTGTTTTAGAAAGTTCGCATCATCCCGCTGTGGAAAATCTTCACGGGAGTGGGCACCTCGACTTTCCTGGCGGTTGATGGCTGACGCCAAAATCACTTCCCCCACGACCATCAAACTCCGGAGTTCCAGAGCTTCAATCAGTTCAGTGTTCCAGACCTTACCCCGATCATCCAGGCGAATTTGATGATACTGCTGCTGAATTTGCTTCAGCTTTGCTAACCCCTCTTGCATGACGGCCTCTGTCCGAAATACTCCACAATGTTCGGTCATGCAGTCCTGATACGCTTGACGTACCTCCGCCAGCCGATACTCCCCAGGTTGATCGAGCAATGCCTGAAATTGGTCGGTGGTTTCTTTAAAGTAACGGGCTGCGTTAATTTCTGGTAATTTGCGGTTTTGCACGTAGCGAGCGATCGCAGCTCCTACCCGTCGTCCATACACTACGCATTCCAGAAGGGAGTTGCTACCCAACCGATTGGCCCCATGAACCGACACACAAGCCGCTTCCCCCGCAGCAAAAAAGCCCTCAGTTAAGTCCGTTGCGCTGCTGTAGACACGCCCATCAGTATTGACCGGAATTCCTCCCATCGAATAGTGCACCGTCGGTCGCACGGGCATCGGCTGATGCACAGCATCCACCCCCACCAGCCGATGGGCCTCCTCCCAGCAGAAAGGCACCCGGCTCATGATCTTTTCCTGACCCATATGGCGCAGATCGAGAAACACACAAGGCCCGCCCGCACTGCCATCGGGATGCACCCCTCGCCCCGCCCGAATCTCTCGCGTAATCGCCCGAGAAGTAATATCCCGTGGGGCCAACTCCATTCGACTAGGGGCATAGTCTTCCATAAAACGCCGCCCCTCGCTATTAATCAGATAAGCCCCTTCACCCCGAACCGCCTCTGAAATCAGCACCCCTACAGGATAGAGACCCGTCGGGTGAAATTGGACAAACTCCATATCTTCCAGGGGTAGCCCCGCCAAAGCCGTCATGGATAGCCCATCTCCCGTCGAGGCATAGTCATTCGAGGTGGTATTGTAAACCCGGCCATAGCCGCCTGTCGCAAACATCACAGCCTTCGCCCGTACGATTTCTAGCTGGCCATCACGGATCCGATGCATGACAACACCCTTGGCTTCCCCCTCCTCTAAAATCAGGCGATTGACGTACCACTCATCGTAAATCGTGACGCCCTTTGCCAACAGATTACAAACCAGTTCATGGAGGATGGCGTGCCCGGTTTTATCTGCCGCATAGCAAGTGCGATTGTGGGAATGGCCACCAAAGGCCCGCTGAGCAATGCGGCCATCAGCCAAACGAGAAAACAAAACCCCCATGTGTTCTAAGTCAATCACCACATTGGGGGCTTCCTTTGTCAAGATTTCAACCGCATCCTGATCTGCCAGGTAGTCAGAGCCTTTAACCGTATCAAAGGCATGGGCCTTCCAGCTATCGTTGGGATCCACATTTTGCAAGGCAGCAGCAATCCCTCCCTGAGCCGCGACAGAATGGGAGCGGATTGGGTGCGTTTTAGCCACTAGGGCGACCCTTAAGCTGGGGGCAGTGCGGACAATCTCTAGAGCAGCGCGGGAGCCAGCTAGCCCCCCCCCAACAATGATGACATCGTGATCAATCATGGTAAAAACGAAGAAGCGAAGTGGAACGGAAGTGCCCTTTTGAGGCTTGCTTCTGCATCCAAAGGATGGATAGATGCAAAACGCAGAAGAACCAGAGAGCATCCCTGGGTTTTATCCCAGAGTCAAGCTGAAGTCTGTTTTTCCCAACACAACTCTAACTCTAAACCTGATGGGGTCTACTTGCTATTCTCTATCCATAAGGTGGAAGAAGTCAGTCCTGATTGGGGTATTTTCTTGATACGGCGTTGTTGTTATTAAGTTGCGATTGACCCAGCCCGATCCAAGCAGGCACCGGCCAAATTACGATGCATCGTTTGCCAGACCAAGTGCAGGCGTTCTTGCTCGCACCCCCCATTGCTCTGCTAGTACTGGCAACTTGCGTGCATCATTTTGATCGAATAGGGTTGAAAGCACCGCTACTTGATAGGTAGACAACTCAAGACTCAGTGCTTCAGCAGGGCCAGTGGGTTGATCACAGAGTGTTTGACTATCTGATAACTCAGCGTTTTCCATAACTAAGCTTTATAGTTTGGCCTTGGAGTTCCCGCATTCTTATCGAAGTCTTCACATTAACATAGGTGTAGCAGTGACTCTAGATGCTGCCGCCCCTCCCCCCTTCAGAACCCCCCGTATAAAGAAGATTATTTGGGGACTGTAGCTGGGAGCTTTTTCGGTCGAGCAACGTCAAGCGATTTGTAGGGATCAATCGTGATTCACTATCGAGTAATCGCCAGCACCACTTGATGTAGGATGGGTGCAAGGGTAGCACCCTTGGCTGGGAGTAAGCCCGCACACTCTTACTCCCCAAAGGTACTGGCGACTCAGCGATCGCTCTATCAAGAATCGCCTAGCTACTCTGAAGCCACTGGTTCCAGGGATGTGTCTGACAAACAAAGCTGGCGTTTTCAAAACAATTTCGGCACAATGAGGGAGTTGGTTAAAGGATTGCCCATGAATACGCTGAAGGTACTTTCTTACTGCTTAGGAAATGCTGCCCTGGTAGCTGTGTGTCTGGGTGTTGTAACACCACGGGGAACAGTAGCACAGACCGTAAATGATGCGTTTTCTAACCCGCTTGATCCAGAGCGCTCAAATAGCTTGTTTAATAGCGGGGCTTCTGGTAGTCCCACTCGCGGGGTGATGGATTTAATCCATAACTCGGTATTGGCACCCTCTCGCAGTATTGAGGAGTTTGGAGCAATTCAGCGTGATAACCTCGACTCAGAGGCGGCAGATTTTATGAAGCGCCGTCAGGAACAGTTACGGCAGCAACCTCAAGGTAGTGGTGCGGCAGGCACAGGTTTACCTCGAGTTCGGTTTACAGGGCTGACACCAGAGGCTACCCCAGAAGCAGCGGCTCCGCAGGGTGAAATTAAAGTGGTTGATGATAAAAAGGAATAGGCGAGTAGCGGGGTTTTGCTTGATTCCTGGTTCGTTCAGGGTGAGTAGGTCAGTGCCTGGCAGGGCGATCAGTGGATAGGGGTTGAAATTCGTAGCGATCGCCCTGGGCCGTTTTCACTCGCTTCACTGTAGCTAGGCTGGCTTTGGCTTCGCGATCGCCGGAGGGCATGAAGCGAATGGTTGCTTCTGAGCCATCCACGGCGAAGCGTTGATCTGACAGCGCCCGTTGCACTCCTGTACGAGTAGGGTTAGTTTGGATGGCCTGAATCAGTGCGATCGCTGCATCGTAGGCTAGGGCTGTTCGCCATCCTAAGATTGCCTCCCGTCCCCAAAGCGCTTGAAACCGCTGGCGAAACTCTTGGGAGTTAAGATTTGTCGGCACAGCCACCACCATCTCTACGGCTTCGTGGCCTGCCACCGTCAAAATCTTTGAGGTCGATACGCTATCGCCCCCTAGGAGCCTGAGGCGTCGCCGATTCACAATCACAACTTGAATGGCGCGATCAATAGTCGTAAAGTCGGGGGCTAGCATCAATACCTCTGCCCCCTGAGCCATTGCCTGTTGCAAGCTATCGTAAGCATCAAAATCGGGCCTTGCTAGATCGACTTCCAGCAAAGGTTCCACCCCGTTATAAAACAAGGCGTTGCGAAACTCGGCGCGGAGCGACTGACTGTAGTCACTCCGCGAGTTGTAGAAAACCGCTACCTTCTGCTGTTTAAATACTCTGAGCATGTGATCGCCCAAGGCTCTGGCGGTGGCGCGATCGCTAGGAATGGTTCGAAAAATGTAGCTACCCTGGTCGGTGAGCTGCACTGCTGAGCTGAGCGGCGAAATCATCACCAGTTGTTGACGCTGATAAATCGGGGCGGCTGCCAAGGAGGTATCACTGATGCTATGACCTACCACTCCCAGTACTTGTGGGTCATTGGTCAGAGCTTGCGCCAGCAGGCGAGCTGTCTCTGGTGTGCTATCTTCATGGGCGATCGCCACCTTAAGCGGCACACCGTTAATGCCACCAACCTGGTTGATTTGGGTTTGGGCTTGGGCTACCCCCCGCAAAATCTCCTGGGCTGAACCAAAGGTATCCCCCAGGGGAGCCACGACTACAACCACATGGGCAGGAGCCAGCCCAATCTGGGCATTATTAAGATAAATCAAGGTTTCTGGATCACCCGGTTGCTGCTGACGTGCTGTAGTCAACCGCTCCACCGCCCGGGCAAAGTTTCCCTTTGCTAGTTGTTCAATCCCTTCCTGCTTGACGGGGTTGGATTGCCAGCGATTCAGCAATTTTTCACCAAAGCTAATCCGTTCGGAGACCGAGCCAGACAACAGGGTTGATGGCTGGCTGCGCTGCCAGCTTCGCCCCAAAAGGCCGCCACCAACCAGCAATGCCAACAGCGCGCTACCCGTAAGAAGCCAGCGTTTTAGTGGCCATATCACTGGCCTTGAAGCCAGATGCAGATTTGTGGCCGTTGGGGCTGAGGCGATCGCCAAGCCACTATGAGCAGACACCGGCGCATCCACCATTGCCTCTCGCGGGCACTCCTGGGGGCGTGTCACCGATAAGCTTAGGGTTGTGGAAGCCGGTGCAATTTGCCGCAGGGCTTTGAGCACTTCGGTCGCTGACTGATAACGCTGGTTAAAGTGAAAGCGGGTCATCCGCTCCAAAATCTCCGCCAGGGCATCGGTCGTTGCTACCTGATCGCGCCAAATCACCTCACAGGTATGTAAATCCTGAGGCAGTTGAGATGGGCGCATTCCCGTCAAAGCCTGAATAGCGATCATTCCCAGAGAATACAAATCACTACTATAACGGGGCCGCCCCAAACACTGCTCACTCGCACCGTAGCCAGAGGTATAAATCGGAATGCTAAAGGCAGTCTCTCCCGTCGCCTCAGCAATAGTGTGGCCAATGTTTTTGACCGCTCCAAAATCGATCAAAACTAGCTTCTGATCAGGGCGGCGAATCAGGTTATCGGGCTTAATATCTCGATGAATCACCCCTCGCCCATGAACAAACTCCAAAATTTGCAGCACATCTTCTAAAAATTTAATGACCGCCACCTCTGTCCAACGCACCCCTTCCCCCATCTCCTGACTCAGGGAATGGCCGGGAATAAATTCTTGAACTAGGTAAAATTCTTGCTCAATTTCAAAATAGGCCAATAGTTGGGGAATCTGGTCATGGCGACCAAGGGCTTCCAGAGTTTCAGCCTCTACTCGAAATAGTCGGCGCACCTGCTGTAATACCGCTTCATTCTGACTGGAGAAAATGAGGTGCTTAACGACACAACGGGGAGAACCTGGACGCTGGGTATCACAGGCCATGTAGGTTTGCCCAAACCCTCCGGCACCCAGCATTTCGGTAATTTTGTATCTTCCAGCTAGCAGTTCGCCCAGCATGGTACCCCGTTATCGCTATTGAACAGGCAATTCTGCTTGAGAGGATAAATCCGGTCATCACAACCTGGAAGTGGTGTCTCAGCAGAAACTAAAAGCCCCTCGACCCCGAATAGCAAGTACGAATGCCCAAGGCTTTCTATTGACTGTACTGCGATGCTCACGATCATGCTAGGGGCAGGCACCCGGATCAGCTAGTGGTTTTGCAACGCTTCTCGTATCAGAAATGATTTAACTCACGTTTAGCACCAGACTACTGCTTGGGCTTGGCTGAGCCTGTCGAAGAATCGCTGGCCCACAGGTAACGAAGAGCAGAAGCCGCCTCCGCATCGGGTAAATTCAGTAGCAAAGCCCAAAAATCATTCATCATCTGGCACGTCTTTTTCGGGTCGATGTTTGCTTTTTGATCCTTCGCTTTCAGAAAATCATCGCCGTAACGATCGCCCATATCCGCCACAACTTTTTGCAACCGACTTTGAGCCGCCGCCACATCCTTGAGCGGTGCTGGCTGGGTCGCCCCAGTTTGAATCACCACCGCCACCACATCATCCAACTCTTTCAAGTTTTGCTGCACAGCGGGGCGTAAATCAATCGGTTCACCCGTTACAACCTCTGCTCGACAAATTTCAGGCGCTTTGCTAGAAGCTTGCTTTAACAGATTAAATCGGGTCAGGGCAAAGTCCAACAGTGCCCGGTCAGAAGCAATGGGAGCATACTTTGCAACTAAGGAGGCGACCAACTCCCGGCCAAGGGCCATCGCCTTGTCAGATGTCAGGGTATTGTTACGTGCCGCTGCCTTCACTTGCTCTTGAAACTGTTGATAGACTGTCGGCTCGTACTGAGCCATCATTTTGAAGGCATTCGATTGCTCTTTAAGCTGCTCTAACTCTTTAGTCACCCTTGCCTCCACCGCATTGGAGTCACCTGCCGTTGCAGACTGAGTTGGTGCAGTTCCTGGCTTTTGCTTGCTGCCCGCAGCATTCGCCTGAGAAGCACGGGTTGGCTTCGTAGAGCGGGGGCTAGTTTTCACCGTCGGCGAGGCAGGGGTTGCAGCTTGGGTCGCAGTAGGACTAGGACTGGCCTCGGATGGAGGCGCAGCTTGCCCCTCCGCCGAGGGCGACCCAGAGCTTTGAGGAACCTGAGAAATGGCGGAACCGGGGAAAACCTTGTTGTAGGCAAAAACTCCCATGGATAGGAGCAACGTCACCAATCCAGCAACCCCCAGAATATTTTGCAGGCGTTCGGTCTCCTTTTCCTTAGATGCCGGCAACCGGGAAAAGAAGAAGCTTTGCACGGAGCGCTGCCCTTCATAGTTGGGCAGTGCAGTTGTGAGATGGGGACGCTGCACCACTGCCTGAGCCGTGCGCCCTTGCTGGCTGGGCGAAGGCTGGCTGGGGGAGAGGGAAACCGTTTTTTCTAGCTCCTGCACCCACTTCGAGAAGGTACCCGCCCCCTCCAACTCCGCTGATTTTAACGGTAGCTCTTGACTCCAGGCCGGGTGTGCATCCTCCAAAGCGTAGCCGTGGAGATGAACCCACTCAAAGGGCAGATGGAGTCGTTGCAGCTGAGTGACAACCAGATCCACGAATAACTCTGGTAGGGGTGGCTGGGCTGCCTTTAAATGCACATGCAATTGGGCGGCCTCTAGGTTGACAGTGGCCATCACGTAGTAGGGCTTTAGCCATTGGTTCAACAAAAAGGCGATCGCCTCCGAATTTCCTGCCCTTGCCAGATCTGTGACAGTCCTACTATCCATAGCTCCCTCCCTGCTCAACGCCTTTTGCCGCGCCCTACTTGCCCACAACAGTTAACCTGTAAATAACCTGCAGACCCCTTGCAAACTTGATTTTACAGCCATCCCCTGCTCTTTCCCCAAGCCCCTTAATAAAGGCCCCACCAGAAATTCAAACCGCTTTCCCTGGATAGGATAAGAGCACTAGAGTTGAGCAGTATAAGCGCATCTTAACGGCTCACTTGACATGCTCAGCGTAGTGCTGCTTACACTTGCTTTCGATCAGATTGATTCGGTTAGCCTAATCTTTTGGTAAGCACCCATCTAACAGCGATCTAGAATCTGTTGAGGGATAATACAGGAACGTAGCATGGACATTAAATACGGATTTGTCGGCACAATTGGCAACACTCCCCTCATTCGCCTCAATAGTTTTTCAGATGCAACGGGCTGCGAAATTCTGGGCAAAGCAGAATTCCTCAATCCCGGTGGCTCGGTCAAAGACCGAGCCGCACTTTACATCATCAGAGCCGCCGAAGAAACCGGAAAACTGCAACCAGGAGGGACAGTCGTCGAAGGCACAGCCGGCAATACAGGCATTGGGTTAGCTCACATCTGCAACGCCAAGGGTTACCGTTGTCTCATTATCATTCCTGAAACTCAATCCTCAGAGAAAATTGAGCTATTGCGGACTTTAGGAGCCGAAGTCCGGACTGTGCCTGCCGTGCCCTATCGAGATCCCAACAACTACGTGCGCTTATCTGGCCGCATTGCCGCCGAAATGGATAATGCCATCTGGGCCAACCAATTTGATAATTTGGCCAATCGCCGCGCCCATTATGAAACAACCGGGCCAGAAATCTGGAGTCAAACCGATGGAAAGGTCGATGCCTGGGTGTCAGCAACAGGAACAGGCGGCACCTACGCGGGAGTTGCAATGTTCCTCAAGGAGAAAAACCCAGCCATTCGCTGCGTCGTGGCCGATCCCTACGGGAGTGGACTCTACAGCTATGTAAAGACGGGCGAAATTCAGATTGAAGGTAACTCGATTACGGAAGGAATTGGCAATAGTCGTGTCACAGCCAACATGGAAGGTGCCCCAACCGATGATGCCATTCGGGTTGCCGATCCAGAAGCAATCGAGGTGATTTATCAGCTCTTGCATAAAGACGGGCTGTTTATGGGGGGTTCGGTGGGCATTAACGTTGGGGCCGCTG
Source organism: uncultured Leptolyngbyaceae cyanobacterium (assembly GCA_938023035.1). Lineage (GTDB taxonomy): Bacteria > Cyanobacteriota > Cyanobacteriia > Leptolyngbyales > Leptolyngbyaceae > DSRU01. The sequence goes on along the minus strand of CALIDI010000002.1, from coordinate 91,581 downwards.
TGACCCTGGCGAAGCAGTTAGGGCCAGGGCATACGATTGTAACAGTACTCTGCGATAGCGGTAGCCGTTATCAATCCAAGTTATTTAATCGCGAGTGGTTAGCAGCCCGGAACCTCTTGCCAGCAGGCTATTGATAAAATTCAAGCTGAAGCGAATACTTTCAGATTTTTCTTAAGCAATTGTGTCCGATTTTCTGGGTTCAACGCGGCTACAAAGAAGAAGGAACCGGATTGATCGCGTCCTTCTCCTAGGGCGAAGGGTATCGCTCTGACGGGCATTCAAGAAAGGGGGTGAGGGCAATTCATCCCTTTGTTACCACGCCTAAAGTCGTACATGCGCAATCCCAAATGCTACCCGCAGGAAGTATGCCCCGCACTGGCGGTTGAGCATTGCGTCCTCAGCTTTCTGACCAACCTCTATACCCCTCAAAGCTAGTTTGACAAACTACTAAGGGGAGAGTTTACATAGGGAGAAGTGATGTGCTCCTGCCGCACATAATGTTGCACCCTAGCAGTGGCGTTGGTGTAGGTCTTTACATAGTGTGCATCCAGGTAGTGGGCCAGCTCAGGATTCTGCTGAATCTGATCCGTCCAGCGGGCCAACAAAATTTGTTCGGGTTGGTAGCGTTGCCAGAGCGCTAGCAAATCGGCCATTGTTAAGTTACCCGCATTCAAGCGTTTGGCCGAAATCACCGCTGTTTCGGGGGGTACCGGCAACCCAGCTTTAAAGGCGTAAACGGGGCGATCAGTAAACAACCACTGGGTCACGGGTTTGTAACGTATTACCTGTTCCAGTGCTGCCGGATCACCATAGGGTTGCCCAATGGGTGCAGCGGGCAGCGTTTTGCCAATTCCCAATAACAACAGCAAGCCTGCCCCTAGCGTAATCCCCCACCTCTTAAACAGGGAGTGGCGGGTTAGCGGTTCTAATTTCTGGTAGAGGCAATCGAGCAAAAGGGCGATCGCTATGCCTAACAACCAGTAGAACGGGATGCTCAACAGCAGATAGTGGTGATACCAGATAGGCTGATGCTTCAGAATGAGTACCGTACTGGCCAACAACCAGAAAATCGGCAAAAACCCGCTCCACCGTCGCCTTTTCACTATCAGCACCGTAGCGCCTAGAGCCACAGGTAGCAGGTAGCGCCGATCTTGCGCCAGCATCGAGCGCAGGTAGGCAAAGCTATTAAAGTTGGCTGAGAGCAGCTCATCGGAGGGAGGCGGCTGTTGCAGGTGAGAAAGCAACGTAGCGGATAAGTGAACCAGTTGCCCAGAGGTTAACCCAATTACGAGATAGGTCAGACAAACGGCTAGAAGCCAAAGCAATAGAGACCAGAGCAGCGTTTTCCATGATTTTTTGCCGAGTTGGTGCCACTCTAACCCTCCCAGATAAACCAGTATAATTGGCACTAGAAAGGCGGTAAACAACTTGGTTTGGAGGGAGGCCCCCATCACAACACCAGAAGCAACTAGCCAAGGCAAGGCGCTGCTAGCCTGATAGAGCGATAACCAGTAAATCGATAGCAAGGCCAAGGCCAAAGCAGGCAAGCCAATCATGGCGGAAACTGATAGTTGGGGAAAGCCCCAGGAGGTCGCCAGTAACAAAACACCCATGAGAGCTGACCAAGTGCTCGGCGATCGCAGCCCCCAAGCCACAATAGTTTGGCGGACAACCTGGTAAAAACACCAGACCAGCAAGGCCGAAAATCCCAACGTTAGGGTTCTGGCTACAGGCAAAGACCAGCCCCAAAGCCGCATCCAACCAGCCAGTAAAACCGTGTAGAGCGGGGGTTGATCATTCCACATTTGACCATAGAGAGGAAAGCCTTGGGCATAAAGCCAGGCCTTGATCACGTTGAAGCCCTCATCTGTGTCGAGTTCAAAGTCAGACATTAAGGCAGCATGCTTGGTTAGGAGCATTCCCCCCAAAAACAACATGACGAGCCCAACATTGAATAGAATGCTTTGCCGCGATCTGAGGGTCAATTTATTTGTTAAAAGTGGAAAACTCCAATTTTTCAAGTGCACCTGCCACTACCCGCTCAGACTGTAAAACCTATCCACTCACAGTAAGGTACCCACCCTTCTACCGAAAGTCATAACACCCAACTACACAAATTCCCCCAGATTGGGGATATTGACTAGGCAGAGCAATCACTATAGTTCATTTTATAGAATCAATCGATGCGATTGTTCCGACAATCGAAAGTTCTGAAAACCTTGATTGCAGTATCTTTCAGTCCTAAACCCTGAATTTTGTATGCCTGTCCCTGCTAGGTTAGGGTTTTTCTAGAGAAATTCAGGTATTTCTCTTAGAACCTGAGCAATTTTTGTTTAATATCTGTTGCCTTTGCGCGTATTCCGGCAAGCGTTGCTAGACTTGTTAGTCACAATCGATTAACAGGGCAGATTTAAGATGATACCGTGCGTTCCTCATTGCTTCTTAGGCAGGATCCGCGCCCTCTCGTCAGGAAAAGTGGGTACAGGCGTGGAAGTGTCACATTCTGCACAAGGTTTTATCGTGAACCTGCTTACCTTTATGAAAGGTAAGTGAAACACCTGAAACCTTTGTGATGTTTGATGTAGAGGGTGCGTTGTCCTGTATCGCGATAGGTCAGACTTTTGATACCCTGCAGAAAGGATAACTTTATGACAGTTCAACAGGTCAGAGCAACAAAGCAAAGCCCTTTACTCCCTTTACTGGAGTCATTCAATTGGGTTTCCCGCAAGAATCCTAAAACCCATGACTACACCCATCATCAGGCGGGTGTTGACTACGTTTTTGAGCAGGCCGATTCCCCTTATCGGGGTTATGTCACTGCCCAGGGTCGTGGAGTGAAGCCAGGAGATTATCTGGTTCTAAAGACAGGCACAATTCCTTTCCGCTATCGTGTTGAGCAAATTCATTACTACTCCAATCCTGCCGATATGTGGATGGGGTTGCTGGTTCAGGTGCTCTGATAGCGTCTACTTCAGAACCGGTTGTTTTTGTCGGTTCTGTCAATGCAGAAACAGCTCTGGCTGCGGGCGAGGTTGAAGAAAGACCCTTGAAACATTTGCTAGGTCATCGGTAATTTGCTTGGTAGGATGAGTAAGAAACTCTGATGCGAAGGATCAAGCAAAATCGTGGTCGTTAAACCTGACTGGCTACGGGTCAAAGCCCCTCAATGGCAACGGGTTGGAACTGTTAAAGAGGTACTGCGCGATTTAGGGCTGAATACGGTCTGTGAAGAAGCGTCTTGTCCCAATATTGGTGAATGCTTCAACAATGGTACGGCCACATTTTTGATTATGGGGCCTGCCTGTACTCGTGCTTGCCCTTACTGCGATATTGATTTTGAGAAAAAGCCAAAACCGCTTGACCCGACGGAACCGGGCCGTTTAGCCGAAGCTGTGCGACGCATGGGGCTGAGGCATGTGGTTGTGACATCGGTGAATCGAGACGATTTGCCGGATGGCGGGGCTGAGCAGTTTTACCATTGCATTCAAGCAATTCGGGTGGTTGCACCTGAAACAACAATTGAGGTTTTGATTCCTGATCTTTGTGGCAACTGGGATGCCTTGGCAACTATTGTGCAAGCGAATCCAGAGGTGCTGAATCACAACATTGAGACAGTGCCACGGTTGTATCGGCGAGTGCGTCCCCAGGGGCATTATGGGCGATCGCTGGAGTTACTCCAACGGGTGCGCCAACTGGCTCCCTGGATTTACACCAAGTCAGGCTTAATGGTGGGCCTTGGTGAAAGTGATGGGGAAGTGCGCGGCGTGATGCAGGATCTGCGCCAGGTAGATTGTGACATCCTCACAATTGGCCAATACCTGCAACCCACGCAAAAGCATTTAGATGTCCAACAATTTGTTACCCCAGCCCAATTTGATGCCTGGCGTGAGCACGGCTCAACGCTGGGCTTTTTGCAGGTGGTGGCCTCGCCGTTGACCCGTAGCTCTTACCATGCTGAGCAAGTGCGTGCTCTGATGACGAGCCACCCGCGTTTGGTGCAGTTATCGGCAGAACTATGACCGATTTGCCTGCACTCTCACTGACGATCGCTGTTTTAGGTGCTGGAGCGTGGGGCTCGACCCTGGCCAAATTAGCCGAAGGCCAGGGACATTTAGTGCGCCTCTGGTCTCCCCGTCGCGATCGCGATCGCTTGCCAGAGGTTTTAAGCCATGCTGATTTGGTAATTTCAGCCGTTTCGATGCGGGGGGTGGCTGCCGTTGTCGAGCAGGTGCAGCATTGCCAGATCCCCCCCAAAGCTCTAGTACTTTCGGCGACAAAGGGGCTTGAGCCGCAGTCTCAAGCGGGTCAGTTGCCTCGTCTCCCCTCTCAAATTTGGCAGGAGCAGTTTCCAGAAAACGCGATCGCGGTTCTCTCTGGGCCAAATCTGGCGAAAGAGATTCAGCAGGGGTTACCGGCTGCAACCGTGGTTGCTAGTACAGATGCAGCGGCAGCAACCTTCATTCAGCAGGCTCTGTCTTCTAAGCAATTTCGGGTTTACACAAATCCAGACCCACTGGGGGTAGAGCTTGGCGGCACTTTGAAGAACGTCATCGCGATCGCCGTGGGAGCCTGTGACGGCCTGCAACTAGGCATGAACGCAAAAGCCGCCCTGATTACCCGTGGTCTGGCAGAAATCTTACGGATCGGCTGCCACTGGGGAGCCAAACCCGAAACATTTTATGGCCTGGCAGGCATTGGAGATTTAATGGCAACCTGCAACAGCCCCCTGAGCCGCAATTATCGGGTAGGGTATGGGCTAGCCCAGGGTAAAACTCTGGATGCCATCTTGCAGGACTTAGAAGGAACCTCTGAAGGAGTCAATACGGCCCCAATTTTAGTGAATCTGGCAACCCAGCAGGGAATTCGTGCCCCCATCTCCCAGGAGGTGAATCGGGTACTTCGAGGAGAAACGACCCCCCAAACAGCCTTGGCAAATCTGATGGAGCGGTCATCTAAACCAGAGATTGGTTAGCCCTTATCACTCAATTCACTCTTGTCGCTCAATTCATCTAATTCATCTATAAACTCATGTTCAAAGTCGTTGCCCGTGACTTTACCCAGGAATATGAACGCTGGATCGAGGCCCTGGAAGCAGCCAAATCTCGGATTCCGGCCTGTAAAAGGTGGACGGAAGACATCCGGATCTTTCTGTGCGATGAGTTGATCTGGCTTTACAGTCGTGAGCACAAATATCCCAAGTATATTGGGGCCGGCACCTACGATCGACTGGCGCGTCTGTTTATCCAAGAAACTCTGGAGGCCGATGCCGATTCTATTGCCATCCAAGCAGAAGAAAAGAATAACGGCTAATGCGATTGAGCATTCTTAACCCTAGCGGCTGTGGCAGAACGCATTGCTTTGACTAGAAAGCTGAGGACAAAACCCGTTTTTATCCGCTCATGCTGAGCAGACTTTTTGACTCGCCGTTGCCACATTCTTCATGAAAGTGGCTATGTGGCGATCGCCCAATTGACGATTAACGACTCAGCCTCCATCACTCGCTTCAGAGGCAGGCTCAGGAAGTGGCACAGGCGGTGGCTCTGGAGCCGGAGGGGACGGCGGTGGCTCTGGAGTTGGAGGGGGCGGTTCGGGTGCAGGTACTGACACCTCAGGGGTTGGAGCCGGAGCGATAGGCTGGGATGGCTCTTTAGTCACCGGTTTCTCAGGAGCTTCAGAGGGCGACTGAAGGGGATCCTTCGATAGCGGTTTGGTTGCTTCTGCCTCTGCTCGGCGGCGTGCTTCCGCTACTTGCTGCTGGCGACGGCCTTCTTCCGCTATCTGGCGTTCTTGCGCCTCACGCCGGCGACGGTGCTTCTGCTCCTGTTGAAACTTGGATCCCTCTTCTTCAAAGGTGAGGCGTTGCCGCACATTTTGGTAGCCCGTTGCCGAGGGCATAAACTTCCACTTTTTCACGGCTTCTAGTGTGGCGCGATCAACCGCAGGATCTCCACTGGGTTGCCGTAGTCGCACATTAATCACGTTGCCATTAGCATCGATATCATAAGTTACCCGGGCGCTGCCCTCTTGTCCCCCAAAGCTAGGCAGGGGGCAACTGATGCAGCTAGGGCGCTTGGGGGTACTATCAGGGGCAGGTTTTGGGGTTTCTCTGACGGCAACTGGCTCAGACTTTGGTTCTGACTGTTTGCGATCGCCCGGTTGACCTGTGCCTTCAGTTTTGCCGCGGCCAGGTGCTCCCGTTTCTCCCTGACCAGGGCCAGGGTTCAGTCCTAACCCCGACTCTTGAGCAATCCCCCGTTGAGTTGAGCGGCCACCGGGTTGATTCGCTGGGGATGCTGGGTTAGGCACCGCCTGATTCTGGGAATGGGTAAGGGTCTCTGATATAGACGGTGATTGGGGTTGCGCTTCTGTTTTTGGGTTTTGGGTTTCTGGTTTTTGAGTTTCCGAGTTTTGAGTTTCTGGCTTTTGAGCGTCTATAGGCTGGGGTTCGACCGACTCCTTCATCATTTCTGGCTCAGGCGGCTGCGGTGTCACCTCTGACAGCGGCAGTTGGGGCGGGAGAACCGCCGGAACGGCGGCAACGGTTAAGGTCGCTAGCTCAATTTGGCCATCGCCACCCGCATTGCCCTCGACTGTTGATTCGCCTGCCAGTTGGGAATCGGCTGGGGTGTCTGAGTCCGCGATCGCCAACTCATCTTCGGGTGCAGCCACAATAATTTCAATCTCTTGTTCAGGAGGAGACCCACTCCAACCGATCTGCACATGAGCATAGAGCGCCAGCACATGAACCAGCGCGGAACTCGTTAAACTCCAAGCTAAAAACAAGCGCAAATTGTGGCGCTCTTTGGCTCGCTGAGATTGGATGAGCGAAATCGGTTTCATAAATCGGGGCTTGACAGTGGCTAGTGCTGAAGCTTAATCATAGAGCATTCCTCAAAATTATTGCAAGTATTATTCAATAGGCGTTTAGCCGTCAGATAACACTTTGAAAGACACGCTGAATCTACTCAGAGCCTAACTTTCAGTCAATCGCCAAACGGCTTGCCCAGAAAGATTTTCAGCTCTTGAGGGATGCTCAGGGCACTCGATAGGATCCGTAATGGGATGACTAGAAGCGCAATCTTCTTGCAATCTATTCTCAAATGAGGGTATAGTGCGTTTGATTCGAGTCTGCTCTTATTGGGATGAGAACCGCAGGCCTTGTCTAAACTCTCTATGTTTTTGCATCCAGGTTGAACCTGGGCAGAAATCGACCTCGTGATGGATTTTATCGACAGGGTGTCGTTGTGCTATGTCTTTGAGGCTTACTTCTCACGTTCCTGGAGCTTCTTCTAGCTTTTGTTGGAGCATTGAGTAAAACACGAGGGCATCCGGCTCTCTTGGTAAGCAAGCTTGGATTGTGATATGACCCGTTCCTAGTCCGTCTCGGTAAAAGCCATGGTTCGACTCGGTGAGATTTTAATCGCAGCAGGGATTGTTGCTTGGCCACTAATGATTTTTTCAGTGGTAGCGATCGCCCTCATCGGAGAGCGTATTGTTTTCTGGACGCGCATTTTGCGACGGCAGGATAAGACGCTACGACAAGTCATGGAGTTGTATCGTGAAGATCCTGATTTGGCGATTGAGAAGCTAAAACGGTCAGTGGATCTGCCGGTTGCCCGGATCTTTCTAGAAGCCCTGTCGCTGGAGGATGCGGCGCCAGAGGAATTTTGCTTAGCAATGGAGGGGGCGATTCAAGCAGAAGTTCCGATATTGAAACGGTTTAGCAATGTCTTCGATACAATTATTAGCTTGTCACCACTGCTGGGGTTACTGGGTACCGTTTTGGGACTGATTCAATCCTTTGCATCGCTCAATTTGGGAGATTTGAGTGGTAACCGCACCGTCGGTGTTACCTCTGGCATTAGTGAAGCATTAACTTCGACTGCTTTGGGGCTAGTGGTTGCGTTAGTCACTCTGTTTTTTGCGAATACTTTTCGCGGGTTTTATCTGCGCCAGCTAGCTCGCATTCAAGAATATGCGGCTGCAATTGAGCTACTTTACCGCCGTCGCTACAAACAAAAGGAGGCCCGCCGTGCGCCAACGCCGAGTGCTTGATGAACCAGAAGGTTCCCCTCAGATCAATATCGTGCCGATGATTGATGTAATTTTTGCAATTCTCGCTTTTTTTATCATGTCCACGTTGTTTTTGACCCGCCAGGAAGGGCTTTTGGTTAATTTGCCCACGGCTCAGACTGCGACCCCTCAAAAGTCAAGCCGCGCTACTTTAACGATTGACCGGCAGGGGCAGTTGTTTTTGAACCGGGAGGCGATCGCCCTAAAGCAGCTTGAACGGGCGCTCAAAAAACAGCTGACGCCTGGTCAGGATTTGACCGTGGTTTTAAATGCGGATGGAGCCGTTACCCATGATCGCGTGATTGCCGTTATGGATGAGCTGCGCAAAATACCAAGGACACGGGTAGCCATGGCCACCCGCCGCCCCTAGGTTCTTCTCTATGATTGCTATTGCTAAAATTCCTTATAGATTTTTATTGAGAATCTTTCTAAATTGAGGTTTCTTGTGGAAAGTACTCAGATCCGGTCACGGCAATTAATTGGGCCGATGGCAATCAGCAACCAACTGATGCTGCTATGGCTAGTTGGCATTCTGCTATTCACCATGCTGGCCGCTCTCATGCAAGGGGCAATCCCACTGACCCCGGGTGAGGTTTGGCAGGCGCTCTGGCGCAGCGGTGATGCGACCCATCAGGTGATTGTGTGGGATCTGCGGCTCCCGCGAATTTTAGCGGGTGTGCTGGTGGGGGCGGCCTTGGGCCTATCGGGGGCATTGCTTCAGGGGATGTTGCGCAATGGGCTGGCCGAGCCTTATCTGTTGGGCGTCTCTGCTGGGGCAGGCATTGTGGCAATTGTTCTAATCACCTTGGGGGTATGGCAAACCTGGGTGCCCTTGGCTGCCTGGGTGGGTGCCGTGACAGCCGCCTTTGTCGTTTATACCCTGGGTCGCACCTCGAATGGAGTGGCCGTAGAGCGTTTAATTTTAGGTGGAGTCGCCGTCAGTTCTTTGCTGTTTGCGGTTCAGACTATTTTTCTGCTGCTGGCCGAAGAGGGGCGGGTGCAAGCTGCTCTGGTCTGGCTCGCAGGCAGTCTGAATGGGCGCGGGTGGCGTGAAGTTTCGATGGCATTTCCCTATCTGGCGATCGCCCTACTGGCGGGCTGCCTCCTGGGGCGATCGCTCAATTGCCTCACCCTAGGGGATGACATTGCTGTGAGTTTAGGCATTTCGCTCCAGCGATCGCGGCTTTACATCACGGCCCTTGCCACCCTGCTCACGGCTGGTGCCGTCAGCATTGCTGGGTTGGTTGGCTTTGTTGGCCTACTCATTCCCAACGGAGTCCGGCTTTTTGTGGGCAGCGACTATCGCTGGGTCTTGCCCCTCTCCACCCTGGGTGGAGCCTGGATGCTCACCGCCGCCGATTTATTGGCTCGCCTCACCCCGGTTGAACTCCCTGTCGGAGCCGTGACGGCCCTTTTGGGTGCGCCCCTTTTCATTGCCTTACTTTACCAGCGCGGCAAACGTTAGGTCATCATTATCTCCTTCACCCCTTCACCCAGCTTTTCCCTGGCTCTAAGGTTAAGTTTTGGTTGATTGCTTTTGACTCCTCCAACCCCTTACCCCTTCACCCTCCCAAGCCTATGTCCCTCGAAACCTGCAATCTGACTGGCGGCTATGGCGATCGCCCAATCATTCAAAACCTGCACCTACACTTGCAGCCGGGTGAATGGCTGAGCCTTGTGGGGGCCAATGGTTCTGGCAAGTCTACGCTGCTGAAGTTGCTTTGCCGAATGCTTACGCCGACCCAGGGCGTTGTTTTATTGAATGGCAAACCCATTCATACCCAGCCGACGCAGGCTGTCGCGCGGCAGTTGGCGATGTTGCCGCAACAATCGCCGGTTCCCCAGGGTTTAACCGTACGGCAACTCGTCAGTTGGGGACGAACGCCCCACCAACCCTGGTGGCAGTGGGATCTAGATGCGGAGGGTCGTAACCAGGTGGAGTGGGCCTTGGCCCAAACGCAACTCCAGAATTTTGGCGATCGCCCCCTAGAGCAGCTTTCTGGTGGAGAGCGCCAACGGGCCTTTTTGGCCCTAGCCCTGGCCCAAGCCCCTCAAATACTGCTGCTGGATGAACCCACCACCTACCTGGATTTACGCTACCAGCTAGAACTCTTGGAATTACTCAAAAGCTTGAATCGTCAGCAGGGTTTGACATTAATCACCGTACTGCACGACATTAACCTGGCTGCCCGTTACAGCGATCGCATTGCCATGCTTTGCCAGGGTAGCCTGTGGGCACTGGGCACGCCAGAAACCGTTTTGACTGCCGACAACCTGCGCCAGGTGTTTGAGATTGAGGCGGTGCCAGTTCACACACCGGTCGGTTTACAGATTTGCCCGATGGCTCCAGCTCCTCCACCCAACCGTGCTAGTCCAGGCATTTTGTCTGCCGGCCCGGTTGTTTAGACCACCGTTCAGTCCAGACTCGTTGCCTCGCCTGTGGAGAACCAACGAATTGCAAGCTGGCCTTAATTGATTGCTATCGCCCGGTGGCTGAGTTCATTAGAGGTTAAGGGAGTGGGGCGTTGCCCCCAGCTAGGGGTTTTGCCCCTGTCCCTATCCTCAATTAGGTAGCGATGGCTACCGCCTGTTTTCAAAGAAAAAGGGCAAGCGCCAACTTGCCCCAAGTAGTCTACGTCAAACCAGTATGAAACCTAATTTGCATTTGTTCAACACGTTGTTGTTGAGCCTTTTTCCTCTGGGAATTGTTTCCCTATTTGCGGCGATCGCCCAGGCCGAAGTGAACCCGACTGCAAGCCTACCCCCTGCCGTCACCAGAGTGACCCCAGAGGCTCAAGAAAACAGTCCCATAACTGAGACCCAGATTCCTCGTTTGCAGGAAAACCCTCGACTCAATACCCAAGCGCAGGATCTGGCTCAGGTAGAGTCTGAAGCCCCCTCAGAGGCGACACCCAGCCCCGCAACAGGGCCAGATGAGGATGAAGATGAAATTACCATCACAGGTACTCGCACTCCCCGTCCGGTACGGTTATTTCCTGGGAGTGTCACCGTGATTGATGACAATACGATTGATGTCAATCTGGTGCGTGATCTGCGGGATTTGCTGCGTTATGAACCGAATGTTTCCGTAGGCAACAACCGCCGCTATGGCCTTCAAGACATCACTATTCGCGGCCTGGGTGGCAACCGCGTGCTAATCCAGACTGATGGCATTCGGGTGCCAACTCAGTTTATCTTTGGGACGCCTTCCCTAGGGCGCGACTATGTTGAACTAGAAACTCTACAACGGGTAGAAATCTTTAAAGGCCCTGCATCTGCCCTCTATGGTAGTGATGCCTTGGGTGGGGTTGTCACTTTTAAAACCCTCGACCCGGCCTATTTGCTTAATCGCTATGGCAAAGAAAATGCCTTGCTGAGTCTCTCAACCAACTATGACAGCAGCGATCGCAGTTGGGTGAACACGGCCCAGTTTGCAGGGCGCACAGGGAATCTGGAGGCTCTATTGAGCTACACCCGCCGGGATGGATTTGAGGCAAAAGTGCCTAAGGGCAATGAGTTTGTTGACCCTAGAGTTACCAGCCGGTTTAACTACCTGGGTAAACTGGTTTATCGAATCAACGACACCAGCCGCCTGAGCTTTACAGCAGAATCCTTCAAAAATGAAGATGACTTTCGCGTGAATAAGCGTCTTGTTGGAGCGTTACTCGGCCCTACAGGATTTCGGGGGGCGGGCGAAACGTTGGAAACGGTGACCCGGCGATCGCGGTTTAGCCTGAGCTATGACTTTGTTGACCCCAACAATACTAGCTGGCTCAGTGGTGCCCGCCTCTTCCTTTATTATCAGGATGCAGAAATTACGGAGGAACGCACCCAGGACTTTATTCGCAATACGGGAGTGGATCGCCGACGTCTGCGCAACCTGGCTAACTCGTTTTCTGACCAGGTATTGGGGGGCGAAATCCAGTTGCAAAGCCAGTTCAAAATTGGCAACGTCGCGAATCGTCTGACCTATGGGCTAGATATTTCTACCACCCGCAACGAGCGGATTCGCGATGGCATTGAACGCCGCTTCAATGCGGCTGGAAACGTGATTTTGACCACAAGCCTCATCGGGGCAGATAACTTTGCCGTTAAGGATTTTCCTGATTCGGATACCTTTCGGTTCGGGCTTTATGTGCAAAATGAGATCGAGTTTGGCAACACTTTTACTCTGATTCCGGGGCTACGATTTGATTACTACCGGCTGAGCACCGACCCAGATGCGCTGTATCAGCGGAACCCTGGTGCAGAAGCCGCCGACTTTGACTCCACAGCAGTTTCACCCAGTGTTGGCTTTGTTTGGAGAGCCACTCCTGAAATTGCGATTGTTGGTCGCTATGCCCGTGGCTTTCGCGCTCCCCTCTACAGTGAGATCAATGCCGGGTTCACAAACCTGACCAGTCCTTTCTTTCGTTACAAAACCCTGACGAATCCCGATCTCAAACCAGAAACCAGCAATGGTTTTGAGCTGGGTGTGCGGGGTAATTTCCGTCAGTTTAATTTTGGGGTCACAGGTTTCTATAATTCTTATCGCGACTTTATCGAGCGGTTTGCCGCCGCAGGCACAGATTTCACGATTGTGCCGGGGTTTCCAGTGCAACTGTTTCAGTCCCAAAATGTTTCTAGAGCCAGGATCTATGGGGTCGAAGCCAGCGGCCAGTATCGCTTTAGTCCAGCCAACCATGGGTTTAGCCTGCTGGCGAGCCTGGGCTATACCGTCGGCGATGATCTCACGCGGGATGAACCGTTGGTTAGTGTGGAACCATTTAGGGCCGTCGTGGGACTCCGCTACCGCGCCCCCGAAGACCGCTGGGGGGCCGATTTTATTACTAGCTTTGTGGGGAGACCCCGCCTGGGCGATCGCCCGTCGGGTTCCTACACGCCAGCGGGCTACACTGTTGTCGATTTGATTGGGTACTACAACATCACTCCTTTAGTCACCCTTAATATTGGCGTTTTTAATTTACTCAACAACCAATACTTCCTTTACTCCGATGTGCAGCCGTTGATCAATGCCCCCGCTCCTGCCGATTTGGCCCGCTTTGCCCAACCAGGAATCAGCCTGCGGGTCGGCTTAACTTGGCGCTTTTAGATCTGTCGCGATCGCCAGATTGCTGAGTCCGCAGGGTTAGGGGGGTGTGAAGGGCAGCACCCCCAGCCAGGGTTTCCACTCCTTTACTCTGCCATGCCCTAGCTCCTCCACTTCCTCTTTTCTACTCCTTTATTCCTCTACTCCCCCTTATGCCAGACTTCACCCCCCTAGCCCTCCTCCTCTGCCTTACCCTGATAGCGTGTGCTCCGGCCCTGCAACAGTCTGTGCCTGCTTCACCGCAGGCCCCTCCAGCCTCACCAGACAAACCGATTTCGCAGGCACGCGCCCATCGTGTGGTAGCTCTTACATCCCTCTCGGCGGATATTATTAGGCAGTTGGATGCTTCTAAGCTGGTGGGCATTACTGGCAGTCGCCTGCTTGCCAAAGATCCCCGCTTTCAAGGGTTGCCGATCGTCAGCCAAGGACGCACCCCACCAAATCTGGAGGCGATCGCCGCCCTTAAACCCGATTTGGTGATTGGAGCGACGGGGTTTCATGACCGCGCTCTGGCACGGCTAAAGGAATTGGGCATCAATACCCTGGCGACGCAAGTAGGCAGTTGGGCAGATTTAGAGCAGCAAACGCGAGAACTTGCAACGGCGATCGGAGCCGATCCCACTCCCCTTTTGCAACGCCTGCAAGCCTGCAAGGCCAATGCCCCGACCCAATCCCCCTCAACCTTGGTGCTAGTGAGCCAGCAGCCGATTCTTGCGCCTAATAAAGCAAGCTGGGCCGGGGATTTACTCACGCAGTTGAATGCCCAAAATGTGGCAGCCGATCTCCAGGGTGAAAGTCCAACCCGCGGCTATATCACCCTTTCAGCGGAGCGGGTGTTGCAGGCCAACCCGGATGTGATGATTTTGGTTGATACAGAACCCGGAGTAGTTGAGCAGTTAAAGTCGCTACCCTTCTGGAACCAACTCAAAGCCACTCAGACCCAACAAGTACATGTTTTGGACTATTACGGCATGGTCAACCCTGGCAGTATTGAAAAGATTGAGCAGACCTGCACTCAACTGAAACAAATTTTGGCAAAGTCACCGGGTTAAACTCCCGGCGGCAGATTCAGAGCAAGACTCAAGCATTTGCTAGCACCAAACGACTGGCTGGCTTTCTCTCTTAGAAAGAGACAGCAGGAACAACACTCGGCCAGCCATGCTGAGCGGCTGATAGCGTTTTGATTGAGTTCAATGCCCCTGCCAGCGCTGAATGGGAACACAGTCGATCGCAAACTGATCCAGGGCGCGGGCAACGACAAAATCGACGAGATCCTCTATCGTCTGGGGGTGATGATACCAGGCTGGAATCGCTGGCACAATTCGCGCTCCAGCTTCGGCAAGGGTAGTCAGATTCCGGAGATGGATCAGGCTAAAGGGGGTTTCGCGTGGTACTAACACCAGTTTACGGCCTTCCTTTAGTTGGACATCGGCAGCCCGCTCTAGCAAATCAGAGCTTAAGCCTGTTGCCAGTTTTGCGACAGTGCTCATACTACAGGGCAACACCAGCATCCCCAAGGTCCGATAGGAACCGCTGGCAATGTTGGCTCCAACATCGCTCCAGGGATGGCAGGTGAGCTTACCTGCGGCTTCTACCCCTGCCTGCGATCGCCAAAAGTGCTCTTGCTGCACAGGTTCCGCTGGCATTCGCCGATCTTGCTCAGCCTGCCAGACCATGTACACCGCTTTAGAAGCCACTAACTCGATAGCATAGTCTGCGGCCAACAAAAAGCGGAGGGCGCGCACCGCATAAATCAACCCAGAGGCACCGGTAACGCCAAGAATCAAAGGAGCAGAAGAAGAGTCAGGCACAATCAAAACCGTTTAGGAGACGAAGCCAAAAAGCACAGCCTGAGCCGTGCCCTTTTAGTGTAAAGGTTGTCATCGAGGGAATGGGGTAAAGGTTTTGACCGTACTCATACACTCAAACTTGACAGAGCCATTATCACCGACGCAAATGGCTCTGCATCACGATAGCCTTCAGGAAGCAAGCCCCACCCCAACCCCCTCCGAAATTTTAAAGAGAGACTTGAATCGACCTCCCCTTCTCCCCAGTTTGGCAGAAGGGGCTGGGGGATGAGGGTCATTCAGCACTCAGAGCATCGCCCAAGTCGTCATAGACTGAACAGCTTCTGGTTCTCTACCTGCGGAGGCGGAGTTTGTTCATATGGCCGCGACTCGAGTCGTTAGGGCTACCAGAGGGGTAGGTCTTTAGCCATCTTCTGAAGAATCAGCCCCCTATGATCTGAGGCTTCACCACGAAGACCGATTGACGAAGCCTGCCCAAAAGGCCAGGGGAATGAGGAAACCACCATTCGCCCGGCCTCTGGGACAAACCGCTAAGGTTTTTAGTTATTCTCTACAGTCTTTAGTGCTTTTGCACCATTGACAACATGCCCTGTACCGTTGCGGGAATGCTAGCCGGGTCAATAAACATGACCTTGCTGCTGTCGCTCTTACCAATGGTGGCCCCCATATCGAGGTAGCCCAGAGCCAGCAAGAGTTTGCCAGCATCTGCTGCCGCTGGGTCATTTTGCAGGGCTTGCTGCACAATTTTAATGGCTTCGGCAGTGGCCTGGGCTTGTAGCACTTGCTTTTGGCGATCAGCCTGGGCCTTAAGAATGATGGCCTTTTGTTCGGCTTCGGCTTGCAATATGGTTGCTTTTTGCTTTGCTTCTGCTTCCAGCACTTGGGCCTCTGCTTTACCACGGGCTGAGTTCACGGCAGAGTCTCGTTCTCCCTCTGAAGTGAGAATTGCGGCCCGTTTTTTTCGCTCCGCAGACATTTGCAGTTCCATCGATTCTTGCACGGCATGGGAGGGCATGATATCGCGCAGTTCCACCCGGGTCACTTTGACGCCCCAGGGATCGGTAGCGTTGTCTAATTCGCGTAGCAGAATCTCGTTGATTTGCGATCGCGCCGTGAAGGTTTCATCCAATTCTAGCCGTCCCATTTCAGCCCGAATCTGGGTACGCACCATGTTCTCCATGGCAGCTTGGAGGTTTTGCACCTTGTAGTAGGCTTTCTCCATATCCACAATCCGCCAGTAAACGACTGCATCCACAGTAATAGAGACGTTATCGCGGGTAATACAGGGTTGGGGGGGAATATCTAACACCTTCTCGCGAATGGTTTCGATGTAGGCCACATTCTCTAGACCCGGAATCACTAGGCTTAATCCAGGCTTCAGCTTGCGATCATATTTACCTAACCGCTCAACCAGAGCTTCGTTCCCCTGCTGAATAATTCTCAGCGGTCTGGAAACGACCGCAACCCCCACTGCTGCTGCTACAAACCACTGCCACATGAATCATTCCTCCAGTAAAGAAATATCAATCTTCAAGCCTTTGCCCCTTGTTTAAATGGGTTACGACTAAAGGCTGCGATCGCCCCCAACGATTGGCTCAACCCCACGGGTGCTAGGTTGACTACACAGCTCTCAAGCAGGCCGCAGACAATCAGCCTGAGCCTGGTCAGGAATGTAACAGGTGCTGGGGCATCACAATCAACGTTGTCCCCCGCCGCCCTACCACGTACACCTTTTGTTGAGAGGCAATACTCATCTGCTCGTCATCGCAGCGGGCTGCCCAGGAGTTGCCCTCATAGAGCACCCGACCCACCTCTCCAGCCCGAATTTCGGTGAGGGTTTCAGCCTCGGTGGAGTCCAGTTCTCGACCAGCACGCCCATGGACAAAGCGTCGGGCAAACCAGATCAACGCACCTGACAACACCATCCACAGGAGTACCTGCAAATTCAGGGGTAAAAACAGGGATGTGGCGGCGACTAAAAGGGCGCTGATGCCCATCGCAAGCTCAATGAAACCGAAGGGTAAACAGGCTTCGGCAACGCAGAGGGCAAACCCTACAGACAGCCAGATAATTGTAGGATTGAGGGTCATATCGACTGTTTCAATGGTGATTCAATCGGGGCGATGCTATCGATAGCTTCACTTGCAGGATGTCAAGCTTCGGATCGGGCTGCGCAAATTTCTGACTTCGTGCAGTCTTACTAGGAGAGTTCTCTTCTAAACTCTGATGAGCATCAAATCCCTATAAAAGTTGGCTAACCAAGGGAGGTGTGTAACTTTAAGACCAGGATGAATTAATTCGCCGTATACTTACCCTGCAAAGGAAAAGCTTTGTTGGAAGACGTCACCCACTTATTCTTCTAGTTTAGCGACCTGGGCAAATGTAGCCCGAAAACTCAACGAACCTTACCAAATGCGATCGCCCCGGTCAGTTCATCCCAGCCCCCCGGGGCAAGCCCGTCTGCAACGTCTACTGTTATCATCCTGCGAGCTACTTGCTGCTTTATCCCATGAATCAGCCCGGCCCTCACCTCTACTGCCCCAACCCTGCCTGTAGTGCGCCCTTAAATACATTGGGCAAAAATACCTGTCAAACCTGCGGCACTGCGCTGGTTTATCGTTACCTCTGGGCCGTTGGGCCGGCAGCGGCACAGGTGGCGGTCGGTGCGACTGTCGGCAGCGGGCGCTATTACGTGACCGCTCCCCGCCTCTGGCTCGATACCCAACCCGCCTTACCGCCGGATATACCAGACACCTGGCCAGAAGCGGCGATCGCTCCCTACTTGCGGCTTTATCCCAAACGGTTGCATCTGCCGGAAGTCTATGGGTTTTGTCTAGATCCAAAGGTGTCGCCCCAGGGTGAAATTTTTCTGCTTGAAAATATTCCGTTGGATCGCTCTAATTTGCTCTACCCGGTGCTATCGCAGGCATGGGTTGGGGCGCATCCGGTGCGGCAGGTTTACTGGTTATGGCAATTGTTGGAACTGTGGACTCCGTTGCAAACCGAAGGGGTGGCAGCAAGTCTATTTGCACCCGATAACCTGCGGGTAGAAGGCTGGCGAGTGCGGCTGTGTCAGCTCTATCGAGATGCGGAGGTGTTGCCTCTGAGTGCGCCAGAACTGACCCTGGCCGACTTGGCCGGTTTATGGTTGGGATGGGTAGATCAGGCGCATCCAGACCTGCGCCAACCCCTGAAACAACTCTGTCAAGCGATGCAGCAGGAAGGGGTAACCGTCACTACGATCGCGACCCAGCTCAACCAACACTTGCTACAGCAAGCGGCTCAACTACCGCTGCATTTGAATCTGGTAGGCTTAACCGATACCGGGCGCGATCGCTCCCACAATGAAGACAGTTGTTACCCCCTTGGCACCAGCAGCTTACCCAATGACGGGCTATTTCCTCGAGTCGCAATTGTTTGTGATGGCATTGGTGGCCATGAGGGCGGAGAAGTGGCCAGTCAATTAGCGGTGCAGTCGTTCAAGCTCCAGGCCCAGGCCTTTTTAGCAGAAGTTCTCCAGCAGTCAGAGTTGATTCCCCCGCATTTGTTGAGTGAGCAACTAGAGGCGAGTGTGCGGGTTGTAAATAATTTGATCGCGGCCCAAAATAATGACCAAGGCCGGGAAGACCGCCGCCGTATGGGCACAACGCTGATGATGGCGGTGCAAGTGCCCCAGCGACTACCAACCCCAACGGGCACCTTTGAGAATAGTCATGAACTGTATCTGGTCAGTGTAGGTGATAGCCGCGCTTACTGGATTACCCCCCGCTACTGTCAACAACTAACGGTAGATGATGATGTCGCTGTGCGCGAAGTGCGAATGGGGCGATCGCTCTACCGCGAGGCTTTACAGCGTCCTGATGCTGGGGCGCTCACCCAGGCCCTTGGAACCCGCGACAGCGAATATCTGCGCCCGACAGTGCAGCGCTTTATTCTCGAAGAAGATGGCATTTTGCTGCTCTGCTCCGATGGTTTGAGCGATCACCATCTGGTTGAGCAATATTGGCCAGAAATCACCGACCCCTTCTTTTTGGGCAAACGAACCCTGCTAGAGATTGCCCATGCCTGGCTCGATCTGGCTAATCAGAAAAATGGTCACGACAACACCTCTCTAGCCCTTCTCCACGTCAGGGTTTCGCCGCCGGTACCAGTGGTCAGCTTACCCACGATGGAGCACCCAACCACACGCTGGTCCGAAGCCTCCCATGCGCTAGCAGACCCTCCGGCCACCTCAGAACCAGAGACAACCTCTAACCCGCAATCAGGCAAAGGACTGTTGATTTTAGCAGTGCTAGCCCTCGGCATCTTAATCGCTGGCGTTGGAGCCGTCGTATGGCGAGAAATGAATCCCAGCCCGCCAGCGCCCCCCCAAGAGCAGTTGTCACCGGCCAGACCCTAGAAACACTCCATAGAATTCAAACTGCTCAGTGCACCCTTCGCAAGGCGTCTTTGTTTCCAGCTTTCTCAGCAGCAAGCTAACGACCACCGTGGTGGACGCGCGGTTCACCAAAGGAACTTGGCCTGGTAATCTAAAACCCAGAAGATTCTGCCCTTCGGTAAATTCCCCTCTTGTGTCAAGATAGAAAATTGTCGAATTGATCCTAATGTTGGCGGTTGGTCGCGGGTCAGGCTAGCCCTAGAGAAGCGGAGACATATGCAAGGTAGTGAAGCATTTTCGGTCGGAAGTCGAGTTCGGGTCATTGCCTCTGTGGTGGTCTATCACAACCCAGAGCAGCGTAACCAGCCCTTTGACCTCAAAGGGCTAGAGGGTGAAGTAATCAGTATTCTCCGCGAGTGGCAGGGTAGACCAGTGAGTGCAAATTTCCCCTACATTGTGCAATTTAGTCCCAAGTTTCGTGCTCATCTGCAAGAACACGAGTTAGAGGCGATCGCCTAATCGGGCGAATCAGGGGCTTTTGATTAAATCCACCTGTTGACGGCTGGCCTCAGCCGACAATTCTAAGTTTCTTCTTGACGCAACAGCCAAAAGCCCGTCTGGGTGCAACCCGATGCATCAGGTTGCACCAGCAAAAAATGGAGGCCCTGGGCTGCCTGTTTGCGTTGTTCAAATTTTGTAGCGGCACTTTCCACTTCTACATCTTCAAAAGTGGCCAGAACCCAGCGATCAACTAACCCCGCTTCTAAAATTAGCCCATCGGGTGCCCCAGCGATAACGTGCAGAGAAACAGGCTGTACCGATTGTAGCCAGAGAACCAGGTGCAAGGCTGATCGCCCTGCTTCAATCACAACTCCCGGAATTGGCAGCGTCGAGGCCAGCCCCAAGGAGAGCGGTTGATGCGCCTGGGGAATGTCTAGCACTGGAATGGGGCGATCTCGAAAGGTCTCAACAAGATCGGCTGCCGGTAAGGCTGCAAACTGCCACCGCTTGCCCCAGAGGTGCTCTGGCATCGGCAAAGGGGCAGGCCGCTCCACCGCCAGAGGGTCAAAATTGGAGTGTTGCCACTTCTGCTTAAGCCATCGCTTCAGAGCCGGGGTGCGGCGCGTCGGGGTGAGGAGAATCCCCAAATCGGAACAAACAGGCTCTAGCAAATTGACACTCTGAGGTCGAAAGCTGCGAATGCAATCGGGCAAACCCTCAGTTTGAGCTGCCAGTTGTTGCAATTGCTGACTTAACCAGGCCGTATTCACCTGATTTTGGGGAGCCAAACTGGCGACTTGCCATTGCCCTGAAGGGTCACACACGGCTAGTTCCCAAAGGGCCTTACCCTCCAAATCTTGGACGGGGCGGCGATAAAGATCAATGTCCCAGATGGTCATAACAAAGTGATCGCGGTACATACTATTACAACAAGGCAGAAATTTCTGGACTCGCCTCAGCCACCCTCATCCCCAAAGCCCGAGCAGCCGATAGAGCGCTCGAAGAAACCGTTAGAACCATTTTGCAGGTCAGCCCCTCGACAGGGAGTATTTCACGCCTGTAACTTGTCTCCTGTGGCCACTTGCCTGCTGCGGGTTATGTTTCTACAAATTTCTAACTATCCGCTTCACCAAATTCGAGAATGCGACTGATTCCCTCCAGGCTGGCAACGTCTCCAAGCAAATTGGCGGCAACCAGTTGGGCCGCGCGACGGCTGCGCCAGTAGCTACTGTGGTCAGAAACCAGGCCCAACGCCATGGTGACATCGCCCAACCCTTTTTTGAGAAAGTTGCGATCGCCTAGATATTTGTCGCGCACGTAAAGGCCATCATCGGGCAAATCAAGGCTGGCACGAATGGGGTAAGCAAAAATATCCGAGGCGTTGATGATGTTGATCCAACGCAGGGGGTTGCCAACATATTGGCAAGCAAAGGTTTTAAGCCGAGTATCCTCAACATCTAGCCACTGGTTGAAGAACAGCAACGGTGAACCCATGGTCGTGATACTGCGTAAAGTCACTCGGCCTCGCCCGGTTGCACTCAATCCTTGAATGACGTAACGAATATAGTGAGCCGGGTCTTTGCTTGAATGCTGATCGGAGAAGAGAATATCCCACAAAATTACGGCCCCCAAGGAATGGGCGACAATGTGCAGATCTTCACCTGGTGCGATACCTGTGAGAAAGTTGAGAAATTGGGTGGCAATGACTTTGCGAACCTCCCCCCCTTTGCGGCTATTGAGATAGGTGAAAATATCGGTAAAAAAGCCCGTAATCAGTTGTTGGCGACGCTGGCGATAATGAAAAATGTCATCCAGGTCAATTTGCGGATGCTCCCACCGAAAGGCTTCTAAATCCTGCTGCACCCAATCCCACAGTTCGTTCTGATCCCCCAGGGCATCGCCCCAGAAACTGGAATAAAAGTCGGGAATGGGTAGGCCCTGTTCGCTAAAGCTCGCAATCAGCCGCGATCGCATCGGGTCTGCATATTCAACCTGGCGAACAGATGCCCCATGCATGAACCATACCAGCATGTGCTGCTCCTCATAATGTTGAACCATCGCTGTCGCCATCAGCACCTATTGCGACAGGAAGCTAGACAACCGAGCCAACCTTATTAGCGATTGAGCACTTGGTTTGGCTCTAAGCTCTCTGAACTCAAGCAATGCTTGGCGCAGTCTTGAAAAAAACCGGGCTTCTATAGAAACCCGGTTCTCTATTCTAGAGGGTCAGAGAGAAAGGCAAGCCCCCTGATTTCTTTATACAGCGAGGCAGAAACTTCTGGACTCGCCTAAGTCACCCTTAGCCCCTAGCTCCTTCTCCCATCAAGGCAGAAGGGGTATAGCCCTAACAAGCATTCAAGAAACGGGTGAGGGTCGCCAAACTTATCCCTTAGTCTACTAGTAGGGCCATTTCCAGTTGACAATATCCGGGCGATCTGTGCCATGTTCATAGGCATATTGCCGGCAGGAGATAATCTCATCCTTCAGCATCTCCTTCACATGAGCACCTCTCGTTTTAAGACTAGGTACCCGATCAATCACATCAATCGCAATGCTAAAGCGGTCGATTTGGTTACAAATCGCTAACTCTAGCGGCGTGTTGATGTTGCCCTTTTCCTTATAACCACGCACATGCAGATTATGGTGGTTCTTGCGGCGATAGGACAAACGGTGAATCAGCCAGGGATAGCCGTGAAAGTTAAAGATAATGGGCTTGTCTTCGGTGAAGAGGCTATCAAAGTCGCGATCGCTCAACCCATGGGGATGTTCAGTGTCCGGCTGCAACTTAAACAGATCAATCACATTCACAAAGCGAATCTTTAAGTCAGGGAAATGCTCACGCAACATCACCGAGGCCGCTAGAGATTCCTTCGTAGGGATATCACCAGCGGTTGCCAACACCACATCAGGTTCTTGCCCCGCATCTGTGCTGGCCCACTCCCAAATGTCAATGCCCTTGGTGCAGTTCTTAATGGCAAACTCCATATCGTGATACTGCAAATGCGATTGCTTGTCTGACACAATCACATTCACATAGTTTTTGCTGCGCAGGCAGTGATCCGCAACAGACAGCAGCGAGTTGACATCCGGCGGCAGGTAAATCCGCACTACATCTGGACTCTTGTTAACAATGACATCCAAAAAGCCCGGATCCTGGTGAGTAAAACCATTGTGGTCTTGCCGCCAAACCGTAGAAGTAATCAGAATGTTGAGGGAAGAAACTTCCTCTCGCCAATCGATGTGGTTACAAATCTCCAGCCACTTAGCGTGCTGATTCACCATGGAATCAATCACATGGGCAAACGATTCATAGGTAGAAAAGAACCCATGTCGTCCAGTGAGGAGATAGCCTTCTAGCCAGCCTTCCAAAGTATGCTCACTCAGGTACTCCATTACCCGACCTTCCGTAGATAGCTCGCCGCCATCCAGATCCTCTGGCAAAAACTCCGCAATCCAGAACTTTTTGCTGACCTCATAGATCGCATCTAGCTTATTTGAGGTGTTTTCGTCTGGCCCAAACACCCGGAAGCTATTCATGTTGCACTTCATCACATCCCGCAGGAAAACCCCCAGGGGCTTGGTATTCATGGCCTCAATCTGGCCAGGCTTATCTACAGCAATGCCATACTCGCGAAAGTCTGGCATTTTCAGGTCTTTGCGAATCAAGCCGCCGTTGGCGTAGTAGGTATCCCCCAACCGCTTCCGCCCCTTCGGGGCCATATCCTTAATCTCAGCCAGCAGGGTGCCGTTGGCATCAAACAGCTCATCAGGGCCGTAGCTCCGCATCCACTCTTCTAAAATCCGCAGATGCTCCGGGTTATTGTGCATCGCCCCCATGGGTACTTGGTGCGATCGCCAGAAGCCCTCTACCTTACGACCATCAATCTCACTAGGGCACGTCCAACCCTTAGGAGTCCGCAGCACAATCATCGGCCACCGGGGGCGAGTTGCCACACCCGTTGAGCGCGCTTCCTGCTGAATCCGGTGAATCTCCGAAACACAATGATCCAACGTGGCTGCCATCGCCTGGTGCATCGATTCTGGGTCAGACCCCTCAACAAAGTAGGGAGTGTAGCCATACCCGCGAAATAAAGCCTCTAACTCCTCATGACTAATACGCGACAGCACAGTTGGATTATTGATTTTGTAACCATTCAAGTGGAGTACGGGCAATACAGCCCCATCCCGAATCGGGTTAATAAATTTGTTAGAGTGCCAGGATGTCGCTAGGGGGCCGGTTTCCGACTCGCCATCTCCCGGCATCGTGACCACAATCAAATTAGGATTATCAAAAGCTGCTCCATAAGCATGGGAAACGCTGTAACCGAGTTCGCCCCCTTCGTGAATAGAGCCAGGAGTTTCAGGCGTGCAGTGGCTACCAATTCCCCCCGGAAAGGAAAACTGCTTGAAGAAACGCTTCATACCATCGATATCTTCACTACAGTTGGGGTAATACTCTGAGTAGGTGCCTTCAAGATAGCAAGGGCCTAAGAAACCCGGTGCACCATGTCCCGCACCCACCATAAACAGCATGTCTTGGTCAAATTTCTTAATCACCCGATTCAGATGGGTGTAAAGAAAACTAATCCCTGGGCTAGATCCCCAATGACCCAATAGCCGCTTTTTAATATGGGCTTCTAGCAAAGGTTCTCGTAGCAGCGGATTATCGCGCAGATAAATCATCCCGATGGCTAAGTAATTGCTAGCCCGCCAAAAGGCATGGAGCTTACGCAGCTCTTCTGGACTAAGGGGAGACCCCTCAACCGTAGAACGGGCAACGCCAAAGGCGCTAATCGAGGGGGCTTCGGCCCCTGGTCTGGATGGGGTTGCTACCATAGGTCATCTCTCAAAATCTGTTTGCCGGGCGTCAGAGCCTGTTGCAGAATCTGACCTTTTAACCTGTCAGAAGCATTTGTCTGAAACATTTGCACAAACTGCTCCTATGCATTTAAGCCTAGATTCTCTTCAGGCTTTGATATCCACCGATACTTTTCAGGGTTACTTCCAGATGAATTTATTTTTGAAAGATAGAATTAATTCAATCAAACCTATAGGGGAAAGCGATTGTCGATGACCCTTCAGGAAATAAACTCCTTCAAAGAGGAAACAGAAAAACTCCTCAGAGCCTCAAGAACTCCGAGGATTTGGGTCAAGTTGCGAGCATTTATTCGCAGGGCGGCTCTGACAGGCCAATTTTCCCTTAATGATTCGCCCCTGATAAGTTTTTAGACAATCCCTGTAATCGTGATTTGTCTTAAATCCAGCCCAATGCCCCGGTTCTTGTTGTTGCCAAAGTTAGAGAAGGGTTCGCCAGAAATATTGACAAAGTCAACAACCATCCCCAAATGGTAGGTACCGTTGCCAAAATCTTGCCAGTAGGCGGCTGCATAATCTTCATTTAGCCCGGGTAGCCGCAGTGGTGGTGTAATGCCAGTTCCTACAAGGTAGCCGTTATTTGGTTGAGGAACCGTTGTTGCCGACCAGTTTGTGCTAAACGCAACAGCTTCTCCGGGGCCAATGGCTTCTGGATAAAAGATAAAGGCATTCAACGGCAAGTCGTCAAAGTCGCCGATGACATCATTTCTCGACAGAATCAATTGCACAAAGAATCCGTCTGAAGTGGTTCGTCGGCCCTGATTTTGAATCGCACCACTGATTTCTATCTGGGTGCCAGGGCTAGCAGAGGTGGTACTGAGATTAAACAGGGATCCTACGAGATCAGCCGTATCGGTTCCCTTGATCACAAAAGAACGGCTAATCGCATTGTCGTTGGGATTTGTTTCAGGAATGCCCCCGGTGAGCGGAGGGTTCACGTAGGCTCCCAGGAAGTAGGTTTGATCTCCCGACCAAATCGCATTGTTAGATGCTGGCAGAGTCACAGGGACCTTAACCGTGACGGTTGAATTCGGGCCAATGTTCACCCGGGTTTCACCAATTTTGGTGTCGAGCGGAGAAATACTTTTTGGAGTAATCGTGGCATCTTGAGAGACGTAGAACTCGACCAGCACATTGGTTAGGGCTTCTCCACTATTATTCCTAACTCTTGCTTCTACTTGAATTTGCGTTGGCCCTGAGGGGCTAAGGGTCACTTCGGTGATCTGGGTGTTACCGCTGGCATTAAACACGCGGAAAGAGTTGGCGACCGTTGAAAGGTTGACCAAGTTAGCGGCGGTAGAGGCGATCGCAAGGTCGTAGGCGGTGCCCGCAGGGTTTGTCGTCTGCACCAGAATGTAGTAAGTGCCAATGGCTTCAAGTACCTTCTCATCTAGAATAGAGGCAACCTGAGCAGAGTTCCCTGTCAGGTTAAGCAGCACTTCAGTCGTTCCATTATTGGCCCGATCATGGAGAAGTTGGAGATTAATCTGACCGGTATAACCCGATAGCCCCACTTTGACCAAGCTCGGAGCAGACAGGGTAAATTTATAGTAATCCGTAGGGTCGCCAGCCTTTCCTACGGTTTCACTGTAGGTCATGTTGGCTGTTGCAAAATTGCCAATATTGAAGGCCGTCGCGAGAGTATTAGCGCCAATATCCGCGATCGCGGTTCTAGGAACAACCGCGCCCACTTCCCAGTTCAAATTTACCACTGATGGTAGGGCCACTACCGCCGATTGCTGCGCCCCATCCATCATCCAGATTACATTCTGACCATCATCAAAGGGTCGTCGCCAGAGAATATCGACCTTGC
Source organism: uncultured Leptolyngbyaceae cyanobacterium (assembly GCA_938023035.1). GTDB lineage: Bacteria > Cyanobacteriota > Cyanobacteriia > Leptolyngbyales > Leptolyngbyaceae > DSRU01. The sequence continues at coordinate 65,044 of CALIDI010000002.1, read as the reverse complement.
CATCTCCATTAAAATCGCCGGCTCCTTCAATCCGCCAACCCGTCTGAACAATGTTGCTACCAGCACTATTAACCAGGTCAACCCTCCTGGCAAAGTTGACCCCATCCATTTCCCAAATGAGATTTTGGCCAGTTGTCATATTGCGCCACACAATATCAGGCTTACCATCTCGGTTAAAGTCCGCAACTGCCTGAATTTCCCACGCAATCGGAACAAACCCATTATTGCCATTATTCAGAGCGAGGGGTTGCACGCCGACACGAGAAATGCCATTCATCTCCCAGACGACATTACTACCATTCGCCTGGTTACGCCAGAGCAAATCGGTTTTACCATCTCCGGTAAAATCACCAGCTCCAACAATCCGCCAGTCCGTAACAATCACTGTAAGCAACTCTGCATTCACTCGAATCGTATTGTCACTATTCATTAACCAGATGCGGTTCTCTCCGGTTGAGATATTGCGCCATACGATATCTTGAATTCCATCTCCGTCAAAATCACCAGTGGTTTCTAATCTCCAGTTTGTGTTGACAACCCGGTTAACAAACTCTGTGGCTTCCCGGGTTGTACCGTTCATTTTCCAATTAATGACATCAGGGCTAGCTGGAGAAATATTGCGCCAAAGAATATCAGCTTGGCTAATCGCTGATTCAAGGGTAAAGGAATAGCGCGAGAAGATGCCCTCAGCGTCGTTATGGACACGAATGTAGTAAGTTCCAGGTTCGAGCTGATCAAAAAAGATAGTATCGGCAGTGGTGCCCGTGTTACTGGATGACTGTAAAACTTCGCCCCCCGCATCCAGGAGTTGCAAATCGGCATTACCAGTTTGAGTTGTGAGTTTAACGACGATTCCGCTGCTGCGAGACCAATTCAGGCGAAAGACATCCGCTCGATCAGTAGCATCAAGAGTGTAGCTGTTGTAGTCCGGCGCACTAGGGTTAGTACCAAAGGTTTGAGGGGTTGTACTAAAGTCAATGACGCGTTGAGTATTTGAGAAGCTATTATCGATTAATATATCAGCCATACCTTCAGCCCTTGATTTCGGCGATTATATCTTTCCCACCGTCAAGCCATTAGCGAGCATGCAGGTCAGAAATTTACAGAAACTTTGTGTTTGATGAGGTTTTCACCGAGGGGTTTACCTAGATTTGCGGATAAACGGTCTGGATTGAGAAAGTTGAAGTAGCGCGGTTGCTTGGCGATGCTAGCAGGCTTTGCGGAAATCCAGAGCATTACCAAAAATAAAAGGAAGCGATTGAGTGAAACCAGAGCTACGCCAGATTCAAACCAGGTTTGTCGTTATTCTGAATTCTGACGGGTAATTAGGACGAGAGCATGTCACCTTTGCAGGCCCTCATCCCCCAGCCCCTTCTCCCAAGTTGAGCGAGGGGGAGCCGAGCTATCTCAAAGTCCCTCTCCCAAGTTGGGAGAGGGATTTAGGGTGAGGGCAAAAGTGATACGTACCCATCGGACTACCTACTTACCTGTAAGAAGAGAAGAGTGGGGCGGTGTCACCGGGCAAGGGGTTCCACCTCCTCCACGCCCGAAGTCACCTTCAATTTAATTGCGCCTAGCTATTTCACACTTTACTTAGATGTGGACTTGAACAACGTTTACCTTAATGCTGCCCCAATCTCGCCACTGAATGCTGAGATGACAAACGAGTAACGTTATACGGAACACAAAAGGCAGAAAGCTCGGTGCACGCGTGGTTAAAGCTGTCTGAAGGGCTGTCTTATTTCCACTAGGGCAAGCTAGAGTAAACTCGCATAGGAAACGCACGCTCTATTCTTGACTGGATAAGATTGCTAGCAAATAGCTTTATCAGTACGGGGCTGGTGACACTTTTCAAGAAAGTCTGTTGAATTGAAAATCTGGTTTTAGTTGGAGGTTAACGTTGTCTGAGTCTGAACATTCCCTGTGGGCGGTGACCAATCACACGCTTTTTCCTACAGCTCTGCATGTCTTTCGACTGCATGATTACGAAGCTTTGAACCAACAACTATTGGCATTCATTTATCAACTCCAAGAGGTTGATCCAGGTTATACGGCGTCAAATGTGTTGGGATGGCATAGCAAGGTCAATCTTTTTGAGTTGCAGGAAATTCAACCGTTTAAGAGCTTTGTTGATCGGGCAATCGCTGAGGTGGCTGGGTCAATGGGGTATGAGGATGTCAAAATTGCTCCGGCTAATTGTTGGGCCAATATCAACCCAAAGTATGCCAGTAACAAGATTCATGATCATGCGAACTGCCTGTTTAGCGGTGTTTACTATGTGCAAACCCCGGAGAATTGTGGCAATTTAATGTTTTACGACCCCCGCATTGCCCGCACCTTTTATAAGCCTGCTGTGCAGAAATATACAGCGTATACGGCGGATGCGATCGCCCATGTCGCTGAAGCAGGGCTGTTGCTGATTTTTCCCAGTTGGTTAAAGCATGGAGTAGAGCCAAATCTCAGTGACTGCGATCGGGTCAGTATTAGTTTCAACTACGTGTTTGCTTAAGCGCCAAATCACATCAACTTAAACAGAGAATGCAGCGGATACCCGATTGAATACCCTGCGCTGTAGGGCTTTTGCTAGCCGAAATCGTCAATCCAAAATCCGAAGTAGCACTAACTAGAGTGCCTGGCTTTTCAGTGATCGTTTTGGGAACTGCTTGATAAACAATAAAACCCCTCTGGCCAATCCCAAAGGGGTTCGTTTTGTCATCACCTCAATCCTGCTAGTACAGCACGGCAGAAATTTCTGGACTAGCCTCCGCTACTCTCATCCCCTAGCTCCTTCTGCCATCAAAAGTAAAGGAGAGCGGGGTATAGCCCTAACGGACATTCAAGCAAGGGGTGAGGCTAGCCAGACTGATGCCTTAGCCGGCTAGTCGCTATAAGCGAAGAAGATATTAAAGAACGTCGTTGCCACAGTTCCACCCGCACCGTCATCCGCACTAAAGCGGAAGGAATCACTACCCGGTGCACCCACGCCATCGTAGAAGTAGGTCAGATTACCAGCAAAAATATCCGCCTGGGTAAACCGCCCGCCCTGGGCTAAAGCCAACCCATTCAGGCGCAATTGCCCAACCGTTGGAGCGGTTAGCAGGGTAAAGGTGATCTCATTGGGGGAATTGTCAACATCAGTCACCTGGAGGAGGTCTGCTCCAATTATGGTTTGCGATTCCACACCGCCCTCAATCGTGAAACTGGGATTAGGCGTGAGCAAAATCGGTGGATCATTAACTGGTGTCACCACAATATTGAAGCGGCCTGTTCTAATTAACGGTGGGCCAGCAGGTAAAGGCGTATCAGCCACTTCAAAGTCAAAGCCATCGGCAGTTGTCTCAGAGCCATCGTGACGATAAGAGAGTTGCCCAGAGTTGATATTACCCTGAGTAAAGGTACTCCCCACAGTCAACACGGTTGTGCCATTCAGCAACAGTTGCCCATTCAGAGGCACGGATCGCAGGGTGTAAGTCACCGGGGTTTGATTTTCTGGGTCAGTGGTCAACAACCGAGTCGCACCAATCGAGGTAATCGCTCCTTCTGCTAAGGTGATTGGCCCATTAGAAACAATGACAGGCGGGTCATTGATGGGGTTAATGTTGATGCTAAATACCGTTGAACCCGTGGTATTGCCAGCATCATCCACCACACGGAAGACAAAGCTATCGCTGGTTGTCTCACTACCATTGTGGCGGTAGGTCACATTTCCAGAGTTGATATCCGCTTGGGTAAAGCTAGAGCCGACGGTGAGAGGCCCAAACCGGCTAAGCGTACCGCTGCTCGGTACGGCTTGCAGCACATAGCGAATCTGACTGGCGTTGCTGTCGGGGTCACTGACGCCTAACAGGTCGCGCAGATTGCCAACAACTGTTCCAGAGTTATTCTCATTAACCGTTAAGGGGTTGTTCAGCGTTAATACCGGGGGATCATTAATCGGATTCACTGTGATGTTGAAGGTGCGCGTTCCTGCGGTTGGGTCGCCTACCAGCGTAAACCCAAAGCTATCTGACGTGGTTTCACTACCGTTATGGGTGTAGCGAATCTGATTGCCTTGCAGTTGAGTGCGTGTGAAGGTGGCTCCCACAGTTGCAGCGACACTATTAATCAGCAAAGTACCGTTAGTTGGGAGGCTTTCCACCCGGAAGGTGGGTAGTGGCCCATCGACATCGGTAGCATCCAGCAATCCTGTGGGAATCACTTGGGCTAAGGCCCCTTCGTTCACCAGCAGGGTATTATTACGCAGCAGCACTGGCGGGTCATCAACGGCCAATACGCTAATATTCACGCTTCGGGTTATGTTAATGCCTGCTCCACCCGGCAAACCTGTAGCCCCTCGGTCATTCGCGGTGATGGTTAAAACATCGGCGCCAAAGTAGTTGAGATTTGGTAAGTAGGTGAGTGTAGCTAGGGCGTTAATCAGGGTTTCAACGGGGGCCTCGTAGGTCGCCGCGGGGGAATTGTTGAGGCCATTGATCAGGGTCAAACCAGTCGTGTCTAAATTGAGGCTACCGTTGTTGGCCCGCAGACTGAGGCGAATGGGTGTATCGCCTGAATCTACATCGGTCAAGAAGATAGAATTCACTCCAGTAAAGTTCAGCAGAGTATCTTCATTTACCTCAATTGGGCCAGCTGGCAGGGTCAGCTCTGGCAAGTCGTTAACAGCCTGCACGTTCAAACTGACAACTCCGGTGACAATCCCTGGCCCACCATTGCCAACGTTCCCTAGGTCATTCACCTCAATCAGCACTTCGTCGGGGCCATTGAAGTTAGGCGCACCTTGGTAGCGTAAGCTGGGTAAGCCCGTAGCCCTAAAGGCGTTGACGGTACCCTGCACCACTAGCCGTTCAGAACCGTTGACAATGTCACCTTCGATCGCGGTCAGGTTGGTTGTATTCGCAAAGAATAGGCGTCCGCCCGGTTGTAGGGTAGAGAGGGTGACCTGCATGAGGTTATTCCCTGCATCAACATCAGTGAGCGTAATCCCCGTCAGGTTAAAGACTGTATCTTCCAGGGGCGATCGCACGATGTTAGAAATGGTCAGCGTCGGTGGATCGTTAATGGAAATGACATTGATCGTCAGGGTGCCAATATCGGTCTGAGCAGGGCCACCGGTGTTACCTCGGTCATCAACGCGAATCACAATACGCTCTTCACCGTTAATGTTTAACCGATTGAGGTAGTTGAAGCTACCCAAGGCGGCATTGATTTGGGCCAGGGTGCCCGTTAATCTGACGCTTGCCGTCGAGTTCCCACTGACGGTGGCTCCGGCAGGGTTCGTGATCGTGATGTTACCAGCATTCGCGGCTCCACCAGGGCCTTGAGCGGTCAGGGTGACTTCAATAATGCCATTCCCCGCATCCACATCCTCAACACTAACCCCAGTAATATTCAGCAACTGATCTTCATCGACCGTAAAGGGCGTGGCCGGGATTGTCAGCACTGGTGCATCATTCACCGCCTGGACATTAATCGTAAAGGTCTGCAAAGCTGAAGTATCGACCCCATCGTTTTCAATGCCACCGTTGTCTTGCAGGCGTACTGTCAAGATGGCCTGACCATTGGCATTCTGGGCAGGAGTAAAGGAGAGGGTGCCGTTGGGGGCGATCGCAGGCCCCACCTCAAACAAGCCCGGATTCGTGTTGGAATCGATGATGAAAGTCAACACCTGCTCCGACTCACTAAAGGGAGAAGCAGGAGGCAGATTAGGCCCGGGGCGAATCTGAGTCGCCAATAGCCCGCTAAAGGGTGTATCTTCCAACCCTTGAATCGTCCGGTTCGGAATATTAAAGAAGGGCGGGTCATTCACCGAATTGACGGTGATTGTGAACGTAAAGTCCTCAGACGTATTGTCATTCGGGGGGGGGATTGCTGGCCCAGAGTCACGCAGACGAATCGTCACCTCAGTGGTGCCAAAGGCATCCGGTAACAGAGTAAAGGTAAGATTTCCAGTATTCGGGTCTACCCTGGGCTGCCCACCGGTTGCGAAGATAGAGGGATTCGACACATTGAGTGTGTCAAAGAACAGAGTTTGGCTACTTTCATTCGCAGCCCCCCTCGAAAGCTGGGTTGCCCAAGCTGGGAAGGTCTTAGCCGCATTCGTGCTATTGGCTTCATCAACTATAATATTTGGCCCACCGACAAAGGAAGGCGGATCATTCACTGGCGTCACTGTAATTGGAATCGTGCCTTCGACAAAACGTGGGCCAGGAGCACCCGTGGCACCCTGGTCATCGACCCGGATGGTGACCTGATCAGCGCCAAAGTAGTCGGGATTTCCCTGATAGGTCAAGGCGGCAAGGGCCAGGGAAATTTGATCAATTGTCCCCTCAATGGTCAAGTTACCTGAGCCATCGGCTCCTCCTACCACCGTAACAGCCGCCCCTGGGTTAAGGGTCAGGGTGCCATTGAGAGCACTCAAAATCGCCCGCACGGTGCTAGTGCCTGCATCAATATCATCAGTCGTAATGCTGAGAATCAAGGGTGTATCTTCGAGAACCGTCTGAGTCCCCGCCGGTAATGTCAGCGTGGGCGGGTCGTTAACCGGCTGTACGGTCAAATTAATGGTGTTTTGGGTAATCCCGCCTTCACCATCATTGGCGATAATCGTGATTGATTCAGGCCCAAAGTAATTGGGGTCGGGACGATAAACAAGGGTATTCAGCCGGGTTGTTAGATTCGCAGCACTCCCATTAAAGGTAATAGTGTTGCTAGGGGCGATACCGGAGACGGAGACAACCCCTGTGCCATTCGTTGCGGTGATTGTCAGGGTAATATCCGGGCTATCGGGGTCACTGACAGTAATGGCCCGGCTACCACTAAATCGAATCTGGGTATCCTCGTCTAAGCTTTGTGCTTCTGGAATGGTTAATGTCGGCGCATCGTTGACTTCGTTTACGGTCAGGGTAAAGCCGGTTAGGGCAGAGGTTGCGCCTTCGGCATCGGCAACCCGGAAGGTAAAGCGATCCGTATTAGCCGGTGCAGAGGCGGGTTCAGCACCATTATGGATGTAGGTTAGTAAGCCGTTATTCAGATCGGTTTGGGTGAAACTCCCCCCTGCGCCAAGGGTGGTTGCTCCTAGAACTAATTGCCCTGTATTGGGTAAATCTACTAGGGTATAAGTGATTGGGCGGGGGCCGTCGGGGTCGCTAGCACCTAGAACGGTGGCATCAATGGCGGTAGAACCACCTTCGTCTACTGTGATACCGGCACTCAGCGTGACGCGGGGCGGAGTATTGATGGGGTTAATGGCAATGTTGAAGGTGAAGGGGCCGCCGACCGCTGGCAGCGCTTGATCATCTTCAATCGTGAAGGAAAAGCGATCGCTATTGGCCTCCCGCGAGCCATCTTGGGTGTAAATCAAGCGGCCATTGTCGATATCAGCCTGGGTAAAGAAGCTACCTACACCCAGCGGCCCGGTGCCATCTTTTTCCAGGATTCCATTAGTGGGAGCAAGGGTAAGGCGATAGATAATCTGGTCATTACCGCCTGGAATGGGAGATAGCTCTGCATCCGAAGTTCGCAGCACTGCCGGTGTAATAGCTCGAGTCGCATCTTCATCGACAGAAAAGCCAGTATTAGTCAGCAAAACCGGAGCATCATTGACAGGATTTACTGTCAAGCTAAACGTGGATGGCGTGGGCAGAGCCGTTCCTCCCGCTCCATCGGTTAGGTTAAAGACAAAACTGTCGCTCAGGGTCTCAGTGCCATTGTGGCTGTAGAGCAAGGCATTACTATTAATGTCAGCTTGAGTAAAGGTGGCCCCTATTGCCGTAATTGGTTGCAGATTGAGGGTTAAAGTACCGTTTTGAGGTAATTGCTCCAGGGTGTAAATCAACTGGGCTGGGCCTTGTTCAACGTCTGCCCCCCCTAAAGCAGCACCAACAATTGGAATCACAGCCCCTTCATTCACGGTCGCCCCGGTGTTTAGCGTCAGCGTAGGCGGGTCATTAACGGGAATAATGCCAATCGAGAAGGTTGTTTCGGCGATCGTACCAACGGGGGTACCACTATCTCGCACGGTAAAGATAAACCGATCCAGAGGGGCTTCACTGCCGCCATTGCGATAGCTGAGCCGTCCACTATTAACGTCCGCCTGAGTGAAAACACCACCACTCACAAGCGCAGAGCCACCTAGGAGTAGCTCTCCATGATCGGGTAAAGCAACAACGCTGTAGGTGATTTGGGAGGGGAAATCATTATCATCTGTTATCAGCAGCAGGCTGTTGTCAATCGTAGCGGCAGCCCCTTCCGAAACAATTAATGGCCCTGTGCTGACCGTCACAGGAAAGCTATTGACATTAATCGCTAAACGATAAAGGCTACTCTCACCCGGTTTCGGGAAAACCCGAATCAAATAATTACCTGCGGATAACTGCAAGCTACTAATCGTCTCGCCAGTTGGGCCAACGCTTAAGCACTCTTCAATAATCGCGCCACCATCCGTCAAAAGTTGCAGGTCTAAATCTCCACTTAAGGTGGGGCCACCAATGCCTTGCAAGGCAATGTTGAGTTGTGACACACTCCCCAAGGAAAACCGATAGTAGTCGTTGGTGTCATCTTCACCAACCGACCCAGTGAACACACCATTCCCATTCAAAATACCAATCTGAAAGGGGGTTGCCTGAGTGTTCCCCGCAAAATCAGCCAGATCAATTTCAACTTGGCGGTTAAACGGAGCCGTCGCTTGCCAGACTGGCAGAACAGTAGCGGTTGGCACAACGGCTTGGCGCTGCACCCCATCCATTAACCAGAATTCGTTTGCCCCCGTTTGAACATCTCGCCAAAAGATGTCTGTCAATCCATCTCCGTTAAAGTCTCCCGTCCCCTGGATCTGAAAGGTTGGGGTGGCTGGCTCTAAAATTCTGACATTGTCACCAATCCGGTTAACCCCATTCATGAACCAGGCAAACACAGTACCGTTGGGAGCCGCAGGCCCTGCCGGGCCACGCCATAGCAAATCAGGTCTGCCGTCTCCATTAAAGTCACCAACGCCTTGAATTCGCAGCCCTAAGTTTGGCTCAAAGGGCAAGACCGCATTACTGGCCCGAACCGGTTGCCCACCTACAATATCCATGAGCCAAACAATGTTCTCGCCGGTGGCATAATTCCGCCATACGATGTCAGTACGACCATCATTGTTAAAGTCACCAGCACCAGCAATTTGCCAGTTAAGATTGGGAACCGTTGGCAGAGCGGCAATTTGAGTCAGGGTGGTTCCGTTCATCAACCAGATAACATTTTCACCAGTGGCGACATTGCGCCACACGATATCGGCTTGACTGTCCCCATTAAAATCGCCTGTCGCCTGAATCTGATAACTGAGAATAAACGCAGAGTTGAGCGTCGCAATGCTTTGCAATTGAGCGCCTTCAACCAACCAGGAGACGTTTTGCCCTGTGCTGTAGTTACGCCACACCAGATCGGAGCGCAACCCATTATCAACGGCAATTGACAGGTTATAGCTTGTTTGAGGAGTCGTACCGGGAAGGTCAGTGGGGTCTACCGCAGGCCCGGGAAGCACTCTCACGAAGTAGGTACCTGGCTGCAATTCAACGCTAATCAGCTCAGGCAAACTTCCCCCGTTCTGAGAAACCGCCTGAATGTTGTTCGGGTCAGTGTAGAGCTGATTATTAAGGGGCGAAACTTGCCGATAAATTTCAACGTTGGCGTCGCCATTCAAACCACTCAGCACTAGTTGCAAACTACTAGTGCGCGACACGCTAAAGGTGTAGAAGTCTTCGTCTCCAAACTGAACCGAGTCACGAAATACCTGAGGAGTCAGACCTGGAGTGATGCGTTGAGCTTCCTGAAAAGTGTTACCCGGATCCGTCATTGTCCCGAACCTTAATAGAGCCACCCTATCTTGCCCTAGAGGTTTAGGCGCACTGACAAACTTTACACAAATTTACAACCCTTCTGCGGATATTCTGACGCTTGTTTTGAAAGATGAGAGATCTGGATATTCAGAATTTAATTGCTCCCCTATAGTGAGGAGGTAGATCGACGAGGGGATGGTCATGTTTGGACTTGGTTGGACAGAGGTTGTCATTATCTTGGTGGTGGCAATTTTGATTTTTGGCCCTAAGAAAATTCCTGAGCTGGGTAATACGTTAGGTAAAACTCTGCGGGGCTTTAAGGATGAAATGGATAAGCCCATTGATGGCGTTGAACAGGAAGAGGACACTCAGGCATAGGTGATGGTTTAAGGTGATTGATTGGGAGGATGTTTGATGGGTTAGTCGGGTGATAGCCCAGCGAAGCCGTTCCAGAACGGATGTTGTGAAAATGCTAGTGCCTCTCAATCAATACTTCGGACAGTTTTTGTGGAAATGCTGAAACCCCTGGCCACGTCGTCAGCTTTAGCCCTCGCCCGAAATGAGGAAAGAGAAGAGAGGAAAGAGGCTTGCCACACTGTTAGCTTTGATCCTCACTCGCAATCTCTCTCAAGAGGGAAAGGGACTTTGCATGTGGCTCTTTTGCTCCCACACTTGGGAGAAGACTGTAGGGTGTACGCAGCAGGGTCGTCGTGATGGGCATTCAAGCGAGGAAAATGAGGGCAGTGCGGTGCCAAAGTGTCTGGACGATTGCTTCTGGATAAGGCAGAAAAAGTAATGTCGAGCTGGTGAACGGTTGCTGAAAAGCTGCTGGGAACGCCTGATGATTCTCCATTCTTTAAGAAATAGGACGACCGAGAGCAGGCTTGGAAGAAACGTGAGAACTCTGAAGTCATGCACTTAATGCTTCCTGGTGATTCAAGGGGTTCAGGTGTAGATCGCTGGAAGCTGCCTTTAATCGCCCTAGCAGAAGGTCTTGACAAAAAAGGAGGCTGCAACTGCACCCTCCTTACTCTCTAATGTTTACCCACGAATGAATCCTTAGCTGCCTAGGACACGACTGACGTAGTCAACGGAGTCAATGGCTTCGGCTGCAAGGGGTTTCCGGTCGGAGGGGTATGCCTCAGTGGTTGGTTCAGTTGGTAGAGGCGGTGATGGCGGCGTTGCGATCGCGGCTACATCATGCCCCCCATTTTTTCCCGTATCTGAAGGGCGGCGCGCTTCAATCAGTTGAATAGCCCGATTCACACTCTCCGGCAAAATCACCACTAAGCTATTGAGAGAGGCAGAATTCAAAGCAGTCGTGATGGCTGTTGTTTCGTCCAAAATGACTTCGTAGGGGAAGTTGCGATTGGCCGCTTCAATACCTTCTGCAATTAAGCGAGCCGCATCTCCCCGGGGTCTACCACGCGTGTCATCATCTTCTTTCACCAGAATGCGATCAAACATCTGGGCTGACAACCGTCCCAGGGTGACAAAGTCTTCATCCCGGCGATCGCCAGGGCCGCCAACGACTCCAATTCTTTCCCCTGGCCAGTTACGGACAAACCCACCCAAAGCCTCGTAGCTATGGGGGTTATGGGCATAATCAACTAACGCATGAAACTGACCCAAATCCACCAGATTCATCCGCCCCGGAGTCTGATTGGTAGAGGCCCGGAACGTTGCAAGAGCCGCTCGAATGTCCTCAATTCGCACCCCCTGGGCAAAGGCTGCCAGACTCGCCGCCAGAGCATTAGCAATCATAAAAGGGGCACGCCCTGCCAGCGTTAAAGGCACATTGACCGCCTGCTCAATGCGTAGCGTCCAGTCTCCTTTCAAAATGGAAAGATAACCATTCTCGTAGACAGCCGCCAGACCACCCTGTTGAGTATGGGCTTGCACAATCGGGTTATCTGGCTGCATGGAAAAATAAGCAACCTGAGCCTTTACCCGACTGGCCATCTCTACCACAAGTGGGTCATCTGCATTTAGAACGGCATAGCCCTTTGGCATCACTGATTCCGCCACCACACTTTTCACCCGGGCCATTTGCTCAATCGTATTAATGTCTCCTAGCCCCAGGTGATCGGCAGCAACATTCAACACGACACCGACATCACAGGTATCAAACGCAAGCCCTGAGCGGAGAATGCCACCACGGGCACTTTCCAGCACGGCCACCTCAACCATTGGGTCTTGCAAGATCAAATTAGCGCTTTGGGGGCCAGTATTATCCCCTGGTTCGACCAGGTAGTCTCCAATATAGGTGCCATCGGTGGTGGTGTAACCAATCACCTGACCCGTTTGCTTAAAGATATGAGCAATCAGGCGGGTGGTGGTGGTTTTGCCATTGGTGCCGGTAATCGCAATGATAGGGACTCGACTGGGAGCACCCGGCGGAAACAGCATATCAATCACTGGCTCGGCCACATTGCGGGGAATGCCAACACTGGGACTGAAATGCATGCGAAAACCGGGTGCCGCATTGACCTCAACCACAACCCCATCCACTTCTCGTAGAGGCTTAGAAATGTCAGAAGTAACAATGTCAATGCCAGCAATATCCAGCCCAATAATTTTGACGATGCGCTCGGCCAACCAAACGTTTTCAGGATGGATCTCGTCCGTGCGATCCACGGCAATGCCTCCTGTACTCAGGTTTGCAGTGGCTCTGAGATAGCAGACGGCCTCTTTCGGTAGGACGGTGTTGATGGTGTAACCTTGCTTCTCTAACAGTTGCCAACTGGTGCGATCCATCACGATTTTGGTCAACACGTTCGCGTGACCTTCGCCACGTCGGGGGTCTCGGTTGGTCTGTTCAATCAGTTCCTCAATCGTGGAACGACCATCTCCGACTACGTGGGCGGGGACGCGCTCAGCAACGGCAACGACCTTGTTGTTTACCACCAAAACTCGATGGTCTCTGCCCTGGTAGAAACGTTCAACAATGACATCACGGGAAACCTCACGAGCAGCGTCGTAGGCAGCCTCTGCTTCTTCCCAGGAGGTGATATTGATGGTGATACCCCGTCCGTGGTTACCATCCAGCGGCTTAATCACGATTGGGTAGCCACCAACATCGGCGATCGCTTCCTCCAATTCATCCAGGTAGGAAATCACCGCACCTCTAGGTACCGGCACCCCCGCTTCTCCGAGAATGCGTTTGGTTCCCTCCTTATCACAGGCTAGCTCCAGCGCCAAGATGCCCGTATAGTTGGTTTGAGTTGCCTGAATTCGTTTCTGGTGTACGCCATACCCCAACTGAATCATGGCACGACTACTCAATTGGGTCCAGGGGATGCCCCTCGCCTCAGCCTCTTTGACAATTGCCTCGGTACTTGGGCCAAGAGAAGCGGCGGCCCGTAGCTCCTGCAAATCATGGAGATCTTGCTCCAGCTCATCACGAGGGTAAGTACCTGTGTCTACAATGCTCTGGCACAGTCTAACAGCAGCTCGCCCAGCGTAGCGGCCCGCTTGCTCATCAATGTATTCATAGACAACCTGGTAAATACCGGGCGTAGCGGTTTCGCGAGTCCGCCCAAAGCCGACATCCATGCCAGCTAAGGTCTGCAATTCCAGGGCAACATGTTCAACAATGTGGCCCATCATGGTGCCTTCTTCAACGCGACTGAGAAACCCACCTCGACACCCTGGTGAACAAAAGTGCTCAATTAAACTGGGCAACACCTGGCGCAACCCGTCATAAAAGCCAGGAATTTGGTTGGAGGGCTGATCGGCTAGCTCTTCTAAGTTCAGGCGCATGACGATCAACTTTTTGCGTCGAATGCTCCAATAATTCGGACCTCGGAGTGTTTGTACTTTCAGTATTCTCATAGCATTATCCGAAAGATCCCGACCTCAAATGCGGGGATAGATGGCTGGTCTGGAGAGGGTAAATTAGAAAATAACACCCTAGTTTCAAGTGCCTGGGATGAAACCAACTGTTCAGATTGAACAATTTCTAGCCGAAACAGGTACTTTTTCTAAGGCTAACGGATTCAGCATGAACTAGATAAGATGGCCTCAAATTCAACCGTTTGACACCCATCCGCAAAATCTAGGAAAGAGTGCGATCGCTCCCTAGAGGCTTACGCTTACGCAAATCATAGCGGTCTCCGTGGCACAAAATGTGTAGCCTAAGGTTACAAAGACTAATCGGATCAGTGGCGCCAGTATCCGCATAGTTGCTATGAGATAAATCGGTTGGGTCAACAATCGTCACCGCACCCCGCCCAATCACCTGAAACAGCCCATCACCTTCAAACATGGCACAGGTGTCTTCATCAATACCAATGCCAATGCGATCAGGGTGGGCAGCCACCGCACTGAGCAACCGGGCCATCCGATTGCGATTGTGGAAGTGCTGATCCACAATTAATTCGGGCACAATGCCGAGGCCTGTCGTCATGTCTACAAGAGAGCGGTTGGGGGATTCTCCACTCCCACCCCCCGCAATCATGAAATGCCCCATAACCGCAGCGCCAGCACTGGTTCCAGCAAGGGCGATTTCGCCCTTTTGGGCGCGCGAGCGGATAATATTCATCACTGGCGTGTCAGCCAGTAGACTACAGAGACGCAACTGGTCACCGCCGGTCATAAAAACACCGGTACAGTTTTCCACGTAGTTTTGCATCAGGGCATCGTCACACTGATCTCGATCCTGAATGTCTAAAACCTCAATCCCCTTGGCACCCATATCTTCAAAGATGGTGCGGTAGCGATCGCCAATAATGGCAGGCTCACGAGAAGCCGAAGGGATGACTGCAATGCGAGCATTCGTCGAGCCAGCACGACCAAAAAAGTTATACAGGATCTCACGTCCATGCACCTTGTCCTCCGCTCCTCCAATAATCAGGATTGCGGTCTTGGTTGACTGGGGCATCTTCTCTCCAACAGACTGATTCTCTAAATGTGGCGCAGGCATCCCCTCTGTTGGGATGTGTAAAAGTCGTTCCAGCCAGCGAATGACTGAGGTAGAGACGCTACTCCTGCTCATTTTTAATTTACCTGACCACTGCATTTCATGAGGATAGAACCAAGGCAGAGGCATAGGCTAACGTCACAGGGTTGTAGACGTTATGACAACCATGCACACGTCCGAATCATTATATAGTTAGAGACTGCTATTCCTAACAGTCTTCTGCTTGAGATCATCGCAGATTCTGAAATCATCGGATACACCTCTCGAAAAGAATTCTTAATATTTTTGAGTGCATGCGCTTTGATGTCATTACACTGTTTCCTGACTTTTTTGAGTCTCCCTTGCAATCGGGTCTTTTAGGTAAAGCTCTGAAAAAGGGGATTGCGACAGTTTACCTGACCAATCCCCGCGATTTTACGACCGATAAACATCATCGCGTGGATGACGAACCCTATGGTGGCGGAGTCGGGATGTTGCTCAAACCCGAACCCCTTTTTGCCGCCGTGGAATCCTTGCCAGTATTGCCCTCACGCCAGGTATTGCTAATGACACCCCAGGGAGAAACCATGAGCCAGGGGATCTTTCAAGCCTTTGCCCGAGAATGTCAACAACTCGTCATTATTTGTGGACATTATGAAGGGGTTGATGAACGGATTTTGCATCTGGTGACGCGGGAAATCTCCCTGGGGGACTTTGTCCTGACGTGTGGTGAAATTCCGGCCTTAACCCTGATTAATGGGGTGACTCGGTTGCTTCCTGGAACCGTTGGTAAAGAGGCTTCTCTGAAAGCAGAAAGTTTTGAAGATGGGCTGCTTGACTATCCCCAGTACACCCGTCCGCCAGTATTTCGTGAATGGGCTGTGCCAGAGGTGCTGTTATCAGGGAATCATGCGGCGATCGCCCAATGGCGGCAACAGCAGCAGTTGCAGCGCACCCGTGAGCGTCGCCCTGACTTGTATCAGCAGTGGTTAGCGCGATCGCAGCAGCATGGCGGAGTAGCGGAGTAGAAGCATAGGTGGGAGTGCAGAAGTAAGGGAGCAGATGGGGGAAGGGGGCGTTTTCCCATCATTACATCCTGTGATGTCCGCAATGTTCCGGTTGACGACTTGGTTAGAATGAGGGGTGTGCCCTAGATTGGCTACCATGCACGGCTGCAACCTGTCCAGATCCAGAGAAGTTTGTTTTTAGGAAATTGCCAGTTTCAAGCTGGAGTTAGTCTTGGCTGAATATATTCACCTCAAATTACTATGGCCTTTTCTTCTTTTTGGCGCTTTTGTGCGATCGCTGTCAGCACCCTAGCTACCAGCACCCTTAGCCTTCAGGAACCTAACATGTCACCCCTTTCCTTTGAAGGCTTTGAAGGGGTACAGCTTCGTGTTGGCTCAGCAGCATGGGCACAACGCAGCGGCGGACGTGCTGGTGGGGGTTCGTTTCGTTCTAGCCCCAGTCGCCCCAGTAGCCCTAGTCGCTCGACAACGCCAAGTCGTCCCACTAGCCCTAGTCGTCCGTCCTACGGCGGTGGCGGCCCTGTTGTTGTCCCAGTACCAGTTGGGCCACCACCTGTCTACTATCCCAATGGGGGGTACCGGACGGCCCCTTACCCCACGACCACAGTAACCCATGATGGTAGTGGATGGATTGTTGGGCTAGTTATCTTATTACTTTTAGGTAGCGTCGGGATGCCCATAGTATTAGCTTTCATGCGTGCCCTAGGCAGGGGGGCAGGGGGCGCGACTGGCTCAAATGAGCTTGATAACGACAGTTTTACCATTAGTAAAGTGCAAGTGGCCCTGTTGGCCCAGGCTCGGCATATCCAGACAGAGTTAAATCAACTGGCTGATGTGCTTGACACGGGGACTGCCCAAGGCCTCACCCAACTGATGCAAGAATCTATTTTATCACTGCTGCGCAGCCCCGAGAACTGGTCCCATGCGTTGGTTTCTTCAGAAACTGTCAAAGGCTTTGACAAAGCAGATACGCTGTTTAGCAAACTATCGGTCGCAGAGCGGAGCAAATACACCGTTGAAACCCTGACAAATGTAGGTGGGCGCAAGCTGAGTAAAGCCTTTAATCCTAATGCGGAGCAGGGGCCAGCCTCCTACATTGTGGTGACTCTGTTGGTGGGAACAGCCCACGATCGCCCCATTTTCGAGCCAATCCACAGCGTGCAAGAGTTGCAGCAAGCCCTGCAAAAGCTGGCCTCCATTCCCTCTGAATATCTCAAGGTATTTGAGGTGATATGGACGCCTCAAAACGCTGGCGATACCCTTACCTATGACGAGTTACTAGCGCAATATCCCGACATGGTGCAGCTTTAGCCTCTGTTTGGAGAATCGCCCCCATGGAATCTGAGCCATTATCTTCTGAATCCTGGTCTGAAGAAAATGGTGTGTTTGGCGATGGGCCAATCACTGTCAGCCTCTTCCAGATTGCTTTGGAGGCGGAAGCTACTCCCCTTCAGTCTGCCTTGACAGAGTTAACGCTTGATACCAACACGGGCGAGGCTGAGGGGGTATTTGAGTTCC
Organism: uncultured Leptolyngbyaceae cyanobacterium; assembly: GCA_938023035.1. GTDB lineage: Bacteria > Cyanobacteriota > Cyanobacteriia > Leptolyngbyales > Leptolyngbyaceae > DSRU01. Next base: position 47,783 of record CALIDI010000002.1, on the reverse strand, counting down.
TTCAACTGGTGACTCGGCAACTCCTCACTTATCGTCACGCCTGGACTCACTATCGTGCCTGTTCTCAGACGGTAGACTCTCCAGATGCCGCCGAAGATCTGTTTGACCAGCTTTTACTGCGGGAGCGGGCCAAGTTTAGCGCAGAAACATTAACCTAATGTGGCAGGTGTTGTACAGCAGCAGGCGAAGCCGCTGCCCTCTGCCCCTTCGGGTCGGTCTGGTTATCTGGTGATCACGCTGCCATTGGCTACCCAGGCGGCACCGCTATCATCGACCTCCCTGTTGACAGCGGCAGCATTTGAGGGCAAACTTCAGCGGATTTTGCAAATGCAGCCAGAGCAGTTGCTGGTGCTGGAGGTGTTATGGCCCCCGCAGCAGCTCAATGAAGTAGTCATACCAACCGAGTTAGCGGAATTTTTTGGAGACTTGCAGGCGATCGCGTAGAGGAACGGTAACTCGCCAGCGAACCCTGGGGAAAACCGCAAATCCTTGCTTAGCAGGCTTTGCCAACGGGGGGCGATTCCGGCGCTTAACTTGAAAGCGCAGAGTGGTCAAACCAGCCCCGCATTTTCCCCGGATTGAGTAAACCGTAGGGGTCTACCTTCGCCTTAAAATTAACCTGCATTTGGTCAATCACCTTGCGCCCTCCATCTTCCAGAATGTAAGTATGGGGGTTAAAGATATAGGCTCCGTGCTCTTCATGATAGTCAATAATTTGGTTGAGTCGTGCTTCAGTGGTATAGCGCACCACTTGTAACCCGGCAGCACGGGTAGACCCGCTCACCCGCAAAAACTCTAGATGCATCATTACCTCGGTGCCAAAATGATGGTAGAGATGCTCAACCAGCTTCAGCTCCCGATCTTCCGGGTAGAGAGTCTGGAGGTAGGTAAGGCTGGGATCCGCACTACGGGCATGCAGTGTGGTGTGGTTCCAGGTGTATTCCAGCAGGAGCGGCCCTTTTCCTGCTTCAGCCGCTGGTTTGCGGTACGTTACAGAGCCGTTCCATACTTGAACCAATTCTTCTAGGGGCTGCCAGCAATTTTCGGCCACCATGAGTAAGGCGCAGGCATATCCCGTCGGAATATATGGTCGCAGGGCGGTGAAAAAGGTGGGAATAGGGTCAGCCATTACACTAATGAGTTTTTTAACCAGGCCATCGCTGTCGCCCAACGCCTGGCCAAACCGGGCAGCCGTAACAAAGTCAGGAAAGGTCGCGATCGCCTCGACCCAGGCATAGGCTGGTGCCAGCGGAATCGTCAGCTCAGTAATAATGCCATTGGTGCCATAGGCATGGGCTACCTGATAGACTGCTTCGCCCTGTAACTCAATGATTCGCGGTTCATCCTCCATTGTGACCACTCGCACAGCCAGCAGATTGCCGCGATCGCGAATTTGTCCATAGGTAATTGAGCCAATGCCACCACTCCCACCGCCAATAAACCCGCCAATTGTAGCCGTTCGGTAAGTAGAGGGGGTCAGGCGAATCTCCCAACCCATTTCCTGGGCCTGTTTATCAATCTGAGCCAGCTTTACCCCCGGTTCTACACAGGCCAAGCCAGGCTTGAGCCATTTGATCTGCTGCATCCGGGTTAAATCCAAAATGACACCCCCTTGCAGCGGGACGCATTGGCCATAGTTACCAGTGCCGGCGCCCCGCACCGTTAACGGAATTTTGCGAGTAACGCAAGCCTTTGCAACCCGGAGCACCTCGGCTTCATTTCTCGGACGAATCACCACATCTCCCCGTTTATTGGCAAGCTGACTTTGCAACACCGGGCTAAAGCTGTAGTAATCCTGAGAAAGCTTGTCGACTTGGCTGGGGTCTGTAATGACCTCTAAATCGGATAGATCACTCAATAAATCAGCAAGAGGATAGGACATAGAGAAAAGGCAGGAAGAAACGAATGCCACAGGGAAAGGAGAACCGCTTAAAAGTTCCGCTGGGTTCTAGCGCAACCAATCATGGCTGTTTATGGGATTTTACGGTGTTTGCAAGGGAAACGCCTGGAAAACTTCCCACGTCTGGCCAGTGTGTACCAACAAGGTCACATCAAAAACGGTGCAGGTAAATTCCACCGTTTGGCCCTGAAACTCGGCCCAGGCAAGGTGAAAGTTTTGTCGAGTTAAATCACGAAAACCAACTGTCAAATGGGGGATAAAAGGACGATGGGTGGCTCTAGGGTCAGCGATCGCCAGTTGGTCGGCCAGAGTCTTTGTCAGGGCTTGTTGGAGTTGCACTAGCTCAGGGGTGCGTTCAACTTGCAAGTAAATCACCCGTGGTGGAAACGCCCCGAAACCCGATAGCCGCAAAACGACAGGAGAGTATTGAGCAGCAAAGTTTTCTAGACATTGCGTCAAGTGCGGTAAGTTTGCCATCTCCCAAAGAAAAGGCGGTTGCAGGGTAACGTGGGGGGGCGATCGCAGGGCCGCTCGACTAGCATATTTGTCAGCAAATTGCTGCTTGATACTGTTGGCATAGGCTTGAATCACAGCATCAGGTAACAAAGCGATAAAAAAGCGATGATTTGTCGGAGGCAACAGTGTAGGGTGGAAAAAATAGGAAGAGTCTTAAAGTCTTCAGCCCCCAGCCCTGCAACCACCAAGACCAGGGACAAAGGGCGCTTGGTTCAACCACTGCTAGCATAACTGACCTAGGCGGTTGCCAGCCAGATCCCGGCTTAATTCTGGTTTCAGCACGGTGCGTGTGCAAAGGCACTACTCCAGGGGATTGGAAAGGGCGTTATTTTCCTAGCTCCTGGGCTATCGGGTCAATCGCACGGCTCTTGAGCTTTCTGATCAGAGCTAAGCCCGACTTTATCCTGACACTGTTGCATTTTGCAGGAAGGAAAACCATGCCCTGGTTTGTCAAAATTGAACAAGGGATTGTCGATAAACCAATCTTTGACCAATTTGTTCCCGCCCATAAGGCCTATGTCCAGGATCTGATTGCCGCAGGGCACCAGGCCAAAACCGGCTATTGGAGTTGCTACGGTGGCGGGATGATGCTGTTTCAGGCCGAGTCAATGGAGGCGGCCCAGGCCATTGTCGCCAGGGACCCGCTGGTGAAAAACCACTGCGTCATGTATCAACTCTATGAATGGCGTGTTGTGGTGGAATAGGCTCAACGCCAATCAATTCGCAAGGCCCACATCCCTATTTTCCCAAACGAGCGGTGGAGTCAGCCCAGTAATCGCAAAAAACTGAGCTGGTTCAAGCCGACTGCCCCGGGGAAGGTGGGGATAGGAAAGAGCCATCGTCGATGAGTCTGTTGGCTGCCAGCTCACACCCCCGTTGTGTTCGTCAGACCAGCGTTGCAGGGTTTGTTCGACCTGGGTTAAAAAAGCAGTTCCCCGCACCATGGGTAGATGCTGCCAGTTTTCCACCAGCAATTCGGCGATCGCCCACTCAACCACTGCCCCCGGATAGGTGGCTAAGATCTCGCTGAGATAGGACTGAAACGTTTTCGATGCAGGATTTCTCAAACCGTAGCTATCAATAATGTGCAGCACTCGCTGGGTTTGAATCTTAACTTGTAACTCCGGCAATGACTTCAACGGACGTTCCCCTAATCAATCTGGCTGAATTAAAACTCACCCATTCAACCACGTCTCCGGCAAACTGACCGATTCATTTTGGGAAATTGGCTACTCAACAAATGAAAAAATTCTCCACGTCATGGCCCCGCACAACATTTTGTAGTCCAACACCATAGGCCATCTCCAGGTTTTTAGGAGTCATCACTTGAGCGGGGGAGCCATCCGCAATCAGCCGCTGATTCAGTAACAACAACCGATCTAGCTGGTTAAGCGCCTGCCCCCATTCATGGCTGCTGATCAGCAGAATCTTGCCTGCCGCTCGCAAGTCTCTAAAGATTTGAAACAAAATTCCTTCTGTGACAGTATCCACACCGGTAAACGGTTCATCCAGCAAAAAAATATCGGCCTGCTGCGCCAGTGCCCGCGCCAAAAAGACCCGTTGTTGCTGGCCACCCGACAGTTCTCCGATGCGACGATCGCGCAAACTCCATAAATCCACCCGCTCGAGGGCAGCCTGGACAATGGCCCGGGATGATTTTCCTGGTGAGCGAAACCAGCCCAAATGCCTTGTCCGCCCCATCAACACCACATGGCCAACGGTAATTGGGTAATCCCAGTCGATCTGCGATCGCTGCGGCACATAGGCCACCTTTTCCAATTGCCGGTGCAGCGGACAGGTACAGTAATGCACCCGACCACTGGCCTTGGGCACCAGCCCCAGCATCGCCTTAAGCATCGTACTTTTGCCAGCCCCATTTGGCCCCACAATACCGACTAGTTGACCCGGCTTGACAGAGAAACTAATATCCTCCAACCCCAAACCACTTTGGTATTTGACAGCTAACGCTTGAACCTCTAACATGGGAACCTAAAATGATAACGATTATCATTCATAAATAATAAGAACGATTATCATACCAAGACTACACCAAACAACAGAAGGATAGGGAAAAATCATGGCCGTTTCTCAGCGCTCTCAGCCAACTTGGAAAACCACGGTGTTGTGTTTCGCGGTCGGGGTACTGACAAGCTGCGCTACGCCAAAAGATACCCAGTCCCAGGGTGCGGCTACAGATACTGCCAGCCCTGTAGCCAGCACCAATGCCCCCAAAGTGGTAGCAACGACCAGTGTCATTTGTGACCTGACCAAACGGATTGCGGAGGCAACCGTTCAGCTCACCTGTATTGGCAACCCCGGGCAAGATCCCCATGTTTACCAACCCACTCCCGGCGATCGCAAAGCCATTGAAGAAGCTGATCTCGTTCTGTACGGTGGCTATGATTTTGAACCAAATCTCATTAAAGTAGTGCAAGCGACATCAAGCCAGGCTCCTAAGGTTGCTGTCCACGAGCAGGCGGTCACTCAACCCTTAATGGGAGTCCATGATCACGGGCACGGAGAGCGTTCTGATCATGACCACGACCATAACCATCGTCATGATCACGACCACGGGGATAAAGCCAAGGCAGACATAGAAGAAAAGGTTGCCGATCCCCATGTTTGGCAGGATGCCAGAAATGGCATGAAGATGGCGGAAACGATTGCCACCAGCCTGAAAAAGATCGCCCCTACTGAGGCTGAAACCTACGATCGCAATGCCCAAAAACTCAAACAGAAATTGCAACAGCTAGACGCCTGGATACGCTCACAAATTGCCACAATCCCGGCCAATCAGCGGAAGTTGATTACCACCCACGATGCCTTGGGGTACTTTAGCAGTGCCTATGGCATTCCTGTCGAGGGGGCTTTGCAGGGCATCAGTACCAATGAGAAACCAAGTGCTGCTCGAATTAAAGAGTTAGTAGAGCAAATTCGCGCCACTCAAGTACCCACTATTTTTGCTGAGCAGACAGTCAATCCTAAACTGATTGAAACGGTTGCCAGAGAAGCCAATGTGCGCGTTTCGGAGCGGCGACTGTTTGCCGATGGGTTAGGTGAGCCAGGGTCTGGCGCAGAAACCTATGACAAAATGCTAGTGGCCAATACTCAGGCCATTGTTGAGGGTTTAGGCGGAACCTTCACACCTTTTCAACCCAAGTAGGAAAACCTTCGCTAGGGTAGAGATCGGTATGCCGAATACAGCGCCAGCTTAAAACACATCCTTTCACTTAAATCAGGATGCATCGCTTGCTTGAGCGAGGGTGGCTTTGTCTGCGACTCAGTACCGAGCCTTTCCTGATAAATCGCTATGTCAACCGAAAAAGTTTCTCCCCAAAGCAAAATTCGTTTTGATCTAAATCAACTCGATTCAGAGGGTCTAGTCGGTGCTAATGATGCGCAGCGATCGCTGCGCTACGAGTTTTGCATTCCCCAGGGGGCAACCCATTTGGGGCAAGTGCGCGCAATCGACCCCTCAATTGCGGTCTATCCTAAAAGTCGGGGCCGGGTTGTCTGCGCCGCAAATCAAGTGCTTTGCATCGGTGAAACTCATAAGCCTAACTGGCGCGACATTATCCTTGCGATCGCGACGCTTGATTACGTTGAATCAATTGTTGAATCCTTCGCTGAGTAGCAACCATTAGAGCCAGCTCGCTGTGTAGAGAGAGCACCCCTAGATCGGGGGCGGCACCCCCATACCCCCTTGAAACCCAAAGGGATTCAGCAACCTAGCGATCGCTATAACAAGTATTTCTTTACGCCAGTCATGACGTTCCGGAATATCATCCGGGCACCCTGAAGTTAAACATTAACTGGGTTCAAACGGTTCACCGGCTTGCGCTCACTCAAAGGCTGGTGCCAGCATGGCAAAATGCCAAATCTGAGCTATTTATCTGGCAAGTTTCCTGCGGCTGAGTGCATTCGGTTGAGGAAGACGCAAATTCTCCAACCAAGCTTGCCCCCTTTTCCGGAGATACGCCTTCTCGAGCACGCTCTTTTGAGCAGCACCTGGTATGAATTCAGGAGCTGTTGTCTAAGCAAAGCCCAGTTTGCAACCTGTTGTTGCCCCACATCTTGAGGTCTGGACTGGGACAGGATTTATTTACTGATTATTCAACCATCAAAGCCTACCTGGCACAATCTAGCCGGATGGAGATTTTCGCATTATGACAAGCTCACATAGTCCGCTCCAACAGGGCATTGCAGCCCTGCAGCAAAGGCGTTACGCTGAGGCGATTCAATTGCTAGAGTCAATGGCTCGGGCCACGACCGCAGTGCCGACGAAAGACGTCTACCAGGCTCAAATGTGGCTGGTACGGGCCTATCAAGAAAGCGGCCAGGGTCAACTAGCGATCGCGCTTTGTCAGCAAATGCAACAGGCTCCTGTCAGCCAAGTGCAAGCCTGGGCAGAAAAAACGTTGCCGATGCTGATGTCAAACCCGCTCGATCAGCCAGCTCCGGCAGCTCAAGAGTACTTGCCCAAGGCCGAATCAGAGCGTCATCTCAACGCTGGTCACCAGGCGCTCAAGCTGCAAAAGTTTGCTGACGCCGTCACCCATCTCGAAGCCTATTGTCAGGGTACCGACCCCAGCGACAAAAACTATGCCCAGGCTCAAATGTGGTTGGTCAAAGCCTATCGAGAAAATGCCCAAAAGCCGCAGGCGATCGCCTTGGCACAAACTCTCTTACACCACGAGAAGGAATATGTCTGCATTTGGGCAAAAGAATTTCTCAACCGCTTTGCCCCAGAAACACTGGCTGTTCATAACCCTGAGGAAGCCCCGGTTAAGGAGCCAGAAAGGGTTGAGAGCACTAAACCTGCTCAAACGGGCAAATTGCCAATCAGCAAAACTTCTCCCCTGGGTGGGGCATCCATCCCCAAAGCAGGGCGGGCAAATCGAAAGGGCGTCAAACTTGGGATGAAAGGGGTTGCCGCCAGCCTGTCGCTAGCCTCTGGGGTGACCCTTTCTTTACTATTCGGCATGGTGCTGGTGTTAACCCTGGCATTACTGCTCATGGTTGAAAATGAAAACCCTACCCTAGGCTTAGGGATTGCCGTTGCCCTCACTATTGCCTTTAATACGCTGATTTTTTTCCTGGCTCCCATACTGATGGACTTCCTCCAAGGGTGGCTGTATGGCACTCGCTGGATTGATATTGCCGAAGTAAATCGCTACAGCCCTGAAGCCGCCCGGGTAATCCAAACCGTCTGCAACCAGAAAAAAATTTCTCAACCCCGACTTGGGTTAATCGAAGATAACAACCCCACCGCCTTTACCTACGGTTCTCTACCTAACAGTGCGCGCCTGGTGGTGAGTCGTGGCTTGTTTCAATATCTGGATGACGGCGAAATTGCGACCGTCTATGCCCATGAGCTGGGGCATATTGTCCATTGGGATTTTGCCGTGATGACCCTAGCTGCCACCCTGGTGCAGGTGACCTACCTACTCTATGTTTGGATTCGGGAACTTGGCGATAGCTTAGACAAGGGCAAAGAACAAGCCCGCACGGTTGCGATCGCCGCCTATATTTTTTACATCTTGGGTGAGTACTTGCTCCTCTATCTCTCTCGTACCCGTGAGTACTACGCAGACCATTTTGCAGCTGAGGTCACCGGTAACCCTAACGGACTGTCGCGATCGCTGGTCAAAATCGCCTACGGCATTATGGAAGAAGGCAGGCGCAATACCGAACCCAGCAAAGTGCTCCAAGGAACCCGCGCCCTGGGCATTGCCGACCCCCGTGCCGCGAGCTTAACCGGCACAGCCTATCGGGTTGCTGCCGAACCTCGCCGGGTCGGGCAGGTCTTTCTATGGGATATGTTTAATCCCTGGGCTGGGTGGATGGAACTCAACTCAACCCACCCCCTCACGGGCAAGCGCGTGCGCGCCCTCAGCACCTACGCCGAGCAGTTGGGGATTGATGCCGAGTTTGATATGGCCAACGTTATCCGCGAAGGCAAACGGTTGAATCGTAGAAAACTCTACGGTAATTTTACGACCGACGTACTAATGCTGTGGGCCGATTGGCTAGGATTGGGAATCGGCCTGCTCCTGGGTGGAGCAATCACCTGGTTTACCCAGGATATTGACCAACTTTCCACTAGAAGCTTGCTCAGTGCGATCGGTGCAGGACTCATGGGCCTAGGGATTGGAACCCTGCTGAAGATGGTATTTATGTATCCCGACTTTAACCGGGCACCCGCAACAGATGTTTTAACTCTCATGTCCGACCCCTACGCCAGCCCTCTCAGAGGCCGTGCCGTCAAACTAGTGGGTCAAGTCATCGGGCGAGGCGATGCAGGTTACATCGCCGGGTCAGACCTAAAGATGCAAGACCCTACAGGCATGATTTACCTGCGTTATGCCTCGCGCTTTGGCCCCATTGGCAATCTCCTATTTGGCGCATCCCAGGCCGACAGCTTTATCAACCAAGAAGTCACTGCCGTGGGGTGGTTTCGGCGGGGAGTCATGCCCTGGGTTGATCTGGTTCGGCTTGACTGCGCCAGCAAATGGAATGTTACCAGCCATCCGCGCTTCTGGCTATTGGTTAAAGGTGTACTGTGTATTTTAGGAGCCATGGTGCTCCCTTCACTGGCGTAGGTTAGACGCTATCCCCCCCCAATTTTGTCAAGGCAACAGCGCTGAAAATTGCGGGGGGTAGTATTGAAAACAGACACATCAGTGTCACCTTCGTGGAGTGAGGGTGACCAGCAAACGTTACCCCTTAGCCAACCGACATACTGGAGTTTTGTTGCTGAAAGAACGACCAGAGCTTAAAACAGCCCAATTTGGATATTCACCCCAACCCCAAAAACAAAGCCGTTAAAGTCAATCCTTGAGTCAGAGGATTTCCCAAAGCTGTAGCCACCAAATAAACCCAAGCGGGTATTCCGAAAAATTGTGTAAGTAAAACGAGCCGATACCTGGTTAAACAAGTCATTGCGGTCTTGGTTTGTAAAAGTCGTAAGAGCCAAGTTGTAGTCAACGCCAACCTGGAGGTTAGGCTGCACGTCATAGGTTAAGCCTGTAAAGAAGGCATTAATGACCCTCGAACGCAATTCAGGGTCAGAGAAAGCCCACTGAAACCGATAGTAGGTACTCAGGTTTAGCCCAGGGGATAACCGATCCTGACGACGCACCTCTAGTCTGACCGAGTGATCATTCAAGAAGCGAGATCCCTTGTCTAAAGAAGGGATCTGATCGCTATCCAAAAAGAGTTGCTGGTTACTCCAACCCAAACCCATCAGCATCTCAGGGGAAAGCCGATGCAAAATTCCCACCTGGATAAAAGTTTCGTTATAGTCAATCTGAGATTCGTTGGAATAGCGAATAAAGTTGTTTGCAACTGTGAACTCTAAAAAGGTGTTTTTGCCAATGGCAGGAACGCCATAGACCAATACCCCTGTTTGCAAGAAACCATCATCAACAGGGTCTACCCCAGCAAATACATTCGTGTTGCGCGTGTAGTTAACGCCTCCAAACAAAAATACCCGACGCGAGCGAGCGGGGGATGGTGGCGGCACGGTCGGCGGAGCTTCGATAATGCGCAGGCAGCCTAGCTCCGAGTCGCAGGCGGGTTGATCGGGAGAAGCCGCAGGATTAGCCGGTGGTGATACAGGTGGAATCTCTTCAACGAGAAAGTCACCCAGTTCAGGATCGGGAATCGTTGAACCCCTTCTAGCCGGAGCAGGGGGCAAAAAGGCAAAGTCAGCGTCGATAGCTCCCCAGGAAGGCGTTGGGGGTTCCTCTACAGACCGGAATTTAACTGTAGCATTCATTTGTTTGGTTGAAGCAGACTGGGGTTTCGTTGCCGGAGCCATTAAGTCGATGGCACGAGTCGAGTTAGCCTGCCAGTTGTGCCGCCGGGTAATTGGCGAATTGATGGCACCCGTGCGGTTTGTGGTTTCAAGGGAGGCTGCTATGGGGGGCAACAGTGCTAATTCCTGCGGTTGCGGCCCTGTCGCAGTCGGCAAAGAGGTTGATGAAAACTCCGAAGCAGAGAGATCTGGCTCTGGCGATAGCTCAAAAGGGCTACCCAGAGCAGCATCTCCCTCGACTTGATCAAAACTGGGTTGCCCCGGTTGATCAGAGGTGAACACCTGCGACGTAGCCATTTCATCAGAGATTTCAAGGGGTATTTTGCGCTCAGGTTCTGTTAGCCCCCTCACCGGACTGCCGACCAAACAAACAAATTGCATCCCCAGTAGCAGCACTGGATAAAACTCTTTGGGGGCCTTCCACAGCAAACAATCAACAGTCAATTTACTAAACCAAAGACTCCTCAGGAGGCAGTGCCAGACCTTATTGCCATACTGCCTAACAACGTGGCAGAGGAAATACCAATTAAGGGTGATTTATGAACAGCCACGCGTAAATCTATGTCATTCTACAGAGAGTTTTATCGTCTCATGCTACTGACCAAGAAATACATACTCCAGACAGGTAGGCTGAGACATGCCTGACAAGCAGAGGCTTAAGGACTGAATTACAGTACGGACGGGTGGCAATCAACGCCCCTTGACTAGGTGAGGTCTTCAAGGTAAAAACTTAACCCTTGCCAGTGAGCCACTTGACTGAATTCCCGTTCATCACGACCTCAGCGATTCTCTAAGTGCCGAACCGCCCTTATCCCCCAGCCTCTGCTGCGCCCGCAGGGTAGGCTAGCTGAGTCGTCACTCTCGTTTCTAAGAAAGTTCAACTCACGGCTTCTAGTTTACCGACCCAATCCGCAATGCTATCCACATTCAGCCGATAACTCAGAGGATGAGCAATCAGCCGCGCTGTACTCTCAAACAAAGTATCCGTCTCCACAAGACCGTTTTCTCGCAGCGTTGTTCCCGTTGCCACGAGATCGACAATGGCTTCTGACATTCCAGTAATCGGCCCTAATTCGACCGAGCCATAGAGCGGCACAATCTCAACCGGCAGATCTAGACTTTCGAAGTAATCGTGGGCGCAGTTGACAAACTTAGAAGCCACCCGCCCATAAATGGGAAGATCTAAAGCGGAGTGATAGGAGCTGGTTTGTTTGACGGCTACAGAGAGACGGCAATGCCCGTAACCTAAATCGAGTAACTGGGCGACATTTGGTCTTTTCTCTCGCAGAATGTCGTAGCCAACCACCCCTAGCTGGGCTTGGCCATATTCAACATACACGGGCACATCATAGTTGCGCACTAATAGAGCGCGGGCTGTTTGGGTAGGATCCGTTACCTGCAATTGGCGATTACCAGGTTCCAGGAGAGCGCTAAAATCTAGCCCGATCGCTTGAAAGCGCTGAATGCTGTCGGCCAGCAACGAGCCTTTTGGTAGAGCAACGGTCAGCATAAGTAGCAGAGCCTAATGAAACAGCGACAGTGCGGTCAGTCGCAGCATCATAATAACGAATAGGGAAGCCAAAAGTTTGGATAGGCATCATGCGAATTTTACTCGTTGATGATGAGGTTGAAATGGCAGCCCCGCTGAGCCGAGTGCTGCAACGGGAGGGCTATGAGGTGGATGTGGCTTACGATGGGGAAACCGGTTGGCAAATGGCCCAGCAGCATAGCTATGACTTGCTGATTTTGGATTGGATGCTCCCCTACCAAACCGGCTTAGAGATTTGTCGCCGGGTGCGATCGCTTCGTCAGGGCACCCCTGTGCTGTTTCTCACGGCAAAAGATACCGTGGATGATCGGGTGCAGGGTCTCGATGCAGGAGCAGATGATTACCTGATCAAACCCTTCGAGCTACGCGAATTACTAGCGCGAGTGAGAGCACTGTTGCGACGGCCTTCAACGCTAGAAGTAGCGGCTGCGAATCTACAAAACGCTGACCTAGAGCTAGACGAAACAAACCAATGTGCTTACCGTAACGGCAGAAGAGTAGAGCTATCAGAAAAGGAAACCCAACTATTGCACTACCTCATGGGTCACCCAAACCAAATCCTCAGCCACGAGCAAATCTATCAGTACCTCTGGGGAAAAGAACCAAACCCACCCACCAGCAACGCTCTGGCAGCTCAGATTCGGCTTTTACGCCGCAAAATCGAGGCACCTGGAGAAAGCGCCCTGATTCACACGATTTATGGCAAAGGCTATCGCTTTGGTTCAGACTAGCTGCGGCTTTCTTGCCTGGGGGCTAGCACCTGGCAGTTAGTAGCCCCGATGCTCTAACTTTATAAGCTTGAGCGATTCGGCAGTACAATGTGACGCTGGCTATCAATGATCAAGTGACCTTCTTCACGAAACTGCCCCAACAGCCGGGTAACGGTTACACGAGTGGTGCCAATGGCACTGGCAAGGTGTTGATGGGTCAGGCGCACGCTCAGACGTACCCCATCAGGAACGGGCTGGCCAATCTCCATCTGTAAGAGATGCAACAACTGGCGTAGCCGGTCTTCAACGCGACGGTACCCGACCATGGCCAGCATCGCCTCCGTTTGGCGCAAGCGAGCACTGAGATGGCGAAAGATTTCACAGGAGAGCGTAGCGGACTGCTCGATCTCTTGCATTTTGAGACAGAGTAAGTCAACATCCGATAGGGCTGTTGCCTGGTAGGGATGAATCAAGGTTAGGGGCAAGCCAAAAGGCATTGAGGGGCAGGCTAACCCCAATAGTGCTTCATCTCCGCTGGGGTAAAGCGTGCCAAGCTGCACGACTCCACGATAAACAACCCAAACCTCGTTAGAAGTCATAGGAATAACTTGTCCGGCACGAAAGGCGGACAGGTTACGCCCGCGATATTGCTGCTCTAACAACTGGCGTAGATCGGTTTGAGCAACGGTTGAAGTGATGGGCTGAAGCATAAGATCTCTCAAAGTGAGGAGCATTCTCAGCACTATAAAACTCAATTTTCAAGAATAGTTAATCACAAGGTTGGCTTCAGGTTAAGCAACCCTGCTTACATCAACAAAAAGCCTGACAAATTTCTGTCAAGAGCCAGGTAATACGAAAAGAGCGATGATGCGGTCACATTCAATAGATTTCTTGCATTTTAAGCGTTATCTCTACGGTTCTCTCGTTGCCTAGACCACATTTGGGATAAATTTTCTGCGTTGGCCCTGCTTTGGTCTCGGAGTGATCGTGCCTTCTATCCATCCCTTTCTAACAGTTCCTATGGCTGAGAAAGGGGATTGAATCCTATAACAAGTGGCACCAGCGGGTTAATCTATCTGCTCTAAAGCAACAAATTTCGGGGTGAACCTGCCCGACCCGGCGCTAGATTGAACGCTTCATTCCTGCTCTAGTTTTACCAGTTTTTATACTTTTTTTATCCTTTAAAGTACCGAAACCTGTGTATGAGTCATTAAACCTTGTCCAAGTTCGGGGCTAAAGTAGTATTTGTGGGGGAATGCTCGGTTTCGAGCTGGATTTATTTAATGCAGAGGCCAGACTTTTTGGACAGTGTGTTCAGCTCGCAACTCTACTGAAGGTTGGGGGCACTCTAGAGGTAGTTGGGCTGACTAGAGTCATAGAATTGAAGCTTTAGCCAAATCGACTCATCACGAGTTAGCATTTGCTGCTTCACAAGCTTCACATCAGGAGTGGGAGAATGGTCAAAATTCTGTTGGTTGAAGATAACGAAATGAATCGAGACATGCTTTCACGTCGTCTACAACGGAAGGGGTATGAGGTTCTAATCGCCGTTGATGGGGGGCAGGGAGTTGCCATGGCAACCACGGAGCGCCCAGACTTGATTTTAATGGATATGAGCTTGCCCGTTCTAGACGGTTGGGAGGCCACTCGCCAACTGAAGGCCCAAACCGATACTCAGGCGATTCCGATCATTGCGCTCACAGCCCATGCCATGGCAGGCGATCGCGAGAAATGCATCGAAGCAGGTTGCAATGACTACGATACCAAGCCGGTGGAATTTCCCCGGTTAATCAGCAAGATTCAAACGCTTTTGGGGCAGGGAGTAAGTGCCTGAGTGGGGAATCCGGCATCACTTGAGCAACTCTTTGAAGGGTGCTTGAGGCAGAGGACAGGAATGGCAAGGGTGTCTGCGGTCTTCGGCCTCTTCTCGGAGCAATGGCTTGGTTTAATTTTGGCCTCGGTGTCAAAAGCAAGGCTTTCTTGCTTCTTGTAAAGTTTTAACCTGACGGAATAATTTTTGTTTTTCAATTTCGGCTGACGATTCACCCGCTATTTCTGGTGTTGGAGACATTGCCTGAATGACGCTACGCCACCGCACTCTGCTGATTATCGGTGCGACTTTACTCGCACTGAACGGTGCTGTCTACAGTATTACTTCTGCTTTCTTATTGAGGAGTTCTAAACAGGCAGAGGAACAGGCAGCCCAACAAACCATGCAGGGGGTGCTGAGTGTTTTTGCACAAAATCTGGAGCAGTTTAATCAGCGCTTTGCCGATTGGTCTGCCTGGGATGACACCTACGAATACATCTACGATCGCAACAAAGCCTACGAACAGTCCAATCTGGTTGACACCCAATTGGCTAACCTGCGGGTCAATTTAATGGTTTTGGTCAACCCAAAGGGTGAGGTCGTCTATGGTACGGGCTATGACCTGAAGTCCCAGCGCCGGATGCCAATTCCTATCGAGGTTCAACGCCGCCTAGTGCAAGGCAGTCCACTACTCCAGCATGACACCCCCAATAGCAGCCAAGCAGGGATGATTTTGCTGCCAGAGGCCCCAATGTTGATTGCATCGCGCCCCATTGTCAAAAGTGACCTGAGCGGGCCAATTCGCGGCACATTTTTGGTGGGGCGCTACCTCAATGCTGAGGAGTTAGGGCGGTTGCGCCGTATCCTGCGCCTGCCCCTAAGGATTGAATCGACCTCTGAAGCCCAGTTGCAGCGCTTCAAAACCTCACAGGCGGCGATTTCAGACACCGGGGTTTGGGTACACCCCGTCAGTGAAACCGCGATCGCGGGTTACGCTCTGATTCGAGACCTAGATAACCAACCCGCTATATTACTACAGACAGACTTACCCCGTCCCATCTATGCTCAAAGTCAAGCAACCCTGCGTTACTTGACTTGGGCGATTTGGTTAACGGGCCTCGGCTTTGGGGCAGTTACCCTGTTGCTGCTAGAAAAATTAGTTCTCTCTAGGCTAGCGCGACTCAGCCAGGAAGTGAGCGTAATTGGGAGTAAGGGTGATCTATCCCAGCGGGTTTCTGTATTTGGTAATGATGAGCTATCCCAATTAGGGACGCGGATCAACCGCATGCTCTATGCCCTCGGCGAGTACCAGCGAGAAAATCAACAGGTAACAGCCGATCTACAAGCAGCAAAAGAGCGGGCTGAGGCTGCAAACCAGGCAAAAAGCCAGTTTTTAGCCAATATGAGCCATGAGTTGCGCACTCCCCTCAACGCCATCATTGGCTATAGCGAAATTCTCAAAGAGGAATGTGAAGACCTAGAGCAAACAGACTTGATTCCAGATCTCGACAAAATTCGGGATGCAGGAAAACACTTGCTAGGGCTGATCAATAGCATCTTGGATTTGTCTAAGGTGGAAGCCGGTAAGATGGAGCTTTTCCTTGAGACCTTTGATATCCAGGAAGTGGTGAATGGGGTTGTCAACACAGTTCAGCCACTGGTTCGCAAAAATGACAACACATTGATTGTGAACTGTGCCCATGATATTGGCACAATGCATGCCGACCTGACAAAGGTTCGGCAGAACCTGCTGAACTTATTGAGTAACGCTGCTAAATTTACGCACCAGGGAACCATTACCTTATCTGTCGCACGGACTCCGCCAGAAGCAAAATCTACCGTCGGTGCTGCTACCGAACAGGTGCTTTTCACGGTTGCGGATACTGGAATCGGCATGACGGCTGAGCAGCAATCGCGCTTATTTCAAGCCTTTACCCAAGCCGACCCCTCCACCACCCGAAAATTTGGTGGCACGGGTCTGGGGTTAGCCATCACCCGAAATTTTTGTCAACTCCTGGGCGGAGACATCACCGTTACCAGTGCCCCTGGAAAGGGAGCAACTTTTACGATGGTCTTGCCAACTCAGACGGCAGAACCTTTTTCCTCAAAAACCCCAGAAGCGTCACTGGAACCAGAGCCGCCTCTGAAGGACACGGTTAAGTCTACCATCCTTGTGATTGATGATGACCCGGCTACCCATCGGCTGATCAGCCACTACCTGGCCCAAGATGAGATCTGGGTTGAAAGCGCCTTTAATGCAGAGGAGGGCATCCGCAAAGCACAGGCACTGCACCCTAACCTCATTACCCTGGATGTGCTCATGCCCCAACAGGATGGTTGGTCGGTGCTCTCCCACTTGAAACAGGATCCAGCCCTGGCAGAAATTCCCGTTGTGATGTTGACAATGCTGCCCGATCAGGGGCTGGGCTACGCTCTGGGTGCGGCTGATTATTTAACCAAGCCCATTGACCGGCAGCAATTAGGGCAAGTCTTGCAGCGGTACCAAGGCGATCGCTCCCCTACCCCCATTTTGCTGGTTGAAGATGATGCCCACACCCGCGATATCTTGGTGCGCATGCTACAAACAGAGCAGTGGCAGATTCTAGAGGCGACCAATGGTAAAGTTGCCCTGGAATTGTTACAACAGCACACCCCTGCTCTGATTTTGCTCGATTTGATGATGCCAGAAATGGATGGCTTTGACCTGATTACTCGTCTGCAACAACATCCTGGCTGGTCATCTATCCCCGTTGTGGTTTTAACCGCAAAGGATATTACCCCAGAAGAGCAAAAACGCCTGAATGGGTGCGTTAGCAAAGTGGTGCAAAAGGGTCTGTATAGTCTGGAGGCTCTCCTGAGTCAACTGAGAGTGTTGGCGCAAACTTGAAGGCGATACCAGGAGTGGTGAAGGGGATCGAAACAAATTCACTGGCTAACCCCTACCCCAACCCCCTTTCACAATTGGTTATCGCCTCAAAGGTCAGGCTCTTTCTTGGCCCAGGCATAACTGACTGCGATCGCGCAGATTTTAAAATAGACAATCTTATGAACAAATCAGGTATTGATATTTTTTGGGTACTCATCAGCACCAGCCTTGTATTTTTGATGCAAGCCGGTTTTTTATGCCTGGAGTCGGGGCTAACCCGCAGCAAAAACAATATCAACGTTGCGATTAAAAACTTAACCGATTTTGGCGTTTCTGCGCTGTTGTTTTGGGCCTTTGGCTATGCACTGATGTTTGGAACTTCCCAAAGCGGCTGGTTGGGCTTCAGCGGCTTTATGCCAGAGTTTACCCCCGGCCAAGCTGATTGGTGGCTCCTGACATTCTTCCTCTTTCAAACGATGTTTTGCAGCACTGCCGTCACCATTCTCTCTGGGGCGGTAGCCGAGCGCATGCGGTTTGGTAGCTATATCTTTGTAGCAGCAATTGTCTCTGGGCTAATTTATCCCATATTTGGGCATTGGGTGTGGGCTGGCGCAGCGACTGGCAATAGTACTGGCTGGCTAGCGCAGCGAGGGTTTATTGATTTTGCAGGTTCCTCCGTGGTGCATAGCGTGGGGGGCTGGGTATCTCTCGCTTCCGTAGTGGTCATTGGTGCCCGCACCGGACGTTTTGGTAAACAACAAGCCGCCCAGCGTATTTTTGGCTCTAACTATCCCCTAGCCATGCTAGGAACGATGTTACTTTGGTTTGGCTGGTTTGGATTTAACGGAGGCAGCACCTTAGCGCTCAACGAGCAGGTACCGATGGTACTGATCAACACAACTCTGGCGGGAGCTGCTGGCATGGTGACGGCTGTCATTGCCAGTTGGCTTTATCACAAACGGGCACATGTAGATTGGGTGATGTATGGCTCCCTGGCAGGGTTAGTGGCAATTACCGCAAACTGTCATGCGGTCGGTTCTGGGGCAGCAGTCTTGATTGGGGGGGTGGGTGCCCTGGTGGCGCTAGCAGCATCCCTACTGCTGGAATGGTGGCAGGTTGATGATGCGGTTGGAGCGATTCCAGTCCACTTGGCCGCCGGTATTTGGGGAACTCTGGCTGTTGGTTTATTTGGTCAAGCAGAGTTGCTGGGAACTGGCCTCAACCGGCTAAGCCAAGTGCAGGTGCAACTACAAGGCGTGATCGCTTGCGGGGTCTGGGCCTTTGGTGCTGCTTATTTATTGCTCCGGGGATTGAGTTGCGTTTTTCCTCTGCGCGTGAGTCGCGACCATGAAGTAACCGGTCTTAACATCTCTGAACATGGAGCCACGACTGATTTATTGGACTTGTTTCAAGTGATGGATAAACAGGCCAAAACAGGAGATTTGGGCCTGCGGGTGCCGGTCGAACCCTTTACCGAAGTGGGACAAATCGCGGTTCACTATAACCAGGCAATGGAGTCTCTGGAGCAGGCTGTTACCAAGACTCAGGCTATTGTCCGTACAGCTAGGGATGGCATCATTACGTTTTCAAAGGAGAAGCTGGCGATCGCCAGCTTAAACCCCAGCGCCGAAGCAATTTTTGGCTATTCAGAAGCGATGCTACTGGGTCAACCGATTACCACCCTCTTGACCCAGCCAGAAAACGCCCCATCAGACGCCGCCAATTTTTTTAGCCAAGTCCCCCTAGATGCCTACTGGGAAACCAGAGGACGCCGTGCCGATGCCTCAACCTTTCCTTTAGAGGTGATTATCACCGCCTCCCAGGTAGGCGACAATGCCTTCTACACCGCCACTCTGCGGGACATTACCGAGCGGAAGCAGCATGAGCAGGAACTTCAAGATGCCAAAGCCAGGGCCGAAACCGCAAACCGTACCAAAAGCCAGTTCTTGGCCAACATGAGCCATGAACTACGAACCCCGCTCAACGCCATCATTGGCTACAGCGAAATGTTAGAGGAAGAAGCAGAAGATTTGGGGCAAGAAGATTTCCTGCCTGATTTGAAGAAAATTAATGGAGCGGGAAAGCACCTGCTGGGCCTGATTAATGACATTCTGGATCTCTCCAAAATTGAAGCAGGCAAGATGGATCTTTACTTAGAAAGCTTTGATGTACCGACCATGCTTCAGGAAGTGATCAGTACGGTTCAGCCCCTAATGCAGCAAAACAGCAATCATCTGGTAGTAAATTGCCCCCCTGACCTGGGAAGCATGTACGCCGATCTCACCAAAGTTCGGCAAAATTTGTTCAACCTGTTGAGCAATGCCGCGAAATTTACCCAACAGGGTACCATTACGGTCACGGTGCAACGGCAGGCGGCCAGCAATGGAGTGCCGACAAAAGATGCTCTCGCTGTTAGTAGTGTGCTTTTTACAGTCTCTGATACAGGTATTGGCATGACGGCTGAGCAGCGATCGCGCTTATTTCAAGCCTTTACCCAGGCCGATCCATCGACTACCCGCAAATTTGGCGGCACGGGGTTGGGGTTGGCGATTGTGCAACGCTTTTGCCAAATGATGGGGGGCGACATTCGCGTTGATAGCACACCTGGGCAGGGGTCTACCTTTAAGATGCTCCTGCCTGAGCAGGTTGTGGATACTAGAACACCTGCTCCGGTAGCCGTTTCCAACTTTTCCACCGAAACCTTCCCGACGGTAGTGGATGGAGAACGGGTTCTGGTGATTGATGACGATCCCACCATGCATGACTTGATGTATCGTCTGCTGACCAAAGAAGGCTTTCGGGTAGAGGTGGCCAGTTCTGGGGAAGAAGGCTTACAAAAGGCTCGTAGCCTGAAGCCAGATGTCATTACTCTAGATGTGATGATGCCCCATCGAGATGGTTGGGCGGTACTAGCAGCGCTGAAAGCCGATCCAGAACTGGCGGAAATTCCAGTTGTGATGCTAACGATGGTAGATGAGCGCAATCTTGGTTACGCCCTAGGCGCTTCTGATTATCTCACCAAACCGATTGACCGCCAACGGCTGAGTCGGGTACTAAACCGCTATCGCTGCACTCATCCCCCCTGTCCTTTGCTGGTTGTGGATGATGACCCTGATAATCGCGAATTGTTACGGCGGCAATTAACCCAGGCGGGCTGGCAGGTATTAGAAGCCGAAAATGGCAGAATTGTCCTAGAAATCTTGAAACAGCACAAACCTGAACTAGTACTGCTGGATCTGATGATGCCGGAAATGGATGGGTTCGAAGTTGTTGCTGCAATGCAAAACCATCCAGAGTGGCAATCGATTCCAGTGGTGGTTTTAACGGCCAAGGAAATCACAGCCTCTGATCAGCTCCGGCTCAACTGCTGCGTGGAAAGAATAGTGCAAAAGGGAGCCTTGCAGCGCGAAGAATTACTGAGCGAAATTCTCCGTTTAGTGTCAAATTGCGCAAAGAAATGAGGATTCTCTCGCTTGAGTGGGTAATCTGGAGACAGCAGCTTCTACCCCTGTACAGATCTTTTTCCCAGAACGACTGTTGGCTCATCCGTGGAAGTTCGTATGTCCGATTTACCCAGCCCCCTTATTCACCAGAGGATGGAGCCAATGAATCCAGGTTCTCCATCCATTGGTTCTGCATCCATCCTGGTTGTGGATGATATTGAAGCCAATCGGGAGCTACTAGCGCGTCGGTTACAGCGTCAGGGCTTGAGCGTCACCCTGGCTGCAACCGGTGCTGATGCGATCGCCCTGGTGCAGCAGCAAGCCTTTGATTTAGTCCTCTGCGATATTATGATGCCGGGAATCAGCGGCTATGAGGTGCTAGAGTATCTGAAGCAAGATAGTAAACTGCGTCACATTCCTGTGGTGATGATATCCGCCCTAGATGATGTGGACACCGTGGTTCGCTGTATTGAGCTAGGAGCGGAAGATTACCTGTTTAAGCCCTTTCACCCAACCCTCCTCAAGGCCAGAGTGAATGCTTGCCTAGAAAAAAAACGGCTCCGCGATCAGGAGCAAGCCTACTGGCACCAACTCGAAGCCGAGAAAGAGAAGTCAGAGCGCCTGTTACTCAGCATTTTGCCCAAGACTGTTGCAGAGCAACTCAAACACGACCAAAGCACCATTGCGGAAAGCTTTGCCGAGGCGAGTGTGCTGTTTGCTGATATTGTCGGGTTTACGCAAATCTTTACGACGCGCCCAGCGATTGAAGTGGTCAGTCTATTGAATGAGGTTTTCTCCACCTTTGACCACCTAGCAGAGCGATATGGCCTCGAGAAGATTAAGACGATTGGAGATGCCTACATGGTGGTGGGAGGCATTCCTCTATCCCGTGTGGATCATGCCGAGGCGATCGCAGAAATGGCTCTGGAGATGCAGGCGGCGATCGCCCAATTGAACCAACACAAAGGGGAATCGCTACAACTGCGAATTGGCATCAGTAGCGGCCCGGTGGTCGCGGGCGTGATTGGTACCAAAAAGTTTATCTATGACCTCTGGGGCGATACAGTGAACACTGCCAGTCGCATGGAAGCACAGGGTCTCCCTGGTTGTATCCAACTCACCGAATTTACCCGGCATCACCTCAAAGATAAGTACCAAATTGAGCCACGGGGCAGCATCAGCATCAAGGGAAAGGGCGAAATGCTGACCTACCTGCTTAACGGCAGATTGTAAGAATTATAAAAAAAGAGGCCCCAAGGCTTTAGTCCAGTTCGATTTGAGCGCCCCAGGCATCCTGAGGCAGAAAGGCGCGATCGCCAGGAATGGCCGCAACCGCTTCTGTCAGGGTAAAGGTACCCGCTTCGATCCATTCTTTTAGGGTAATAGCGACCTGACGGGCCAGATATTGACTGGCCAAGGGCGCAACCCGCACACTTTTGCCAT
Source organism: uncultured Leptolyngbyaceae cyanobacterium (assembly GCA_938023035.1). Classification (GTDB taxonomy): domain Bacteria; phylum Cyanobacteriota; class Cyanobacteriia; order Leptolyngbyales; family Leptolyngbyaceae; genus DSRU01. Next base: position 25,727 of record CALIDI010000002.1, on the reverse strand, counting down.
CGACAGAAATCCGTCCTGATTTGAGTTGGGCATAGCTCACCAGGCCAAAGGTAGGCCGCACCCGGCGTGGAATCGAGAAGTCTACCACGGGGGCTACCAGATCTTGATCTTGCACGGCGCAGTGAGCAACCACGGCCTCAGTGAGCACCGGTAGGGGCACACCTACCCCCAACATCAGCGAAGGGCCATAGCTTTTAAAGTAACAACCCCGCACCCAACGAGCAGCCATTTGTTTGGCATCGCCAATCAGGGCCAGGGTGGCCGCTGGGCCAATCGGTGTCTGGTTGGGCAGGCGTTTTTGCAGCGGAAAATGCTGCGTGCCTTCCCAGGTGACATAACCGATGCCACCACCTAGGAAGATGCGGGTGCCAATGCCGACCAGTTGTAAATGGGGGTCATTAAATAAGGGAGCAATCGCCCCAGGGTTGGAATAAACGGCGTTTCCCAACCGGGGTTGGAGCGGTCCCAGATAGGTGTAGAGGGGGCGATCGCCCCCATTCACCCCCACAATAAAATTCTGATAGAGATTGCGAGGATTAAATAGATAAAACTGGTTAATCGTATCGCGGGTAATCGTGGTCTCAAAAGATGCCCGTGGGTAGCAATCGGTAACCTGCCCCAACGCACGCAAGTGCACCGGTTTACCCGCGATGAGATCTTCAATCACATGGCCACCGCCCCGCTCGCGCTGTTCCTCACCTTCGCTCACCTCGACGGGATGCGCCGCCCCCAAAAATAAATCAACTGCACCAAAGCCTGCATAGGCAGGCACCCCGTCTAGCCAACACCGGCGAATTTTAATCGGTGGATCGGTGTGCCCCAGATTAATCACCGCTCCAGAAGCTTCCATCGGCTCAAAGGTGCCCGTTGTAATCACATCTACCGCCTTAGCCACGGCAGCCACTCCCCGCTCCATCACCTGGGCTTTGAGTTCTTCTACCGTCCAGACAACCGCCTTTCGTTGTTGGATTTTTTCGTTGATTTCTGCGATGGTTCGCATACTGATTCCGTCACAGTCCCAAATGCGACAGCGCACCGGCCACAAACAACATCTGCATCATACTTGATTTCTCCCCATCGCTCAGATGCATCGATGTCGGCGCTCCCATTTCTAGGAGACAATCGGCAACAGCCCTGGGTTCGATTCTTGCGCAGGATTGATAATCTGGCCTAACGGCTGTGGTGTTGCAAGGTAACCCAAAGGGAGCGCGATCGCCCTCTCCCAAACCGTGAGCTAATCGCGATCGCGGGCCAGGCATCCCATATGTACCAGACTCCGGTTACACTAATCTTTTTGCAGCGATGAGCAGAGGGGAGTCTGGTATGGTGCGGCTGGCACTGTTGAGTGTTTCTGATAAAACAGGACTGGTGGATTTTGCCAAAAGCCTGGTAGAAGAGTTTGGCTTCGACCTGATTAGCAGTGGAGGCACGGCTCGGGCTTTGGCGGATGCCGGTTTAACCGTCACCAAAGTTTCCGATTACACTGGGTCACCAGAAATTTTAGGAGGGCGGGTCAAAACCCTGCATCCCCGAATTCATGGCGGCATCCTGGCCCGGCGCGATGTGGCACAGGATCTGGCAGATTTAGATGCCCAGGAGATTCGCCCCATTGATCTGGTAGTGGTCAACCTCTACCCCTTTGAGCAAACCGTTGCTCAAGCTAACGTCTCCCTAGCAGAGGCGATCGAGCAAATTGATATTGGCGGACCAGCAATGCTGCGAGCCGCAGCTAAAAACTTCGCCCACCTGACAGTGCTGTGTAACCCTGCTCAATACACGGCCTACCTGGGGGAACTGCGCCGCAGCGGGGGAGAAGTATCGTTGGAGTTTCGCCAAAAGTGTGCCCTGGCAGCCTTTCGTCACACCGGTAGCTATGATCGCTCCATTGCCACCTATCTGGAGAGGTTATCCACCACCGTGGCCGAAGTCTCGACACTTGCCGAACTGCCCCCCACCTTTAGCCTGATGGGGGAAGTCGTGCAGGCACTCCGCTATGGCGAAAACCCCCACCAACCAGCAGCCTGGTACCAGACGGGGGAAATCCCCACAGGCTGGGCCGCCGCCGTCAAACTGCAAGGGAAGGAACTGAGTTACAACAACTTGGTGGATTTAGAAGCAGCCCGCGCGATTATGGCTGACTTTTGTGGAGAGCATGATGCGCCCACTGCCGCCATTCTCAAACATACCAACCCCTGTGGCGCCGCCCAGGGGGCAACACTGGTCGAAGCCTACACAAAAGCCTTGAATGCAGACCCGGTTTCAGCCTTTGGAGGAATTGTTGCTTTCAATCGGTCGATCGACGCGGCTACAGCAACTGAGTTAACAAAACTCTTCCTAGAATGCATTGTTGCCCCTGGCTGTGACACAGAAGCGAAAAGCATCCTGGCCGCAAAATCGAAGGTGCGGGTACTAACCTTGGCCAATCTAAACCAGGCACCTAAACAAACGGTGAAAGTGATCGCTGGTGGCTTTTTAGTGCAAGCGGCCGATGATCAACCCATCACTCCAGACCAGTGGCAGGTGGTTACCACCAATTCACCCACGCCCGAGCAACTGGCCGAGTTGGTCTTTGCCTGGAAGCTGTGTAAGCATGTGAAATCCAATGCCATTGTCGTTACCCGCGATCGCGCCACCCTGGGAGTTGGGGCCGGCCAGATGAACCGAGTTGGAGCCGTTAAGATTGCTTTAGAGCAGGCAGGGGAGCGAGCCACAGGGGCCGTATTAGCCAGTGATGGTTTTTTCCCTTTTGATGACTCGGTGCGTACAGCCGCAGCGGCAGGCATTAGGGCGATCGTGCAACCAGGGGGCAGCCTACGAGATGCCGACTCGATCGCCGCCGCCAATGAACTAGGTCTCATTATGCTGTTTACAGGCAAGCGCCACTTTTTGCACTAGTACAGCCAGACAGCAATTTCTAGACGAGCCTCAGGCACCCTCATCCCCCTTGCTTAAATGCCCGCCAAGCTATGCCCTGCTCTCTTGATAGGAGAGTGGGAACCAGATCAAAGCCCCTCTCCCACTCTGAGAGAGACGTAGCAGCCTCTCTTGGTAGATTCGGTCACCAAAGGGGCCAGATCGATGCCCCTCTCCCGCTCTGGGAGAGGGGTTAGGGTGAGGGGAACCAGACTGAGACCTGAGTCTCCGAATCCAGTGCATTGAACATTTTGCAATGGTTGAAGTGCGAGCTTTAGCCAAGACTTAACTGAAGTCGTGTCTAAGCAAATTGCAGAATTTAGACTTGCCCAAAGGAACGGGAGGGCAGGCAGAGGAGAAACCAGACGACTGCCTGCATGAACCAGCCCCTCGCTAGGAACATTTGGGATTCGCAGACCAAAACCCATCTAGAGACTGACCAGACAGTAACCAAAGGCCAAAAAATCGATCAAATCCTTAAGTCAGTCCGCGATCGCGGTCTGGCCTCCTGTATTTGTTGAAGGACAGCCCCCACTGCACTGAGCACGTCAGGTACTGAGTGCAGAATCACAGCTTACAAAATATTAAGCCTGCTGATTTAGCCAATTGCTCATAATCAAAAGTTAAACGAGATTGCCTATGAAACGCCTGATTGTTTGCTGTGATGGCACCTGGAATACGCCAGAAATGCCTTGCCCCACCAACGTGGTCAAATTCCTCAAAGCGGTTAAACCGGAGGCGAGCGATGGCACTGCCCAACTGGTTTACTATGGTGAGGGCGTGGGTACAAAGTGGCTGAATAAGTGGACTGGCGGTGCCTTTGGTTGGGGGATTGATGAAAATATTCAAGCAGCTTATTTGTTTCTCTGCGCAAACTATGAGCCAGGCGATGAAGTTTATTTGCTTGGCTTTAGCCGGGGTGCCTATACCGTGCGAAGCCTGGCAGGTTTAATTTATTGCTCTGGCTTGTTAGCTGCTGACAAGATTGACAAAATTCCCCAAGCCTATAACCTCTATCGCGATCGCGCCATCAAGCCCAGCAACCCTATTGCCGAAACATTCCGTCGAGAAAATGGCGATCGCATTCCCATCACAATGCTGGGTTGCTGGGATACGGTAGGCGCCCTAGGCGTCCCCAATGTGATTCCCCTGATTCCGATGAATCAGCTATTTAACAAAAAGTATCAGTTTCACGATACAGAACTGAGCGCCATCATCCAAAACGCCTGCCATGCTGTGGCAATTGATGAAATTCGTGAACCCTTTAATGTCACCCTGATGCAACGTAGCCAAAACCCGAAAGCCGTCGATCAAGTGCTGCGCCAAATCTGGTTCCCCGGTGACCATGGCTGTGTTGGCGGCGGCACCGAATCCTACCGTGGATTGTCGGATGCCACCCTGCAATGGATGATGGATAGTATCCGCGAATTAGGTTTAGGGCTGGAGTTTGATCCAGCACGGCTGGATCTCGCGCCTGACCCCGCTATCGACTTTAATAACAGACCACGCTTTCCCTTTAGCCTGGCCAAAACGATTCAACGGCAGGTCAACAATGGTTTTGAGGCACTTCATACCAGTGTGCTCAAACGCTGGCACCAACGGAGCGATTATCGCCCCACCAATTTAGAAATCTACCGGGCACAGTTGGATGCCTCTCATCTTCCGGTTGCTTAGGCGCAAGTAATTTAGGCTGGCTTTTGGGCGATCGCCTCGGCTACTTCTTCGTCGGAGCTTCATACTCGCCAACAGAGAGTGCTTGATCCAACACCGTTCGAGCGCTCTCTGCTTTAGCCCGTGCATCCCGGTAGCGCAGATTTGACTGGGCATAGGTTTTGAGTACCTTAAAGCCCTCGTTCAGGCTGGTGATATCCGCTTCAGAGATGGGGTTTTCGCTAAAGAGGAGATCGATTTTTGCTCGTACCTGTAGCGCCTCGGTACGCGACTCCTGTACCTTGAGCTTGAGCTTCGCCAGATTGCTTAAAATCTGCACCGCTTCAGTGACCGCATCTTCTTCAGGGCTGGGGGTATGAGGTTGCTCTTTCACTTCGATAAATTGCTGAGGACTAAAACCATTGGGCAAATCCGTAGGTAGCTTACCCGCATCCATCAGTTCAATCAACTGATCCATCGCTTTTTCACGCGCTTTGAGCGAGTCTTTGCCAGAAATATTGAGAATGATTTCGGGGCTTTGGGGCAAGGTAAATTGAACCATAGAGCGGCATAAAACTTTTGTACTATACTAGCAGGTCACAGGTTAAAAGGGCGGCAGGGTTCTAGACTTAGACTAGGCCCGATCGCAAAGCAACAACCGCTGCCTGTACCCGGTCATCGACGGCCAATTTATTCATAATGCCGCGAATATGGGTCTTGACTGTATTTGGGCTGAGATACAGTTGCGCCGCAATTTCAGGGTTACTCATCCCTTCCACCATCAGCTTCAGTACTTCTAGTTCTCGCTGGGAAAGTTGCCCAATATTACTGGGCGGAGCGGGTGGCTTTAAATGATCGATCACCTGACGCGCAATCTGGGGATCAAGGTAGGTTGCACCTTCCCGGGCGGCAGCGATCGCGGCCAGCAACCGATCCACATTTGTGCCCTTGATGCAGTAAGCATCGGCACCACTAGAGAGCGCAGCAATCACCTCTGTTTCGCTCGTGTGGGAGGTCAGCACGACAATGTGAACATGGGGTAAGCTTTGCTTAATTTGCTGGGTCGCCGCAATGCCATCCAGTCGGGGCAAGCCGATATCCATCACAATCACATCTGGCTGTAGTTGTTGGGCCATTTCCACTGCGGTGTAGCCGTCACCCGTTTGGCCAACAATCTGGAGCTGGGGGTTGTCTTCCAGAGATTGCTCCAACCCCAACTGCATCATTGGATCATCTTCAACGATTAACAGGCGTAACGCAGGTACTTCTGAGGATAAAGGGGGTTCAAGCATGAGATCAGGCCAGTATTAGGAGTAAAGAATGAGCTTGAGCATCGCGCCAAGGGGCAACCCACAGAAACCGACCACCGATCCCGGCCCGGAAGCGGCAGATTGCCCCAAAACGAAAGGAATCTTGATCGCTGTATCTCCTTTGCTTAGGGAATACTCAGGACGGGTTGATTGAGCACCGTAGCGTTGCCCAACAAAGGGATAAACTGCCCCCCATCCCCCCATCCCCCAACTTTCTCCTTTTGGAGTTGAACCAGGGTGCTAAAGAGCCTGTTTCCTTTCTCTTTGGAAGAGGGCTAGGGTGAGGGCAAATTGAGTGATTCCCACTCTTATTTAAGGGCGTCTTCATATTCAGCAATGTCAAGCACCGTTGAGCAAAGAGTGATAGGGTAAGGGCTAGCATCCCATGCTCTCGCACTAACTCGGTTATCACCGTGGCTAAAGTAAACCTGAAATGGCCGGAAAGCCGTTTAACAGGCATTGCATGAAAGCATCGGGAGATTGCTATATTTTAGTTGCAATCAAAGGGCATCAACCCATGGGTATTCTGGCAGTAGAGTGGGTTGACAGAGCGTTACTATAAAATCTGGCATCCTAAAGGCAACCTTCTCGGCAGCAAGGCCCATGTTTGAGCGTTTTAGCAACCCCCTGACGACCAGCCCAACTTTGCAACAAATTGCCCGTACCTTTCGGCGCACTGGCTGGATTAGTTTTTGGGTGCAGCTCGTTTTAGCGGTAATTTCGAGTGTGATTCTGTTATTTGCCGGGGTGCTTGCACCGAGGGCAGGGACAACAGGCCCTAACCCCGCCACGGGAATTGGCGTTGGGGTAACTGTACTAGGGATTGTTGTGTTGCTTTACAACATGTATCTGGCGGTTTTTCGCTATGTGCCGATTGGCCGCAAGCTGGAGGGCAACCCTAACAATCGCCCCAAAAAGTCGGAAACGATTCAGGTCATTCGGATGGGGCTATTTGCCAGTTCTATTGGGATTTTGCTCTCGCTGCTGGGAGCGCAGGCAACGGTGGGTTTACTCGCGGCAAAAGCCTTCAGTCAAGGGGTGGGGGGCTTTGTCAACACTGACCCTTCAAAATTTATTCAGCCCCTCGATATTCTGGTAGTGCAGGCAAGTGTGAATGTGATTTTGGCCCAATTTGTGGCAATTGTGGCGGCTCTCTGGCTGCTTAACCGCATGAGTCGCTGAGCCTGGGGTTCTCTATGAGTTTGTTGCGGTTTTTGCTCCAGGCATCCTGGAAACTGGTGGCGATCGCCTCCGTCACGGGTTTGCTCAGTGGCGTTAGTAGCGCGGCCCTGATTGCCCTCATTAACCAGCGTCTCAATCAAGATTTGCTGCAAGCGCCTCTTTATCTGCTACTGGGGTTTATGGGGCTGGCTCTATTGGCCTTGACCATGAACTTTATCTGTCAGGTGACCCTGATTCGGCTGGCCCAGGATGCTGTATTGCAGTTGCGGCTACGATTGTGTCAGCAAATTCTCTTCTCAGAGCTGGCCCATCTGGAGCAGGTGGGGGCGGCTCGCCTACTGGCAGTATTGACCGATGATGTCCAGGCTGTTGCTGACACCGTGCGGTTGGTGCCCTTTATTTTTGTTGACTTGGCGATCGCGGTGGGGTGTTTTTTCTATGTCACCCTGTTGGCCTGGCAGGTGACATTACTGGCTCTGGGGATGTTGGTTCTCTGTGTGGCTATATATCGCCAGGTGCTGCGGCGAGCAAAGCACAAGCTGGCCTTAGCTCGGCATGAGCAAGATGCGCTTTATCAGCACTTTCGTGCTGTTACCGATGGCACGAAGGAACTAAAACTGCATTACCAGCGGCGGCAGGCCTTTCTCAGGGAGGATTTACACCAGACTGCCGCCGCCTATCGTGAGTACAATATCGCCGGGCTGGAGCTATTTGCCCTGATTTCTGGCTGGGGCAAGCTGACCTTCTTCATAATGATTGGGCTGGTGCTGTTTGCCCTACCCCACTGGTTACCCCTAACTCCCCAGGTCTTTTCGGGTTACATTCTCAGTTTTACCTATATGGTCGGGCCGATTGAAAGTTTAATCAGCCGCTTACCGGTGCTTAGTCGTGCCAGTGTGGCCCTCGATCATATCCAGAAGCTGAATCTGAGTTTGCGCGATCGCTCAGAAACGACGACGGTTCCCACTGAGGTAAAGTCCCATTGGCAGGTGTTACGGTTGCAGGCCGTTACCCACACTTATCAAAGTGAGCAGAGTGATCGCCCCTTTACCCTGGGGCCGATTGATCTCTGTTTTTATCCGGGGGAGATTGTCTTTCTCGTCGGTGGCAACGGTAGTGGTAAATCAACGCTAGCAAAACTGATCACGGGCCTTTATACCCCTAGCAGTGGCACCCTCTGGCTGGATGACACCCCCATCACAGCGGCCAGTCGTGAATGGTATCGCCAGCACTTTGCCGTGGTTTTTGCTGATTTCTTTCTGTTTGCCCGTCTTTTGGGGCTAGGGCAGCCCCATTTAGCACACCGGGCAACCCACTACCTGAAGCAATTGCAACTCGACCACAAAGTTTCAATTACAACCGATACGCTCTCAACTCTGGCCCTCTCTCAGGGGCAGCGCAAACGGCTGGCGCTGCTGACTGCTTATCTGGAGGATCGTCCCATCTACCTGTTTGATGAATGGGCGGCAGATCAAGATCCCCAATTCAAAGATTTGTTCTACCGGGAACTGCTACCGGAGCTGCGCGATCGCGGCAAAACCGTGCTGGTCATTAGCCATGATGATCATTACTTTCACCTGGGCGATCGCCTGATTAAGCTTGACGATGGGCAGGTGGAGTATGAAAAGCGGTTTTCAACCCAGTCCAGCGAGTGAAAGAGTACAGCAAGGTAGACATTTCTGGATTCATCTCAACCAGCCGCAGCCCCTAGCCTCTGCTTCTATCAAGGCAGCAGGCAGAGGGGTGGGGGTGAGGGCAAACAGACGAGGCATTTGTCTACTAGCCAATCCCCCAGCCCAAGCCAGCAGGCCAAGGATATACTAAAGCAGATACAGGCAAAATAAGTTGGATGGTATCTGGTATCGCAATTCGACTCTCGAGTACAGAAAGCGCGATCGCCCTAGTTGGCGATCGAGAGGCCAACCTCAAAGCCCTCGCTCAGCATACAGGGGCCAAGCTCGTGTTAAGGGGACGCGACTTAGAAATCAGTGGCAGTGAGAGTCAAGTCGCCCTCTGCGATCGCATTGTGCACCTGCTCAAAGACTTCTGGAGTCAGGGAGAAGCCATCACCCCTGTGGATATTGCCACCGCCCGACAGGCGGTCACCAGCAATCGGCTGGATGAACTAAGAGAACTGCATACGGATATTCTGGCCCGCACCCGCCGGGGTGAATCCATCCGCGCCCGGACCTTTGGGCACCATCGCTACATCCAGGCCGTTCGCAGCCACGACCTGACGTTTTGCATTGGGCCAGCCGGTACAGGTAAAACCTTTTTGGCGGCTGTTTTAGCGGTACAAGCTCTGCTGGCCAACCAGTATGAGCGGTTAATTTTGACCCGTCCTGCGGTTGAGGCAGGGGAGCGGCTGGGTTTCTTGCCCGGTGACTTGCAACAAAAGGTCAATCCCTACCTGCGCCCTCTCTACGACGCCCTTTACGAATTTATTGACCCCGAGCGAATTCCTGCCATGATGGAGCGGGGTGTAATTGAAGTCGCTCCCATCGCCTATATGCGGGGCCGCACCCTGAATAACGCTTTCATCATTCTGGATGAAGCGCAAAATACGACCCCAGCCCAAATGAAAATGGTGCTGACCCGTATGGGGTTTCAGTCGCGGATGGTCGTTACCGGCGACCTCACCCAGACCGATCTAGCCAATCACCAGACATCGGGTCTGGCTGTCGCCCAAAAAATTCTCCATGGGATCAGTGGGATTGCTTTTTGTGAGTTAAATCGCACCGACGTTGTCCGCCATCCTCTGGTGCAGCGCATCGTTGAGGCTTACGAGAAACACGAAAAGCCTGGGAAATAGCGGTCGTCAAATGCAGTATGATGCTTCCACTTGGCACCCAGAAAACCCCATGGCGATTGATCCGAATTCTAACCCTGATGCAACTGGTTTTGAGCAGCCTGAGCCATCTTCTCAGCGTCAGCGCCAGTTGATTAGCCGGGTGCTGTCTCCAGCGCTGCGGCTGTGGTTGCGATCGCAACTAGAGCAAGTAGAAGAATTGACGTTTACGATTGATGCAGGCGATCGCCAGTTGCTCAAGGGCGAAATTCAACAAGTAGTGGTAGCCGCTGAATCTGCTATTTATCAGGGGTTATGCTTGACTCAGGTACGGCTAACTGCAAAACAAATCCGCACCAATTTGGGACAGATGCTGCGAGGTCAACCCCTGCGATTAGAGCATCCGTTTCCAGTCGTGGGAGAAGTGCAAATTTCTGAGGCCGATCTCAACACCTCTCTGCAAGCGCCGCTCCTGGCTAGCCCAATCAAACAATTGTTGACCCTGCTGCTCTCATCGGGCAGTGGCATAGCAACCCCAGAAGATAGCTGGGAGGTAACACAACTACAGGCGCGTTTAGTAGAAGGAGCCATGATCGCCCGGGCAACCCTAGTAGCCCCCAACGGCAAAACCACACCAGCCAGCCTTCGGACTGGGCTGGGCATTGAGCAGGGACAATGTCTATTGCTGCAAAATCCCCAGTGGTTACCCCATCCTAAGGCCACCCGTGGCCTGCCTCTCAAGGAACTAGATGGCTACACCTTCGACCTAGGCAATCATGTACAAATCCGTCGGCTAGAAATTCACCCCGAGACTTTGTTGTGTCAGGGGCAAGTTTGGGTTTTACCTTAACCCAGCCGTCACCATGGGAAGCGTGGCAGGCTTTGGCGTAAGGGCAGACGGTTTTAGCCTCAACTTTCGTAACAAAAGCTATCTCTGAGAAACCGAGGCTTCGATAGGGAGTTGCACCGTAAACGTAGTGCCCTGCCCAAGTTCTGACTCAACGCTAATTGAGCCGTCATGAACTTCTAGAATGCGCTGCACCAGATGCAACCCCAACCCACTGCCTGCCTGTTTGTGGTTGCCCTTACGAAAGCGTTGAAACAGTCCGGCGATTTCATCCGCAGGAATGCCAGGGCCAGAATCTTGCACCTTGATTAATAGGGTGCGATCGCCCTCCGGCACAGGGATTAACTGCACATGCACAAAACCCTTATCAGTAAACTTGAGGGAGTTCCCAATTAAGTTGCCCAGCATGCGATGGAGTTCCAAACAATCCCCCGTGACCGTGACCCGGCCCAAATCCTCCAAATTTTTGCCAATTAACTCCAATTTCAGTTCAATCCCCTTGTCCTCAGCAATAGGAGCCAACTGTTGCACTACTTCCTGGGAAATTTCCCAAAGATTACAGGGAATCGGGGTAAACTTCTTGGCCCCCGCGTCGTAGGACTGCACCTCCAACAGGGTGTTGACCATTTCCAACAGATTCTGGTTACTGCGGATCAAAGCCCCGACCGCTTCATGCATTTCAGGCGAGAGGGGGCAAAATGCTTCCTTACGAAAGAGCTTGAGCATCATATCGGCTGCGACCAGAGGCGTGCGTAAATCGTGGGTGAGGTGGGCAATAAAATCCTGCCGCTGCAACATCATCTGCTCGCGCTCATCAATGCTCCGCTTTAGCCGCAGCAGCGATCGCACCCGGGCAATCAGCTCATCGGCATCGACCGGCTTACGCACAAATTCATCGGCTCCCGCATCTAAGCCGCAGACCACATCGGCATGATCATGGGCCGTAATCAACAAAATCGGGATGTAGGTAGTCAGATTCATCTGGCGAACCTGGCGGGTGACCTCATAGCCATCAATTTCTGGCATCATCACATCCAACAAAATCAGGTCGGGCGGGTTGCTTTTGATCATCTCTAGAGCCGCCGCCCCATCGTTAACCGAGGTGATCGCATAGCCCTCTTCTTCCAAAATGGCTTCAATCAGCGCTAGGTTGGCCGGGGTATCGTCCACAGAAAGGATGCGATCAATTTTGATAGCTGGTTGAAACGACATTCGCATCAGAAACTGCTAAACAACAGGAAACGGGGTAACCGATCAAGACGCACTATCCGACAGTTGGGTGGGTTTGTCAGCCCGTTGAATATAGCGAGGCAGCTCCACCCGAAAGACGGACCCCTGACCCACTTGGCTCTCAACGGTGATTGAGCCTGCCATTTTTAGCACCAACGACTCTGTAATCGCCAAGCCTAGCCCCGTGCCACTAAAGCGCCGATTGCTGCCCTGGTCGGCCTGGCGAAAGGCTTCAAAAATATGGGGCAGATCTTTAGCCGCAATGCCAATTCCAGTATCATGCACAGCGATCGCAACCCGATTGGGAAACGGCTCCGTCACCTCTACCCAGACCCGGCCTGTCTCTGTAAACTTAATGGCGTTAGAAATCAGATTGGTCAAAATCCGGCGCACATTGGCCGGGTCATTCACCACCTCTGGCGGCGTCAGGTCAATCTGGGCATAGAGTTCCAACTGTTTTTGCTCGGCCAGAGAGCGCAACTCTTCAATGGTAGAATTAATAACCCTGGGCAACTCAAAGGTTTCCAGTCGCAGATCCAAGCGCCCTGCTTCTAAGCGAGAAAAATCTAAAATTTCATTTAGCATCTCTAGCAAATGCTTGCCGTTGTTAAAGATGTGCTGGGTCATCTGGTACTGTTTGGGGCTAAGTGCCCCCGTTTGGGGACGCAACAGCATTTGAGAAAACCCAATAATGGCATTCAAGGGGGTGCGCAACTCGTGGGACATGGTTGCCAGAAACTCCGACTTTAGTTTCGCCACCTCAATCAGTTGCAGATTCTGCCGCTGAATCTGTAAGCGCTGCTGCTCCAACTCCTGGTTTTTGAGAATGAGTTGCTCATAGCTTTCTTGCAAGCGTTGATTAGCGATCGCGGCCTTTTGTTCCGCTTCGTAAATCCGCAAGGCATTGCGCAGAACTCGTTCTAGCACATCTGGAGAAATGCGAGCTTTAGAAAGATAGTCTGAAGCCCCCGCCTTCATCAATTCCACAGCGGTTTGCTCATCCCCTTGACCTGTCAACACGATTAACGGTACCTTTGTTCCAGTTTCTCGGACTTCTTGAATCAAAGACAGGCCATTTCGATCTGGCAAACGATAGTCTAAAAAAATACAATCGAAGGTCTGGGTTTGGAGTGTTGCGATCGCTCTAGCGCAGTTATCCACTTCGGTAAAAATGGCGTTCACCTTTGCCTTTGTCAGTGCCCGACGTACAGCCATTCGGTCTAGCTCATCGTCATCCACAATTAAGATAGTGAAGGCCTTATCCATGTCTAAGCCGATTAAATCGGTACTAAATTAAGGTGAGCAAAAGCGGACAGAGTCCTGTCAAAAAGTTCGTGCGTCTTAGAAATCCTTACCGAAGGACTATTGTGGCTCCAATCTGTGAAAAACAAACAGGGAATACATCTTTACTGCTTCCGGGGGTACATGGGCTGAATACAACAATAGAGCAAGCCGCCCAGCAATTCTGAGGCATTTGTGAAACCCGCGCGTAAACCTGCGACTAGAGAAAACTGAACTGATAGAACCTGTAGAATGGACTTAAAACAGAGCAAGATGACTCCAATTCAGGCGAAAACTTCAAGATCTTGCCATCTAGGGCATTTCGCACAGTGTCCAATACTTATTTAAGGCAATCACCACTTCAACAAATGAGCTAAAGGTTACAGGCTTCAGTAAATAGCCGGCCACATTTAGGTTATAAGCCTGTACCCGATCCTGGTCAGCATTTGAGGTCGTCAACACAATCACCGGAATCGATCGCAAGTGCTGATCTGACCGTAACTCTTGCAAAAACTCAATGCCACCCATACGAGGCATGTTCAAATCTAGCAAAACTAGCCGACGTTCAGGAGGAATAGAGTCTTCTGTGGCCGTGCCTCGCAGCATTTCCAGAGCCTCTAGCCCATTACCTGCAACATAAAGTGGATTGGTTATATTCCCCTTCTTGAATGCCCGCCGGACATTCATCACATCGACCTCATCATCCTCAACTAACAGAATATGAATCACTCGATCTTGCATTGAGGCCGCTAACCCCCAAACTCCCAAGTCACAACAGGTCGCACACCTTTGACTGGCCGATGCTTTTTCAGCCAGCCAGAAAACAGCCTGGCCGACCGATCGATCCCAAGGGCGCAAGGTATACCTTCGTTAAATTTAATCCAAATACTGGCTCAGAAAGGTCTGCTAAACGGCGGATCTTTCTGGGGTTTCTGTCTGCCCCAGGGGAGATTTAGGCCAAGTGAAGTAAAAGGTCGCGCCTTGACCAAGGGTGGAGTCAATCCGGATGTCGCCCCCTTCTGCTTCCACAATTTTTTTGACGATCGCCAACCCAACACCTGTACTTTCCTTTGTATCGCGGGCTTCCAGGGTTTGAAAGATCATGAAAATTTTGCCGTGATAGCGAGGGTCGATCCCGTTGCCGTCATCGGCTACAGCAAACTCATAGGCATTGCCCTGATCCCTGGCGGTAATTGTGATCACGCCATTTGCAGTAGGATGATGTTTGATGGCATTATCTATCAGGTTAGAAAAGACTTGGCGGAGCAAGAGTTTTCGTGCGTTCAGAGTGGGCAGGTCGGGAGCGATCTCAAACTGAAAGGTTGGGGGAGGGTTGAGCCAGTCAATAATTTCGGCCAGAAGCTCAGCTAAATTGACAAATTCAACTAGCGCCTCGCTTCGACCGGCTCGAGAGTAAGCCAGTAAGCCGTTAATCAGAGCCTCCATTCGGTGCACTCGCCCGCGCAGTAGCTCCATTTGCTGACGATTTTCGTCGGGCAGGAGGTCGGCTAAATCCTCTTCCAGCCATTCTGATAAATTGGCGATCGCCCGCAGGGGAGCCTTCAAATCATGGGAAGCAATGTAAGCAAACTGGTTCAGCTCCTGGTTCCGCGCTTCCAGGGCAATATTCGTTGTCGTCAGAGCGGCATTCAGCCGAGCCAACTCCGTCGCATGGGTTTGCAACCTGACCCTGGCCTGCTGTTGCTCGGTCACATCCCGAATAATGACAATTAACCGTTCTTCCAGGGAAATGTGACTGATCGTTACCTCAATCGGAAAGTCTTGCCCATCCTGACGAAACCCAACCGTTTGCAGCCGAGAGCCTGAGTAAGTGGCCGGATCGTGCCATAAACTGGCCTTATCATCATCGGCTTGGGGAGGGATCAGCAACTTGGCCAGGGGTTGGTCATACAATGCTTCCGGGGGGTAGCCAAACATCTCCAACACTGCCAAATTGAGGGTCTCAATCCGGCCGTCGGAGGTCAAGGTCAGAATCCCATCCACCACATTGGCCGTAATCGCTTGAATCAGGGTTTTGCTCTCACTTAACCGGCGTTCTCGCAGTTTCAGCTCTTTTTCTAACTGAGAAAACAAGTAAATCGCTAATCCAGACCCAATAGCGCTGACCCCAGCACTCAACCATAACACACGGGTGAGCCAAGCCTGCTGATCTTGAAGTGTCTCTTGGTGCTGGTCAAGCTCTTGTTGTGCTTCCTGCTTAAACTGGGCGACCTCCGCCCGAAATCGCTCCATCTGGGCGCGCCCCTGTTCAATCAAATCAATTTCTACCTGCAACTGGTCAGCAGAGTTGAAGGATAGCGGCGGTTTCGTTGCCCCATCGGTTAAAAACTGCAAGCGGCCTTGGGCTGCTGCCTGAATTTGGGCAACCCGTTGCTGCTGATGCAGTTGGCCCTCTGTCTGCGCTTGTAATCGTTGAAACTTGTCTGGCAGCGTAGTAACCGCATTTTCATAGAGATCGAGGAATTTCTTACTTCCGGTGAGACGATACCCCCGCACACTAGTTTCTGCATTGACCAGGGTGACTAAAATATCATCGTTTAATTGCAAGATTTCCGTTGTCTGATCGACGTATGCTTGGGCCTCCCTAATAGCTTGCTGAGACCATGTAAAGGTTCCTAAAGAAAAAAGTAGGCAAGCGGTTGGAATGGCTGCCGCGATCGCCCCTCGCCGATGCAGTGGCAGCCGCTGCCACAGGGGTTGAACCGGTTGAAGTAAAAAGCGACGAGGCATAAGTAGACCAGTAAGACAACAACGATTAAGGGGTCAGCAGCGGTTGCTTACTCCAGGTAAAACAAAACGTGGTTCCCTTCCCCAGTTCCGACTCCAGCCAAATCACCCCCCCTTCTGTCTCCACAATCTTTTTCACAATCGCTAACCCAATGCCGGTGTTATCAGTTGAGTGGCTGGCATCCAGGGTTTGAAAAATCGCAAACACGCGATCGTGAAACTCTGGGGCAATGCCTGCCCCATCATCACTCACAGCAAAGGCATAGAAATCGCCCTGATCGGCAACACTCACCCTAACCCGCCCATCTAAACGGGGATGATGTTTGATCGCATTACCAATCAGATTGGTAAACACCTGCTCAAGCCGCAGCCGCTTCGCCAGCAAGACCGGCAAATTGGGCGCTAGCTCAATTGTAAAAGTGGCTGGTGGATTGAGTAGATCCACAATATCTCTCAACAATTTTTCGACATCGACTGTTTCCACCTCTGCTTCGCTGCGTTCTAACCGGGAGTACTGGAGCAAGCCGTCTACCAGCGCATTCATGCGTTGTACTCGCTGCCGTAGTAACCGCAATTGCTCCTGGCCTTCTGGCGGCAAGCTACTCTGCAAATCCTCTTCCAGCCATTGGGAGAGATTAGCAATCCCCCGTAAAGGTGCCTTTAAGTCATGGGAAACAATGTAGGCAAATTGGTCTAACTCACGGTTCCGTTTATCGAGCAGTGTCGCCAGCCCAGTTAAAGTTGAGTTTAGCCGGGTCAGTTCCAGGTTGCGCTCTTGCAACGCTAACTCCGACTGCTGACGCTCAGTAATTTCTTGGGCCACAATATTAATCCCAAGGGCAGTGCCATCGGCCTGTTGCAACGGGTAATAACTCACCAACCAAACCCGCTCTACCCCTGGCTGGGCAGGCGTCTTACCACAAATCTGGATATCTAGAATTGGCACCCCTGTCTGCAATACCTGCCGAAAATAGGGTTCTTGTACCTCCCCCAGTTCTGGCAATATTTCGCGCACTGTATGCCCCACATGCGCTTCTACAGGCAAACCGTTAATCTCAGCTAGGTATTGATTAATCCGCCTGTAGCGAAACTGAGTATCTAAAAAACATAGGCCAATCGGGGCTGTGGCGTAGAGGGCTTCAATTTCTGCCAGCCGCCACTGGGCTAACTCTTCACTTTGACGGAGAGCAGCTTCTGTTTGTTTACGGGTCGTAATATCAGTCACAGTGCCCACCATCCGCACGGGTTGACCGGTGCTATCAAAGTGGGCCTGCCCAAAGGACTCCACCCAATAAACCTGGCCATCGGGGTGCACAATTCGATACTCGCAGTGGCAAGGCTGGCATTCTTTGAGTGCAGCTTGCATCGTTGCCTCAACCCTGGCTCGGTCATCAGGATGCACGCGCTGAATCCAATCAGAATGGGTTCGCAGGGGCTGCCCTGGCAAATAGCCAAACAATTGCTCGTGGTGATGGTTCCAAAAAACCTGATCGGTTGTCAGGTGCCAATCCCAGATACCAATCTTGGCGGCATCAATGGCTAGACATAAACGCTCCAGTAAGGTATCGGGCGAAGGGGCAGCCGATTGGGAAGAAAGGCAAGTATCCCAGGTAGAAGAAAACTGAGAGGCCATGCAATATTGGGGCGATCGCCCTAGAGGGGTTAAGGAGGTAGTGCAAACATCCTACGCAAGGGGATGCCCTGCTATAACTCTACCGAAAGATAGAACTCTCATCTGCTGAACCTCTACCCTGTGGAAGTTCTCTCGAGAATCGGAATCCGGTGAAATGAGCACTGTCTAAATATTAAATATCTTTTGAAGCATAGATCGGGAGATTATGATGCAATTAACTCAGCCCGTTGCGCTAGCTGCCCAGGAGACCTCTATGGATACGATTCAAGTTGCCTTGATTGAAGACCATGATGTTGTTAGGATCGGTCTACGCACCGCTCTACAGGGGCAGCCAGGGCTAACCGTAACCGGCGAAGCGGCCAACGGTGTGGATGGACTGAGGCTGTTAGAAACGACCCAACCTGACGTGGCGCTAGTGGATATTGGCTTACCAGGAATCGATGGAATCGAATTAACCCGCCAATTTCGCAGGTTTCAGTCAGAGCAGGCAACGGCTGAACCCAATACGGTGGGGACGAAGGTGCTGGTGCTAACCATGCAGGGCAATGAAGAATCAGTATTGGCCGCCTTTGCCGCCGGGGCAGACTCCTACTGTATGAAAGATATTGGCATGGAGCGCCTGACAGAGGCAATCAAAGCCACTCATGCGGGCAGTGCATGGATTGATCCTGCTGTAGCTAGCATTGTGCTGCGACAGATGCGGCAAGGCATTCCCGCCTCGCAAGACGCTGACAAACGGACGATCGCCATTGGTGCCGTCGATCCTGAGATGGAAAAGGTGATTGAAACCTACCCGCTCACCGAGCGCGAACTGGATGTACTGGAATTGATTGTGTCTGGCTGTACTAATGAGGCGATCGCCGAGCGATTGTATATCACTATCGGAACTGTCAAAACCCACGTTCGCAACATTCTGAGTAAGCTTTGTGCCAACGATCGCACGGAAGCTGCCGTGCGGGCATTGCGATCCGGCCTCGTTTCCTAGCAAACGGGTGCCTGATCAACTGAGAGGTAATCGCAACCAGCTAGAAATTTCTGCGCCGAGCCATCTTAGCTCCTCCTCCGTCAAGGCCGGGTTTGTTCCCAGTTCATATTTCTGGTCAGCCCAGATAGTGAGCTGACCAGGTTCGCCAGCAGCAGCAGGGCGGTACTCTACCCGTCTGATGGCATGCCGGGGAGAGGTTTGGGGGCGACTGGCCGCAAACCCTAGACGGCGTGTGCTGAGGGAAATTTGTTGCCGATCAATCGATAATCGGGTCTGGCCCCACGTTGAGGGAAAAATGACTTCCAGCGATCGCTCATCTCGATTCAGGCTGACTTTAGTATTTGCTGGCTTTGAGACCGCCATTGCCGTAGTAGACTCAGCGGGTCGCCCCTGATCAATCGCCGCCAGAGCCGCTTGGGCAGATTTAGCCCGCTTCTCAAGATTGGGGTCAATCATCCAATTCAACCAATCCGCAAATTCAGGACTGAGGTTAGCAATCCGGCTGGTATCCAGCTTTGCGCCTCGGCGCGGCAGGCTAGAGGGGTGGGTACCCGTCATCAGGGCAATCAGGGTCGCCCCCAAGCTGAACAGATCCGAAGCTGGAACCGCCCGCCCACTAAATTGCTCGGGCGGCATATACCCATAGGTGCCAACAACAGTAAAGCCGGTATTGTCGTTTCCGGTTAGGGTTTTAACAGAGCCAAAATCCACCAAGTACGCCTGCCGATTCGCCAGCAAAATGTTGCTCGGCTTAATATCTCGGTGGATCACAGGCGGCTGCTGCCCATGCAAATAGATCAGGATATTGAGCAGCGCTTTGGCCAGTTGTTTTGTCTCAGCTTCGGTAAAGATGCGCCCTTGTTGAAGGCATTGCTCTAGCGATTTGCCTTCGACGTAGGTTTGAATCAGGGCCAGGGCGCAATCATTGGGTAACGCTTGCTCAAAAAAGCCCAGATAGCGTGGAATCAGCGGATGAGAAAGAGCCTTGAGAACTTCAACTTCACGCTCAAACAGTTTAATATCATCCGAATCAAGCTGATCTGCCAGAAACAGAAGCTTGATGACGACGCGCTCTTGAGTTTGTAAATCGCGGGCGAGTAATGTCCAGCGCCCGGTTTGTTTACCGATTTGCTTCTCGACTTCGTAGCGATCGCCTAGTATCTGACCCGACATCGTTTTCTCCAGCAATCATAGGTTCTTTATATCCTGCTGTCATCAGCACTGCAAGCAGAGATTCACGCATTTAACCGGTGAAGCCCAAGGCCAAAGTGCCCTTACTCAAACAGCCCTTACCATGCAAACCCTTCTTTGATCCAGAGTCGTGGCTCTCCCGCGTTAACGGCAAGAACCGCTGCTTAGACAACCTTCCCCGTTCCTCCAGCCATCTAAAAGACCCGATTTTTTTGAGAGTCACCTTGACTCGTCATCACGAACGCCAAAAATCTGGATGACTTTCGAGAAAAGTTTATCGAGTCGAACTATCAAACTTACTTAACCTCCCAATCAACATTCAGAATTTCAGTCAGGCGTCCTGATTAGAAAACGTTTGAGCACTTTGAGTCATTTCGTTTTATTGTTACCTTCATCCCGGCCCTTGCTTTTGTCGTTCGCTCTCCAGCTTATGCTTTCCCTGCCGGGTACAACGGCAGAAATTTCTGAACTAGCCTCAGCCACCCTCATCCCCCTTGCTTGAATGCCCGTCAAGGCGCCTTGCCCCCAGGGGAGAGCGAGCGAAGCCCAAAGGGGGAGAGGGGTTGAGGTGAGGGAGTCAGACTGATGCCTTAGGCTCCTAGTACGCCACGGCAGAAAGTAATTGCCTATTCAGGAATCTGGCAACACGGGTACACGAGCCTTTTTCACGTTGAACTTTGTCCGTTTGAATTTCGCCTAGCGGCGGCACTAGCTAACCCCAACTCGTCAATTGAGGTGTGTGTATGGTCAAAATTAATCAGCCCCTTCCCTGGGATTTGAACCCAAATGGTGCCTACTTGCCTGTTTTTTTGAGGGGAAAGTCGTCGGGTTTTGTCGCCCCGATTACGCCAAGCAGGTAGTTGATGTGATGAATGAGGCAAATAAAACCTACAAAGCTCTGCGGCTTGCTTGCTATGACTTAATGGCCCGCACCGGTGGAGGAATCGATGTAGACAGTTTGATGGAGCAATACCTGGCGAAGGCACAACGGCCTAAAAGCGGGACAGGGGCGATCGCCCTACTGCTGCAAGAGCGCCAAACCGAGTTGGACTTAACCGATGAGGAGTTTGCACGATTTTGTGATACGTTTCGCCTTTCCTCGGGGGAGTTAACTGCCATCTACGCGGGGGCCGATCTGGATAGTCATCAACTCACCCCCCTAGCGCGTATTTTGGGTCTAACCGTTGATGAGTTGCTACTAGTTTGGAAGGGAACCGATTAAACGCTCTCTTCAAAGGAGACTGAGGCCTTTGATGCCCAAACAGATCCTGCCTTCTGCTTCTATCGATCAACGCCGCCCAAAGTGGGAGGGCAACCACGGTTTTCTTCTATCGCCATAGCCACCTGATTTAGGCCGGTGCAGAGGGGCAACCTCGGCTGGAGGCAACGCCCACCTTCCCTTCACTCCCCATCGATTTAGCCGCCTAACGCTAGCGATAGATCAATGGGCAGATCTAGGGTAAAGGTTGTTTGATTTTCTCCACTTTTAAGGGTGATCGTGCCGCCCAATCGCTCTGTCAGTTTCTTGACGAGGGCCAGACCTAAGCCAATACCGCTATGTCGCCAGGGGTCAGCGCTGGGAATGCGATATAATCTTTCAAAGATGCGATCGCGCTCAACCAAGGGAATCTCAACTCCTGAATTACGCACACCAACCTGTACCCGATCAGCGCTATGAGTGGCCAAAATCGTCACCACTTGCCGGGGTGGCGTGTACTTATAGGCGTTGGTCAATAGCTCTGTCAAAATTCGCTCTAGGTAAGAGAGATCTGTGGTTACGCGCGGCAGGTTCACTTCTAGAGCATAGGTCAACTGCAACTGCTGGGTTTTGAAGCGTTCTTGAAAGGTTTCTCCCAGATGGGGTAAAAAAATAGTCAAGTCAATGGACGTTAGTAACAGCGGGTCAGTGGCTGCATCCATTCGGGTTAGCTCTAGCAAATCATTGATCAGAGACGTCTCTCTCTGACATTCATCTTTCAAAATTTGAAAATAGCGGCTGGCAGGGGTCGTCGGCTGGTTAATTAAGTCAGCACGGGTTAGGATTAGCTCTAGCATTTGAGTGGCCATGCGCATGTTAGAGAGGGGTGTGCGCAATTCGTGAGAAATCGTACTAAGAAAATCATCCTTTAGGTTATTGAGTCGCTCTAACTCTGTCACCTGAGCCAGAGATTCTTGATAAAGCCGCGACTGCCGCAGGGCGATCGCACATTGGTTTGCAACTTGCTGCACCAGCCCCATTTCTAATTCATCAAAACACGCCTCACTGGGGCGAAATAAACACATACTGCCGAGTAAGCTCTGATCATCCATCAGCGGACAATTGAGCATCGAGAACAGGTGCACCCTATCTCGACGCATCTGCACAGGAGGGAGCGGGCAAAACTGGGTTTGGCAGCCCTGCAACAGTTGCGCGTGAATGTCAATCATGCTGTCCACCGGCACGACTTGCCCCTGTAAGGCCTGCACTCGATGCGAGCGGATATGCTCGTAACAGATGGTCAGTGTTTTCAGGTCTTCACTATAGAGGGCGGCATTGCAACACTCGACGGCTAATTCGTTCGCCAATTCTCGCACGGCTGTTTGTAAAATCTGTTCCTCATCCAGGCTTTCCCGCACTTTATCGGTAATTCGCCGCAGTAAATCTTCAAACCGGAGGGCTTGTTGTAACCGCACGGTTCGCTCTTCAACCTGTGTCTCAAGGCTACTATTGAGCTGTTGCACCTGCCGATAAAGTTCAGATTGTTGGATCGCGATCGCTAGCTGATCGGCGATTGCAGTTACCAAATTCAACTCCCAATCTTGCCAATCCCAATGCTGCTGCTGGTGATTCAAACTAAAGGATCCCCAAGTCTCACCACGAATTTGAATCGGGATATGCAACCAACTACCGCCATAGGATTCGCCAAAGGCTTGATTCATCATGTCAGCAGCAGCGTCATCGCCAATCCTAACGACTTCGCCCTGTTTTAGTTGGGTTGCAACCCAATTATCCTGATCGGGAGTTTCTAACCCCAACCCATCTGGCAACTCCGCCCCACGCTGGTAACTAGCGACATTCAGCCAGATCGCCCGTTTTGGCAAATATTGAACGATTGCGGCCCGATCTAACTGCAATAATCGACTCAATTCAGTCGTCGCTGTTGCAAAAATAGTATCCAACTCTAGAGAATTACGAATTGCCTGAATCACCCGGTTTAGCAAGCGTTCCCGTTGTGCCTGTTTTTGGGTTTGCTGGTATAGCTCAGCCTGGTGAATCCCAATCGCTAGCTGAGTCGTTAGTTGTTGCAGGATGTGTTGGTTCACCTCATTCCAGCGGCGAGGGCTGCTGCACTGATGGGCAATGAGTAAACCCCAAAGATCATGCCGCACTAGAATGGGTAGCACTAAGGTTGCCCGGACTTGAAACTGACTCAGGAATTCGACGTAGCAGGGAGGCAAGTCTTCTGCATACAGATCATCTAGGCGATGAATACGCCCAGCTCGATAGGCCTCCACCATTGAGCCGCAAAAGCAGGGATCATGGATAACCTGATTTACAATGGCAGGCGTGTCTTCCTCCAGAGCTTCTGCCACGATTTTGCCGCTCCAATCTGGGTTAAAGCGAAAAATGACAACCCGATCCGCCTGAAGGAATTGCTGCACTTCTTCTACAGTGGTCGTCAGGATATAATTGAGATTGAGGGACTGCCGAATGTTTTGCGCAATGGCGCTGATCAGTCGTTCTCGCTGAATCGCCTGCTGCTCTTGCTGGAGTACCTGCTGTAGCTCAAGGCTGGCCTGTTTGCGCGCTGTCATATCGATGCTGGTTGAAACCGCCTGCCAATGGTCAGCGGTATCCTCGTGATAGGTCACCCAACTGCGACTAATCCAACGCAGGTTGCCATCTTTATGCCGAAAGCGAAATTCCGTGGTGCTCGCATTTCCTGGAGCTAGTTGCCTCAAGGCTGGCCGGATTACGGTTTCTAAATCTTCGGGGTCGATTCGGGAGACAAACAGATGCGGATTTGCTAGCAGTTCTGCTGCGGTATAACCGTAGAGAGTTTCACTCCCTGCTGAAATATAGTCATCTTCCCAGGTTGCATTCTGATAGATGCGGCAATGGGCGATCGCCCCCGGAGCACGATCCAGGATGTCGCTGAGTTGAGCTTGAGGCGGCGGTAAGCCTCCCTGCGGCAACTGTACAGCGGTGATATCGGTGGCAATCAGTAAAATTGCATGAACCCGGTCAGTGTCATCTAATATCGGCACGCAAAAGATTCTGAAGGGGCGATCGCCACCCGCAGGAACCGGCAGGGGAGCTTCCACCACTTGCACTTTTTGCTGCTGTAGTGCTTGCTGCAAGAGCGGCAGATACAGCTCTGCCAGCGCCGATGGTAAAACCTCTTCACTTGTGCGTCCTAACACATTGGCCTCAGCTTGGCCAAACAGACGAACAGCCCGAGCATTCAAGAAGCAGAACCGGAGTTCAGTATCGTAAACCACCAAAACGTCCGACAGGTTATCTGCAATGAGTCGGAGTACCTCCTCATTTTGGTGAGGATGATTGGTCAAAAGGGCGATGAGAGATACCGCAGCAAACGATGGGGAATTAGCCTCAGCACAGGGTTCAACATCGGATGAGACAGATTTTTTCATCCTTAGAGGAATTTCTTTCGGGTTCATAGCAATGTTCCCCTGAGCTTAACTTAATTCGTGGGGAGTCAAATTCACGCCTTACAAGAAGTTGTGCCACCGGCACCTGCTAAGCCACCCGATGATAATGGCAAAGATGCACCACGATAATGGTAACCATCAGGGAGGAATAAATAGATTAATCCCTTAAATTAGCCAATTAAACCGAAAATTCGGTCAATTTTTAGAGCTTTCGTCAGAAAGCCTACACTAATCTGACAAAAGCTAATCCAGATCAGCGGAAATGGAGCAAATTATGGGATTTATTCCTGGCCGGCGATCGCATTTTTCTATCGGCTACTTTGCGTCCAGAGCAACACAAGCAAGGGTATCATTCCCTGACTACTGGCACAGTAGTGGCATCGTTGTCGTTCCGACTTGCCGACCCAAAAGGAGTAACATAACACGCCCGCCCATTTGCCATGAAACTCCCGGCAACCTAAGCTACCCAGTCCCGCCCATTTGCTCCTCACCCTAATCCCAGCAGCGCTGTTCTCATCGGTGAGTTGGGGAAAACCAAAGGTATTCAGCCACTATCTAGAGTTCAGAGACATTCCTACCTATTTCTATCGATTAAGGAACCCCTCAGAATAGATTTAAGATATATCTCAAACTTGCAAAACCCAATTTTCGAGCGCTTCAAGGGGTTTTAGCCCATCAAAACAGGCTTGACAGACCATTCGCAAGGCAAAGGAGCACATTGCCAGACAAGCAGGGTCAATCGCATACTTTCAAAGTGACGGACTCTACACTTTCCATCTATCAGTTAGATGTCAAGCTGTGAACAATGTAAAGGCCTCCTAATATAGGATCGCTAGAGATTTTTCAATGTTCCACCATCAGACACTGGCCTAGGCAACTTAATCAGCTTTAACCCAATAGCTGTTAGCTTTTGGGGGTTTTAGCTTGGGGGCAATCAAACTTTTGTGGGGGCGCAACCTTCAGTTCTCTTGCTAAAACCAACCTGATCTAAGCTTTCAGATGTCCACTTCCCTTGCCCTTACCCATTGAGTTCTCTTATAGAACAGGTATTTGACTCAGGAAATCTCCGGTAGTCCGATAGCTTGCTTTAGCTTCTCTATTCACTAGGCTAGCCTGTCATCCTTAGAAATGCATAGAGTTTTTTTAATACCTGTAAATATTCCCCAAACTTTATGTCAAAAAGTTATAGCCTCATACCGATTTATAGCTAACACCACCTTACGCCGTCTGATTTAAGACGGGGGACAAGGGTAACCCCCCTCACTGGAGGGAGTGCTCTTACCTGACCCCCCTTAGCCCCAAATGGACTCAAATGG
>CALIDI010000001.1 GCA_938023035.1 uncultured Leptolyngbyaceae cyanobacterium | reverse complement strand
TTTATTTAAAAATTTATTAGAACCGATTTGTCTTCAGTTGATTACAGATTCCAGCGAAGATAAGCAGATTTTATTAAACGAAATTATTAGTATTGATAATCCTCAGAACCATAAATGGTTAGTGTTTGATAGAGATGAGATTGGGCAAGTTGCTGACGAGGAATTTAGAGGTTATGATAACTTGCTTGCCTTTCGACAAGGGCATCCCTGTTGGCGAAAGCTAACAGACCCCTTGTTACTTTCAAAAGATGGAGAAGAGGTTATCATTCTTGACCCTGATTTGTACTTTCCTAATAGGTTTAAGTTTGAGCCAACCCTAAAAAATGGGGTTCTGTTAATGTGGCAAAAGCCTAATTGCCTGTTTCCACCTGAGTGTGTTTGGATGGCGATTAACGCTGGTATTCCTCTGGCGCACCATGTGGATATTGGAGTTGCCCATTTTCGCCCACCGATCGATCTAGAGTGGTTTGATTGGCTGCTTGGCCAGTTGGGTGGAGCTTCAATGCCCAGGAAGATGCATGTTGAAGCCATTGTTTGGGCAGCGATCGCAATGAGAATTGGAGGGGGTTATCTCAATCCCCGTCAATGGCGGTGTTGGGAGCGCAGCCAGCCAAAGCGCGTGATGTTAAAGCTAGGAGTTTCAGGTGTCAATCTGCTCAAGCGTGAGAACCTCACGGCGGTTAAGTGTTTTCATGCAGGGGGTGAGGCGAAGTGGTGGTTGCCAGATGCCCAGCGAGCAGGAATTCTGGATGTAGTTAGTCATGAACTAGATCAGCCCTCTCAAATTTTGCCCTTTGAAGAACTGACGCCCCAAATGTACGCATTGGAGCAACGTCTGAAGTCTACTGTCCGTAAGCTTGGCTATTACAAGCTATTTGGTGGTGGATAAGAACGCGGCAGATTCTCTCAGCTGGACTTTGACTCATCACGCCGCATAACATCGCTAAGCCTAATCCGCTCTCTGACGACAGCAGTAGCCCTTTTTCTGCTAGGCGGCTTTACCCGCCCGCTCACGAGGTTTGAGGTTGCGCGCTGGGTGGACTGTGGTAGCTCTTTTCGTGCGATGCGGCTTTAGGACATTCGTTCAATTGGTCAAGTAGTTTGACGCCATGAACTGCTCAAGTCGTTAAGGTTAGCCGCCCAGGCTTATATGTGCGCGCTTAACGATGATATTGCTTAGGCCTGTCGGCAGTTTGAGGCTGCTCTAAAGCGGTTCTATGCACAAGTCCAACAACTCGCTAGTGCGACTATAGAAAGAAACCCAATCCCAACAAGAGACCGCTCCAGAAATGTAGGCTGACGGCGGTAAATTTACAGTTAAAGACCCGATGGGGCAAGTGATGGTTCTGCCCTACATGACGGCAAAGTTTGAGCGCAAACGGCAGGCTCAAACAAAGTAGTAAGGTGCCCTTTGGGAATAAGCCGAGCACGACGGCCAGTAGAGTTAACCCATAAAGACTACCGCACCCCCACGGCAACAGGTTGGCCGCCCGTTGAGTGCCTAACCGCACGATAGGCGATCGCTTGCCGACAGCAGCGTCATCCTTTACCTGGTGAAAGTGAGAACAAAATAAAATCAGACTAGTGGCAATGCCCACAATAATCGAAGCGCACAGGGCAACTTCCGACCACTGCCGGGTTTGACTGTAGTAAGCAGCCGATACCGCCAATGGCCCAAAAGCAAAGAAACAGAGAATCTCGCCTAAACCCCGATAGCCCAGACGAAACGGTGGCCCCTGGTAAAGATAACCTAGCCCGCAGGATAGCAGAACTAGCCCAATCACCGTGCCATCCTGCTGTCCCAAGGCGATCGCTGCGACCCCTAACAGTCCGGCCAATAAACAAAGATTGCTGAGCCAGAAAATCAAGCCCTTCTTGCCAGTTAAATTGACCAGAGAGTGATGTTTATTGACATCCACCCCTGTATCAGCATCAAACACATCATTGCTGAGGTTTTCCCAGACAAGAATCAGCACTGCTGCCCCCAGAAAGGTGAAAAATGTCGGCAGATGCAATTGCCCCGTCATGGCATAGGCGATCGCGCTCCCCACCCAAATTGGCATCAGGGCCACACTGTACATGGGCAGCTTGATCGCGGCTAGCCAGAGTTTCTGAGTTTTAGGAGGTGGAGTGGGCGTTGGCAGGGATTCTGTCGTCATTTCTCTCAAAGCCTGAATACATCTGGGTTTCAGCCATCAGATTATTCTACGGTTTAGCGTTCCTCCTGACTTGGCCATGGGGCAAAGCCGTTACACTTTGCAATCTAACTAGAGGCTTAAACCAAAGGGCTTGGGAAAGCAGAGAATTCCAGTTAGGAAAGCACCCATAACTGGTTCGAGCGATCGCGCTTTCAAGTAAGATGTGATAATGCTCAAAAAGGTATACCTGCTAGCAAAGCTAAACTCTACAGAAGAGGGGATGCTTTAACTCTGAGGCGAGTATCCGGGCACTTCAGCTTTTCGTTGCATCCATGAGGGAGCTTATGACCGAATCCGAGATTTTTGACAAAGTAAAAGGAATCGTGGCCGAACAGCTTGGCGTTGATGGTGGCCAGGTTGTTCCTGAAGCCAGTTTTGCGAATGACTTAGGTGCTGACTCCTTAGACACCGTAGAGCTTGTTATGGCCCTAGAAGAGGAATTTGACATTGAAATTCCCGATGAGGCCGCTGAGAACATTGCCACCGTGCAAGCGGCTGTTGACTACATCACCGATCAGCTAAAAGCCTCGGCCTAAAGTCGGTGCAACGTATCAGGATTGGGTTGTGGGCAGACTGCCCTGCGGTCGCTTCGCTCACAGCTCACCCTGACGTAGTTTTGCTCCTATGTTTTATTAGAATCTGTTTTGCTCCTAGTTTTATTGAGAATACGGGGGCATTCATTCCTTGCATATTTAACAAATCATGGCACAGGCTGATCTTAAGCGCGTTGTTGTAACAGGGCTAGGTGCGATTACCCCCCTTGGAAATACCCTGACAGATTACTGGGAGGGTTTACTCAGTGGGCGGAACGGCATTGCTCCCATTACCCTGTTTGATGCATCCCGGCATGAGTGTCGCTTTGCTGGTGAGGTGAAGGGGTTTGACCCGCTGACTTACCTAGATCGAAAAGAAGCCAAGCGTATGGATCGCTTCTCTCAGTTTGCCGTATCGGCCAGCAAGCAGGCTCTAGCCGATGCCCAGTTGACAATTACTGACTTGAACGCTGAGCAAGTGGGCGTGTTAATTGGTACAGGCATTGGCGGCTTAAAGGTGCTGGAAGAACAGCAGGAAATTTATTTGACGAAAGGGCCAGACCGTTGTAGCCCTTTTATGATTCCAATGATGATTGCTAACATGGCCGCTGGGTTAACGGCAATTCATACAGGTGCGAAAGGCCCAAACTCCTGCTCAGTAACCGCTTGCGCGGCTGGGTCTAACGCGATTGGGGATGCCTTTCGTTTGATTCAGCGGGGCTACGCCCAGGCGATGATTTGCGGTGGTACCGAGGCGGCAGTTACTCCCCTTTCTTTTGCTGGTTTCTGTGCCTGTAAAGCGCTTTCAACCCGAAATGATGACCCTACTCATGCGAGCCGCCCCTTTGATCGCGATCGCGACGGTTTTGTGATGGGAGAAGGCTGTGGCATTTTGGTTTTGGAAGCACTCGAACATGCACTTAGCCGGGGTGCCCGAATCTACGCCGAAATTGTGGGTTACGGCATGACCTGCGATGCTTATCACATCACTTCCCCTGTACCGGGAGGAGAAGGTGCGGCCCGGGCAATTTCTTTAGCCTTAAAAGATGCGGCCCTCATGCCAGAGCAGGTCAGCTATATCAACGCCCATGGCACCAGCACCCCCGCCAACGACTCTACTGAAACAGCCGCGATTAAAAAAGCCTTGGGAGCCAGTGCTTATCAGGTGGCTATCAGCTCAACTAAGTCCATGACAGGTCATTTACTCGGTGGTTCCGGAGGAATTGAGGCCGTTGCAGCCGTTATGGCCGTGGCGAATGACAAGGCCCCACCCACGATTAACTTGCAAAACCCTGACCCCAATTGCGACCTAGACTACATTCCCAATCAAAGCCGCGCAATGACGGTTGAAGTGGCTCTCTCCAACTCCTTTGGGTTTGGTGGACATAACGTCACCTTGGCCTTTAAGAAGTGGCGTGGTTAGGGCAAAGCTCCCTGGCAACATGCCAGGCTACGGGCGTTACACAGTAAATCCTGAACAGTAAATCCTGATTAGAGGGTTTGAATGAGCGCGGCATGAGCCATAAGATCACTGAGCTGCCCTCCTGAGGTAAAGAACCTTGTTAAAGTCTCCTGGAAAAGTTATTTCCGCACTGGTTGCTTTGGGGCTGGGTGCAGCGGCCCTGGGAATTTATTTGGTGCTGCGTCCACCTGAGTCACCTCGACACTCTAATTCTGGCTCAGGTGGCGTTGTGGCAACATCTATGGGGAGAACGGTTACAGCCTTAGGCCGCCTCGAACCAGAGGGGCGACTGCTCAAAATTGCGGCCCCTTCGACTTTAGGGACAGCCCGGGTTGTGCAACTGTTGGTACGGGAGGGTGAAACCGTCAAGGCGGGGCAGGTGATTGCCGTGATGGATACCCGCGATCGCCTCTTAGCCACCGCCTTAGAGGCCGAGGCCAAGGTTCAAGAAGCCCAGGTACAGGTGAATCAAGCCCGTACAGGGGCCAAACAAGCAGATGTTGCAGCCCAAGCTTCAGTGATTCAAGCCCGGCTAGAGCAGGTGCGCAGTCGAGAGGCCCAGGTGGCAGCCGCGCAGGCAGAAGTAGATCGGCGAAATGCCGAGTTTGAGAATGCAAAAAGTGAGTATGCCCGCTACGAAAAGCTTGCCAAAGAAGGAGCCATTTCAGAGTCAGAACTAGATCAACGTCAGCTCATCGTCCGAACGGCATTGAGTGCTCTAGAACAGGCGACACGCTTACGCGATCAGGCTGGGCGCAACCAAGAACAGGCCGTGCGCGAGTTTCAGCAGGCCCAGGCTCAAAAGGCCAGCCTTGAAAGTGTGCGCCCTATTGATGTACAAAAGGCAGAAGCCGCACTGCAAGTCGCTCTAGCGAATTTTGAGAAAGCCAAAGCCGATCTCGAAACGGCAGCGGTGCGATCGCCGATCGATGGTAAAGTCATTAAAATCCATGCCTATCCAGGGGAACAGGTCGGCCCAAATGGTATTGCTGAAGTCGGTCGCACCAGCCAAATGTACGCAGTTGCCGAGGTCTATGAAACCGACATTGGCCGCGTCAAACTAGGCCAGCGGGCCAAAGTGAGTAGCCCCGCCTTTGCGGGAGAAATTGGGGGTGTGGTGGCTCAAATTGGGCAAAAAATTGATAAAAATGATGTCCTCAATACCGATCCAGCCGCTGACACTGATGTTCGGGTGGTAGAGGTCAAGGTACGGCTAGAGGATAGCCAAAAAATAGAGGGGTTGACCAATTTACAGGTGCGGGTTGAAATTGACCCAGACGCCCCCTTGCAACCCCTCCCCCAAGCATCACCCGTGCCAACCATCACCCCATCTGGTCAGGGGGTGGTGCCAGAGTCGTCATCGCCGTTGCCAGACTCCCCTTATTTAGAGCGCCCCAGGCCTCTAATACCTGATCGATAAGCGGCCCCACGCAAACCCGTTAAACCATGCTTTCTGAGAATTCTGATTGCCCCTCATTCTGGCTCAACCCTTGCCCATGTTTGCCATTCCCCTTGCCTGGTTGCAACTGAAGCGTGAAACCATCCGGTTGTTAGTCGCACTGGCAGGGATCGGATTTGCCGTAATTTTGATGTTCATTCAACTGGGGTTTCGGGACGCACTGTTTGATAGTGCGGTGCGATTGCACCAAACCTTTCAGGGTGACATTTTTCTGATTAGCCCCCAATCAACGGCACTGATTGCAATGCGCAGTTTTTCGCAACGGCGGCTCTATCAGGCCCTGGGATATGAGGGAGTGGAGACCATCAGCCCAATTTACCTGGACTTTGCTCTGTGGAAAAACCCTGAAAATCGCAGTACTCGAGCTATTCTGGTGGTGGGTATCAGTCCAGAAGACCCAGTTTTTGATATTCCTGGCGTTGTCCAAAATCTGGCTCAAATTCGGCTGCCAGATGTGGTGCTATTTGACGATGCATCGCGGGCAGAGTTTGGGCCAATCCCAGAGCTATTTCGCTCTGGGCAGGTCGTGAGTACTGAAGTGGGCAGACGCAAGGTCACAGTAGGTGGTTTATTGACAATGGGAGCCTCCTTTGGGGCCGATGGCAACCTAGTGACCAGCGATTTGAATTTTTTGCGGATCTTTGACCGGCGGAGTCGAGGCCTAATTGATATAGGTTTGGTGAAACTCAAGCCCGGTGCCAATCGAGAGGCCATTTTGCAGGCGATGCGCCGGGATATCCAAAACCAAACAGAAGATGTCCGTATTTTATCGAAAGAAGAATTGATTGCTTTTGAACAAAACTATTGGAAAAGTAGCACTGCCATCGGTTTTATTTTTGGCCTGGGTACAGCGATTGGTTTTGTTGTAGGTACCGTCATTGTTTACCAAATCCTCTATACCGATGTGACCGATCACCTGGCAGAATATGCCACGCTCAAAGCGATGGGGTATAAAAGTACCTATTTATTATCGGTCGTATTTCAGGAGGCGCTGATTCTCTCTTTTCTAGGGTATATTCCTGGTTTTTTCCTTTCTCTGGGTCTTTACAACATGACCCGCAATGCTACGGCTTTACCGATCGCCATGACCTTTGAGCGGGCAACTCTGGTATTTTTCCTGGCGGTTGTGATGTGTGTGATTTCGGGGGCGATCGCGGTTCGCAAAGTACAAGACGCTGACCCCGCTGATATCTTTTAGATTCTAATTAGCGGCTATTGGTCGTGTTTAGGTAACCAAACAATCTCTACAGAGAGCATGTCACCTTTGCAGGCCCTCATCCCCCAGCCCCTTCTCCCAGGTTGGGGGATGAGCCATCTAAAAGGCCTGCTCCCAAATAGGGAGAGGGATTAGAGCAATCCGGGCATACCAGAAAAGGGGGGAGGGCAAAAGTGACATGCAACCCTCTCTACATTGTTAAACTCCACAAAAAATCTTGACGAATTGGCGTTTATCGGCTTAACTTAAGCCGCACAGATGGAATTCAAAATTAAAGCAGCTATGGAACGATCACTGGCCAATTTAGAATACCTGGTAAGGGAAACATTACGGGGCATTCGTCGGGGTGGCTGGATGAATTGGGCCGCTGTCAGCACCGTTACCGTGTTGCTTTTTTTATTCGGGGTTTATCTCCAAACCTCCTGGCAATTGGAAAGTCTACTAAATCGCTTTGGTAGCCAGCTCGAGGTTGCTGTTTTTTTAGAGACAGGGGTGCAGGGGGCCGATCTAAAACCAGTCGTGGCCCAGATGCCAGAAGTAAATGAGGTTCAGGTCATTACTAAGGAAACAGCCTGGGCCAAATTGGTAAAGGAATTGGGGGTTTCTGAAATGGCGGAGGCAACCCGCCAACTGGAGGGCAACCCCCTGACGGATGAGTTAAAGGTCAAAGCTAAAACGGCTCAGCAGGTTCCGGCGCTGACGCGCAAGCTGAGTCATCTCAACGGTGTGGATGAGATTCGTTATGCCGATGAAGTGGTGCAGCGCTTGGCCCAATTAAATTGGGGCTTGAATAGCTTTAGCATGGCGGTGACTAGCTTGCTGACCTTGACGGCGATCGCCGTGATTACCACAACTATTCGCCTCATTGTGATGGCGCGTCGTCGCGAAATTGAAGTATTGCAACTGGTGGGGGCCACCGCCCTGGGGATTTATTTGCCCTTCATTATGCAGGGTGTGATCTTTGGCAGTGTCGGTGCCGCGATCGCCTGGGGGTTTATCCTGAGCATGCAACAGTTTCTCAAAAACCTGATCAGCCAACAACCGGAATTTGTTCAGTTTTTAATCAATGGGTTGCAGTTGACACCCTCTCAGCAGAACCTGCTACCCCTGATTCTGTTAGGTTTTGGCGGGGCTGTTGGGTTACTCGGCAGCCTCTTTGCCGTGCGTAAAGCGGTTGTGCGCTAGTGCATCCTAGCTTTGACCAGAAAACTAAAACCAAAACCCAATACTCAACCGCCAACGTTGGGTAAGCTTTCTGACTCGCCGTCGCCATCAAAAACACGGCCCTCATCTTTACAAGGGGGCCTACAAATAACCGATTCTGGAGAACTCACACAGCGGCACCCAAAGGAGCAGAAAAAAGCTTGAAACCGAATTGGATCGGGTTCTCTAGAATTTTTGAAAATACTGAAAACCCTTTGCCATACTATCCGCTTTAGCCCTTACCCGCAATGAGGAAAGAGAAGAGAGGATAGAGATTTGAGACGATTCCTTCAGGTTAAGTGAATCCGAGATCCCTATCTTTTGGTAGAGAGAGACCTTAACTCAAGAAAGATGGCGTTGAAAATACTAGACGATAAAGTGTAAATGTTCAAGTCGAGTTAGAAACGAGGACAAATTATGAGT
This sequence comes from uncultured Leptolyngbyaceae cyanobacterium, assembly GCA_938023035.1. Taxonomy (GTDB): domain Bacteria; phylum Cyanobacteriota; class Cyanobacteriia; order Leptolyngbyales; family Leptolyngbyaceae; genus DSRU01. Next base: position 73,491 of record CALIDI010000001.1, on the reverse strand, counting down.
ATCGAAGATCGAATTAAAGCGACGGCCAAGAATATCGAAGGCAAGATTCAAGAAGCAGTTGGCGAAATTTCTGGCGATCCAAAAGATCAAGCCGAAGGTCGGGCTAAGCAAACTGAAGCAAAGGTTCGCCACACGGCTGAAGATGTGAAGGATGAAATCAAAAAGGTGATTGACTAAGGTTTTTAACCTAGGCTACAGGAAGCACTTTGGCTATGTTTCTGATGCTTCTGATTAGGTTAGCTTGTTTGAATGCAGGATTTATTGCAAGCTGTATTTGCCATTTCTAGGCTTCATTCCTGTTCTTGGCGTAAAAACGTCTCAAAACTGCTAACCTTAGCTCCCCAGAGTCTTTGAGATTCTGGGGATTTTAGTCAAATCTATCCATTGCCCAGGACGCTAGACGGTGAGTCAAAAAGTTTACCCAGCATTGGCGGTTGAGCATTTGGCTTGGTTCTCAGCTTACCGACCAAAGTTATGGCTCTATCGCCAGGTTGCTAAGTTTATTGGCGGGTAAAGGGGGAAAAACCCTGACCTAAATCAAGCTAGTACCGTAAGGCAGAATTTTCTGGACTCGCCTTAGCCATCCTCATCCTCCATCCGCCCTCCCAGAGTGAGAGCAGGGTATAGCCCTAACAGGCATTCAAGAAAGGGGTGAGGGTCGCCAGACTGATGTCTTAGTCTACAAGGCTGGACTTTAAGCGATGAGAAGAAACCTTAGGAAAGAGGAACGATCGCCCCAACGGTGGATTTGCATCTCCAGAGGTTACTGATTGCAAGCGATGGCGGTATTGGCGATCGCGTTGCTTTGAACCCGTGCCGCCAACTTGGGAATTTTTTCCAACTCCATATCAGCTAAAAGCCCCCGCCAACTCGCGGTAATTTGGGGATTATTTGGCGTCTGACAATGCAGTTTGGCAGTGGTAGCCAGGGCATCCACCCAGGCTCCCTGCTGGGCCAGATCATCCACCAATTTTTGACTGGGTCGGGTCGGAAAATTCATACTGGCGGTATGAAATTCCACTAAGCCAGAGATCGAAGGGTTACCACTGTTATCATCCTTCACCAAGTCGTTGGGATTGCAAAGAGTCGTGAAAAACCACTTGTAGTTTCGCTCAGGGGTGAGGGCAGTTTCGGGGCCAAGGGTAAAGCTGATAATTTGGGGTTTGCCACTAATCAGTTGCGATCGCTGATAAATCACTGACTGAGTATGTTGCTCATCTACCAGTAAAAACTCAACCTGGCGTGCCCGGGTAGCAGGCACATAGGCAAAAAAAGTGGGGCGGGCCGAAAAGGTGACGCCAAAAAAACCAGGTTCCTTACCTGACTCAGTCAAGACCGGCATCAAAGGAATTAAGGGCGCTTCCGTTTCATCGCAGCCACCGCGAGCCGCTCCCCCCCGTGACCACACGGGGGAGCCCCAGCGAGGAAAGTAGCGACCCCGCCGAGGAACATAGCGTCGCCGTTGGGCGATTAAATGATCGCGTTCTAAACGATGATGGGTCGCACCTTGATGCCCCATTGGCAGGGTGACAGCCTCTGCCACAGGCAGCAACCAAACCCCTGGAAAAAGGCTAACGAAACCAAGAGCGCAAGATTTTATCCAGCTATTCATCGGTGCTTTTCCTCGCTGAGATGATCTCTTGTTCAAGTTTCTAGGGAGTGGATCAGGATAGTTTGATCTAGCAGACCGGAAAAAGGTGAAGGAGGAAACAGTCAAAACATTGCCCTTTATTGCATTCCTCATAAAGTTCCGGATGGGGAATAGCCCGATTTGAAAAAAGGGACTGTACCCTAGCAGGGTTGCTCATGGTAAGACAAGTTTCTCATTCCTGGCAATGGCTCTGGCAGACCAGGCGCACGGTCATGATCACCAGCGTCGCAGTTGCGGCTGGGGTGATTGGCATACGGCAGTTAGGCTTAATGCAGCCCTTAGAGCTAAATTTCTACGATCGCCTGTTGCGTTTGCGTCCGGCTGAACCGACCGATGGGCGGCTCCTCGTGGTTGGAATCACAGAGGATGACCTGCGGCGCTGGCAGTATCCAGTGCCCAATAAAACGCTGTTAAAAGCCCTGCAAAAGCTAGAAAACGAGCAACCACGGGCAATTGGCTTAGACATCATCCGGGATACATCTGTGCAGGGTGTCCCCGGTGAGCGAGAGGCTTTGCTCCAATTCATGCGCGACAGTGGAGTATTGGTCACGGTCTGCCGAGTCCCTGATCGAACAGGTAACCTGGCCGCAGATCAGGGCTTTCCCCCGCCAGAGGGGTTGCAGCCGGAGCAATTTGGGGCCGCTAATCTGGGGGCTGATCCAGATAATGTCGTGCGCCGCGCTTTTTTGACCCTGACACCACCTGAGCCTGTGGAAACCCCTGATAAGGCACAACCCCCAACGACACCGGGGTCGCCCTGTGAGGATCCAAACCAGGTAATTCCCTACTTTGGGTTGCAATTAGCGCTCAACTATCTAGATCAGGAAAAAATTGAGCTAGAAATGACCTCGGAGGGCTTAATTCGACTTGGAAAAGCGGTCTTTAAGCCGCTGGAGGTCAATACTGGCCCCTATCGGGATCGGGAAATTGGGGGACGGCAAGGTTACCAGATGTTGATTAACTACCGGGCGAATCGCCAGATTGCCGAAACCGTTACCCTGACTGAAGTGTTAGAAGGCAAAGTTGGGCGCGATCGCATTCACGATCGGGTGGTGCTAATCGGCTATATCGCGGAATCTGTGAAGGATGACTTTCCGACCCCCTTCAACCAGCAGCGCAACCTGCCACCCATGCCGGGAGTCGTGATTCATGCCCACGTCGTGAGCCAAATTCTCAGCACCGTTTTGGATCAACGCCCCCTTCTATGGTTTTGGCACCCCGCTTTAGAAGCCTTCTGGATTGTGGCTTGGTCAGGCTTTGGGGCGACATTGGCTTGGTGGCTGCGCCGACCGCTCTGGTTGATCGGGGCGATCGCCCTAGCCAGTAGCAGCTTATTGGGTCTCAGCTACGCCATCTTTACCCAGGCAGGGTGGATTCCCGTTGTGCCACCGTTGCTAGCCTTTTTGCTCGCTTCTGGCGTGGTGATCATCTTTACTCGTGGCGTGGCTCAGGCAATCTACGCCGGAGTCAGGGGCTTTCTCAAACTAGATATTGAAATTGACAAAGAAAAAAAAGAGAAAGATGTCGCCGAAATTACAGCATCCTCCTACTTTCAAGAATTGCAAACTCGCAGCGAAGAACTGCGTCGTCAGAAAGGAGCGACCCCGCCAGAAGCCTCCAGTTCTCCCTCCCAGCGCATAGAAACCCCGATGAAACCCTCTGCCCAGCCTGCTCAGAATCACCCCGTCCCCAACTCTGATCCCACAGCCATGCCACCCACTTCTGAGACCGATGCCCCCAATGACGAGCCCTTAGTCGTGCAATATCGCCCCGATTTAGATGTCTTGACTCCACGGCCTGACCCGGCCCCCTATCTGAATTTGGATGTGGATTTAATTCAGCTTTTTGGCGAAGAAGACCCTGCTACCGTCACCCCCACTGCGCCACCAGAAGAGTCTGCGGCAGTCACTTCTGCATCCTCCTCCTGGTTGGAGGATGACGAGTTAGAGGATGACGACGACACTTTTGCCTACGAGCGTCTTGCTGATTTAGAAGAACCTGCGGCGGCAGCCCCGCCCCCCCATCTACCTCACCTTAATAGCCCTACTCCTATGAAAACTCCCGATGCCAAACCACCGGCAGTACCCGATCATCTGGTACCCGGCACAATCTCTCACTTAGAAGCGGTGCTTCGACAAAAGGTACTGCGGACTGAAGCGTCCGAACCTCCTCCCGTAGCCGAACCTGCCGCTGCTGACGATTTACCAGAGGAGAAGCCAGATACATTGGATGCGGATCCAGTGGAAATGCCCAGCCTAGCTGACTTATTGCAACCTTTTGAACAGGAAAAAATGCCCAGTTTGGCTGACCTGCTGCAATCACCCGCGCAGGAACAGCGAATTGCAGTGAATGAAACCCAGACCGTGACTCAGGTGAGCGCTGCTTCTCCAGCAGAGCGAACCAAACTTTTTGACCTGGAAGATTTGCTCCAACCGCCTGGGCAAAAAACCTTTGATTTTGTTTCTCCTGGGTCAGATGGCTCGGTCATAACGCCTTTGCCTGAGGCCCCGCTCCCAGATGTGGCGCAGTCTGCTCAACCAGTTGCCGCTGCCGGAGCCGAGGCCACCGAGTCGCCCCTTGTTGCGGCATCTCCCTTGGCTAGTTTATTTCAGCCCTCTGAAACAGCGACAGAAGCGGTTGCTGCTGCTGGCAGCTATCAGGAAGAAGAAGCTGTGAACCCTGTCCTCAGCTCAGCTCATGGCATTACCTCAACAACTGAAGCGCTTGACCAACTGTTTGAGTCGGTGCAGGACTACTATCGCCAGTTGAGAGGGCGTTAAGGGTTTCTGAGAAGGGAGCTGCTTGGCTAATAGGGGGTTGGGGCGAATTTTGAATTTTGAGTGCTGTCTGAATCGGCTTTTTCTAAAGAGGATTTGTGTTTTTAAGGGAAAGCGGATTATTTGCTATTTGTCTGCATCCACCTATCTTTTGTGTCTTTGCCCTCCATGTCTAAGATCGTTTCGATTCACTCTTTTCGCGGTGGTACTGGCAAGTCCAACATCACAGCTAATGTCGCCGCCGCGATCGCCCAAATGGGAAAGCGCGTTGGCATCGTTGATACAGATATTCAATCGCCGGGTATCCATGCCCTCTTTGGCTTTGATGAAGGTCGCATTCAACATTCCCTCAATGACTACTTATGGGGACGGTGTGCCATCAAAGATACGGCGTATGACGTTAGCACCATCCTCAAAGCGGGCTTTTTGGCGAAAGGCAAGGTTTACCTGATCCCCTCCAGCCTCAAAGTGGGAGAAATTGCCCGAATTCTGCGAGAAGGTTACAACGTAGATTTGCTAAACCTGGGGTTTAAGGAACTGATAGAGAGTTTGAATTTAGACTACCTTTTCATCGACACCCACCCCGGCATTAACGAAGAAACGCTGCTTTCCATCGCAATTTCTGACCAGCTATTGATTATCCTGCGGCCCGATCGGCAGGATTTTCAGGGGACGGCTGTGGCGGTTGATATTGCCCGCAAGCTGCAAGTGCCCCAACTGTTTCTGGTGGTGAACCGGGCCTTGGCTGCTTATGACTTTGAGGCACTACGCGATCGCATTCAAGCCACCTATAACACTCCCGTCGCTGGGATTTTGCCCAACTCGGATGACGTCATGCAACTGGCCAGTAGCGATGTCTTCTATCTGCGGTATCCCAATCATCCCTTTAGTCAGGTGATTGGCAGCATCGCCCAACAACTTGTTCGTCATTAAGCCGAGGTAACCCATGCCCGAATCTGATGATGCTTCTCTACAATCCACCCCTTTCACTGAGCCGCCCACCCAACCAGCCGAAGCCAGTTCGCCCCCGGTGGGTCAATCCTTGAGTGAATTGCTTGACCTGCCGGAAGGGTTGCGTGCAATTGTGCAGGTAGTTTTGCGTCACCAGCAAGTGACTCTGGCCGATATTGCAGCACAACTCCAGCAACCGATCGCGCAAATTTCTCCTGGCCTTGATCAATTGGTGCGTCAAGGGCTTCTGCACCAAGTTACTTTAGACAATCAGTGCTACTACCAGCTTGGTAGCCTGATCCGAAAGCCGCGAAACCTTGCGGATCAAATCTGGGAGCAGTTGAAATAAGCCATTAGCTGTTGGCTGTTAGCGCAGCGGTTAGTCAACACCGCCGCCTGTTTACTCAACCTCTAACCCTAAAGGCTCTCAACTTCTTTCTCCTGCATCTCTCTACGACTAGCTTTCTCCTCTGCGACTCTCCTATCCCTTCACGCCCCTTTGCCATGAGCAACTACCTTGCGATCGCTACTGTCACCGCCACCCTCCAGCGACTTTTGCAAGCTGCCGTACAGGTTGATGTCGATGGTGCACGGGTAACGACTGTGAGACCGGATAATGCGGGGGGGGCTGTTCCTGAAACGGGAATTAATCTGTTTCTCTATCGCGTTGCCCCAAATGCTACTTGGCGCAATGCAGACTTGCGCACGCGCACTAGCGATGGGCAATTTACCAAGCGCCCTCAGGCCGCGTTAGATTTGCACTACCTCCTCACCTGCTATGGCAATGAAGTCGAGTTAGAACCGCAACGCTTGATGGGAAGTGCCATTCGCACACTCCATGCCCAACCCCATCTGACGCCAGTCATGATGCGAGAGGCGATCGCTTCCCCCAGTTTTCGGTTTCTCCAGGACTCTAATCTGAGTGATCAAATCGAGTCGATTAAACTGCTCCCCCTAGGGTTGACCACGGAGGAGTTGGCAAACCTCTGGTCTACGTTTTTTCAAACCCCCTACGCCCTCTCCGTTGCCTATCAGGTTGGGGTTGTGCTGATCGAGAGTGATGATATTCCCCAGCGAGCCTTGCCGGTGCGTGATCGCCGCTTTGCGATTATGCCAACCCAGCCCACCGTTGATCAAGTGGTGGCCGCCGCCGGTAGCCGCGAACCGATTACGGTATCCAGCACGTTAAAAATCTTGGGGCACCGCTTGCGGGGTGAGCAGACCCAAGTGCGCATCGGGCCGGTAGAAGTGCCCCCCGCGAAGGTCCGCGATCGCGAAATAACGTTAGACCTAGCCACTGTTCCTGTAAACACGCTGAAAGCCGGAGTGCAGAGCCTGCAAGTGATTCATCGCACAACGGCTGACCCCCTCCGAGGCACGGAGTCTAATGTGGTGCCCTTTGTGTTGCGGCCAGTGTTGAATGATATTCAAATCGCCGAACTGACCCATGAGGGTGAGAATGAACGGCAAGGAGAACTGATACTCACGGTGAATCCACCCTTACATCAGGGGCAGCGGCTGACGCTCTTTTTAAATCAACGAGCAGATCGCAATCCGGCTGCTTACAGTTTTGACGCTATTAAGCGGGAAGCCGTTAGTGCTACGATTTTTGTCCCTTTGCGTCAGGTGAAACCGGGAGAATACCTGGTTCGGATTCAGGTCGATGGGGCTGAGAGTCGGCTAGAGGTGGATCAAGATGTCAATAGCCCTACTTTTGAGCAATATATTGCGCCAATCGTTGTCATCCCATGAGTCCAATGGTTGCAGCAAGCTGGTACAAAACGAATCAAGAATGCCTCTTGGGGGCGATCGCCCAGGTGCGCCAACAACTGGAAGCCAAGCTAAATCCTACTCAAAGTGCTTCCCCTCTTTCTATCCTGGCTTCTGATTCTGCCCTGGCTCAACTCTCAGATTTATTTCGCCTATCGCCCTTTGAGCAAGCCATTCTATTGTTGTGTGCCGGTATGGAGTTAGACAGCACCTTTGCCCAGCTCTGTGCCAGCATCCATGGCGATGCTCAACGGCCTTTCCCAACGTTTAGCTTGGCCCTCTCTGCCTTAGCCGAGCCTTACTGGCATGCTCTCAGCCCGAGCGCTCCTCTACGCTACTGGCAACTGATTGAGTTGGGTGCAGGCAAGACCCTCACATCTAGCCCCCTGCGGATTGATGAGCGCATCCTCCATTTTTTGATTGGGGTGCCTGGGTTGGATGAGCGCTTGGCTAGTTTAGTCAAGCCCGTGGCAGCAGACACACCGTTGGTGCCTTCTCACCAGGCGATCGCCCAACAGGCAGTTGCCCTCTGGCAAACAAAACTGAGGCAGGGCAATGTGCCACTGATCCAGCTTTGTGGGGGGGATGCCCCCGCCAAGGAGGTCATTGCGGCAGCGGCCTGCACCCAACTGGGTTTAAATCTCTACACTTTATCAGCAGCAGTTTTACCGACCAATGGGGCTGACCTTTACACCCTACAGCGCCTCTGGCAGCGCGAAGCTTTACTGAGTCACAGTGCCTTGCTGATTGTTGCCGATGAAACGCCGAGCAGTGAGGCCAGCCAGCCGGAGGGCAGTGGTTCATCGGCTCGCAGCACCATTGCTCGTTTGATTGAACACATTTCGACACCGGTGCTGCTGAGTACGGCGGAGCGGCAAGCCCAGCATCGTCCTTTTGTGACCTTAGAAGTGAAACCACCCCGACCTGAGGAGCAAACCTTACTCTGGCAACAGTCTCTTAAACATCGAGCGCAAGTGAATGGCCAAATTGAGGCGATCGTCTCTCAATTTAATCTCAGTCCACTGACGATTCAGACCATTTGCACGGAGGCCGATGCCCAACTAGAAAATGGGATGAGCCGGGGGGCTGAACCCGATTTGCAAATGTCGGGTCAAACTTCGACAACTGCGAGCACCCTTTTGTGGGATCTTTGCCGGGCGCATGCCCGCCCCCGCATGGATGATCTCGCTCAGCGAATTGAGTCTAACGCCCGGTGGGATGATCTGGTGTTACCAGAACCACAAAAGCAAATGCTGCGGGATATTGCTGCCCATGTGCAACACCGGGCACAGGTCTATGAGCGTTGGGGCTTTGCAAATAAGGGCGATCGCGGCCTGGGAATCACAGCGCTCTTTGCCGGAGCCAGTGGTACCGGCAAAACCATGGCTGCTGATGTGTTGGCTCAGGAACTGCGGCTAGATCTATATCGGATTGATCTGAGCCAGATGGTGAGTAAATATATTGGAGAAACAGAGAAAAATCTGCGCCGGGTCTTTGATGCCGCCGAAGCAGGGGGGGTAATTTTGCTGTTTGATGAAGCAGATGCCCTGTTTGGCAAACGCAGTGAAGTCAAAGATTCCCATGATCGCTACGCCAATATGGAAGTCAGCTACCTGTTACAGCGAATGGAGGCTTACCGGGGGTTAGCGATTTTAACGACCAACCTGAAGGAAGCAATTGATATTGCTTTCTTAAGACGGCTTCGGTTTGTTGTGAAATTCCCCTTTCCCGATGCAGCTCAGCGGGCTGAAATTTGGCGGCATGTTTTTCCTCAGCAAGCGCCCACAAAAGGGTTGGACTATACCAAGCTCGCCCGTCTGAGTGTGGCAGGTGGCAATATCCGCAACATTGCTCTAAATGCAGCCTTCATTGCGGCTGCCGAGCAGCAACCTGTGCAGATGAAACACATTCTGGCGGCTGCTCATAGCGAATACATCAAGCTCGAACGTACCCTCACTGAGGTGGAAATTAAGGGCTGGGTGTAAGGCTTTGCCCTTTCCATCGGCGACTCTGCATGAAATCTCCCGTACTCCTTAACCTTGGCGTCTTCCTAATACTGATTGCCTGATTTACGGTGGTTGACAGCAGTGACCCCCGACAAGTCAAGCACACGACCGTTGTTCACAGTAGCGTAGACCAGCCAGTGGTCGCCGCACTCCATCCGATTTTGAACCGTACATTCCAACCAGGAAAGCGCTTCTAGTAAGATTAAGTTGCCATTGGGAGCCAATTCAGTATCCAGGTCGGTGAAGGCATCTTCATTGGGTAAGAAAGTTCGCTGAAAGTGCCGCCGCAAGGGGCTGCCATCCTTCAAAATATTGAGCACAAACTGCTCTCCTGGGGTGGCGAGAAACTCGATGGTGCCATGCTGGGCGATCGCGACTGTAATGCCCGGCGGGTTGAAACTTGCCTGGGATACCCAGGAGGTGACCAGCCCCACGTTTTTTCCAGCTTTTTGGGTGGTGACGACGCAAAGAGAACCGGTCACCCGCCCGACGGCCTGCCCGGTGCGATCGGTTTGGGTTTCAGCAACAAACTGGCGCGGAGCGACCGACTTTCTGGTTTTCTTGAGGGTGTAGATAAACTCACTGCCGGCGGTTTCACATTGCTTGAGGACTGCCTCGGTTGGTTTGAACTTCACCCTCAGGGTTTCAAACCCAAAGCGATAGCCCGCATCTTGTAGCTTACTTTCCAACATATCAACGGCCTCTCCACTCCAGCCGTAGGAGCCAAATACTCCCGCTAGCTTAGTTTTGGCGGCTGTCGCCAAGACGACTCCGAGAGCGGTTTGAATTTGTACGGGTGCATGCCCCCCCAGGGTCGGAGAGCCAATCACGAAGCCATCGCAGGTTTCGATCGCCTGTTCAATTTCAGCCGGGTCAGCAAACTCGCAGTTAATGGCTTTGACGGTTGCTCCGCTTTGGGTAATTCCCTGGGCGATCGCCTGGGCCATCGTTGCGGTGTTCCCATAGGCAGAGGCGTAGAGCAATGCCACAGAGAAATCTTGGGTCTGTTGCTCGGCGCACCATTGCTGGTAATCCAGGGTGAGACGGCTAAGACTATGACGCACCATTGGCCCATGCCCCGGAGCATACAACTTCGCTTTAACGGTTGCCAGTTTGCCCAGCGCGGTTTCAACTTGAGTGGCTTGAGCGGCATGGATGCAATCAAAGTAGTAGCGACGATCCGCTTGGAGTTCTTTCCAGTGTTCGTCAAACACAGCTTCACCACAAACATGGGCACCAAACAGCTTGTCTGTAAAAAGCACTTGAGTGCTGGAGTCAAAGGTGACTAGCCCATCGGGGAAGCGGGGTGTGGGCACGAAGAAAAAGAGCAGCTCATGGCCGTTGCCCAGGTCGAGCTGGTCACCATCGCGAACAATTCGCAGTTTGAGGGTGCGATCGCCAGCATAGGCGATTCCTAGTTCCAGTGCCTCTTCTGGATAGGCCGTAGTGGCACTCGTGGGTTGATCAGACAGGAGTGATTGCAGAGCAATCGCCCCCGGCTTTGAGCAAACAACCGTGGCATAGGGCGCTAAGGCTAACAGGCGCTTTAAGGTCGCAACCCGATTGGGGTTGACATGCCCTAGGATGACATAGCTCAACCGCTGATAGTATTCGTGCAGTTGCAGCTCATCTAAAAACAAATCAGTGAAGGATTCGCCGGGTGGATCAATTAAGGCCGGCTCTGTTGCCTGAATCAAATAGGAGTTGGCAGTCGTTCCCCGTTGGCGGGCATACTCTACCTCAAATTTCAGCCGATCCCACGTGCGCGATCGCAACACTAGCGTGTCATTTCCCAGGGAAGCCACTTGCACATCCCGGGTGCGATTGGGGGATAAGAGCGGTTGGGCGTCTATCATCTTAACCAGTTAACCTAGGGGTAACGGCATACAAGCACGATAACACCCCGTGGGCCTGGCAGGGGCAATTGCCCCGGTCGCGAAACCTAAAAATCCTTGATGCTGTCCATAAGCAGAGTTGAACAGCACGCACCCCAAATGGAACAGTGATTTAAGCAGGGTCAGGCCACCGACCCGCCGGCTCTCACCTGTGGTCAAAGGCTTGCCCAGAGCCAACCCAATCGGATCTTCACAAAAATCCATCTATTTTGGAGCATACTGGACGTGGACTTTCTCAGAGGGGAAGCATGAATACTCCGAGCCACGCGATCGTTAATCTTGCTCTACTGATGAATGGACGCTCTGAAGCGGTTTTGCCAGTCATTATAGGGGCAACTTTGCCCGACATTCCTATGTTTGTTATGTACTTTTGGGCAAAGCGCATCCGGCGTCAGTCAGAGGCAAAGATTTGGTCTGAAACCTACTGGCAGCCTCACTGGCAGCAAGTTGTTCATTTATTTCATTCCATTCCGCTAGCAGCGATCGCGGCAACTCTGGCCCATTTTTTAGGATGGCAATGGCTCAAACTCGTTGGTTTAAGTGCAATTTTGCATTCCCTGGGGGATTTGCCGATTCACAATCACGATGCCCATCGCCACTTTTTACCCTTCAGCCAGTATCGCTTTATCAGCCCGATTTCCTATTGGGATCCCCGTCACCATGGGCGAGTAGTTGCCTGGGTGGAGCGGGGCCTGGTTTTGGTGATTTCAATCTATCTCTTTCCCCATGTCGATTTCTGGGTTGTGCGCTTTTTGCTGGTCGCATTAAATCTCTCCTATCTAACCGGGCATTTTTACCGCTGGGTGTTTCAGGGCTGCTTGCGAACTCAAGCGCAGCCCCAAAGCAGTCAGGGCTAGGTAGCCAGCGCTAAAATGGGGAGCACCACTGTTTGGTTTAGCGCGTTGCTCAGAGGGTTGTAAACGTTATGGCATCGTTGAACGTCCTGCGACAAATGGCACAGACCACCCTAGAGAGGTTTGCCGATCGCGCCTTTTGGCCGGTGACTGGGGCGATCGCTCTGTCCCTGGCACTTTGGATTGGGCTACATTCCCTGCTGTCGCCGTTCCATTTCACGACCGAGGCTCAGGTGCGTAACCTGATTGTCAGTAGCGTGCAAGATGCGACAGAGTTAACCAGTGCCACCACCACGATTAAAGCCACGGTTGTTTTACATCAAACGATCCAAGCCCTGGGAATTCCTCTAGGAGATACCAACCTAGTCTATGAGGGAGTGGGGACGGTGCGAGCTGGAATTGCCCTAGATGCCTTGCAAGTGCAGGCCCTTGATCCGGCTCAGCGTCGAATTGAGGTGCAACTGCCGCCTCCCCAGATTCAAGCTGTGAGTCTGGATGTGGATCGATCTACCACTCTGGCAAACTATCGCCGCTGGTTTGGTCCTAAGGCGGGTGCTGATTTGTATGAGGCCGCGCAGCGGCAGGCAATCGCAGAAATTCGTCAGCAGGCCTGCACCAGTTCCCTACTCACTGCGGCCAGCCACAATACAGCCAGTCTGATCGCAGCGATTTTAACCAAGGCCGGATTTACTAAGATTCAGGTCACTCCCACGGCAGTTGGGGGCACCTGCGGTTCTCCCAATTTCACAGTCAAAAGCGTAGCACAAGCCACTGTTCCCATTCTTCAAATCACCTAGGAGGTTCGACTTGCTAGAGCATGATTGCTACTGCTCACCAGGCCTGCGGAAGGCCCCGGATTGTAGACAATCGGGAAAGGATGAACAGTTATTCGAGTTTTTAGGAGCTGCCTGCGGTCGATAACGTTCGATTTTTCAGCCTAAAGGTGGGGATATCCTAACAATTTTCGATTTTTGTGCTTTTAAATACAGAATTTCTCAAATTTTTTACTCCTGTTAACCCCACCTTTATGTCGGTTGAGTTAAGATAAAACTGTAGCAAAAGCTACCGTTTCTATTTCACTCAAATTTACCTATTGCAGAGGTCTCATCATGACTGTTCAAACCCAACTTCGCACTTTGACCACTCGTCGTCGTCATTCTGACCGAAATCGGCAATCTTCTATGGTTGTTCGCGCTGCTGTCGAGCTGGGCCTCGACCAGCCGCTGACCTATGTCGAAACGAGTCAGAACTAATTTTCTAGTGGTTAGGGCCTTTCCTCAAGGCTCGAATTCTTCTCAATGACTCAAGGAGTAACGCAATGCATCTTTCTTATCGTGGTGTTCAATACGATGCCGACTTGGCGGCTGTAGAAACGGTGCAGTCCCCAACCTCTGGTATGTATCGCGGTGCTCGTTTTAGCTTCCGCATCCCCCGGCGGAAGTTACCCGACCACGGCACCCTTCGACTCAGTTATCGGGGCGCTGCTTACGAAGCGCATTTGTAATTTGTTGAAGGGCGTCGTTGTTGCGAGAACGGCGATCGCCCAGGTATGCCATCGGGCAATTTGATGGGGATGGATCTTCAAAATTTAGGCTTTATCGACCTTCCGATGATCTGTCATGCACGCACTCTAGTTTGACAATCAACTCACCGTTAATGGTGGGTAAGGGGATCCTTGGCATTCTGTGCGAAGGGTTTTCTAATGATGGGACATCACTTTGTATAGCGATATGTAGCGATCGCCCGGTTTCTGAGTTTATTGAGGGTTAAAGGGGGCTCCATTCCTGAAATCCTCATCGATTTAGTTGCGCCCAGCGACTCAGGCGGGTAGGCCAAATTCAATGCGGATGACGCGATCGCCTTCTAAGTCAATCTGAAGCCAACCATCCCCTCGATGGGGATAGAAGATCAGCCGGGTGCGATCGCCCCCTAGCGATTCCCTTGCCTGCGGGTGTCCATAGACCATCAGGACGGTAGCGTAGCTATCCCTAACTTGCAGTCCATTGGCGGTTGCAATCCCCTCAGACTCAATAGCAATGGCACTGACATAGCCAGCTCCTTTGGGGCCTGCCAATTCCAGGGCTAAACCCGGGTAAAGCCAGCGTCGCAGTTGAATGTCGGCAGGGAGATTAGGATCCTGAAATGGCTCAATTTGGGTCGGTTGCCCCAGAACTTTAAGCACAGTGGCTTCTGCCATACTCAGGCGGATGGTTTCTGTGCCAAATTGAATCTTTGCTGGGTTATGCCGTTGAGCAGTGTAGACATCACCCTGTTTTCGTGGTAGCGGCGATTCAGAAAACCTGCCCAACTTAGCAGTTGAGCACTCGGTTGGAACCTCCGTTTTCTGACCAAAGCGATGGTGTCTGGGTCAGTAAGCATTGCTGTTGAGCCAACATCAGGAGCACTTATGGTCTGTGATTGAATGCAACTGGCCAGTAAAATGCTAAGCCCAAAGATCTGGTTAGAAAATCCCATCTCGCTGCATCCCCCGCATATAGGCCTCTAGTTCTTCTGTGCGCTGTTGGGTCACCCGTTCCAGGCATTGGCTGTAGACAGTTGGGGCGATGGAACCACCCTCAAATCGGCCTGTGGAAAATTCACAGTTGCGATCGCGAAAACGAATCCAGGCTAACTGAGCTTCTTGGAGCCGTCTCCACTGTTGTTGAGATGACAGGGTTTTGCGCAACGCTTGATAGACCTGATTGAGGCGGCGATCGGCGACTTGAGCAGCGCGTGCATTACATTCATTAATTTGTCGTTGGGTGCCTGCGCCTGCACAGGGGTGTTCCTTTGCCAGGTAAAGAGACAAAGGGCGATACAGTTTTAAAGCAGGTGCTTCAGAACTAGGAGGGGCCTTTGGGGTCACTGCTAGGGCTTCAGGCCGTACCCACTTGACCCCGATTGTCCCCAGACAGAGCAGAGCCGCAAAGCCAAATTGAGTCAGCATCCAGTTTTGGTGAGTCATAGGAGGATTCTGGCCATTTTAGAACGATGAGAAATGACAGTGAGCGATTCTACCCCTTCCCTTGAGTTAGGGATTTCCAGGTTTTGACTGTCGGACTAAAAGAGGCTGAATTCATGCCTGTTTTAGCTCGGCCTAGACAGATAGCAGGTTGTCACCCCAGAAGACGCCCACTTGATTCAACCACACCCCATCACCATCGTAAGCTGAGCCAGTGAACAACCGCCAGTACTCAACAAGAGCATCTCACCTTTGCAGGCCCTCATCCCCCAGCCTCTTCTCCCAACCTAGGAGAAGGGGAGCCGAGCCATTTCAAAGTCCTTCTCCCAAATTGGGAGAGGGGTTTAAGGTGAGGGCTAAAGTGACATGCCCCCTACTCCAGTTCCTGTGCTTGCAAGGCAGAACCGCCTTGACAGAATCAGGATGCCCTTTCCGCCTTTCCCCTTCCGCTTTCCTGGGTGCGGTGCCAAGACCTTATCAGAGCAAATTTTCACCCGTTTTGTTGTTGCCAAAGTAAGCCGATTCAACGCAGAATACAACATTTGCGATGGTGTAACAAAAGTTCATTGTGGATTCCTGTGTGGATCTTAGTCTGTGAATTCGAATGGTGAAGGATGTAACATGCTGACCCAAGACCCGTTGACAACGCCCGATCTCGCCGAAGCGATCGCCCGCACTCAGAATTATTTGCTCGCGCGGCAAACGCCAGAGGGCTACTGGTGGGCCAATCTAGAATCCAACGTCACCATTACGGCTGAGGTTATTCTTTTACACAAGATTTGGGGCACTGACACCACACGCCCTCTAGAAAAAGCCAAAACCTATCTGCTACAGGAGCAACGACCCCACGGCGGGTGGGAATTGTTTTATGGCGATGGCGGTGACCTCAGCACTTCAGTGGAAGCCTACATGGCTTTGCGTTTGCTGGGGGTGCCGTCTTGTGATCCGGCCTTGCAACGCGCCAAGTCCTTTATTCTGGCGCGGGGTGGAATCAGCAAAACTCGCATCTTTACCAAGTTTCACCTGGCCCTGATCGGTTGCTACGGTTGGCGAGGTATCCCTTCAATTCCCCCAGCGTTGATGCTATTGCCCGATCAAGCACCCGTCACTATTTATGAAATGTCGAGTTGGGCGCGGGGTAGCACTGTGCCCCTACTGATTGTCTTTGATCAGCAACCCGTTTATCCCCAGGGGATCAACCTAGATGAACTCTACACCGAGGGCACCCAGCGGCAGTATGCCTTACCCCGGCGCGGTGATTGGACAGATCTGTTTGTCTGGTTGGATGATGCGATGAAACTGGCAGCGGATTTAAACCTGATGCCTCTGCGGGAGGAGGGACTCAAGGCTGCTGAGAAATGGGTGCTAGAACGACAAGAAGCAACGGGAGACTGGGGCGGCATTATTCCAGCGATGCTTAACTCGATGCTGGCCCTACGGGCGCTCAATTACAACGTGGCGGATCCAATTGTGGAACGCGGGCTGCGGGCGATTGACAACTTTGCTGTTGAAACGGAGACCATTTACTGGGTACAACCCTGCGTGTCGCCCGTGTGGGATACGGCCCTAGTGCTGCGATCGCTGGTGGATTCGGGCCTAGCTCCTGACCATCCAGCCCTGGTAAGGGGAGCACAGTGGTTAATTGATCGGCAAATTCTAGACTATGGTGACTGGGCCGTAAAGAATCGGTCGGGTAAGCCAGGAGCCTGGGCGTTTGAATTTGATAATCGCTTTTACCCTGATGTAGATGACACGGCTGTCGTGGTGATGGCGCTGGATGGGGTGCAGACCCCCTTTGAGCCATTGAAGCAACAGGCGATCGCCCGTGCCGTTGAGTGGATTGCAACCATGCAGTGCCGGCCAGGAGGGTGGGCCGCCTTTGATCTGGATAATGACCAAGACTGGCTAAATGAAATTCCCTACGGCGATCTGCGAGCCATGATTGACCCTAACACCGCCGATGTCACCGCCCGCGTATTAGAAATGGTCGGTCGATTGAGCAAAACAGGTTCTTCTCCTCCAGGTGACCTTCCGCTTTCAACCACTGCAATTAACCGCGCCATTGCCTATCTAGAGCGTGAGCAAGAACCTGAGGGCTGTTGGTTTGGGCGTTGGGGGGTGAATTACATCTATGGTACTAGCGGTGTACTGACGGCCTTGGCTCTGATCGCACCCCAAGCCCAACAGCGGGCGATCGCCCAAGGAGCCGCCTGGCTAGTGAGTTGCCAAAATGCCGATGGCGGTTGGGGAGAGACCTGTCACAGCTACAACGACCCCAGTTTGAAAGGCCAGGGCAACAGTACCCCCTCTCAAACGGCCTGGGCCTTGCTCGGGTTAATGGCCGCAGGCCAAGCCACAGGTACCTATGCCAAAACTGCCCTTAAGCGAGGGGTCACCTATCTACTGCGCAGCCAACAAACCGATGGGTCCTGGAATGAACCAGAATTTACAGGCACTGGCTTCCCTTGTCACTTTTACTTAAACTATCACTACTATCGGCTGCATTTCCCCCTAACCGCATTGGGCCGCTACCAGCAAATAGGGCTTCAAGCAGCCAATTGACCACCACCGAAAATGGATCACATCACTAGGGAAGGTGAGTGAACAAAGATGTCGTTTTGGAGCAGAACCACCAGACACCTAACCAAAGCTTGCTTTGGGTCTTTGTAGTGAGCTTACAGGTGCTGACACTCTCGATCCTAAGTCCGCCTACGGAATACGAAAAGTCAAGTGTAGAATGCTTCATTGTTTTCAGTAAGGCTTTAGTTGAAGCTGTCTGAAACGTTAACTGATTGTCACCGTGGTGTACGGGTTACTGTGAATGGCCCCAAAATCCAGAAGGGAGTTTCTATAACAGCAACACTCCGTACTAAACAGGGTTCAGGCAATTGTGTCTGAACCCTTTCAGAATCAACCAGATTATTACAATCAGCTAACTTGCTACAGCGTAGCCTCTAGTTATCACTCCTAGTTAGTAGCCACGAGAAAAGTGATTACCACCTCTACGTCCACCACTAAACGAACCGCCGCGCTCTTCGCGAGGCCTGGCCTTATTGACTTTCAAATCGCGACCCATCCACTCAGCACCGTCAAGTGCTTCGATGGCGATCGCTTCTTCAGAATCTGCACTCATTTCGACGAAACCAAAACCACGCATACGGCCAGTCTCACGATCAACAGGCAGTTGAACGCGCTTAACAGAGCCGTACTCTGCAAACACAGAAGTCAAGTCTGCATCCGTAACGTCATAGGATAAATTGCCGACATAAATTGACATAGCTTATCTCCAAAAATGAAAGGGTAAGTAGAGTCAAAATTCGGAGAGAAGTCTGTCAATGGAAAAACGTGAAAACCCGCTAATACTAGAAACAAATGTTGCTAACCGATACTTATGCTCTGGTTACCAACATAGCACACTCTAGAAGTTTTTGAGGGTTAGGGCTGAGTTTGGCTTGTACTCCCGATTCCGCAGATCTGCTGATTCTTATTTGCATAGTTGCGCAATTGCGCTAAAATACAGGAATGAAGTCAGAAACTGCCATTGCCGCTTTATTAGCACTGGCCCAAGAAAATCGGCTGGCGGCTTACCGTTTGCTCGTTTGCGCTGGGTCGGGTGGGTTATCTGCTGGAGAAATTGCTGCTACTTTAGGGGTCAATCCTTCGACAATGTCTCGCCATTTGGCGCAGCTAGAGCGGGCGCAGTTGTTGTCTTCGCGTCGGGTGCAGCGGCAGATATTTTATACAGTTGATTGGCATGGAACCGGGCAACTGCTCAGCTTTTTAACCGAGGATTGCTGTAAAGCAGACCCACTGATTTGGTGCGATCAGGCATCTGAAACTTGCCAGGAGTAAATTAAGGGGAAACCGCATGAGCTTTGACCATAAGCCGAGAATTTTGTTTTTATATGGTTCATTACGAGAACGCTCCTACAGTCGTCTGTTAGCAGAAGAGGCTGCCAGAATTATTGAGGAGATGGGGGCAGAGGTGAAGTTTTTTCATCCTCACGGCTTGCCCCTTCATGCCAGTGTGCCGGACACCCATCCGAAGGTGCAGGAGCTGCGTGAACTCGTGTACTGGTCAGAAGGGCAGGTGTGGTCAAGCCCGGAACTCCATGGCAATGTGAGTGGCTTGATGAAGCATCAGATTGATTGGATTCCCTTGAGTATCGGGGCGATTCGCCCGACCCAGGGCAAAACCCTAGCTGTAATGCAGGTTTCTGGCGGGTCTCAATCTTTCAACGCTGTGAATACGCTGCGAATTTTGGGCCGTTGGATGCGGATGTTTACAATTCCAAATCAGTCGTCTGTGCCCAAGGCCTATCAGGAATTTCATGAAGATGGCCGGATGAAAGATTCCCCCTATCGCGATCGCGTCATTGATGTAATGGAAGAGCTATACAAATTTACGCTTTTACTGCGAGATCAGGTGGATTACCTGACCGATCGCCACAGTGAACGCAAGGAAAAAGCCCAAAAGCAGGCTCAGAACATTGTTAATCAGTCGATTGGGGCATCGGCACAATGATGTAACCCTCCGGTAAGTGGCCTAACGTTTGGTTGTGCTCTTGCCCCCAAAACCACCAATGGGCCGCTACGTAGGCACAGATCACGCTATCGAGCTGATCTTCAACAACCTTGAGATTTTTACCAGGGGGCGGCAATTCTGGCAGCGATTCAGGGCTAGCGGCGAAATCTAGGGCGGGCGTGAGCTGGGGAAGGCGATCGTGAATGTAGTCTCTCAGCTTAGCTAATTCTATGCGGCGTTCGCTGACTGGCCCTTTTTTGTACTTCAAGATTCGCTCTAAGCCAAACAGTTGGATCATCGCGGGATGGGGAAACACCTCAATCTGAAAGCGGGTTGGCTGTCGCGGGGCAATCTCAGGCGCATGGTGGAAGCCCAGGCTTTCTAGGCTTTGCCCCATCGCAATTGTCTGCGCTGCAAAGGGACGGCCCAGATTGGCGGGGTAACTGCCTCCATGGTATCGGCCAAAGTACTGGTGGGTGAGGCGATCGCACAAGCGCATCCCGGTCGGGTTGCCAATCACCGTTGGTGCATCCACAGCCACCCCACCGGGCTTTGGTGGGGGCAGCCAGTGCTCGACCCAGGCAAGGACATCAGCCTGTCGGGCAACCCGTTGTAAATCCATCAGCAAGAGGCGATCGCCCTGGGCGGCCAAACAGCACAGGCCACTAGCTCCCGAACTCCAGCCTAAATCAACTCCAAGAAAATACATGGACACTCGTTTTGACCAGATGGAGACAAAAAATGGTTATTGTAGCCGTCGCCGTGAGAAGGATAGCGATAGCGAGTCAGAAAGCCTACCAAGTCATTGGTGCTTGATCACTAGGTTTTGTCCCAAGCTTTTTAACCACAGCGATATTTGGGGTTTTGGGCTGCGCTGATGGCTAGTTCAAAATCGTTTGCTTGGACAGACTACCTATTGATTGTCAGTGTCAATGTTGAACTGGTGAGTCCATTGTTCTCGCCATGCAGGAAGGACACCTTAGCGTTCATAAATTCTGTATCAGGCCAACCTTGTGGCCTTGTTTCACGCCTCCTATCCCCTGTCCGCTGCGATCAGTCATTGAAAACACTGAGGCTCGTAACCTCAGTCAATGGTAAAGCCTGTTATAGGAAAGGGCAAAGGAAAACACGATTTTTTGTGGCTTCTATGAAGTTTTACCAAAAAAATCCCCAGATGGTTTTCTGTAGCTTAAGATACAAATATGTAAGAAAACGTTCATCTCTCTTAGCTGAATATTCAGTTGAGTCTTACAAGATTAACCGCTAAGAAAGACGGAAGTAGGGATTTCCCGAAGGAACGCGCCTCAATTCCATCGTATTGAATCCCAAGAGGCGAACATTATGAAACTTATCTATCGTGGCGTTACCTACGACTATGCACCCGCTCCTGTTGTCGCAACAGAGGTAATCAGTGAAAACGGGGAACTCGTTCCTGCTGTTTCGACACGCCTAAAATATCGAGGTGCCCCTTACTTTCATGGGTTAGAGACACCCATTCATGAGTTAATTTGCCGCCCTATCCGCAATCTTTTTTACCGAGGGGCAGCCTATCCATTAAATCAATGTATTCCCCATTAGAGCACTTCAGAGCACGTCGGTTTGGTTGTTGATTTCCTGCGAATTAAGCAAGTTGGGTTTGCTGTTGGCTGGTTAGAGTTCTGATTCAGTGGAGGGCGGTACAAGGAAAACCCTTGTACCGCTTTTTTTGGGTGATGGTTTGTTGGCTAGTAGTCAGAGCAAGCTGACTTATGAAAGCTTTTCTTTCTCTTAAAGCGTGTAATGCGAACTTCGGTGCGAACTATAAACATCCTCACTGGCCTGTATCAATACTTCAGCCAGTTTTTGTGAAAATGCTGACAGCCCTTCACGCCATTCGCTTTAACCCTCACCCACAGTGAGGAAAGAGAAATCGAGAATGGAGACCGGCTGTCCTGTCAGCTTTAACCCTCACCCTAAATCCCTCTCCCAAAGAGGGAGAGGGACTTTGAATCTGCCTCCCCTTCTCAAGTTTGAGAGTAGACCAGAGGGCGTGCACAGCCAGAGCATTGCCCTGACGGGCCTTTCATCAGGGGGGATGAGATCGGTTTGGCACAAAGGTGTCTGGACTGTTGCTGTATGACAACTGCGGAATCTGGATCAGGTGCAATAACGTTTTCCCCAAGGTAAGAACCGGGGAGAGTTAGCGGATGGCTCCACGCATTCAAAAAAGTCGATTTTGCCATCATTAAATAATCCTACTGAAGCGATAAAACCTGAGCGATCAACCCCAATAAAAACCATGCCAATGGCAGGACAATTTTGAATCACGGTTTGGGCGATCGCCCGCATTAATTGGGGCGAAGCCATTACCGCGTCAGCGGATCGACCTGTCATGGCATAGAGATAGCTTTGATCTCGGCCCCTAGGATAGTCCTTATAAAAGGAGGTAAGGCTCTGCATCACGCCTCTAACCCGGAGATTTCTGCCTTGGGCTAGGCGATTACGCCCGGCGGCGATCGCCACTCTACAGGTTGCATCATTGGTTTGAGCGACCCCGACCGGGTCGAAGCTGAAAAAATAGCCAGGAACTACACCCCAGGCGATCGCCCCTACTAAAGTCCTTACGATCGTCCTCTTTACTTTTGGCATTTCACTCCCTCCATTCACGCGTTAACAATTCAGACCCAATTGTCGTCAGTTGGTTCGCTTTCCATAGCCCCACAGGTAAACCGACTGATCTGGCTAGAGACGCGGGAATTGACAAATCAGCTCTCAGAAACTGTTTCAATAGCCCATCCCTTAGTATCTACTTTGGCATCGGTTTTACAGAAATCTGTCTATGAAGTAACGCCCCCTTCAGTCAAAAACCTGATAACACATCTGTGCCATCATCTCACGTGATAGTGCTACGCAAATACGTTAAAACAGTTAACCAAAAACAGTGTTCGATTTATGAATCGAGCCTCTAGCAGGAGGTTCCACCCCTGTATATCGTCCTAAATTTAGCTCGCACTTCGATAACATAAAGATTTGTTTCCTTTCTGATAAGAGGGCATGGTACCTTGAGGATAGAAAAGCAATATTCCCTCCGTTTGACTGACTGGCTGACTAGCTAGTAACTCTGGCAAGCGGTGACTTTTAGTGCGTTGCCTGTTTTTTAGAGGGTAGGTTTTCTATCTAAACCTGTCAGTAACCTGTCAGTTCGATAGCTGGTCTTGGGATGAGACGTTGCATTTCTTGTTCAGATGCGAATCTAGTTAGTTAGGTGCTTAACTATGCCATTTACTATCGATTCAGCTCGGGGAATTTTTCCTAATACGCTGGCGGCTGATGTTGTTCCCGCTACAATTGCCCGGTTTAATCAGCTCAGTGCCGAAGATCAACTTGCCTGGATCTGGTTTGCCTATCTTGAAATGGGTAAGACCGTGACCGTTGCTGCACCTGGGGCGGCGAGCATGCAACTTGCAGAAGGCACGCTGGAACAAATGCGGCAGATGAGCTTCCAGGAACAAACCCAAGTCATGTGTGATTTGGCCAACCATGCTGATACCCCGATTTGTCGCACTTATGCCAGTTGGACTCCTAACATTAAGTTAGGTTTTTGGTATCAGCTAGGGCAATGGATGGAGCAAGGGATTGTGGCTCCAATCCCCCAGGGTTACCAACTCTCTGCAAATGCCAGAGCCGTTCTCAACACGCTTAAAGAGCTGGATCCAGGGCAACAAATTACCGTTCTGCGCAATGCAGTGGTGAACATGGGCTATGACCCCAGCAAGCTCGACGGTAATCGGGTGTCTGAACCGGTCGTGCCGCCCAAAGAAATGTCTCAGCGTACTCAAGTGACGATTGAGGGGGTAACCAACCCTACCGTCTTGGCCTATATGAACAATCTAAATGCCAACGACTTTGATGCGTTGATTCAGCTATTCGCACCGGATGGTGCTCTACAACCTCCGTTTCAGCGCCCAATCGTCGGAAAAGATAATGTCTTCCGATTTTTCCGAGAAGAATGTCAAAACCTTCAGTTGATGCCAGAACGGGGGGTGGTGGAGCCAGCCGATGATGGCTACACACAAATTAAGGTGACTGGCAAGGTGCAAACGCCGTGGTTTGGTGCAGCGGTTGGTATGAATATGGCCTGGCGTTTCTTACTGACGCCGGATGACAAGATTTTCTTTGTTGCCATTGATTTATTAGCTTCTCCGAAGGAGTTGCTTAATCTGGTTCGTTAGGGTGCTGTTTACGTTTCAGCGGAGTATGTAGCGCGGGTAAGCTAGTTCAAGGCGACTCGACTGTACGGCAGCGTTGACTCTTCTGAACCAGCGGGGCAACGCTGCTAGTTGTAAGAGTGGGTTAAACATTTGTTTTTTAGAGGGTTTTGAGAGAAGGGTTCAATGCAAGTGACTGAAGTGGAGTGGTCGAAGCGAGAAAAGCAAATTGCCCAAGCGGCCTTTGAACGAGCTTTTGAGCGCGAGGTTAGGGCGTTAATGCGGGAGGTTTCGGAGCGGGCACAGGCCCTCGATGAATTGGATGACATGTGGCATCTTCATGATTTTCTCAGTGCAAAGCGACATGAGCTAGATGGAAAGTATGACAATCGTGAAGCGGCACTTATTTTTGTTTTTGCCAGCCTGATTCAGGAAGGATGGCTCCAAATCCAGGAGCTAGAGGGGCTAGCGAGCGAAAAGCTGCGTAAAATTTCGGCTCTGACTCGGATGTAGTTTGACCTGCGTGAGGCTGTGGAAATCGATCAGGGTAACGTGAGGGCATCGACATCGATGAGCAGGTTGACTGATTTGGGACAGATGCTCCGCAGGCTAGCTAGGTCGGGCAAGGGACTAGAGAACTGGGGGGAGAGTTTGAGTAAGATTTGCCAGCGGTAACGGCGGGCCACCCTTAGGATCGTTGCGGGGGCAGGCCCTAGTAGGCGAGCACCGGCTGTTTCGAGGGGTTGTAAG
Organism: uncultured Leptolyngbyaceae cyanobacterium; assembly: GCA_938023035.1. GTDB lineage: Bacteria > Cyanobacteriota > Cyanobacteriia > Leptolyngbyales > Leptolyngbyaceae > DSRU01. Next base: position 49,163 of record CALIDI010000001.1, on the reverse strand, counting down.
GCTGTGGCAACCCGTTCGGCGGCGGTTTGCACGGCTACTGGGTTTTCGCTACTAAGGCGGTAAAGAATCAGCCGATCGCAGGGGGGGTAATTGAGCGCTGCTCGATGGTTTAGCTCTGTAGCCATAAAAGTTTCATAGGTGCCCATCTGGACAGCCTGGATTACTGGATGATCGGGGGTGTAGGTTTGCAAAATCACCCGCCCTGGGCGATCGCCCCGACCACAGCGGCCAGCAACTTGGGTTAGGGTCTGAAAGGCGCGCTCACTTGCCCGGTAATCAGAGAGATTGAGTAGGCCATCGGCGGAAACGATGCCTACTAGCGTGACTTGGGGCAAGTCAATCCCCTTGGTTAACATCTGGGTGCCGACTAAAATATCTGCTTCACCCGTAGCAAAGCGACTGAGCAAAGCACGATGGGATCCTTTGGTGCGGGTGGTATCACTATCAAATCGGAGTATTCGCAATGCTGGGAAGGCTTGTTGCAGTTCCTGTTCCAGTCGCTGGGTGCCGCTGCCGAATTGTTTAAAGTAGAGCGAACCGCAACTTGGGCAGGCCGGTGGCATTGCCTGCATATAGTTGCAGTAGTGGCAGCGTAGCAGGGGGGTGGCATTCTGGTAGGGCTGGTGATAGGCCAGGGAAACATCACAGTGGGGACAGGTCACTACATAGCCACAACTTCGACAAGAGACAAAGGTGCTGTGGCCACGACGATGGATGAAAAGAATGCCTTGTTGCTTCTGCTCGATCAGCGATCGCAGGGCCTGTTGGAGCGATCGCCCAAAGATAGAGCGATTACCGGCCTGCAACTCCTGCCGCATATCAACCACTTCAATAGTGGGCAGGGGGCGGGCCTCTACCCGTTCAGGGATGGATAGGTAAAGAGTTGGAGCCAAGTGCGCGCGGGGTGAATGCTTTGATTGGGGGTGTACCTGCACCCAACTCTCTAAAGCGGGTGTAGCCGATCCTAAAATCACTGGACATTGCTCTAACTCACCCCGCCAGAGAGCAACCGTGCGGGCATGGTAACAGGGCATTGGCTGATCTTGCTTAAAGCTACTGTCATGCTCTTCATCCAGCACAATCAGTCCCAGGTTAGTAATCGGAGCAAACACGGCAGAACGGGTACCAATAACGACCTGGGCTTGCCCATTGAGCAGGTGTCGCCAAGTATCGTAGCGTTCTCCATCAGAAAGGGCACTGTGATAAACACACACCTGGTTACCAAAGCGACAACGGAACCGATCGGTCAATTGGGGGGTCAAGCCGATCTCTGGTACTAAGATCAGTGCTGACTTACCCTGGGCGAGCAGTGGCGCGATCGCTTGCAGATAGACCTCCGTTTTGCCCGACCCAGTCACCCCATGTAGCAAGACTTGAGAAAATCCTTGCAATTCTTGGATCTGCTTGAGAGCGTTTGCCTGCGCAGGCGTCAATTGCTTCGGGCGATCGCGATTGAGGTCTGCCCCTCCCTCCTGCCGCAGCACTTCCCTTGGTTGCAGTACCAGCCAACCCTTACTAGAAAGGGTTTTGAGCATGGTGCTACTGGTTTGGGCCTGTTGCAGCAAGTCGGTCAGCCACATTTCGCCCCCCTGCCGTTGCAAAATCCCTACAACCTCTTGCTGGCGACGGGTTAACTCTCCGCTGGCGGGGGTCAGGGTCACGGCCTGGCGCAACTTAGGTCGCAGGGTTGTGGGAGGTGACAGATAGCTCTCCACCCACCCGTGGGCGAGCAATTCTGCTAAGGCCCGCGCCATGCCCGGCTGCTGACGCTGTAAAAACTGCCAGCTATAGTCTCCCGTTTTGCTGCTTTGCAAGCGCTGCAACAGTGCCTGTGCACTTGCAGATAGGGTGGGGGTACCAGAGGGCGGGGGGTATGCCAACCGCACCCGTCTTTGGGAACGGGTCAGCAGGCCTGCGGGTAGGGCTACTTTGACGACCTGCATTAAAGGCGTCAAATAGTAGTCGGCCACCCGTTGTAGCAATGGCCAGTAATGCTCTGGAAAGAACCCCCTAGCAATGACACTCTCAACTGCCCGAATTTGGTTGGCGGCCATCTCCTGAGGCGGAGTGGTGGAGGAGCGCAGGGCGATCGCCCCAACTTGCTGATGGCCAAAAGGCACCCCAACAATGTCGCCAATCTGAACCGTCATGCCCACAGGCACGCCATAGGTAAAGGCCCCCTGTGCCCCGGGGCAATCTACTAATACTTCAAGCCACAGAGAAAACGGGGGGTCATGCGGGAATTGCTCCGCTACAGCGAAGCGGCGATCGCCAGAAGTCACACTCACATTGAACCTGCTGGATGCATCGACTAAATCTGCAACGTTTCTGATTGGCCTTAGTCCAACTTGTCATTGATGGGGGTAGAAAATCAACTTTGCCCGTGGTAATCACCAGCGCTAGCCGTATTCTCACGGCAGCGTTAAAGTTCCGTCTTTCGGCAGAATGCTACCCCCAACCAATTGTGACAATCTTTCTATAACAGAATTGTTCCCTCGTTGTGGCACTGCAATGCACCTTGTTGCAGTCAAAGAGCCAGGCATTGCCTTGAGGCTAGCAGCTCAGCTAGTTCGAAACAGGCTCTAGCTATTGATTTGGTCGCACATTGGAACGCAGAGGTGGTGGCCCAAACATTCAACCTGATTGAGTTGGCTGATCGGTCTTCTAAACAGAGTGGATTTAACTGAAAAGGAATTGCGTAATCACGGCTATCAAGGCGCGATCGTCCAGGGTCTGAAGGTTACAGCCCGAAACGTAACAGGAGGTTAAGAAGATTAAGAAAAAGCAAAGCAAGAGCATGTCACCTTTGCAGGCCCTCATCCCCTAGCCCCTTCTCCCAACCTAGAAGAAGAGAAGCCGAGCCATTTCAAAGGCCCTCTCCCAAATTGGGAGAGCGATTAGAGCAATCCGGGCATACCAGAAAAGGGTGAAAGCAAAAGTGATATGCACCTAGTAAAACACTCAAGTGTTACAAACTGTCATCCTAATCTGAAGAAACCCTGTGGATCTTTAAAGATTCTTCCATAACGTGTTAGTCATAATTCACAGTGTTTGCGTCACCCTTGAATCCAAGCTCCAGTTTGCTTTTTGTAGTATAAAAAACAATCCCAAAATTTATATCCAGTAGCTTTACTAGCAATCAGACAACACTACAAGGGAGGTTGGCTAACGTTCTACAAGAGGTTGAAGAAACTTTAGAGTGTTGCGTTTACCGATTTTTCCCCAATCCTCTTCTGATTGTTTTCCAAACCTTTCTCCTTCCTAGGGCTGCGCCTATTTTTCCTCAGCTTCGGGGCTGTAATCAGAAGCCAAAGAAGGCTCCGATTACTGAGCACCAGTCATTCCTATCGCTATTCCATAAATGTGCCGATTCCATGCTGATTCCAGAGATTCACCCGTTGCTTTCCTCCGTCACCCCTGTTTGCAGTGTGTCAAGTGTGCCACACGTCTATCTAAATCACTCAAAAAAATAAGCTCCCAAGCCCGTGACTCGGCTAAATGCTCGATTGTTTGCCATTTTGAATGTTTTTTCTAAATTCCTATGTCACGTAGAAATAGCCCCTCAAACGTTTTATACTCCTCACGCACAAATCAAGAGACGACCCAAACGCTCGATTTGGAAGCATTAGATGAAACGATTTCAGTCGATAAAGCCAATTTATTCGAAGAAGGTTCAGATTTTCAGGCCGATGGATTTGATTTGTCTATCGATGAACCCGATGGCTCAGCCGCTGGGTTATCTGATCTAGAGGGCGGGGATGGTTTTGGTGATGAAGGTGTTACCGAAATCGCTGCCGCCCGTGCTTCTGGCTATAGCAAGACCGTTGCGGATGATGCCGTTGGGGCTTTCTTCAAAGAGATGGCTCGCTATCCCCTGCTGAAGCCAGAAGAAGAAGTCGAACTGGCCCGGCGAATTCGGTATCTTGTGGAAATTGAAGAATTCCAGACTCGGTTAGCGACTGAGTTAGGGCATTCTCCGACAAAGGCCGAAGTTGCCGCCGCGCTGGGCCTAACCGAACGCCAACTAGAAAATAAGCTCTATCGCAGTCGGGTAGCCAAACGTAAAATGATTCGCTCGAATTTGCGGCTAGTTGTGTCGATCGCCAAACGCTACTTAAATCGTGGCGTTCCCTTTTTGGATCTGATTCAAGAGGGGGCGCTGGGCTTGAACCGGGCCACGGAAAAGTTTGACCCCGATAAGGGCTATAAATTTTCGACCTATGCCTATTGGTGGATTCGTCAGGGCATTACGCGCACTATTGCCAATGATGCCCGCACGATTCGCCTGCCCATTCATGTGGTTGAAAAGCTCAACAAGTTAAAGAAAGCTCAGCGAGATTTGCGGCGACAATTGAATCGGATGCCAACTGATCAAGAGCTGGCTGAGGCATTAGATCTCACAGTGGAGCAGTTGCAGGGTTTACTCCAGGTGCGCCGCAGTTCTCTTTCGCTGAATCACCGGGTTGGCAAAGGAGAAGATACTGAGTTAATGGATTTGCTGGAGGATGCCGATACCCAGTCTCCTGAGGCACAAATGAGTGAGGGCATGATGCGCCAGGAGGTTTGGGAGGTGTTAGAAGATGTCTTAACAGAGCGGGAGAAGGATGTGATTTCGCTGCGGTATGGGCTGGTTTCTAACCGTCCTTGCACCCTGGAAGAAGTGGGAGGAGTGTTTAATCTTTCCCGCGAGCGGGTCAGACAAATTCAAAGCAAAGCAATGCGTAAACTGCGTCGTCCTCAAATTGCTGAGCGCTTAAAGGGCTGGCTGGGTTAGCGCGGCTATATTGAGACTCGTTATTTTTAGCGCAATGTAGGGTAATAAGGGGCATAATCACGGTGATTCATCTGTTTTGCTCCTGCTCTATGGCGTTTAGTATACGACGGGTTTTGAAGAACGGGCTTGTGAAGCCCGGTATGATTTTGCTGGCGACTCTAAGTGGGTTCGGCTGGGGCCAAGTAGGGCCAGCGCTGGCCCAGATCCCTCCCTATTGCCAGCAAACCCCTCAGGCGATCGCTGATAAATCACGGCAACTGCAAGGTTTGCTTAAGGGCGATCGCGCCGCTACAGAGCGCTATAAGGCTCTAGTGGCCCAGCATGCGACTCGCCTAAGTCAGTGCCGCCAACAAACCTGGCCGCAAACGGCTGCTATTTGGCTTCGGCTTTACCCCTGTGATGCTCGCCCTGGGAGCCTAGAAGCCGTCATGGATCGCATTGTTGATCGGGGCTACAACCAGGTCTATGTAGAGGTATTTGCCACTAGCCGGGTTTTGTTACCAGAAAATCAAAACCCTACCCCCTGGCGTTCAACCCTGGCTGGTACCAAGGCGCGGAATGTTGACCTATTGGCAACGGCTATTCAGAAAGGTCGTTCCCGTGGGCTGAAGGTCTATGCCTGGCTGTTTACCCTCAATTTTGGGGCTGACTACTTTCAAGGCGATCGCCGCCGTACCATTGCCCAAAATGGCTACGGGCAAGATACCCTAACAGCTCGCCTAGCACCGATAGATGGCACTCAAGGTCTAACCACTGTGGATGAAGTCTTTGTGGATCCCTACAGTGAGCGCGCTCAGCAAGACTATCGTCGCCTGGTAAATGCAATTATTCAGCGCCAGCCCGACGGCTTACTGTTTGACTATGTCCGCTATCCACGGGTCATAGGGTCAGGCTCTGTCACCACCCGCGTACAAGACCTATGGATTTATGGCGAAGCATCTCGCACCATTCTGTTTCGTCGTGCCCTCAATTACAAGGGGGTAGACCTAATCCGGCGTTATTTGGAAAAAGGTTTTATCACCATTGGCGATTTAGACGATGTGAATCGGCTCTACCCCCAGGAGGGAGAACCGCTTTGGCAGGGTCGTACCTCTAACCCGATTAGTCGCCTTGCGCCAAACCAGCAGGTGAGCGTGTTGCAATCAGAACTATGGCGCTTAAGTGTGGCCCACGCTTTTCAAGGAGTGTACGAATTTCTGAACATTGCTGTTGCCCCAGTACAAACAGCCAAATTGCCCGCAGGGGTAGTGTTCTTTCCCGAAGGCAATCAATCTGTAGGCCAAGGATTTGACTCACGACTACAATTCTGGGAGTATTTTCCCCGCTATCTGGAATGGCACCCAATGTCCTACGCAGTGTGCGGTCGGGCTGACTGCGTGGTCAACCAGGTACAACGGGTGTTGAACTTTGCCCCCAGTGGTACCCAGGTCAAACCCGTTTTAGCCGGTATCTGGCAAGAGCCAACTAGCAATCGCCCGCCGCTGGAGGTGCAAACCCAAGCAATACGCCAGTCGATGCCCCAGTTACGTTCGATTAGCCACTTTGCTTACTCCTGGCAAGAACCTGGCTCCGATCGCGAGCGCAAACATTGCACTCCCTAGAAGCCCTGAGAAAAGCATTAGGTGTCCCTGTTGGCATACTGGCACAGCCATGCGAAATTCCAAATACCCAAAAGAGAAGTGACGACTCCGCCTGCCTACTCTACGGGAAGCTCGCAACATCCTCAGTCCCCTCCCAAATTTGGGAAAGGGATCTGATCGCGCGCTACTCCCATGGGGAGAAGGTGTAGCCCCAACGGGCATGCCCAAATTGGCCAGGTAAAGGCACGCAGGAGAGAAACCATTGCCCCGGAGTTTTCAGATTTACTTAAGATTTTTCGACGATCGCCCCCACAAAGCCGTAAAATTCGGAGACGGTGCGTATAGAGCCAAAGCGATTAGCAGTGCGAAAGAAAATTATTGCTGGTAACTGGAAGATGTATAAGACCCAGCCAGAGGTCTTAACGTTTTTACATGGGTTCCGTCCTCACATGGAAGATACTCCTGAAGATCGAGAAGTCGTTCTTTGTGTTCCCTTTACGGCTTTAACCACAATGTCGCAAGGGTTACATGGTAGTCGCGTCCAACTGGGTGCGCAAAATGTGCACTGGGAGGAGTGTGGCGCTTACACAGGGGAAATCTCTGCCCCAATGCTGACAGAAATTGGGGTGCGCTATGTCATTGTGGGCCATAGTGAGCGCCGACAGTACTTTGGTGAGTCTGATGAAACCGTGAATTTACGGCTGAAGGCAGCCCAGGCCGCTGGCTTAGTTCCCATTCTGTGTGTGGGTGAAACCAAACAACAGCGGGATACAGGCGAAACTGAGTCGGTGATTTTTAACCAGATTGAGAAAGATCTGCTGGATATCGACCAGTCCCGATTGGTGATTGCCTATGAGCCGATTTGGGCGATCGGCACTGGCGACACCTGTGATGCCTCCGAGGCAAACCGGGTGATTGGGCTGATTCGTAAGCAGCTTGATAATAGCGAGGTGCCGATTCAGTATGGCGGCTCTGTAAAACCAGGCAACATTGACGAAATTATGGCCACTCCGGAGATTGACGGGGTGCTGGTAGGAGGGGCTAGTCTGACTCCTGAGAGCTTTGCTCGCATTGTCAATTTCAAATAGGGGCGAGTGTTTCGTGTAGGTGGTGGGTACCATCCCGGTAGCATTTGGGTAAGCTGCAAAATCTTTACACTTATCGGTAATGAGGCTTGCCTGAAGGTGCCCTGGGTTGGGCCAATCGCAGGGATAGATTCAGGAATAGATAACCCATCGACTTTGAGAGAGTTGCCCTATGTCTCCCTGTCTTCGTTGGCTCCACCTCACGGCTGCGACCTTACTCTTCTCTACCGGCCTATCCCTGGCACCTGTGACGGTTACGCCGCTGTTTGCTCCGGCCCAAGCTCAGACAAATGATGCGCGTCGAGATGAGGCCGAGCGCTTGTTAACGGCTGGGTTAAGACAATACGAAGCCCGCCAGTATGCAGCCGCTATCCAAAGTTTTGAACAGGCGCTGCCGCTGTTTCGAGCAGCTGGCGATCGCCATGGGGTAGCCGCCGCCTTGAATAACCTGGGAATTATCCATGGTGCGTTGCGTCAATATGACAGGGAAATCACCTATTACGAGCAAGCACTGCCGATCTACCGCGAAATTGGTAGTCGGAGTGGTGAAGCCAGAGCCTTGAATAACCTAGGAGCAGCCTATAATTCTCTAAGACAGTATCGGCAAGCGGTGGCCTACTATGAGCAAGCCTTACCGGTCTATCGCGAAGTCAGCGATCGCGTGGGTGAAGCCATGGTGCTCTTGAATCAGGGCACTACTTACAATGCCACGGCCCAGTTTGAGCGGGCTGTAGCGGCCTTGCAGCAAGCATTACCGATATTTCGAGTCACCCATAATCGCAACGATGAAGCGCGTTCCTTGTTCCAACTAGGGCACGCGCATCACAACCTCAAGCAAAACGACCAGGCGATCAAATTCTACGAGCAGGCATTACCGATCTACCGTGAACTGAAGGATAGCTATAGAGTGGCCGCAACGCTCAACAACCTGAGTGTAATCTACCAGTCACGCGCTCAGCCAGAAACAGCGATTCGCTACGCCGAACAAGCCCTAGAAATTTATCGCGCGATGAAAAGTCAAGACGGAGAAGCAAGAAGTCTGGTCAATCTAGGAACAGCCTACATTGCAGCGGGCCAACCCGCTAAAGCAATTCAGCATCTAGAGCAAGCATCCCGAATCTTTCGAGCCATGGGCGATCAGGAGGGCGAAGCTCAAACTCAGGAAATTCTGCGCCATCTTCGAGCGACTTCGGTATCAACTGTGTAGCCATCGCCGTTAGGCGTTGCTGATTCAAGCAGTGAATAGAAGTTCAAAGCCCTAGAAACTCGTTCAGGATTTGGCAAAACCCTAGCGCTCTTCAGCAACGCCAAAATTTTTCACCTCGAACTTTGAATTCCCCATGGTGGTTACTCGTACCACAAGGCATCAGTCTGTCTACCCTCACCCCTTTCTTGAATGCCCGTTAGAGATATACCTTTCTCCCACGGTGGTAGGAGAGGGGCTTCGATCCAGACCCCTTGCCCCCTTAATGGGAGAAGAGGCTGGGGGATGAGGGTGGCTTAGGCGAGTCCAGAAATTTTTGCCTTGTTGTACTAGGTAATCGCTCGCCGCACTCTGGCAGAAATTGCCTCACTCAGTAGTACCAGCAGCAAGATCACCAAAAAAATCACACTTGCTTGGGACCATTGCAGCGCATTGACGGCGGCATCAAGCTGTAAGCCAAGGCCCCCAGCCCCAACTAACCCAATTACTGTTGATTCGCGCAGATTAATATCCCAGCGAAAGACACTAACCCCTACAAGACTAGGAAGCACCTGGGGCAAAATTGCGTAACTGAGAATCTGAGCTGGACTAGCCCCAGTGGCAGTGATCGCCTCAATGGGAGCGGGGTTCACTTCTTCGATCGCTTCGTAAAACAACTTACCCACAAAGCCGATAGAGCGCAGAGCGATCGCCAGCACGCCTGCCAGCACTCCCGGCCCTAAAATCGCCACCAACAACAAGGCCCAGATCAGAGAGTTGATAGAACGAGAAACGACGATGATCAGCAATCCCAGAGAGCGCAGCAGCGGATGGGGCGTGGTATTGCGAGCGGTTAACACGGCAATTGGTAGAGCGATGCCGATGCTAATTAGAGTGCCCAGCGTTGCCATGTTGAGCGTATCCCAAAGGGGACGACCCAGCTCTACCATGTAAGACCACTGCGGCGGAAAAAGTCGCCCCAGAAACTCACTGCCCTGGCGGGGAGCATCCCAAACAAAACTCCAGTTGGTGGCTCCAGCAATTATGCGCCCACAGCCAATCAATAGGCATACTCCAACAATCCAGCCCAACCAATGCTTGAGGGCCGTCGCGCGATCGCGACGTTGCCAGACCTTCTGCCCCCGAACCACCGAGACAGGCATCACTGGATCCTCCGACGAATGGCCCCGGCTCCAACCTCGGTAGCCCATACCAGCCCAATAATAATAAGCAAAATCGCAGCCGCCACATCAAAGTCGTAGCGACTAAACGCCGTTTGCAACGTCGCACCAATCCCCCCTGCACCAACCACCCCCACAATCGCCGACTCCCGCAGATTAATATCAAACCGATAGGTGATCAGACCCACCAGACGGGGTAAAACCTGAGGAAGCACCGCATAGGTTACCAATTGCAGCCAGGAGGCTCCTGTCGCCCGGATGGCTTCTAAAGGCACCGGTTGAATCGCCTCAATTTCTTCGGCGAGCAGCTTTGCTAAAAAGCCAATGCTGGCAAAGCTGAGGGTGAGCACCCCTGCCAGCGGCCCAAAGCCAACCAAAACCACAAAAAAAATGGCGATAATCACCTCCTGAAAGGTACGCGCCAGCGCAATCATTCCTCGGCAAAGAAGATAGACTGGCAGGGGTACCAGGGTGCGGGCGGCCCCCAACCCAATTGGAATGGAAAGAGCCGTACCAACCACCGTCGCGACCACCGTCATCGTTAAACTCTCTAGAACACCGTTTTGAATCTCCCACCAGCGAGAAGCAAAATCAGGTTGGAGAAACCCAACAAAAACCTGTAGACTCCGGCTTATCCCGGCAGTAACCCGCTCCCAGTTAATTTCTAGGGTGCTAAATGCTGCCAGCAGATAAAGCCCTCCCAAAAGCAGTGCTCCCCAGCGCAGGAGGGGATTCGCAATCAAAGGTGGGGGTGACCAGCGCGGGTAGGGTGGGTGTGAAGCAGAGGTATTGGCTTTCATTCTGTGTCAGCCTTAGAAAAATGCAAAGAGCATTGGTTTATCCTGTGGGCGATCACGCGTCAACCGCGACCTTCGTCTCCGACTCCGAATCGCGGGCGTGACTCCAGTCTTCTTCCCCATAGATTTGGGTTAATTCATTGGGCGTTAGCCCTTGGGGCGTGCCATCGTAAACAATCTGGCCAGCCTTTAAGCCCACAATGCGTTGGGCAAACATTTGGGCGAGAGGCACATCATGAATGTTGATGATCACAGCCAATCCTCGCTCCTCAGCCAGTTCGGTGATTAATCGCATAATCTGACGGGCCGTTTTAGGATCCAGACTTGCCGTCGGCTCATCCACCAGAAGCAAGTTTGGGTTTTGCAGCAGGGCGCGGGCAATCCCTACCCGTTGGCGCTGGCCACCGGATAGAGTATCGGCTCGACGATCCACCAATTCAGGTAAACCAACCCGCTCCAATAATTCAAAGGCCGCTGTGATCGTCGCGGGGGGAAAGCGGCGCAACCAGCTCTGCCAGAAGTTGACAGAACCTAATTGCCCAGAGAGCACGTTTTCCATCACGGTCAAACGCTCAATCAGCGCATACTCCTGAAAAATCATGCCGATTTTGCGCCGTACCCGCCGCAAGGCTTTGGGCGGTAATCGGGTGATTTCCTGTTGATGCAGCCAGATCTGGCCCGTTGTCGGCTCCACCAAGCGATTAATGCATCGAATCAGGGTACTCTTTCCAGCACCCGATGCACCAATCAGAGCCAAGACTTGGCCAGCAGGCACTTCTAGACTGATTGGGTGGAGTGCCTGCAATCGCGAACCGTACTGTTTTGTAACATTTTCGAGACGAAGCATGATGAGATGGCTCAATTACTAGCTAAAGCCGTCGGAGATTGACTATCTACAGAACCGGGTTCTGCACGGCAACTACTTGGGCTGAGTGTAGGTAACCCCCAGCGTCTTGTCGATTTTACGAATCACCTCCCAATATTGTTTGTAGGTAATTGGCATAAATTTGGCCTCATCGTTGCCGCTAAACTCCTTTTGTAAGCCTGTGCCTTCCCACTGAAAGCTAAAAAAGACTTCCTTAATCTTATTCACCAGTTCAGGATCAAGGTTGTAAACATAGCCATAGCCCGTTGTTGGAAAGGTTTGAGATTTGTAGATGCTACGGATCTTGTTGGCATCCACAATCCCCCGCTTGGCCATGCGTTTCAGCACCGAGTTGGCAATCGCCGCTGCCGGGTAATCCTTATTCACAACCCCCAAAATTGAGTTATCGTGCTTGCCCGAAAAGGCTGTCTTGTAATCCTTTTCAGCCTTTAACCCAAATTCTGATTCCAATAAGGCAGAAGGAGCTTTAAATCCAGAGTTGGAAGTTGGGGAAGTAAAAGCTAACTGTTTACCCTTAATGTCTGCTGGTTTCTGGATATCACTATCCACATGGGTGATGATCTCCATTTCATAGCCGTAGGAGCCGTCCGCCGCTGCCATCATGGTAAAAGGCACAAATCCAGCAAAATTCACCGCGAAGGGTACGCTACCTGTATTAAAGCCACAGACGTGCAACCGTCCCGCTCGCATGGCCTCTAACTGAGCTGCATTCGACTCTACCGGAAAAAACTCCACCTTTTTGCCGGTGACCTTTTCCATGTGAGTAATAAACTCTGCCCAAACCTGCCGATAGACAGCGGGATCTTCCACTGGGGTGTAGGAGAAAATCAGCGTAGCCGGGTTAACAAAATCAGCCGGATTTTGTGGAGGATCCGCGACTAAATCCCCATCGCGATCGCAAAAGCGGGCATCCATCTCCGGTGGTCGTGGACAATCGGTTGCATTCCCCCCCGGGGATTGCGCCGAATCCGTTGGCGAAGTCGTTTGGGTTGGAGGAGCCTGGTTGCAAGCCACCACCGAAACCGCCACGCCACTGGCAAGATAGATCAAAAATGCACGGCGATTAAGCCAAAAGTCCATAACGTTCAATCCTCAGCACATCAATAGGCTGAGATAGTCTTATCAAGCTTGGCTTAAGAAAAGATTAAGCAGCTCTTGAGTAGGATTGTCACAGATGCAAGAGCGCAGCGATCTAGCAGCACGAACTGAGATTAGGATGGGGTAAACAGCAAAACTTCTAGCTAGAGGCTGCGCCCCCCTTAACTCCCCTTTATTCAACTGCCCCGCTATGCTGGCAAACACCACACTATGGTGCCGCTCATCCCGGTGTAAAGCCAACCTATTCCAATTCTGGCCGTGAAATCAAAAACATAGAAGTATCCTCCACGCTTCTGGGAGAATCCATCCCATCCCGATTGGTCATCGCCGATGCTGTTGTTTCAGAGGTCGTTGGCGTCTTAACCCTAGACACCCCCTGGCAACGCATTGCATCAATCTCAGACACTTGTGATGCCGTCAATAAAGGCAGATTCTGATTGGTGTAGCAGGCAAAAAATAAAAAAGAAAGGCTTCCCAAACGCACCTTATCTCCATCCTTGAGGCGAACACAATGGCGAATGGGTTCACCATTGACAAAAGTGCCGTTGGTACTATTGAGATCAATTAGATAAAAGCCTTCGCCTTCGACATACTGAATAGCCGCATGACGACGGGATAGGCGCTTATCTGGAATCGAAAGGGCCATTGCGCGATCGCGCCCAATTGTCCAGATGCCTTGAGCCTGACAAAATAGCTGCGTCGAGTCGGTCACCAAATTTGAAATGAGATATACTTGATTATCCCACATCACTCCCTGCACAAAACGAGCCGATAGATTAAGGGGATTGCGGCTAGAACCATTTTCTAGATCAAGAATCTCATCTAATAGCCAACGGTGATGGTCATAGAGCTTAACAAATACACGATATAGCCCCAGACGTTGATCAAGGTCACTACCTGTATCGCCGCCAGGCAGCTCACACGAGAAATCAGCCGCTATTTTAAAGTCAACCATAACAGGAACTCTGATTACCCTAGTTCATTCTTCAGCACATTACCTTCAGCAACCAGACTCTAACTACCGGCTCCGTTTTTGCCATAAGGGAGCTAGGGAGAAACCTTGCAATAGGCATAGCGAACGCCTCCTTAACCTTAACCGATTAAAGCTGCAACGACCTAACTGACAAACTCTCCAGCAACAGTAGCAAACAAACTAAAGTAACCTTTCAGAAATGCAGCCCTGGTGAAAGTTGAGGAGGGCTATAAACCGAAAAAATCGGCAAAGTTGCGTAATTTTGAAAGGCGATTGACTCTGTAATTTTGAATCTGCGATTGCTAAAACTTACGACGATTTTTCCTCATAACCCGACTCAAACAGCTTTAGCCAAAAACACTTAAGCCGCTCAATATAGCAATGGCAATCTTGTCTCATCCTACTCATATTCTAGATGGAGTAAGGGTAGTAAAATAACCGCAAGATTACTGGTTTCAAAATCAAGCGCCGGGAAATTTCTGTCAATCATCCGCAGGCTTACTCAAAAAAATCGGCTTAATAGCGTAATATTTCATCCTTTCAGACTCAAATAATACAGGTTTCTTGGCAAAGCAAAATTATTACAAGATTATGAGACTTCCTGGGATTCATCATCTCAGACATCTACAATTAATAGTAATCAGGGATACACGCAGCTAGTTATTAGGGATACACTTGGAGTAAATGGCTCTTTCGGCTTACTGTAAAAAAAGAGTGAAGGTGACGCTTTCATTTCTATCAAAGCCCCTAAAAGATTGAATTTGCTTCGGTGATTCGTTTGCTGATCACCCTAATTTCCAGGAGAGCTGGCTAGCCGAAATGTGAGCGATCTCAGTGCACCAGCACTGCTGGATCACACACAGAACCAAGGTCTAAGCGCTATAACAGAGGTAGGGTTTAGATTTTTTTAATACTGTCTGTTCAAAATGTTGAATGCAGCAGGCAACCAGGCAACGCATCTACAAAAATCAACTCGTCTTTATTTTTTCCGGTTTGGGAGTCAAGAGTCTAGATAAACTTTTGGGCCTTACAGAATGCTTTTCCCTCTAGTTCTCTGAATTTAGGTTTGAGAAGCGCGTGGTCTTAACCTTGACAGAGTTCTAAGCGGTTTCACTGCATCGTTTTTTGGCCTTAACTCAATTGCTTGCCAAGTTGCTTTAGAGCCACAGGGTCTAAAAAGCCAGGCAAGCACTTTGACGGTGATGAGTGATACTACCTGACCGTCGGTAGTGTCTTAGTTATCGTCACGGTTGTCGTGAAGCAGCAGAGTGCGCCATTGTTATGACCCGCTACGAGGGAACAAATGTGTCTAAGCGGCACAACTCACACAACTCATTAGAGATGGATGGTAAGCTACCTTTACAGCAGTCTTTTTGGGGCCGTGCTCAGAAACGCATGAGCCGTGTAGTGGGGCTGCGGACGATTCCATCCGCTTTACAGTTTGGTATTGATCGCAGCACATCTTATGCTACTGGAGCACTCTCCGCACCTTTGGATGGGTTGGCAGCGCTTAAACAACTGGCTCAGAAGCGAGAACAGCAGACGACGCTGCACCAGCAGACTGACTATCCTCTGCCATTCAAGCGCATCGAAAATGATACTCATGCGGCCCCGCTTTCACCGCTGCGCGATCGCGATATTGCAGCTTTAGGGCAATGGTTTGATCGCGTCGATATGGAAGTGATTGAGGCCAATCTGGCCCATTGTTTACTAGCGTTATGGCCTGCTCCTTGCTGGGAAGATGACCCCTTCGAATTTCTAGAGGAGTTTTTGGAGGGCCAGAAAGGCAAGCGTTGCTGAGCCTGGATATGAGTCACCCAATTTGCCGTTACCCTAGCAGGCTAAGGCATTCGTCTGGCTAGCATCACCCCTTTCG
The DNA here is from genome assembly GCA_938023035.1 of uncultured Leptolyngbyaceae cyanobacterium. Classification (GTDB taxonomy): domain Bacteria; phylum Cyanobacteriota; class Cyanobacteriia; order Leptolyngbyales; family Leptolyngbyaceae; genus DSRU01. The sequence continues at coordinate 33,730 of CALIDI010000001.1, read as the reverse complement.
TTAAGTCATGCGAAAAAGCCAACTTGAAGGATGAGCAGAGGGAAGGGGGATGTCGCCTTGCTGAAAGCAAATGACTATATTAGACAGCGGCGATCGCCCTAGTGAGAAACAGCGGTATCAAACCAGCAGGCCAATTAGAAGCACTTAAAGCACTTAAAAAGGAATGTCGTCAAACGTTGACTGTGCGGGAACCGATGGATGACTAGCCTTTGCTTCAGCGGTTCTAGGGCTGCTCTTTTTAGTCGCCGGCGCAGTTGGCACGCTACTTGCAGCCGCAGTGTTGGCAGGTACTTCTAAGGGAGTATCTGCACCTAGGGGGTGAACCCGCTGAGCGGTTAGCTCCGCCCGGGTTTCTTTGAAGCCTTCTGGTCGGTCTAATACATTCAGACTAAGACGACCTTCAATCAATATGCGATCGCCGAGATGATACTTTTCCTGAATCTCCTGTGCCAGATTTCCCCAACCAATGACCTTTAGGGTCGAAGCCGGGTCTTCTGACCGCAGGCCCGGAAACTGTACCACCATCTCTGTAACAGGGGTTTGAGTATCAGATGTGTAGCGCAGTTCCGGAGCTTGAATGATTTCTGCCATGAGGATGCACTGGTTCATCGTCATCTCCTTCATTCGGAAGTAAGGCGCTCCTGAGATCAGGATGATAAGAAAATGTGAGCACTTAAGCAAATTCAGTCGCCTGAAGCGATCCTTGAGAAGGAATAAAGTTACTTGCGCGACTTTTGACCGACTAATCGAACGAACCGGATATAGAATTCTAGCTCTGGGCTTGGCTTCAAGCATTGAGCCAGCGGGCAATATCCTTGGCATGGTAAGTCAAAATCAGATCAGCACCGGAGCGCTTGAAGCTGGTCATCGTTTCCATGACAACCTTTTGCTCATCGATCCAGCCGTTTAGGGCGGCAGCTTTTACCATTGAGTATTCTCCTGAAACATTGTAGGCAGCTACAGGCAAGTTGGAGGCGGCCTTGACCTGCCAGATGATATCCATATAAGCCAGGGCTGGTTTCACCATCAGCATATCGGCTCCTTCAGCGATGTCGAGTTCGACTTCTTTCAGGGCTTCGCGGGCATTGCCAGGATCCATCTGATAGGTGCGGCGATCTCCATACTGGGGAGCCGACTCCGCGGCATCCCGAAACGGGCCATAGTAGGCCGATGCATACTTCGCTGCGTAGGAAAGAATCGGGATATTTTCAAAGCCTGCGGCATCCAATCCTGCTCGAATCGCCTGCACAAAGCCATCCATCATCCCGGAGGGTGCGATGATATCTGCGCCCGCTTTGGCCTGAGACACCGCTGTTTTTTTTAACAACTCCAATGTGGGGTCATTCAAGACTCGTCCCAGCAAATCGCCCTCGCCGAGATAGCCGCAGTGCCCGTGAGAGGTGTATTCACAAAGACAGGTGTCGGCAATCACAACGAGATCAGGAACTGCTTCCTTCACGGCTGTAGCTGCCTTTTGCACGATACCGCAATCATGCCACGCCCCGGTGGCATCTAAATCCTTATCGGCTGGAATCCCAAATAGAATAATCGCGGGAATTCCCAGGTCGTAAACTTCTTTTGCTTCTTCCACGATTTTATCAATCGAAAGCTGGTAAACCCCCGGCATTGATCGCACTTCCTTCGCAAACCCCTCCCCTGGCACCGCAAACAAGGGGTAGATCAAATCATCTCGGGTCAAAACGGTTTCGCGCACCATCCGGCGCAGAGTAGAGGAGGTTCGCAAACGACGGGGACGATGGATGGGAAACATAGATTTGATAGAAGGTAAAGGTTTTAGGGAATTTTCAAAAAGCGCCTCTGCCAGCAGGATTGCGGCGAGTACAACGCAGAACTAGAGCCGCTACCAGGAGCCACCAATCGATGGAATACCCACAGAGCAAGCTCCGGCAGGTATTTCGTCTGAACGGGTGGGAATAAACCGAAAAGGACTCAGTACCCGTCACTTCCAGTAACTGGCGGGGGTGGCTTCAGCCCAATCGTTGCCAGAAGCTGAAAGCATTCATTTGAAAAGTTTAGACCGTTCTTAAGCGATTCCTTGCGTCCAGTACGTTACGTTCTATTGCGAAAACGGAGAGGGGGGGATTCGAACCCCCGTTAGGTGTGACCCTAAACTTGATTTCGAGTCAAGCGCATTCAACCGCTCTGCCACCTCTCCACATCATCTACGGTTAGAGGTTGGGCTAACCCGTAGGAAGTCATCTATTCGTTTCCCCATTTTACAGGGATGCGGTGGAATTGTCTGGAGAATCTAAGGTGGAACGAAATCCGGTTTGGGGAGTCCATTGCAACGCTCCATGCTGCCCTGTCCAAAATATCTCGGCTCCGGTCTGTTGCAACTGGGTCAGGGTCGCTGGATGAATCTGCTGGGCAGCGGCGATCGCCACCTTGGGTTGGAGTCGTTCGAGCAGTTCTGGCAGAAGCCGTTTACCCGACCAGCACAACACGTCTGCGGATGTGAGCTTGGTTTGGAGCAGTTGACGCTGCTGCTGAAAGGAGGCATTTCCTAACCACAGCCACTTCTGGTGATGCAGATGTAATTCAGCCACCGGTGGTAGGGAACTGAGCCAGCGCCACGCCCCATCCCCCAGGGGCGTCGTTTGTCCAGGCGACAGGGGAATGGCTTGAGGCAGCTTCTCCAGGGATAGCGAGTTAGCAACAGTCGAGTAAAACTGTTTCACCAATCGCCGTTGGTGCAGGCTCTGCCAACCCAGCGAGCGATCAGGGGAGGCAATCGCCCAATCAATCTGGTTAATCCCAGCTTTTTGTAAAAAGGGCAGTAGCGAGAAACGAACGGTCTTTTCATCGCCGGTATTGAGCAGCAGAGTACGCCCCCCCGCTTGCACCAGCAGCACCGGTTCGCCGGGAGTCGTTAGCAGAATGGCACGGGTGCGCTGTTGCCCCTGCCAGGCCGGTACCGCTACTAACAAACCTGCCAACCCGAGTGCCAACCCTGCCCGCTGACGCCACCAGGGTTGCAGCCAGGTAAGCAACAGCAAACCATAGAGGGCAAGAGCGACCAGGGCTGGCACGGTGCCGACAGCATAGTGATTGCCAGGCAATTGGTTGAACCAGCTCACCAGGGCGAGCAAAAGTTGGGTGGGGTACTTTAGCAGATAGGCGATCGCGCTTCCAGCAGGCAACCACATCACCGCGGCCACAGCGCTAGCAAATCCTCCCAGGCTCAACAGTGAGATCAGTGGCGTCACGATTAAATTCACCAGCACACTATAGGGAGACACCACACCAAACTGGTGTAATTGCAACGGCAACGTCCACAGATAAGCGGCAATGGGTACCGCCAGCATTGGCGCGATCGCGCTGGGCAACCAATCCATTGCCTTTGCCAGAGGCGGCACAGTGACCAACAGCCCAACCGTCGCCAAAAAGCTTAATTGAAAGCCCAAATCCTCAATCCAGAGGGGGTTTACCAACAGCATCAGGGTTGCAACCAGTAACAAAGCCCCCAGTGGCTTCACTTTACGCTCCAATACGAGGGCTATCAGGCTGCCAAAACCCATCAATGCGGCTCTAACCACAGATGCCTGCATCCCCGTTAGCCCAACGAAGATAACCAGAGCCAGCGATCCAATAATCAACCGCAGTCTAGCCGCCAACCGTTGGGTCAAGGCCAACACCACACCTAGCAATAGAGACGTGTGGAACCCCGATGCCGCCAGAGCGTGGGCCAACCCCACCTGAACAAATTGGTCTCTGATATCCTGGGGCAAATCGACACTGCGCCCGCCCATGACCATAGCGCTGATCAAGGGGGCTTCTGGACTACCTAGCCCCTGCATGTGCGATCGGGCAATCCGCTGCCGTACCCACCACCACCCCCAGCCAGTTGGTTTTATGATAGCCAGTTGACGGCCTCGCAGCGCTGCAAAACTGCCCGAGCGCTGGAGGTATTGCTGAAAATCAAAGCTCCCCGGATTTGCCGCTGGCCTGGGCCGGTATAGAGTGCCGCTGACCTTCACCACCTGCCCCGATTGTACCCCCGTAACTTGCAAGAGCGGTGCCGTCACATACACCCTGCCAGAAGCCCTTTGTGGTGGACTATCCGCTTGAAAGACCTGACGAACTTCCAGCCAAAATTGCCCCTTTTGACTGCGGGTTAAACGCGGCTGACTCGCCACTTTACCCTGCAATTCCACAGCGATCTCTGGCCTGGTTACATCCGTCGTCGGTATCAACCAGCTCACATCATCCCCAGTCGGTTGAGGAATACGCCATTGCAACCACAGACTTGCCAGAAAGCCTATAAAACCAGCCATCAGCCAGACCCGTGGCCGGGGCGACTTGCGCCACAGGCGGCGCACTAACATCATGGCGATCGCCCCTGCCAGTAATAAGGCAAAACCACCATAGGCAAACCTGGCAACCAGCAGCCCAACCAAGTAAGCCAGACACCAGAGGGTAAAGTCTGTTGCAGTCACAATGCACCCGGTTCTGAATCAATCTTAAAGTGCAGCGATAACCTCACTGCACCCGCTCTACTCAGTTCAGAGTGCCCGAACAGTCGTTTAGAATCTCTTAACGGCGCCTCCTCCTTAACCCCACTTCAGCAGTACGTAGGACTTGTGGATGAAATCCTTTGCAAAACCAAATCCTAACCCCTCACAACCTCTGCGATGAGGAACAAGAGTTTTAATTCTCTGAAATCTCACCCAAACAACACAGAGGCCATAAGAGGGTACTCCGTGTTCTCTGTGGGTCTGTGGTAGAACTCCAAGATTTTCAGTTGATTGAATCCATAATCCTAAGTGGTTAAGTTGGCGGCTTGACACCCCTCAGACACTAAATCGACAGCCCCAACTTTATCCCCAGGGCAGTGTGTAACACCAGCAAACCCATTGTGACAGTCCCTACATAAGCATGAACCATCCGCAATGCTGATTGCTTAACAAACAGCTTAGAAAGCACACTATTAGTCGCCAGTAAGACTAAAGCGATAGTGCCAGTCCAAAAATGGGGGCTAGCCAAAATCGGCTGTTTTTGCATCACCAGAGACAACAACCCACCCGTATAACCCAAAGCGAGAAAGGTAAACATCAAGGGGGCCAATTTTCGATGCATCGAGCGATTGTGATCAGCAACTTCTTTATCCTGCGCCAGACGGCCCTGCCAACCGGCATAGGCGACATAACTGCCCATCACAAAAATCACCGTGCCCATCATCATGGGATGCCCCCAATGGGTAATCGGTTCAGGAATATTCAAACTACGAAACCAGGCGGCAAGAGGTTCTAACTGCCCACTTAAACGGGTACCGAGGTTTTCCATAGGTGTCACGCTCTCTAAGTAAATCGACAGGATCAATCCAACAATTCATTTACAATTATTTACAGCATAGGAGAGATTCGCATCCCTAGCATGTTTTTGATCGGCTGAAAATTTGGGGTCGAGCAAGCGTTGACTGTTCTGCTGGGTGAGCGTGTGGTCTCTTACTTCAGCAGACGAGTGCCATAAGTTTTTTTGACTTTTGCACTTTTTCAAGGAGAAACCCAGTAAAATCGGCCTCTACCGTGATTTAGATCACCTGCAACCTTCGTCTAGATCACTTCACAGTTCCTATGATTCCTAGAGAATGCACCCTAGAGTTCTTGACATCATCATGAGAAGTCTTATCCGAGGGCTGGTCGAAAAGGCTCTTTATATCAAAAAGTTAACCCCTGATATTGAAAACGAAATTAACTACGAGTTAACCCGCCTGGGGCATATCTCTGATGTGGACTATGAAGCGTTAGAGTTGCTGATGGCCGAAATGGATGCGGGCAGAGTGCAGCTTGTTCCCAGCTCCTGAGTTTGGTTCAGATTGTAAAGGAAACGGGTAAGGCTTAGCTCTAGCTGAACTGCACCTTCAGAGTCTGGAAGATTTCCCCTGGGACGGTTTTTACAATCTTGACGCCGATCGCTTGAATTGCCTGACGCCATTTTGCGATTGGCTCTAGAAAGACCTCTGCACCCAAATAGGTTTCAAGAATGGCCCAGTTTTCGGCCAAGGGTTGCTCTCCATCGACTAGGTCGAACACGAAACTAGCCCCGGGCTTTAGCAGAGGTTTAAGGTTTGTTAAGACTTCTAGCCAATAGGTTATGGGATAGTAGCAGCTCACGCCCGTGGCGATCGCCCCATCAAAGAAATTAGGCTCATACTCTAACTCATGGGCTGCGGCCAGCTTTACCCCTTTAAACCGTTTAGAGTTGAGCTGAGAGCCACGAGAATTCACCGTATCCCTGGCCACAATACTAATCTCCTGGCCATAAAAGCTAGCATCCCATTCGCGCCAGGGATAGATCAAAAAGCTAGCTCCGCAGCCAAGGTCAAGCCAGCGCTGGTTTTTTTGTGGCTTTGCAAGCTGCCAAAATGGCGAGGCTAGTTTGCTCTGCAACAGCCCGGCTGCGTACTCCTGGGCAATGGGCATCGCATCGACCTCAGCAGGCAGCTCGGCTCGTTCGCCGCGATACTCTCGGTTGAATCGCTGAGCCACATGAGCGATCGCTGCCTGCCAATCTTGAGGCTGATGCAGTTCCCCAAAATAACTGGTATTGACTGAGACCTGACTCTCCCGTTGTTTTTTTCCAGCCATTCGTTAGATTGGAAGCCTTAGACATTATCCAAAGAGCCTAGCCTCAAACTAGGGCAAGCTCTGCTCTGCTTTCGCATTTGCCGCTCTCTTGTAAAGAAACAGCAAGGGGCGCCGTTACGACTGAACCCAGCTAACCTAGGTAGTATGAACAGCAGAAGCCAAATTTTAGCAACAGAAACAGGGGGCGATCGCTCAACCTCCTAAACTTTGCAACGGTTCTTAACCTTTAAGAGCCTTTGTAAAATTCTGCCGGTAGGAACGATTCACTAACAGTACTGGCCACAGTAGACCAAGAATGATTTTATTTTGGGTGAAATTCGTCCGCTTAAACCCACTCAAAAACTTCCAGATGCCAGTGATATAGATAGCCCCCAGAATAATTCCAACTAGTTCCATAGATCTCCTCAAAATGTCTCAATCGTTGACGCTAAGCTAAAACTAAAAGGAGACATATCCATCCCCAAACAAAAAGGAGACGCATCTATCCCCCAACGGGTGACACAAAGTGTAATACAAGTGAGTACATAAGTGTTCGATAGCAAACCGCTCCATCCACAAAATCGCAGTAGCCTTAACACAGTTCTATCCTATCGTGCTGGGCTCAAGACTGCTGCTTTACCAGGTTCAGATTGAATCGGGGCTTTCCCTAAACAAAACCTCTGATCAAGATCAGGATATCGTTTATGCCGCTTGAGCGCTATCTGACTCTTGTGTTGGAAGGATAACGCCGCTTCGATTGAATCGGACAGCATTAAGGGTGAAAACATTACTGAGGCAATGACCGGGTTTTGTCAATTTCCTGCATGCTGTTCATGCGGGTTGGAGCAGGAAGCTTGCTAAAGCTTCACACTCGTCTTCAATTCCTTCAGTGACGTAGTCAGCAGGCAACCAACCCCAACGCGATTGCTAGAAAATTCTAACGATTGAGTGAATTGATCCACGTTTTGAATAAAGGACTGTCGAATCGCTTCTTTTAGACACAGCTTAACTAAAATCGGTCTAAGCCGTCTCATCCATAACTCAGCGAGCTTTGTGCGATTTTGAGGCAGCCCCAGGGAGCAACTGGGGAGAAGTCACGTCATCGCCCTGATGCAACACCAAGCCAACCTGGCGAAAAATCACCCGTTGCCCGACAAACTCAATATTCTTGCTGGTGTCAGGCTCTGAATTTTGCTGCTGGCAAGCGGGTTGGCCAGAAACGGCCTGATCGTCTCCAAGAGCTGACTAGCGATCCTTGAATCATGAATCACAATTTTTGCAGATGGCTTTTGAATACCCAGGAGGGAATATGCGAGCGGTTCTAATGGCAGGTGGGTCGGGTACAAGGTTACGTCCCCTCACCTGCGATTTGCCTAAGCCGATGGTGCCAGTATTGAATCGCCCCATTGCCGAGCACATCATTAACTTGCTAAAGCGCCATCAGATCACTGAGGTCATTGCGACGCTTCATTACCTGCCCGATATTCTGCGCGATTACTTTCAAGATGGTAGTGACTTTGGGATCCAAATGACCTATGCCGTTGAGGAGGATCAGCCTTTGGGAACAGCAGGCTGTGTCAAAAATATTGAAGATTTGCTCGATTCTACCTTTCTAGTGATTAGCGGCGATAGCATCACTGATTTTGATCTGACGGCAGCGATTCGTTTTCACCATGAGAAGCGGTCAAAAGCAACGCTTATCTTGACTCGGGTGCCCAACCCAGCTGAATTTGGTGTTGTGATTACGGATCAACAGGGGCGCATCAATCGCTTTTTAGAAAAACCCTCCAGCAGTGAAATCTTTTCAGATACGGTCAATACGGGAATTTATGTCTTAGAACCAGAGGTTCTAGATTACCTGCCGGCTAATGTTGAGTCAGATTTTTCTAAGGATTTATTCCCTCGGTTGTTGGAGATGGATGAACCAATCTACGGTTATATTGCAGAGGGCTACTGGTGCGATGTCGGCCATTTAGATGCCTATCGTGAGGCCCAGTATGCGGCTTTACAGCATCGAGTAAAGTTGCGCTTTCCCTATGAGGAGCGATCGCCAGGTATCTGGATTGGACAAAACACTTATGTGGATCAAACAGCTCGAATTGAGGCCCCTAGCCTAATTGGTAGTAACTGCCGGATTGGGGCGCGGGTGCAGATAGACAGCGGCACTGTGATTGGGGATAACGTTACCATTGGCAACGATGCCGAGTTGAAGCGCCCTATTCTTTGGAATGGAGCCATCATCGGGGAAGAAGCCAATATGATTGCCTGCGTTGTTGCCCGCGGCGCACGGATTGACCGCCGCGCCCATGTGATGGAGGGGGCAATTGTTGGCCCACTTTCAACCATTGGTGAAGAGGCCCAGGTTAGCCCTGGGGTTAGGATCTGGCCCAGCAAGCGAGTTGAGTCGGGAGCCACGCTGAATATTAACTTGATCTGGGGCCATGCTGCTCACCGCAACCTGTTTGGGCAACGGGGGGTGTCGGGGCTGGCGAATGTAGATATCACCCCCGAGTTTGCGGTAAAGTTGGGGGCGGCCTATGGCTCGACCCTAAAGCCAGGAGCCAGTGTGACGGTTTCTCGTGATCAACGCAACATTTCGCGGATGGTGTCGCGATCGCTGATCGCTGGCCTGATGTCAGTAGGGGTCAACGTTCAGAATTTAGAGGCCACGGCTATCCCCATGGCTCGATCCGTCATCCCCACGCTGGGTGTGGCGGGTGGAATTCATGTACGGGTGCACCCCGAACGCTTTGACCATCTGCTGATTGAATTCTTTGATCCGAAGGGCATTAACCTCTCAAAAGCACGCGAAAAAAAGATTGAGGGAGCTTTTTTTAAGGAAGACTTTCGCCGCGCCCAAATCAACGAAATTGGTAACGTTGCCCTCTCCAGTCAGTCTTTAGACATCTACAGTAAAGGGTTTGAGCAACATCTGAACATTGAGGCGATTCGCCATGGTAATGCCAAGGTTGTGATCGATTATGCCTATGCAGTTTCAGGGGCAGTGTTACCCCTATTGCTGGGCAAGTTTGGCTGTGATGCTGTGGTGCTCAATGCCAGTCTAAGCCAGAAAACCCTGACTCAGAGCGATCGCGAGGGCTTGCTAAATCAACTGGGACAGGTTGTTGAAGCGCTCAAGGCCAACTTCGGTGTGCAGGTCTCAGCCCACGGCGAGCAAATGATCTTAGTTGATGATGCGGGTAGCCCAATTCGGGGAGAAGCTCTGACAGCTCTGGTGGCTGACATGATTTTGACCCACCAACCCCGGGGAATTGTGGTAGTGCCTGTGCATGTCTCTAGTGCGATTGAACAAATTGCCTGCCGCCACGATGGGCGCGTCATTCGCACAAAGGCAAACCCGACCGCTTTGATGGAAGCCTGTCAGACAAACCCCAACGTGGTGCTGGGGGGCAGTGCCGAAATGGGCTTTATCTTTCCCCAGTTTCATCCTGGTTTTGATGCGATGTTTTGCATTGCCAAACTGATTGAGTTACTCACAATTCAGGAGCGATCGCTGGGTCAGATTCGCACTGATCTGCCCAGGGTCTGCCACAAGTCCTATACGGTTCGGTGTCCCTGGGCCGCGAAGGGGGCACTGATGCGCTATCTGGTGGAAACGCACCCCGTTGAGCGCCTGGAGTTGATTGATGGGGTTAAGATTTTTAACTATCCGAGGGATAGCTGGGTGCTAATTTTACCGGATGCGGGAGAACCCCTCGTCCATATTTTTGCGAACAGTAGCGATCGCGTCTGGGTAGACGATACCTTGCGGGAATATCGCATCCGTGTACAAGAGTTTGTGGATCAGGAAGAAATCACTGAGCAGCAGTTAGCCAATCAGTTTGCTTAAGAGCCATGGTGTCGCAGGATAGGCGATTCCTAAGCGGGTTACTCTCTGATTTTCCAAGCGATCAGCCCTGTCAAAGGGCTGGTTTTTCTGGGTACCCTTACCTTTTTGCCTAGGGCAGCCTTCAGCAGCTTTACCGACCGTCCTAGGCCAACAAGCCGCAGCGATAAAGCTCCCCCTTAGCTTAGTAAAGACGGAGGGCAGGGTCAGAATTCCTGGTTGAAAAATTCTCCCTGCGGACACAGGAGACATTTCTTGGCGCTCTGCGAACTGCCTTCCGGCTCAACCAAACCATGCAGTGCCTATACTCTCCGCTTGCTCAGCTTACCCTGAGTCAACGGCATACCGGACTAAAACAACAAATGGAGGTTTGATTGCATGGATCTGATCCAAATCCTTGGAGTTTTCCTAGCCAGTGCCCTAGGTGCTGGGACATTTCTCAAGTTTTCAGCAGAGAAGGCTATCGAAACTGGATTACAAAAAGCGCTGCATCGAGAAACCCTCTTAACCGAGACGGATCTTGAGTTTAGAAAACGTCAAATTGAGGAATTTTATGGGCCGATTTATGCATCCTTAAAGTTAAATTCTGAAATCTATAAAGTTAAATTCTGAAATCTATCCACTGTAGATACAGGGAAAATTAACCGAAGTCAATCAGGATATCATTGCCCTCTTCAAACAGCAGAATGATGAAATTACAACGATTCTTAAAACCAAGGCGCACCTGATGGATGGGGGTGAATTTCCGCCAGAATACATCCAATTTATGACCTCATCCACGATCTGGGGCATGTATTGCACGCGCCCCGAGCATCCCTACCTGCCTGACACTATTAAACAGATTGAACAAGTTCAATGGCCACAAGAGTTTGAAAATCATATCTTTGCAAAAACAGAAGAGTTGAAGCAGTCATTAAACGCCCTATTGGTGAGGTATCGAGCACAATAAAGTTCCTAAGGGCGAATGGATTGATCTTGGCAACGATCGCACCAGAACTCTGGGTCGCTTTCAGGTAACTGTCGCGAGAGCATGTCACCTCTGTAGGCCCTCATCCCCCGGCCCCTGCTCCCAAACTGGGGAAAGGGAGCCTCTCCTAAATTGGGTAAGGGCAAGGGTGAGGGCAAAGTGACAGGCGACCATCGTCGCGATCGCCAGCACTGGAACCACAGTCAGCGCAAAGACTCTCTACTACGAAGCTAATTACCAACAATCAAGCGTTGAGTCATCACAGTAATGCCATCATGACGCACAATCACCGCAGAGAGCCAGCGGTTTTCGCCTCGCTGTGGCGCACGCCCTACTTTGAAAATGCCGCCGGCATTCAGTGGTCGCAGGTCAACCTTGGCCGGAGTGAGAAACCCGTCTGGCTTAATCGGTTCTTCGACCGCCGCCCCCAGCAGTAGGTTATCTTCTAAAGGTTCTTGCACAATTGCATCAAAGTTAAATTGTTGGCCTGGTGCTACGCGAGCCGGTAATACTAGGCGAATGGTCGGAGGGTTGCTACCAGAGGTGACTTTGCTCTGCTCAGCCAAAATATCCTGACGAACAATCCGCTGGTTCTCAAAGCGTTGCCGCGATTCTAGGGTAGAAGTCAGCGTATATTGGCGATCGCCCACTTGCTGAGAACCCGTGACATAGGTAATCGTCTCGGCCACCAGCGCATTACCTTCGGCTCGCCAGGCTTTTAACTCTGTACGATATTGCAAGTTAGGGTAGCGTTGCCATAGACGGGATAACGCCGCTTCTAAACTTTTCCGATCCAGCCCGTCGGAGTGGCTAAAGGCCGCTCCATAGTGCTTCATTACTCCGGCTACATCTGCCTTACTGGCCGCCGCATCAATTTGACCGAGAGTCTCCTTTAGCGCGGGTGGGGCCGTTGCCGATGGATTAGCCCACCCCCGCTGTGGCAGAAGGGCCGTTGCGATCGCCAAAAAAATCCCAAAAGCTAGCCAGGCAGAGCGTCGGGTTGATCGAAGCTGAGCACAATCAGAAAGCGAAAAGGCAGAGGCAAACCAGGGGCGCAGAGGCTTTTGCATGGATATTCCTAAAGCTGAAGGTGTAATCTTAAAACTCACGGTTTAATATTCCTACATTGCCAATTGCACGGTATCGGGGCAACTTTTGGGCTTGGTCAAATAACTGTGAGTGATAAGATTCTACTCCGCCACAACCGATGTCAGACACGTCTCCACCAAAACTCTTAATCGCAGCCAGTGGTACAGGCGGCCATTTGTTTCCAGCGATCGCCGTCGCGGCTGAGTTGCCCGACTATCAGATTGAATGGCTGGGCGTACCCGACCGCTTAGAAACCAAATTAGTTCCGGCCTGCTACCCGCTGCATCTAGTTGGGGTAGAGGGCTTCCAGAAAAAGGGGCTAGATGTGCTGCGGGTGTCGTTGAAGTTACTGGGAGCAACCTGGCAGACCTACCAATTACTACGTCAGGGGAAGTTTCAGGGCGTGTTTACGACAGGGGGCTATATTGCCGCGCCGGCTGTGATTGCGGCCCGCCTACTGGGATTGCCGGTGCTACTGCATGAGTCAAACGCCTTACCTGGAAAGGTGACTCGCTTTCTCAGCCGTTGGTGCAGTGTAGTAGCTCTGGGGTTTAAGGTAGCCCAGCGTTCTCTGCCAAAAGCTCACACCGTTTGGGTGGGTACACCGGTGCGATCGCAATTTCTCACCGCCAGTCCGGAGTTACCGGATTTGCCCCTTCCTGCTGACGTTCCCCTACTCGTTGTAGTGGGGGGTAGCCAGGGTGCAGTTGCCGTCAATCGGCTAATTCGCGAATGTGCCCCGACTTGGTTAGAGGCAGGCATCTGGATTGTGCATCAAACTGGTGAGAATGACCCTGACAGTCAGAGCTTGCAACATCCTCATTATTTTCCACGCCCGTTTTATGACCAGATGGCAGGCTTACTGAAGCGGGCTGATCTGGTGATTGGGCGTTCTGGTGCTGGAACTTTGACCGAGTTAGCGATCGCCCAAACTCCCTCGATTCTGATTCCCTATCCCTTTGCTGCGGAGGATCATCAAACCGTCAATGCCCGGGTTTTCTCAGAGGCAGGGGCAGCGCTGCTGATGCCCCAAAAACAACTCACCGCCGCAAGGTTGACAGAACAGGTTTTAGCCTTACTCAAGGACGGCGGATCCGCAGAGCTAAAAGCAATGGCAGCTCAAACAGCCGCGATTGCCGTTCCTGATAGTGCAGTACGAGTAGCAAAGCTCATACGCGAGTGCCTGGCAGCAAGCCAACGAGCGTCAGGCAGTCGGAGGTAAAAGTGTGGGGAAATGCGAAGGTTGTCCACAGATCAGTCCTTAAGCTCTGTAAAATTGCAGGGTGGTCGCATCCACATCGGGAAAGTGCTTACTGAGAAAGTTGAGTAATCCTCGTAGGCTGGTAAAGTCCCACTGGGCTTGCTGAAGGGGTTCCCCCGTGGGTGAAAGGGCAACGGTTTGCAAACAATAACGCACAGCCTGGTTGGAGGTAGGGTTCCAGCGAATCACTTGATGGCGATAGTAGTAGGGAGGCATAAGCACCTGTTGAAGTGGCCATAGAGCCATTACTTTGTTGTTTTCATCATCGGTGATTGCCACAAAGTGCAAGGTGAGTGAAAACAGCGCCAGGATTGATAGTTATCAGTTGGAGGAGTGAGGCGATACCGCGATCGCTGATGACAAAAACACGCTCGCTGAGGTGCGTAGAGTCTGATCAGACACTGATCGATATCACAAGTTGTAGATCGATCACAAGTTGTAGATCGCGATCGCCCTGCCATCAAAATTGATCGTTGGCTTTTAGCCAAGGCGTATCGCACCAGAGATCCAGACGACTGCTCCACCGGCCCCATAATTCTGGGTTGTCTTATTCCTCAACAGGTGAGGAGCTTTGACCCAAGCCGTGGTTTAAGGCCCTTCTCCTCACAGGAGAGAAGAGATTTAAGGATGAGGGAAAAAAGCTGATCCGTCAATCAGCCCCAGGCTTTAAGCAATCAATTATGTTTCTCTAATTTGAATAGGAATTTCAATCACAAATGTGGTGCCCTGGCCCAGCTCAGAAATGCATTCAAGGCTGCCGCCATGTTTTTCAACAATAATTTGATAGCTGATTGATAACCCTAGCCCCGTTCCTTTGCCAACAGGCTTTGTTGTAAAGAATGGGTCAAAAAGTCGGCCTTGTTGTGCTTTCGCAATGCCTGGACCATTATCGCTGATTTGAATACGGATATGGTCAGCATCCCAATGACTTGTCTCAATCTGAATTTCTGGTTCAGCGATTTCTGCTTCTTCCAGGGCGTCGAGGGCGTTTGAAAGAATGTTCATAAACACCTGATTGACTTGTCCTGGATAGCAATCAATGGGGGGCAAATGGCCAAAATTTTTGATCACATTCACTGGCTTGTTGTTGACCCCAGCTTTAATTCGATTTTGTAGGATCATCAGGGTACTTTCAATGCCTTCATGAACATCCACGGCTTTTTGCTCAGCTTCATCCATACGAGAGAAGTTGCGCAGCGACAACACAATCTTCTGGATTCTTTCAGCTCCTGTGCGCATAGAAGCAAGCAGCTTTGGCAAATCATCCAGTAAGAAATCGAAATCGATCGCAGCCATTTCAGCTTGAACATCTGGATGAGGCTCAGGATAATATTGCTGGTAGGTCTGAATCAGGCGGAGTAAATCGTTGGTGTAGTCACTCGCATAGTTGAGGTTGCCATAAATAAAATTAACGGGATTGTTAATCTCATGGGCGACTCCTGCCACTAATTGCCCCAGACTTGACATTTTCTCACTTTGGAGCATCTGCGTTTGAGTCTGCTGCAATTCTCGCAGGGTGGCTTCCAATTCTTGGGCCTTGGCGCGGGCTTGATTGTAGAGTTCTGCCTGATTGAGTGCAATCGCCAACTGCTCCATCACGACTTGCATCAGGGTTGTTTCACTATCGCTCCAGAAGCGGGTATCGGTATATTGAATTGCCCCAATGACACCAATGGTACCCGATGGCATTTGTAAGGGAACCACTAAAACGGCCTGCCAGCCAAAGGACTGAGCCAGCGATCGCCAGCCAGAATCGGCTTCAGTTGACACATTATTAATTTTGACAATTTGCTGATTAATCAACTCCTCAGCCAGCGTACCAATGGTTGTGATCGGGTAACAGCCCTTGATAGGGTCGCCGTCAGGCTCACGAGCCTCAACGGTAACTTCCCAGTGAGGAGTCGTTGCCTCACTACGGTACCAAGCAAAGATGCAGTGATTTACTTGTAGTACCTGCCGTAGTTCTTGCAGGGTCGTCGAAAGAATGATGTCAAAGTCAAGGGAGCTATTAATTTTGCGCGCTAGCCGATTCAGCAAGCGTTCCCGTTCTGCCTGTTCTCTTAATTGTTGTTCTGACAACCGCAGCTTTTGTTCAGCTTGTTGCCGTTCTAAGATTTCTGTTTCTAGGCGGGTAATCGCCTCTGCTAAAGCTGCTGTTCGCTCTTGTACCCGCGCCTCTAAGTCTTCATTTAATTGCTGGAGTTCTTGTTCCGCTTGCTTTTGGGCAGTGATATTCAGCGTTGTTACCACCAGACGATAAATCCGTCCCGTTTCATCACGCAATGGTGTCAAGGTGGTCAAGCCCCAAACCGGTTGCCCTCCAACATCCAGACACTCCTCATAGCTAAGACTGGTGCCCGTCGCCAAACATCGCTGGTAGTTTTGGCGTATTGCTCCACCCATTTCACTGCCCAGCGCCTCTTCCGGGGTTTTGCCCTGTAGCCATTCATTTGAGATATTACAGATGTGCTCTGAGTAAGGGTTTAAGCCCGCGAATCGAAAGTCACCGGTTTCGGTGACATCAACCACGCAAATGCCCACCTCTACACCATCGTAAATGCTGCGAAGAAACTGTTCACGCTCTTTTAACTGGGCTTCCATGTGTTTGGTTGCTGTGACATCTAGCATTTGTCCAGCCCACAGAATCGAGCCATCAGAGCAACGTTGAGGCCGAGACGCCGCTCGAATCCATTTCATTTCACCAGACTGGGTCAGAAATCTCCCTTCCCAGGCCCAAAGAGAAAGATTGGCTGCCGAATCAGCCAGGGCTTGGAGAAAGCGGGGTTGATCATCGGGATGAACCATCTGGATAATGGGGCCGGCATCCTCTATGATCTGCTGTTGCTGAAGGCCAAAGATTTCTAGACAACCGGGGCTAATGTAGGGAAAAGCAGTTGAGTTGTCTGGACGCAGCAAAAACTGATAAATCGCTCCCGGTAGGTTGGCGGCAATCTGTTCAAACTGTTCTTCCGCTTGTTGCAGAGTTTTTGCTGGTTGCGGCTGAATCTCTTCGATTGTGCAGAGCATTCCAATCGGGGGGTCACTGGGAGTTGGTTGCAACGGAGTTTTATGGATGCTGAGCCAGATTTGGCGATCGCCCAACCAAATTTGAACTTTATGGTGCTCTGGTTTATTATGACGCATCACAAATTGGTCGCGCTCGCCAAGAAAGTCAAACCCTGCGGGTAAGGGTAAATTAGCCTCCACCTGCCCGATAACCTCTGCTACGCTGCGGCAACCAATCGCTTCAGCAAAGGCTTGGTTACAACCAGCAAATGTCCCATCTACCTGCTTCCAATAAGTAGGATGGGGTAACCCATTTAAGATCAATTGTACGGTCGGTAAATTTGCACTGTGGGATGTCGCAGCAGCGATCGACATAACCGATCCAACTCCAGAGAAACTAAAGCCATTCCCTACTCTGTCAAAGAGTTAGGGAGATTCCATTAATCCCAATCTTGCCGATTTCATTAAGAAGATGGGAGACTGCACCCCATTTTTACATCAAGGCTTTACATCCCGCCTAGCGTGATTATTCTAACTGTCGCCATGTTTCCTTTGGTGACAGCACTTCAACAAGACTACCCAGCATGGCGGTTGAGCATAAGCGGGCTGATCAAAGCGATAACAGATGACCCATTACCCAGCACCGAGGAATTTTTAGAGGGTCTCTGCCATTGCCAGCATGGCGTCACTGGGTGCCTCCCAGGCACACACCTAGTGACGCAGGCACCCGGCTGGGTTTTCCTCAGAAATTTTCCAAACTCTCCTGAATCGGCGCGATCGCGGGTGTAGTGAGAAAATATCAACGCGCTCTCACCATCTGGCTGCTTTACTCGATTCTAAATTTTTTGAAAAGATGGGTGGCTACTGAAGTAACGCAAAAGTCATGAACTTCTGACAAAGAAAATCAAGAAACTCATGCTTTGCTTACATTCGGTCAATCTCTACCAACAAAGATTCCGTATAAACACTAGAAGTCTAAAGGTAAGTTCAACCGAGGAAATTAAAAAATTCGAAAATTTCCTGCCTGATCATTAGTATGTTCGAGTCGCGAGTAGGGTAGTCTTTACATTAGGTTCTACGATTTCTGGTCAAGTTAAACTGCTATTTAAGATTCGATAATCTTACGTTAATCGATGGGTATTTTATGAAATGAAGCTTGATTAAGAAATCATCATAAATCCAGTAAATCCCCTAGGTGATCAACACAAGTCTTCAGTGGATTCACTGGTCAAACTTGTGAACCATGACTATAATTGAGCCTATTAGGCAACTACGCAACGGTGAATTCGGCCCAGGCCTATCTGGTTTTGACTATGGGTAACATACAGCAAGTGGCACTAATGGTACAGGTAGCAACCGCTCTCAGCCTTGGTTGCCTTGGTTTCGTGATGCCTGCTCTTGCGACTGTTGTTAACTGCGACAGTGATCAACCTGTGATTACTGATAAGTCTGAAGTTTCATCTGAGCGACTGGTTGCCCAAGATTCAGAGTCTGTGAAGCCTTGGCTACTTGCTTCCTATGACCCTCCGAAAAAAGGAGGGCCCAAGCGCTCAGGGGGTTCAGGTACTCGTTAAAGGTTGTGGCCGGGTTTAGTCGTTTAGAATTTTCAATTCTTAGCGGATATTTTTTCTAGAACAAATATAAAGTCCGGCAAGAGTTTGGGTTACTCCCATGGCCGAGCGAGAACGCATTGCCTTGCCTTAGTGACAACGGGCACATAAGCAGAGGCAGTGAGCGAGCAGATAAATCGCGTCAAAGACACTTTGTACGCTCATCCTTGAACAGGCCTGATAACGAAATCATGGCGACTCGGGTAAAACTGGCTTCCACAGGCTTCAGAAAGTTACTGTTGATTGGCTTCGATCAAGTAGATTTGAATTATATCGTCGCGAATTCAATTACTGGGCACGGCTTAAGTGC
Source organism: uncultured Leptolyngbyaceae cyanobacterium (assembly GCA_938023035.1). GTDB lineage: Bacteria > Cyanobacteriota > Cyanobacteriia > Leptolyngbyales > Leptolyngbyaceae > DSRU01. The sequence continues at coordinate 15,053 of CALIDI010000001.1, read as the reverse complement.
TGTCAACGGCTTTGTTGCAGAGGCGATTTTGCTAGTTGCAGCGATCTTGGCTTTCGGGCTTGCTTCAAGAAACGGAAGAGGTCTTGTCCATTCTTGCTGAGAAAACTTACTTTTTTCTTTCTTTTTTCTTTATTATCTTTCCGTTTTTCTCTCTTCTCTTTTTCTCTCTTCTTTACTCTTTGGCTATCTTTGGGTGGGCGATACGCCCTCAGGCATGAGCGGGTTTAACCTGACAGATCTAATCTGGTAAGTCTTTGGTTGAAACCCGCCCCTAGCCAGCGTTAAGACTAGATTGAAGCGAAGTTGAAAGTGATGGTCGTGGTTGCTATCACCAACTTGGTTATGACTTGCTGAAGCCCAGGCCATTTTGCTCGGCATAGCGATCCATAAATCGCACAAACCTCTCAAACTCTTGCTGCGATCGCATGATATAAACCGCTTCTAATGCCTCAGGTTGCCCATTGACAAACTTGGCTTTGACTTCGCGAGTGCTAATCTCACCTTCTTCATCAACTAGATACATCCCAGTAATTTCTTCCGTAGGGCTGCTGAGTGCGTTTGGATTTTGAAAGTAAAAGGTCGCGGTACCGTTGCTGCCGTCGGGCGATCGCGTGACCCGTACATCCGGCACAACTGCTTCGTCAATTCCGCGAGAAAACTGAATGCTAGCTACCATATCCTTCAATCAGTCCTTATTGGGCCATCAAGTGAGTCTTCTTATCATACGAAACAGATGTAACCAAGGTAAACCATTGGTTAACCAGTGTAAGAATTTATGGAGAGCGTGTCACCTTTTCAGGCTCTTATCCCCCAGCCGCTTCTCCCAACCTAGGAGAAGGAGGGCCGAATTTATGCGCCAGATGGGCCTAAATTCAGTATCCTTACAAAGATTTCAAAAAAGATTTCACCTAGAAACCGGGGATAAGTTGAGATGACTGACTTTAGATCATTGATCCCCAGCTCCGGATAATGGAATCACGATGCCTGTCTCCCAAATTTAGCTGGGCAATTGCTTGCCATGAATCAAGTGGCACTCCTCATTGGGGTCAATCACTATCAGCCAGACCTGGGGTTAGCCGCAACAGATCAAGGGTTGGCAGAACTACATGCGGCATTGCAGCAAGCCAATCCTCCGTTTCAGAGTGACTTGTGCTGCGATCGCCCCCTGGCAGAGGTTCAAGAGACCGTTGAGCAAGTTTTTAGAGAACGGCAACCCCAGGATCTCGTCTTGCTGGTGTTGACAGGCTACGCTCTCCAAACAAACGGGAGCCTGCACTTTCTTCAGGCTGATAGTAACGCCGATGCCAAAGGCAATGTTTGGCTAGGCACAACCCTCTCCAGTGAATTTTTGCGACTGGTAATGGATCGCAGCCCTGCACAACGGCAGATTGTCATCTTAGACTGTATTTTTCGTCATCATCTCCATTCAACCAGCATCCCTGAATCGCCTGTTAATCTGCAAGGGTTGCTCACACAGGCACATAGCGGCTTTGACCCGACGGCAGCCCGTCCAGTAAAGTCCTGCGATCGCCTGGTTTTGGTAGCCCATAGCCATACTCATCATGCGCCTATGGACTTGCATCCACCTGATCTGTGGGGCTACCTTCATTACTTTGCCGAGGGTTTGCAACGGGGCTATGCTGACATTGATGGCAACGGCATTATGACGGTAGCAAATTTGCACACCTATGCCCAAACCCGCCTACAGATTGCCGCCCCAGCAATTGTGCCAACCCTTTTAGGAGCCATTGAACTAGCCCAGGCCCCTCTAAACCGGGTTGCAGCATCCCGGTCAACCCTGCAATATGCTCGCCTAATTGAACAATACAGAGTCTCGGTTGAGGTTGATTCAGAAAACCGTCGGGTTTTGACAGGGCGCAACTTTTTGACCGATATCCAGCGAATTTTTGAGCTATCATCCCAGCAGGCAGAGCAAATCGAATCTGAGGTTTTGCGCCCCTGGTGGGAATACCATCAGCGGCTGCGGCACTATCGCCAGCATCTGGCTGCCCTCATGGCCCAAGCCGATCGTCTGGAGCCGATGCCGCAGGCAATGCAAACCTTAAAACAGGCCCTTTACCTGACCGATGAGCAAACCGCCGTTATTGATGTAGCAACGTTTGTGGACGAGCACCAGCAACAACGAGAACTCCACCTGAAAAACCTGGCCCGTTATGAGCAGGCTTTCTTGGCAGCTTTACTGCGCCAATATCCCCTGACTGAGAATGATCGCCAGGGTTTAGTTCAACTGCAAACATTGCTAGCCCTAACTAACGATGAGGTTGAAGCCGCCGAGCACCGAATTGTCTATCGGATTCAACAACTCGTTGCCCATGATGTTCCCCCTGAAGCACCGATCAACGAACCTCACCCGACCAAAGTTGTCGAACCCCTCGTCGAACCCCCCGAATCGATGCCTTCAGGAATAGATTCTCCGCTCTCCGCCTCACCCAATCTTGAGCGGTTGCTTGAACATTTAGAACGCACCGCTTTTCAGGGCGGAGCACCTGTACAGAATAAGGGGGTTGGCGAGGTGGCGGCTCCAGAGCCTTCCTCACCACCCGTCACAGAAGTACAAGCGCCCCCTAGCCCCACCCCACCCCCACTGGCCCCTGTTACCGAAAGGCAACCATCCAGTAGTCGCCCGTTTATTATTGACTGGTTAGTGCCGCTACTGTTGATTGCGACTCTGGTCGGAACTGCCGCTGCTGTGCTGCTGCCAAGTCTGAGGAATCGTTTGCCGGTGGCGGGTGGCTCTATGAATGCGATTACGAACCCAAATGAGGCGTTTGACATTGGCCGTAGCAAAATGCAAACACAGGAGTATACCGATGCGATCGCGGCCTACAACCGGGCGATTGAGCTTGACCCTAATTTAGTGGCAGCCTATATTAATCGCGGCATCGTTCACACCAAACTCGGGGAATATGACAAGGCTATTGCAGACTATACGGCAGTGATTACCAAGTCACCCAATACCCGCAATGAGTTAATTGCCCTGAGTAATCGGAGTCATGTTCATTACGACAAGGGCGATTACCAACGCGCCTTTGCCGATGCGGAGGCCGTCGTGCGGCGAGAACCGGGAATGCCAGAGGCGCTGATTAACCGGGCCAATGCTCGCCTAAAACTCCCCAACGCCAACAAAAACGACTATGAAGAAGCCATTAAAGATTACGATCGGGCGATTCAAGTGGCAACCCAGGAGGGGCTGGGCAATCTCTTCTTGGCAGGGGCATATACCAACCGGGGCAATGCGCATTTGTTTGCAGATAAAGCGGATGCAGCGATCGCTGATTATAACGAAGCGCTCAAGCGAGAGAGCAATTATGCCGATGCCATCTACAATCGCGGGCTAGCCTATGCATCCAAAGGAGATATTTTGGCAGCAACCCAGGATCTTAACCAGGCTGTCGAGCTTTACGAGCAGCAGGGCAATCGCGTGATGCAAAAAAATGCTAGGGATCAATTAGCAAAGCTATCAGGTCGTCGCTCTTGAATCGCCCCAGAGTAAGGAAGATGAATCTGTTGCTGAGGGATAAGAGGTTGTCTCGTTCCCCCTTACCACTCCCAAGGGACTTAGCAACCTAGCGATCGCGATCAACCTGCACCAAAGTGTGTTGAGCAATTCGCCATGAGAATGGGAAGTCTAGAGAGGACTATCTTCACTACTCACACAGTAATTTCCTATGACTGGACCAGCCAACGTCCAATCTGTTTATCAGCAGGCCGATCTGGCTGAAGGCATCTTATTTCACATGCCAACTGCTGCCAAACAGTGGGTAGAGAGTTTGTCATGGCAGGAGCGCCGCTATGTGCTCTCTCTTTGCCACCTAATGTGTGGGGCAACACCCGAAGCCCGGGCAGAATTTCTCGACGACTATACAGCGGATGGCATTGTTTCCAAGGTTTTAGAGGATCGGGATACAAAGGAAAAAGTTAAAGCCCATTTGGAAAAGTTTCGGCTTAACACGGATCTAAATAGTAGTCTCCTCCGAAAATATATCAAACAGTTTTACATTCACTCAGCCCAGGATGTGCGACGACAGCCTGATTTATATCTTGAATCAGCCCTCAAATTAGTTATGAATATTGAGGAGCGCAATCATGTTTTCAACTACATTCTGGGTTTTGAGCTAATTAAAATGATGTTTCGGATGAGTTGGTATCAACAGGAAAAGCTTTATCGGCTGCAGCGTAATCAAGAAGATTTTCTCAACACCTATATTCGCCCGATTCAACATACCCATAAGATCAATAAAATCATTACACCAAAGGATGAACACCTTTTCTTTGCTCGCAGAGATTACTATGTCAAAAGCCCAAATCTGAGTGAAAAAAAGCTCATTGAGCTGGCAATGGCAACTTTTACGACAGAAGTAACCAGTAACTTTGGGTTTTCAATTATTCGTCACGAAGGATCACTGGTCTTTGATTATGACTATATTTTTGCCAAAGAGCAGGAAGTACTTTTCCCTGATCGGGGTTAAGCAGCCTGGCCTCTCCTGCATTATTTAGAAGTACAAATTAAGGTCAGAATGGGGGGCGGCGCTGGCCCCATGGCTGGATAAAGCCCCCACCCCCTCACAACTCCCATGAACAATCGCTGGTCACCGAAGTCCTTAATTTGAGATCCTTAATTAAAGTTATTCAAACAGGCAAAAAATTGCTAAGTTGCTCAATCTCAGTCGCCCTAAGGGTTAGAGTGATTGAAGCGTTGCTTTGTATGCGTTTCGGGTTAGGGGTTTTGTAGCAATGGCTCAGTCTTTAGCGGGGATACCTCCCCTATGGTTTTGGAGCACCGAAATTGCAGATGTGTTGCTGGCGTCTCTTCAACCAACACCTCATCTCAGACAAGATACTGAGTTGTTAAGCTACCTGTCGTTTGCACCTGGCCTCAAGGAGCTATTGATGTTACGCCAGGTTCATGCCTTGGAGCACGCGACTGTTTGGATTTTAAGCGATCGCGCCCAGAGGGTTAGCCCTGCTTCCCAGAGCGAAACGTTGAGTGGGATGTCAACTGATCGGGGATTTTATCTTTACGGTCAGGTTGATTTGGACGAGCTTCGGCATGCTGCCCAAGCTGCCCTCCAGCAAATCACAGCAGGTGATTGGGATCTGGCGGTGCATCCCCGTTGCGGCACTAATCTTTCGGTCGGAGTCGTGATGCTGGCAAGTTTAATGTTGGGTACAACAACGCTATTGCCGCGTCATCCGCTGGCTCAGATCTTAGGAATCGGAGTAGCTGCAACCTTAACAGCTCAGATTGCTCCTTCCCTGGGCAACTTGGCGCAAAAATATTTGACCACGGCAATCCCTTTTAACCTAGCAATCGAGCGTGTTGTTGAAGTCCCCCATGCTTTTAATCGTCCTGCTCGATTTGTGCAGGTACGCTGGATCGATTAAGCATTCGGGTGCGGGCGAATTGGGTGATTCCTATCCAGATTCAGCAACGTCGAGTGAAACACCCCATCAAAATTGCCCAATCCTGGGATGCCAATTGCAGCCTGGGTAGAGTTGGCGTCAGCAGCTTCTGGTATCTCAATCATCTCAACTGTGGGGAGCAACGGGTAAGGTAAACCAGAAGGTAGCCCCTTCGGTTAGTTCGCTAATCACACCAATCTGGCCACCGTGGGCTGCGATAATCTGACGGCTCCGGGGTAAACCTAAACCAATCCCCGTCAGATGGCAATTATGGGCACTACGGCTATGCAATTCAAACAGGCGATCGCGCGCTTCTTTGGGTAAACCAACCCCGTCGTCCTGGACTGAGTAGCGCACCATTGTTGGTGCAGAGGTGACTGTTTCTGCACAACAACTTGTGGCTGCAATCAAATCTGTCTTTAGCGTAATCTTTAAACCAGGCGCATTATGCCGAACAGCATTGGAAATCAGGCACTCAATTACCTGCTGGATCTGCCCTGGATCTGCGATCACCGGAGGCAGGGTCGGCTCTACCTGGTTGATAACCTGAGTATGATTGGCTGTTAAGCTTTCGGCCAATCGTTCCAGACTAGCCGCTGTGACACTGGGCAGACAGGTTGTTGTTAACTGCAACGGTGGAAGCGTGGGGAAAGAGGCCGGATCTTGAAGCAAAGAATCCAGGAGGTACAGTAACTTTTCATTACTTTGAATCATGCATTCCAGCATGGGCTGAGTGACCGTAATGCTCTCTTCGCCACGACTGTGTAGCTTATTAAGCACCATCAAGCTGCCCTGAATCGGGGTCTTCAAATCGTGAGCAACAGCATGCAACAACAGATCTTTAACCTGATTTGAGTCATGCAGTTCCTGCATCCGTTGCTGCAACTCTGCTGTACGCTCTTGCACACGACACTCTAAGTTAGAGGCAAGACGTTGCAGATTGGCTTGATTAATCCGCAGAAGGTTTTCAACCTGTTGACGTTCGGCAATGGCGGCAGCTAAGACCAGAGCCGTGATTGTAATAATGCCTACAAAGATTTGCATCAGCAGTGCTGCTTGCAAAAAGTCTCCCTGACATTTCGCTAGAAATGGGCCTGCCTGCCGCACCAAACCCAAAATAGCGATCGCGGAAACTAATAAGCTCCCCAATACAGTGCCCCGCTGCCCCAAACGTAAGGCCGCCCACCCAATCAGAGGAAAAGGCAAATACTCTAGAGGATAACGGGCAATCTCAGCATGGGCAGGAGCCAGAAAGACTTTCGTACTGATAGTTAACAAAAGAATTAGCCAGGTCAGAAATTCAGGCAGCCGTGGCAAAAGCATGGTGACATCTGCCCGGAGGCGCGTTGCAGCAGGTTGAGCCAGGGAGGTGTAACCCAGCCACGTTAACGGTACTGGCGCAATGACCAAAATTCCAACACTATCCCCCAACCAGACAGTTCCCCAATAGTTAAAAGAGGCTTCCCAGGGAATCATTTCCGCCAGACTGGCATTGAGGGTATAAATCGTCGCGTTAACCGTGGGAGCAATGCCACCTGCCAACAGCACAAAGCCCAGTACATCCCGCAGTTGCCGCAAGTTAGCTTGAAACTGCATCCGCTCTAGCAAATAGGCCCCGACGAAGGCACTCAGGCTACTGCCGATCGCCGCCCCAGTAGCAAACCCCCAGGAAGCACCCATCGAGAGACCAAAACTCAAAATGCCGAGAGCAATGCCAAACCAAAGGTGGCGTCCATAGAGTAACAGAGCAGCTAAACCAACCCCCGCCGGAAACCATACAGGAGATGCCTTTAAGCCCAGATTTAAGACTAGGTTTGCCAAATGGGCAGAGGCAAAACAAGCAGCAGCAATGGCTCCCACTCGTAACCCATCTTGCCGACGTAACGGCACACTCCAACCCATGTTTGAGATTGATAATCCTTCCATTAGTAGCGAACACTGCCGGTGGCTTTGTGAAGGTGTTCTAAACACCTACTATAAACACTAGCGTGACGGGATCGGTTGATTTCTACTTCATCCAAACGGATGAGCTAATGCCATGGAGAGCGAATTAGTTTTATAACTGGCTACTGTACCGGTTGTTGATAGGGGGTGTATTTCACTTTTGCCCTCACCCTCAATCCCTGCACAGCCATGCATCTTCCGAGTCTTTCTACCTATAGCGTCTGGGTACGTAGTATTCTCTAATAAGCTGCTTTTTGTAAAGACCTATGACTTGGCGCTCTCATTTTTCCCATGTTTGGAAAATCCGGTTCCAATTGCTGATGCAGTGGCTCGTGATGGCAATTGTTGCCACTCAACTGATGGTTTTACCGGCTGTAGCCACCAGCATCTTTGAGGTACCTGTACCAGAAGCGAGCACTTGGGTTGTTGATAAGGCAGAAATTCTCAGCCGGGCAAGTGAGGGGAAAGTTAATGCTCAGTTAGCCAACCTTGCGGCGACTTCGAACCAGGAGGTTTACGTTGTCACCATTCGGCGGTTGGATTATGGTGAGACGATTCAGAGCTTTGCCGATAAGTTGTTTGGGGCCTGGTTCCCCGATCCTGAGGATCAGGCGAATGTGACGCTGCTGGTGCTCGATAACTTGACGAACAATGCTGCTATTCATACAGGCAGCCAAGTTAAGGCTGTCATGCCCGATGAAATCGCCGAAAGTGTTGCCCAGGAAACCCTATTAGCTCCCTTGAAACGGGGCGATCGCTACAATCAGGCCATTTCCGATGCGGTTGATCGGCTTGTAGCCGTGCTATCTGGCCAACCTGACCCTGGCCCACCCCAAATTGTTGATGATGTTATGGTTGAGGGTACGTTTGCCTCTCCTGAAAAAACCAAGGAAAGCAATGCAACCGTTTGGGTGATTGGCTTCTTGATTGTGGCAACCGTTGTACCCATGGCAACTTATTATTTTTACCAGTACATGGGTTCTCGCTAGGTTCATCTGTCTTGCACCGGAGCCAAGGGAAAATGTCCTTAGAGGCAGGCTGGTACTGGCGTTTCTGCGTTGTGCCCTAAACCTGGCTCTTTGCTTACATTGCCTATCCTTAACAACTAGGCAATTGCTTTGGCCGGTATCCACAGGAAATGGCACGATTTTTAAGTAAAATTAAGGCTTTAGCGATCGCCCTCGAAAACTCATGTCTGCAACGATTCCCAACTTGCCTAGTCAATATGAACCCCAATCGTCTGAAGCTAAATGGCAACGTCTATGGGAATCCCATGAGGTATTCAAAGCCGACCCAGCGCACCCGGGAGAACCCTACTCGATTGTCATTCCGCCACCAAATGTAACGGGTAGTTTGCACATGGGCCATGCCTTTGAGCACTCCCTAATTGACGTGCTCATTCGCTATCACCGTATGGCTGGGCGCAACACCCTCTGGCTACCGGGCACCGATCACGCCAGCATTGCCGTTAGCACCATCCTGGATCGAGAGTTGCGTTCTCAGGGTAAGACCCGTCAGGAGGTTGGTCGAGAAGCCTATCTCAAGCGTGCTTGGGAATGGAAGGAAGAATCTGGTGGCACGATTCTCGGTCAATTTCGTCGCCTGGGGCTATCGGTAGACTGGTCACGGGAACGCTTCACCATGGATGAGGGCCTGTCGGCAGCCGTACTAGAAGCCTTTAACCGCCTCTATGCAGAGGGCTTAATCTATCGTGGCAACTATTTAGTTAACTGGTGCCCTGCCACTCAGTCAGCCGTTTCTGACCTAGAAGTGGAGCCTCAGGAGGTCAATGGCCACCTCTGGCATTTTCGCTACCCCCTCTCCGATGGTTCTGGTTTTGTGGAAGTAGCCACAACGCGACCTGAAACCATGTTGGGGGATACGGCGGTGGCTGTTCATCCAGAAGACGCGCGCTACCAGGCGTTGATTGGCAAAACCCTGACTCTACCCATCATGAACCGGGAAATTCCAATTATTGGGGATGAGTTTGTGGATGCTAGCTTTGGCACCGGTTGTGTCAAGGTAACCCCCGCCCACGACCCTAATGACTTTGAGATGGGCAAACGCCATCACCTGCCCATGATCAACATCATGAATAAAGATGGCAGCCTGAATGAAAATGCTGGTGAGTTTGCTGGCCTGGATCGCTTTGTGGCTCGTAACCGGGTGGTAGCGAAACTGGAAGCGCTAGGTGCGTTGGTAAAAGTCGAAGACTATAAGCACACTGTACCCTATAGCGATCGCGGCAAAGTGCCGGTAGAGCCGCTGCTCTCCACCCAATGGTTTGTCAAAATCCGTCCTCTCGCTGATCGCGCCCTAGATGCCCTCGACAATCATCACTCCCCCGCCTTTGTGCCCGAACGCTGGCGCAAGGTCTATCGCGATTGGCTAGTAAATTTGCGCGACTGGTGCATCTCGCGTCAACTCTGGTGGGGGCACCAGATTCCCGCCTGGTATGCCATCAGTGAAACCGCCGGTGAGATTACCGATACCACTCCTTTTGTCGTAGCGTTGAACGAAGCCGATGCCCGCGCCAAACTGGTAGCCCAATTTGGCGAAGCCGTAGAGATTGAGCAAGATCCTGATGTGCTAGATACCTGGTTTTCTTCTGGGCTATGGCCCTTCTCTACCATGGGCTGGCCAGAGCAAACAACTGACCTGGCGACGTATTACCCTACCACAACCCTGGTGACTGGCTTTGATATCATCTTCTTTTGGGTCGCCCGGATGACGATGATGGCTGGGCACTTGACCGGTACGATGCCCTTTAAAACCGTTTACATCCATGGCCTGGTGCGGGATGAAAACAATAAGAAGATGTCAAAGTCAGCCAATAATGGCATCGATCCCCTCTTGCTGATCGACAAATACGGCTGTGATGCCGTGCGCTATGCTCTGGTACGAGAGATGGTGGGGGCTGGGCAAGATATTCGGCTCGCCTACAACCGTAAAACCGATGAATCTGAAACGGTCGAGGCCTCACGCAACTTTGCTAACAAGCTATGGAATGCTTCTCGGTTTGTGTTGATGAATCTGGATGGGCAAACCCCGACACAACTCGGCCTCCCTGGTGAAAACCTGGAACTCAGCGATCACTGGATTCTCTCCCGGTTCCATCAGGTGACTCATCAAACCTGTCAAGCGATTGATAGCTATGGTCTCGGTGAAGCGGCCAAAGGGTTATACGAATTTATTTGGGGTGATTTCTGTGACTGGTACATTGAGCTAGTCAAGTCTCGTCTGCAAGGACAAAACGGGCGATCGCGGCAAACCGCTCAACAAGTTCTGGCCTGTGTGCTAGAGGGTATTTTGAAGCTTTTACATCCTTTTATGCCCCACATCACCGAAGAAATCTGGCATACCCTCACTCAACAGTCAGAGGATCAGTACCTAGCCTTACAAACCTATCCAAAAGCCAATGCCAGCCAGATCAACCCTGATTTAGAGCAGCAATTTGAGCTTTTGTTTGGAACAATTCGGACCCTACGAAATTTGCGCGCCGAGGCCGAAATTAAACCAGGGGTCAAAATTGAGGCGATCTTGCACAGTGAGAGCGATCGCGAACGTCAGATTCTCATGGATGGGGCGGCTTATCTTCAAGACTTGGCCAAAGTTGAGAACCTCACCATCACGGCAACTGAGCCAGCGAATACCCAGATGTTTGCGGGAGTGGTAGGAACGGTGCAGGTATTAATTCCCTTGAGTGGGCTGGTGGATATTGCAGCCCTCAAAGCAAAATTGACCAAAGACCTAGGCAAAATCGAAGCAGAGGTTCAGTCATTACAGGCTCGGTTAGCAAACCCTAACTTTGTCAGTCGGGCCAAACCCGAAGTGGTAGACGGAGCCAGAGTCGCTCTAGCCGAGGCAGAAAAGCAAGCACAAATCCTTCGCGATCGCCTGACTCGGCTCTCTCCTTAGAAAAAGCCAGTGCTTTTAACTCAAGGAAATCATGTACCCAACCGACAACGAACAAAAATTACAGGTAGGATAAAGGCAAAGTTTGTGTGCATTCTGTCAAGTTGCCAATTTCCCCTTGAGCCAATCAGGAGGAAACGCTAGTTTGATGGTTAATCTTGGACGAAATGAGAGAAGTAGTGATGTTGTATCTGGCGCAGGTGCAGAAAAAAGGATTTCTGGGTAAAGTAACCCTCCGCCTTCTAGCAAACCAAAAAACCGACAATGCCTGGTCATTGGTGCCTGAGGAAGATACTATCCCGTGTGGAGATTTTGACAACCTCAGCGATGGGTTGCTAGTGCTAGCCGAGATTTCCCCATCTCGACAAGTTTTAACCGTCAAAGACGCAAAAGATTGGGTCATTGACATTATCCAAAAGTTTCTGGTCACTGGTATTACCCCTTCGTTTTTGCAAGAAGAAACCGAACGGGCAGAGCAGTGGCGACAATCACTGACTTTGCAAAGTCAGGATTTGAATCGGCGATCGCTGGAGTTAGAAGCTCGTCGAGAGCAAATTCAAATGCTAGAAGACAGCCTTAAACGCGAAAAGCGGCTAGTTGAGTCGATGGTGGCTCAGTATAACTCAGAGAAAAATCGAGCCTAAACGTCCTAGTATCATTTATCCAACCCAAACACAGATGGGGACGACTCGCTACTTGCTGATCGTCCCCATTTCAGGCAATACCCGTGGCCTAGGCCTAGCCCCCTACTTGATAAACAGCATCTCCTGATAGGTCGGCAAAGGCCAGAGGTCATCCGCTACCTCACCTTCGAGCGCATCAGCAGATTGGCGCACCTCATCCATCAAAGGGCAAATTGTCTTTGCGCAGAACCGCATATGCTCTTCTATCGACATAAAATGCTTGGTTAGCATATTATCTAGCCTTCCCACCGCCGCCATTATCGATTTGGTCAACTCAGCTGCTTTGGCAGCACTCGCCTTGTCTAGCTCAATCCCATGGTCTCCCAAGCGAGTGATGACACTGGCTAACTCTCCCAGATAACGCACAGCCACAGGACAAATAAGGGGTTTGGCCATGCTGATGACTAGCTTAGCTTCTACCTCAATATGCTAAATGTACTGCTCCGAGTAAGCTTCAAAGCGACTGCCTAGCTCAACTGGGGTTAGCACCTTTTCCTTGGTAAAGAGGTCTTCGATGGATGACTCACGTAACACCGGCAGAGCATCGGCAGTCGTCCTCAGGTTAGGCAACCCCTGCCCATTGACAGCCATTTCATGCTACTTAGTGGAGTAGCCGTCGCCATTAAAGACGATCGCCCCGTGATCGCGAATGACCTCCCGCAAAATGTTGTGGATTGCGGCATTTCACTCCATGCCACTGCCTAGCTTGGCCTCCAGTTGGTCGGCCACCCCATCCAGCAAAGCTGCCAGAATCGTGTTCATTGCTACGAGTGGCCCCGCTACCGATTGCCCCAACCCTACAGCGCGGAACTCAAAACGATTGCCCGTAAAAGGTAAAGTGCGGTTGCGATCGCCCGGATCTTTCGGGAACACAGGGAGCGTATCAACCCCCAAGATTCATCACCCCCTTCCCTTGAGAACCTTTGACCTCACCCTAAGCAATCTGGTCAAATACATCCTGAAGTTGACTCCCCAGATAAATTGAAATGATAGCCGGAGGGGCCTCGTTAGTGCCCAACCGGTGATCATTGTTGGCGCTAGCAATCACTGCCCGTAGCAGCACACCATACTTATGCACACCGCGAATCACCGCACCACAGAATACCAGGAGTTGGGCATTAGCGTGGGCGTTTAGGTGGATGATCTGGACTCGAAAGCCAATGGCCTCTCGGAATGAGGACAATCTTCATCGGATTACTCAAGTTTGAGGGGATCTTTGAAGGCTGGGTTCTGGTTCATGACCAAGATGTGTAGACACAGTCGCCCAAGGAAGGAGAGGGATTTAGGGCAAGGGTAAAAGTGACATGCACCCGAAAGCCTCGCCAGCATTGGTGGTGGCGGTTGAGCACTGGGTTTTGGCCGAATTTCTACCCAAAGCGACATAACCTGCGGAGGCTGATTTGGTTCAGATAGCCGCGACTTTGGTCATTAGGGCTACCAGGAAATCAGTGTTTCCGGTATCTTCTCAAGTGTTTCCGGTATCTTCTCAGTCGATAGCCTTAACCCAGCGATCGCGCGATACCCACTGAGCTAAACCCGGATTTGCTCAACCAACTCATAAAAGCCTTGCCAATCATCCTGTGTAGTAATTTTTTCCCAAGCCGCTTCGATCGCCGGTCGGAGCGGCACCGTGAGGGGGGTGTACTGTTTTAGGCGATCGCCCACCCGTTCCCATTCCTCTGGGGCCAGTTCAAATAGCTGATGGCTATAGGCTAACTTCCATTGCTGCCAGAGCTGAGCCAGGGCCTCAGGCGCGACCTCTGCCCCTAGGAAAATTAGCTCGCCCCCTTCGCGCCAGCTTGGTTGAAGATGCTGCCGCAAATCAGCAAAGAAGGAGTGATAGCCGACTTGGGATTCCTTCAACAATTGCAGCGTCAGCTTGAGCAACGCTTGCCGAGCCTCTGTCAAAGGCCCAGCCAAGCCCAGTTTATTGAGCATGCGGGTGGCATAGGCGGTTTCATAAAGCTCCCAATAGGGCCTCAAACCTGCTTCTAAGTCGCTGGCAGGTACCACCTGCTGCAATGGCACTTGTAACATTTCCAGGTTCCAATGGCAAATCATCGGCTGGTTGCCATAGCTGTAGCGTCCGTAATCGTCAAAATAAGCTGCTGTAAAGTGAGGGTCAAAGGTCGGGATAAAGGCAAAGGGGCCATAGTCAAAGCTTTCGCCCGTAATTGCCATATTGTCTGTATTGAGCACAGCATGACAAAAGCCGGCAGCCATCCACTGGGCAACCAGTTCTGCGACTCGTTGGACTAACTCTGCATAGAAACGGGCATAGCGATCGCTTTGCTGAGCCAGATGAGGATAGTAATGGTCAATCACATAATCCAGCAGGGGAATCATCAAATCCTTACGGTTGATAGCATGCAGCCGCTCAAAGGTGCCAAAGCGAATGTGCGATCGCTGCATTCGGATCATCACCGACGAGCGGGTCGGCGAGGGTTCATCCCCACGCCAGAGGGCTTCGCCTGTTTCGATCAGGCTCAAACAGCGAGAGGTCGTCACCCCAGCCCGGTGGAGAGCCTCCGCTGCGATCACTTCTCGCACACCCCCCTTGAGGGTGAGCCGGCCATCCCCCCCACGGGAATAGGGCGTTGTTCCCGATCCCTTAGTACCCAGATCATAGAGTTGTCCATCTTGGCCACGCAATTGCCCATAGAGAAAGCCGCGTCCATCTCCCAGCGCCGGATTGTAAACACCAAACTGGTAGCCGTGATACCGCAAAGCCAGGAAAGGGGTTTTGGCCCGAAACTGACCAAAGGCCTCGATAAAATCCTGATCGCTGACTAGGGCTGCTTCCAAACCCAAAAGGGGAAGCAAATCATCATTCCGAAACCGGAGAATATGCTGGGGAAACTCAGCCGCTGCCACAATATCGTAATAGTCATCCCCCAGGCGTTCTAGACTAGGTTCATAATCGAGGGAAAGAAAGGGATTGGTCTGCATGGAGCCTGCATCACGCGGGAAGGAGTATTCTTTCCCAGGGTAGAGCATTCTTGAGCGATTCGCGCCTGGCCATCAGTGATTGACCCATAGCTGTGATTGGCCCATAGCTAGGGAGGTTACTAGCCAACAAACGACCTG